>JAFEEF010000028.1 GCA_018241265.1 Pseudomonadota bacterium | reverse complement strand
AGGCGCGGCACCGGCCGCTGGTGTTCATCACCTCGAACAACGAGAAGGAGCTGCCCGACGCCTTCCTGCGCCGCTGCTTCTTCAACTACATCAAGTTCCCCGACGCCGACACGATGAAGCGCATCGTCGACGTGCACTTCCCGACCTTGAAGAAGGAACTGCTGGCCGCCGCGCTGAAGAACTTCTACGACGTGCGCAACCTGCCGGGCCTGAAGGAGAAGCCGTCGACGTCGGAGCTGCTCGACTGGCTGAAGCTGCTGGTCGCCGAGGACATCCCCCTCGAAGCGCTGCAGAGCAAGGACGACAAGGTCGCGGTGCCGCCGCTCGTCGGTGCGCTGCTGAAGAACGAGCAGGACGTGTCGCTGTTCGAGAAGCTCGTCTTCATGCAGCGCCACAACCGCTGAACCAACCCCAGCTCTCCGCTGCGCTTCGCCGATCGCGGACACGCAGCGCGCACAGGTCGATGACATGCTGAAGCCCGAACCCTGCACGATCGAGTCGGACCGCGTCCGCCTGGAGCCGATGACGCCCGAGCACGAAGCCGGCCTGCGCGAGGCGGCGGCCGACGGCGAACTGTGGAACCTGCGCGTCACGTCGGTGCCCGAGCCCGACGAGACCGCGCGCTACATCGAAGCCGCGCTGCAAGGCCGGCGCGACGGCCACATGCTGCCGTTCGTCGTGATCGACAAGGACGCCGGCGGGCGCGTCGTCGGCACGACGCGCTATCACGACATCGTCCCGGCGGTCGAGCGGCTCGAGATCGGCTACACCTGGTATGCAAAGACCTGGCAGCGCAGCCACGTCAACACGACCTGCAAGCTGCTGCTGATGCGCCATGCGTTCGAGACGCTGGGTGCACAGCTCGTCGGCTGGCGCACCGACAACTTCAACTTCGCCAGCCAGCGCGCGATCGAACGGCTCGGCGCGCGCAAGGACGGCGTGCTGCGCCACCATGCGCTGCGCCGCGACGGCACGGTGCGCGACACCGTGATGTACAGCCTCGCGCGCGGCGAATGGCCCGAAGTGCAGGCGCAACTCCTCTGGCAGCTCGCCCGGCCGCGCTGATCCGCGCGGCGCCCCGCGTCTTCGGACGCCTGCAAGAAGAGCACCCTCCATGCCCTCGAACAAGAAGCACGCACCCTTCACCGTCGACGACCTGTGGCAGCTCGACCGCATCGGGTCGGTCTCGGTGGCGCCCGACGGCAGCCGGGCGGTCTGCAGCGTCACGCGCTACTCGATGGACGAGAACAAGGGCAGCAGCGGCCTCTGGCTGCTGTCGACCGACTCCGCACGGCCGCGGCGCCTGACGAGCGGGGGCGAAAAGGACGGACATCCTGCATGGTCGCCGGCCGGCGATGCGATCGCCTTCATCGCCAAGCGCGAGCAGGAAGGCAAGAAGGACGACGCACCGCAGCTCTATGTCATCTCGCCCGACGGCGGCGAGGCGCGCCGCGTCTCCGACTACGCGCCGGGCATCGAGTCGTTCAAGTGGTTCCCGGACGGCCGGCGCATCGCCTTCGCGGCCTGGGTCTGGCCGGACGCCAAGGGCGCGAAGGCGCAGGCCAAGCGCGTCAAGGCACACAAGGAGCGCAAGGAGACCGCCTACGTCACGAGTGCGGCGCAGTACCGCTACTGGGACCATCAGCTGCCGATGGGACGCGTCGTGCACTTGCACGTGCTCGACGTCGCGACCGGTCGCGTCACCGACCTGTTCGAGGGCAGCGCGTTCGAGTTGACGCCGGCCGATCCGAATGCGGATGCCTACGACGTCTCGCCCGACGGCCGCCACATCGCGTTCGCCTACGACCCGGAGCCGGTAAAGCGGCTCGACAACTGCAAGGCGCTCGCCGAGGTCGCGGTCAAGAGCGGCCGCATCGAGCCGGCGGCGCGCGATGCCGCGTGGGACTTCGACACGCCGCGCTACAGCCCGGACGGCGGTCGCATCGCGTTCGTCGCCGGCAACCTCGGCAGGAAGCACACGATGCCCGGCCATGCGGCGCTGCTGACGCGCGGCGATGGCCGCTGGGAGGTCGTCAGCGACGCCTGGGACCATGCGGTCGGCGCGCCGCTGCTCTGGGGCGAGGACGGCGCGACGCTCTGGTTCGCCGCCGAGGACCGCGGCCGGCGCCACGTCTGGCGCTACGACCTCGCGACGCGCCGTGCCAGCATCGCCGCGCAGGGCGGCTGGGTACACGCCTACGACCGCGCCGGCGGCGTGCTGGTGTCGGTCGCCGACGCGATGCAGCATCCGGCGCAGGTGCATGCGCGGCGCGACAGCGCGGCGCCGCTGCGGCTCGAGTCGTTCAACGACGCGCTGCTCGCCCGGTTCAGCTTCGGCCGCCACGAGTCGGTGGAGTTCACCGGGGCGCAGGACGAGGCGGTGCAGATGTGGCTGATCTATCCGCCCGGCTTCGATCCCAAGCGCCGCTATCCGATCCTGCACAGCATCCACGGCGGCCCGCATGCGGCGGCGGCCGACACCTTCCACTACCGCTGGAACACGCAGGTCTTCGCGGCCCAGGGCTACGTCGTCGCCTGCGTCAACTACCACGGCTCGAGCGGCTTCGGCCAGACCTTCCTCGACAGCATCACGCACCGCTGGGGCACGCTCGAGCTCGAGGACGTCGAGGCCGCGACCGACTGGCTGCTCGCCCGCCCGTGGGCCGATGCGACGCGCGTCTACGCCACCGGCGGCAGCTACGGCGGCTACATGGTCGCGTGGATGAACGGCCACGTGGCGCCCGGGCGCTACAACGCCTACGTCTGCCACGCCGGCTGCTACGACTGGACCGCGATGATCAGCGACGACGCCTACGGCTGGCACGTCAAGGAGCTGGGCGCGGCCTACTGGGACGATCCGGCCAAGGTCCAATCGCAGAGCCCGAACACGTTCGCCAAGGCGATGCGCACGCCGACGCTCGTGATCCACGGCGCGCTCGACTATCGCGTGCCCGACCAGCAAGGCCTGGCCTACTACAACACCTTGCAGTCGCTGGGCGTCGACACGCGGCTGGTCTGGTTCCCGGATGAGAACCACTGGATCCTGAAGCCGCGCAACTCGCGGCTGTGGTACGGCGAATTCTTCGACTGGTTGCGCTGCCACGATCCGGTCCGCAAGAAGGCGAAGGGGCGCAGCGCCGGCAAGAAGAGTTGAGCTGCGGCTCGGCGGCTGCGGCCTGCAGCGCCTGCAGATTGGCCGCCGTCAGGTTGTTGCGCACCGCATCGCCGATGCGCGCCGCTTCGGCATCGGCCGCGTCCACGCGGTGGCGGTTCTCGTTCTGCCGCGCGGCAGGCTCGCCGCCCAGCGGGATCTCCCAGGTGAGACCCGCCGTCCAGCCATGCTGTTCCTGCGTCGTCGTCGAGAGCGGCACGACACGGTCCGAGAGGCTTGCGCAATTCGAGATCGACGCGCGGCAGATAGCCGGCGTCGATCAGTGCGACGCGCGCCCGCGCCGCGTCGGCCCGGGTGCGCGCTGCCTGCCATTGCGCGTTGGCCACGCGGGCCTGCGCCGCCCTCGCCGCTGTCCCGGATGCCGTTGCCGTTGGTGTCGTTCCAGACGAAGTCGCCGATGCGGGCGTTGCACGGCTGCGCCAGGCCGGCGTCGACGGTGGCGTTCATCTGACCTTGCGCGAGCGTGAAGACGGCCGTCTTGCCGCTCGCATCGGCGTCGGAGTCCGTCGCGTCGTTCGTGCCTTGGTCCTGCGGCGTGAATTTACAGGTGGGCAGTGTCCCGAACTGCACCTGGTACTGCCCGGCGGCCAGCCCGGCGATTCACTGGCGCACATCTCCGGCGAAACCCGAACGGCATGCGCGGGGCCCGGCGGCGGATCGATCCAAGCCTGCACATCGGATTTCCATCGCCGCAGGCGAATGTGCGCGTCAAAACAATTCCGCCCCGCCGCGACAGCCTCGATCAAGGCCACGGGCCGCAGGCGTGTAAAGGGCCTTCCGGCGTCGAAAAAACTTGACCTAGGTCAAGGAAAGTCGCTGACGCTCGTTTCACATTCACCGCTCGCGTACGGCAACGTCATTTGGTGATACCAAAAATTGGCCTGATGCATCACAAAAATAAGAACTTGCATGCGTACCGACACGCAGCAGGTCTTGCGTGGCCGCAACGCGCCGCTTGCCAACACGCTGACCGCAGCTTCCGAAAGGAGTCGTTCCCACCCATTCCCCCCACCCGGACTCGCCACAAAAGCCGAGGAGACAAACCATGGTTGGAAGTCAGAACCACCGCCGCACGGCGGTCGCACAAGCGTGCCTGCGGCACGCGCAGAAGAGCATCGCGATCGCCGGCGTCCTGATCGCCGGCGTCGCGCTGACGACGGGCACCGCCGAAGCCCGCCTCACGAAGTTCCAGGTCACCGAGTTGCAGTCGCCGACCTTCGGCGGCTACAGCTGGCCGGGCGTCGGCCAGTACGAGAAGATCGTCGGCACTGCCTACGGCGAGCTCGACCCGTCGAACCCCCAGAACGCCGTCATCGCCGACATCGGCCGCGCGCCGCGCAACGCGAACGGCATGGTCGAGTACTCGTACAGCTTCTACATCCTGCGCCCGATCGACCTGACGAAGGGTGCGCACAAGGTGATGTACGAGCCGCCGAACCGCGGCAACAAGACCTGGAACACCTTCGGCCGCGTGCCGAGCGGCAACGATCCGGGCGGCACGATCACCGATCCGACGACCTTGGCCAACGCCTTCCTGATGCCGCGCGGCTACTCGATGGTGTGGAGCGGTTGGGACAAGGCCGCCGGCACGAACCCGGCCAACTACAACAGCATCATCAACCTGCCGGTCGCGACGAACCCGGACGGCTCGACGATCACCGGGCCGGCGTTCGAGTACATCGTGACCTCGGCGTCGACCTACACGCTGAACTATCCGACCGCGACGCTCGACAAGACCCAGATGACGCTGACGCACCGCGTGCACCTCGACGACCAGCCGGTCGTCGTGCCGCCGGACCAGTGGAATCTCGACCCGACCGGCACCATCCTCAGCCTGACCAGCGGTCCGTTCGTCAGCAACGACATCTACGAATTCAGCTACACCGCGAAGAGCCCGACCGTCAACGGCGTCGGCTTCGCCGCGGTGCGCGACTTCAACGAATGGCTGCGCTACGGCACGGTCGATGACGACGGCAACGCCAACCCGATGGCCGGCGACATCCAGCGCATCTACACCGAAGTCGTGTCGCAGCCGGCGCGCCTGCTGAACGACTTCACGCACCTCGGCTTCAACCAGGGGGAAGGCGGCAAGAAGATCTTCGACGGCATGATGCAGTGGATCGGCGCAGGCGACGGCATCAACCTGAACTTCCGCTGGTCGCAGCCGGGCCGCACCGAGCGCAACCGTCAGGACCATCTGTTCGCCGAAGGCGTGTTCCCGTTCGCCAACGTGCGCACCACCGACCCGATCACCGGCAAGACCGACAGCCGCTACAACGACTGCACGATGACCAACACCTGCCCGCTCGCGGCCGAGATCTACTCGGCCAACGAGTACTGGGTGAAGGCGGCGTCGCTGCTGCACACGACGCCGGACGGCAAGCGCGACCTGCCCGACTCGCCGTATGCGCGCAACTACTTCATCTCCAGCCACCAGCACGGCGTCGGCAGCGCGACGTCCAAGGGCGCCTGCCAGCAGTTCCAGAACCCGCTCGACTCGCAGGCCGTGCAACGCGCGCTGTGGATCGCGCTCGACGCCTGGTCGACGGTCGGCACGCCGCCGCCGCCCAGCCAGGTGCCGCGCCTGTCGGACCACACGATGACCGATCCGAGCCAGACGTCGGTGGGCTTCCCGAACATTCCGGGCGTGACCTACACGGGGCTCAAGACGACGCGCTACCTGCTCGACTACGGCTCGACGTATTACATGAACGGCATCCCGACGATCAACCCGCCGCTCATCACGCCGCCGTACGAGAACAACCCGTCGAACGGTCCGATCTATCCGAGCTACGTGCCGGTCACCGACAGCGACGGCAACGACATCCCGGGCATCCATTTGCCCGACGTCAGCGTGCCGCTCGCGACCTACACCGGCTGGGCGCTGCGCTCGGGCGTGTGGGCGAACGACGGCTGCGAAGGGTCCGGGCAGTACATCCCGTTCGCGGCGACCGCGGCCGCGCGCCAGGCTTCGGGCGATCCGCGGCCGTCGGTGCAGGAGCGCTATCCGACCTTCGCGACCTACCATCGCGCGCTCGTGAAGTCGGTCGACAACCTGGTGACGCGCCGGCTGATGCTGTGCGAGGACGTCGAGTCGCAGATGACGCGGCTGATCAATGCCGGCCTCGCGGCCGGCGTGCCGGCGCCGGCCAACGGCGAGCCGCCACGCACGACAGTCCCGGCCTGCAAGGCCACCGGCTCGTAGCGCGCCAGGCGGGAGCGAGCCCGGCCGGCACCGCCGGCTGGGCCTGCTCGGCGTGATCGCGGGCGCGGCGCTGGGCTTCGTGGCGCGCCGCGTCGACGCGGACCAGCAGACCCGGCGCGGCCGACCGATGCCGGCTATGCTTCCCTCTTCCGGCCGGCGGCCGATGCCGCGCCGGCACGAGGGCCGAACATGCTGATCGATTTCTTCTACACGCTGCGCGCCGCCAAGCTCAAGGTCTCGGTGAAGGAATACCTGACCCTGCTCGATGCGATCCGCGCCGGCGTGATCGACGACGACGGCGGTCCGTCGGTCGACAAGTTCTATTTCCTCGCGCGCACGTCGCTCGTCAAGGACGAGGCGCAGTACGACAAGTTCGACCGCGCGTTCGCCGCCTACTTCAAGGGCGTCGAGATGCTGACCGACTTCACGCAGGACGTGCCGCTCGAATGGCTGCGCAAGAACCTCGAGCTCGAGCTGTCGCCCGAGGAGAAGGCGGCGATCGAGAAGATGGGCTGGGACGAGCTGATGGAGACCTTGAAGAAGCGCTTCGAGGAGCAGAAGGAGCGCCACGAAGGCGGCAACAAGATGATAGGCACCGGCGGCACGTCACCCTTTGGCGCCTACGGCTACAACCCGCAAGGCATCCGCATCGGCCAGAGTCAAAGCCGGGGCCGCAGCGCGGTGAAGGTCTGGGACCAGCGCGCCTACAAGGACTACGACGACACGCTCGAGCTCGGCACGCGCAACATCAAGGTGGCGCTGCGCCGCCTGCGCCGCTTCGCGCGCGAGGGTTCGGATCTCGAGCTCGACCTCGACGACACGATCCACAGCACCGCGGCGAACGCCGGGCTGCTCGACATCAAGATGATCCCCGAGCGGCACAACAAGGTGAAGGTGCTGCTGCTGATGGACGTCGGCGGCACGATGGACGAGCACATCCATCGCGTCGAGGAGCTCTTCAGCGCGGCGAAGAGCGAGTTCAAGCACCTCGAGTTCTATTACTTCCACAACTGCGTCTACGACTTCATGTGGAAGAACAACCGGCGCCGCTACAGCGAGAAGTTCCCGACCTGGGACGTGATCCGCAAGTACAACAAGGACTACAAGCTGGTCTTCGTCGGCGATGCGACGATGAGCCCGTACGAGATCCTGCAGCCGGGCGGCAGCGTCGAATACAACAACGAGGAAGCCGGCGCCGAATGGCTGGCGCGGCTGACGCACGCGTTCCCGAAGTTCGCCTGGATCAACCCCGAGCCGCAAGGCGTCTGGGGCTACCGGCAGAGCATCGCGGTGATCCAGCAGATCATGAACCAGCGCATGTTCCCGCTGACGCTCGCCGGGCTCGAAGGCGCGATGCGGATGCTGAGCAAGTGAGCCTGTTCAACCCGCGGCGGTGACGTCCGCCGCGGTGTCGACGACGACGCGATTGCGTCCACCCTCCTTCGCGCGGTAGAGCGCCGAGTCGGCGCGCGCCAGGACGTCGCCGATGCCGGTGTCGCCGGTGCCGGGCATGGCCAGACCGAGGCTCACCGTCACGCCGCCGTCGGCCGCCACGTCGGCCGGCCAGGCCGCATGGGCGACGCCATCGCGCAGCCGCTCGGCGAGCTGATGCGCCTGGCCGAGATCGGTTCCGACCAGCATCACGACGAACTCCTCGCCGCCCATCCAGCCGACGCGATCGGTCCGCCGCACGACGCCGCCGAACGCCGTTGCCAGGAGGCGCAGCACCTCGTCGCCGGTGGCGTGGCCATGGCGATCGTTGATGCGCTTGAAGCGATCGATGTCGAGCACGAGGAGCGCGAACGGCGTGCCATGGCGCCGATGGCGCTGCCATTCGGCTTCGATCAGCTCGAGGATCGCGCGCCGGTTCAACAGGCCGGTGAGCGCATCGTGGCGCGACAGGTGCTCGAGGCGCCGCACCATGCGCGCGATCACGCTGTAGGCGAGCGCGAAGTTGGCGAGCGCGAGCGACGACAGCAGCACGACGACCGGCACGAAATTGCCGGACAGCGTCAGGTCGAGTTCGCGCAGTGCGCCCGACCACCAGGAGCTCGCCGTGCGCCAGACCAGCACCGCGCCGACGCTCACGCCGCAGCCGGCGATCACGCCGGCCGGCAGGCGCCCGAACTCCTCCTGCACGCGGCGTCGGATCGACAGGCCCGACAGCGTCGCGACCCAGGAACAGGTCAGCAAGAGCGACGACACGCGCACCGAGTAGTCGGGCATGATGAAGCCGCCCCACAGCGTGCCGGCCGCACCCAGCGCCGGCACAACATAGAGCAGGGTCGGCGCGACACGCACGTTCCACATCGCCGCGGCGGCACGCCACAGCAGCACCAGACCGATCAACACGCACAGGTTCGCGAGGGTGCGGCTGTGCGCGTCCGGCAGCACCTCGCGCAACGACAGCAGCGCGATGCCGAGCGCCGTCATCAGCGAAAAGCCGAGCATCGCGAAGAACGCCGCGCGCGACTCGCGCAGCCAGAGCGCGGCACCCGCCCAGCCCAGCCCGTACAGGCCGAGCTGCAGCGCCACGATCATCAGCAGTTTCTGCGAGTCCGACATTGGCCCAGCCGTGCCGACGCAAAGGCGCGTCGGCCGCTTGTCACAGGTCGCAACGCGAGTATGGGCCTGCACGGATCACCCGGCCACAATAGACCCACGAATGTCCGCCGAGCCACGCGCCCCGTCCTCCATGCCGACCGACGCCCTGTCCGCGACGACGCCACGCGCGATCCAGCGGGCAGCGGCGGCGGCGCTGCCGCGCGCCGCCCGATGAAGCGGGCACTGGCGCAGCTCGTCATCGTCGGCCTGATGGCGCTGCTGCTCGGCGGCTGCGCATCGCTCGGCAAGATCTTCGCGCCGTCGCCATCGGCCGCGGCGAGCGAGCCGAGCGCGGCCGAACGGGCCGCGCATGCCGACTACGAGTTCGACGTCGCGACGCCGGACGACGGACTGCGCAAGCTCCTCATGACCTATCTCGACCTGGCGCGCTTCCAGGGGGCGCCGGCGGCCGAGGGCATCACGAACGCCGAGCTGGCGCGCCTGATGATCGCGGCGCCCGCGCAGGCGCGCACGCTGCTCGAGACCGAGGGCTACTTCAACGCCGACGTCCGGGTCGACAAGACGACCGCGGCGAGCGGCAAGCCGCTCGTGCGCGTGACGGTGCAGCCGGGCCCGCGCGCGCACATCGCGACCGTCTCGATCGAGGTGATCGGCGATCTCGCGACGTCGGCCGATGCGGGCGACGCTACGGCGCTGCACGAACGTGACGCGTTCCGGCTGTTCTGGCCGCTCGAAGCCGGCAAGCCGTTCACGCAGGCGGCCTGGAGCGACGCGAAGAACGCGACCTTGGCGCAACTGCGCGCCCATGGCTATCCGGCCGCCGACTGGAGCAGCACCGAGGCCAAGGTGGATGCGGCGGCCAACACGGTGCAGCTTGTAGCGGTGGCCGCGAGCGGTCCGCTGTACCGCCTCGGCGAGATCCGCGTCGATGGCCTGCAGCGCTATGCGACGAGCGCGGTGACGCGCCTGTCGACCTTCAGCCCCGGCACGCCGTACAGCGAACAACTGCTGCTCGACTACCAGGAGCGGCTGCAGAAGCTCGGGCTGTTCGAGGGCGCGACCGTCGAGCTCGATGCGCATCCCGAGACGCACGATGCCGCGCCGGTGCTGGTGCACGTGCGCGAGCTGTCGCTGCAGCAGTCGACGATCGGCATCGGCTACAGCGCCAACACCGGACCGCGCGCCTCGCTCGAGCATTTCCACCGGCGCGTCTTCGGGCTGCCGTGGATCGCCCAGAACAAGTTCGAATACGGCCCCGACCTGAAGTCGTGGAACGGCCAGCTCACGTCCTATCCGCAGGAAGGCCTGTACCGCAACCTCATCGCCGGCAGCGGCCAGAACTTGCGCAGCACGGACGAAGTGCAGCGCTCGTGGGACCTGCGCGTCGGCCGCACCCAGGACACGCCGCGCATCGAGCGCCTCTACTACGGCGAGTACACGCACGCCACGGTGGACAGCACGGTCTACACGACGACCGGCGATGCGGTGTCGGGCAACTACAACTGGATCTACCGCGCGATCGACAACGTGCTGCTGCCGACGCGCGGCTACACCTTGTCGCTGCAGGGTGCGCTCGGCTATGCGCGCGGCCGCCAGACCTTGATCGACACCGGCGACGTGACGCGCGACCACGGTCCGTTCGCACGTGCCTATGGCCGCTACACCTTGTACCTGCCGTTCGGCTCGTCGTGGTATTCGACGTTCCGCGTCGAGGCCGGACAGGTCTTCACGAACGCGGTGATCGGCGTGCCGGACACCTTGCTGTTCCGCGCCGGCGGCGACGATTCGGTGCGCGGCTACGGCTATCGCTCGCTCGGCCCCGACATCGACGGCGTGGTCAGCAGCGGCCGCACCTTGCTGACCGGCAGCGCGGAGATCGCGCGGCCGATCTCCCCGCGCTATCCGGCGTACTGGTGGGCGATGTTCGTCGACGCCGGCAATGCCGCCAACAGCCTGAGCAACCTCGATCCCGCCATCGGCTACGGCGTCGGGCTGCGCTGGCGCAGTCCGGTCGGACCGCTGCGCGTCGACCTCGCGTACGGCCAGCGGGTGCAGCAGTTCCGGGTGCACTTCAGCGTCGGGATCGCGTTCTGATGGACGAGCAGGCCTCCTCGCACGCCGCGCCCGCGCCGCAAGTAGTGCGCTCACCGCGCATCATGCCGGCGCTGATCGCGCTGTTGCTGGTGCTGCTGCTCGGCGCGATGGCGGCGGCCGGCTTCGCGGCGTGGCTGCTGCGCAGCGAGGCGGGCTCCGCCTGGCTGCTGGCGCATGTACCCGGCGTCGAGGTGCGCGGCGTCCGCGGCCGGTTGTGGGGCGACTTCCAGGCCGGGCACCTCGCGATCGCATTGCCGGACGGCACCCGCATCGTCGCCGACGGTCTCGCCTGGCAGGGCATGACCGTCGAAGCCGGCGCCGGCGGGCGGCTGCTGCATGCGAGCGTCGACGCGCTGCGCGCCGATCGGGTCGAGCTGCAGCCCGGCAAGCCGACCGCGACCCCAGCGCCGCCGCGGGCGCCGACCGATCTCGGCATTCCGGTCGACCTCGAGATCGGCGCGCTCGAGGTCGGCCGGTTCGCGACACCGGCGCTCGGCAGCAAGCCGCTGCGCGACCTGCGCGCGCAGGTCCACCTCGGCGCGGACGGCGGCTCGGAGCATCGCATCGATCGGGTCAGCGTCACCTGGGACAAGGTCGGCATGACCGGGCGCGCGCAGATCGCGACGAGCGCGCCGCTGGCGCTCGCGGCCGCGCTGCAGTTCCATCCGGCCGACCCCGATCCGAGCGGCTGGACCGCGGCGGCGTCCTTGAGCGGCACGCTCGCCGCGCCGACCCTGCAGGCCACCTTGCGCGCGCAGCCGCGCGCGGAGCGCCCGGCGCAATCGCTGGACGCACAGGTGACGCTGAAGCCGTTCGCCGCCTGGCCGATCGGCGCGCTGCATGCGACGGCCCGCGCGCTCGACCTGTCGGCCTTCGCGAGCGCTGCCCCGGCGACGACACTCGACCTCGACGCCGATGCGACGACCAGCGGCACCGCCAGCCCGGCCACGGTCCGCATGCATTTGCGCAATGCGCAGGCCGGGCGCTGGAACGAAGGGCTGCTGCCGGTGCGCGAGCTGACGCTCGAGATCGGCGGACGGCCCGACGACCTGTCGGCGTTCGATCTGAAATCGCTCGTCGCCGAGCTCGGCAACGCGCAAGCCGGCAGCGCCGGCCGCGTCGCCGGCACCGGGCACTGGACGCGTGCGCACTGGAACGTCGACCTGACGCTCGATGCGCTGCGGCCCGAGCTGCTCGATGCACGCGCGCCGGCCTTGCAGTTGACGGGGCCGCTCGCGCTCGACGGTACCGACCCGATGCAGCCGGACCGGCTCGAGGTCGGCATCACCGCGAAGCTCGATGGCCGTTGGAACGGCCCGGGGCCGAAGCGCGCCCTGCAGCTCGCGCTCGACGGCCGCGCCACGCCGTTGCGCATCGAGCTGCGCCAGCTGCGCGCCGCCGCCGGCGCCGCGCATGCCGACCTCGCCGGCACGCTGGCCCGCAGCGATGCGCATGCGCCATGGAAGGTCGACGCGAAGACCACGCTCGTCGACTTCGATCCGGCGGCATGGTGGCCCGGCCGTCCCGGTACGGCCTGGCGCGCCGGGCCGCATCGGCTGAATGCGCAAGGCATGGCGCGCATCGACCTGCCCGCCGACCCCGGCGCGCTGGCGCCGCTCGCGTTGCTCGCGGCGCTGCGCGGCGATGCCGAAGTGAACCTGGCGAACAGCGTGCTGGCCGGCGTGCCGCTGAAAGGCCGCGTCGCCTGGCACAACGACGGCGCCGGTGCGCCGCTGATCGACATCGACGCCGCCGGCAATACCTTGCATGCCGATGGACGCGTCGCGATCGACCGCCAGGGCGCGGGGGACCGCTGGAACGTGCAGATCGATGCGCCGGCGCTCGACCGGCTGGCGCCGCTGGCGGGACTGTTTCAGCCGCTGCAGCGATCCGCCGACGGCTTCGGCGGATCGCTGCAGCTCACCGCGCAAGCCCATGGCCGCTGGCCCGCGATGACCACCCACGGCCGGCTCGAAGCGCACGCGCTGAAGTTCGGCGCGGCACGCGTGCAAGGCGCCGAAGGCCAATGGCAGCTCGCGACCCGCACCGATGCGCCGGCCGAGGCCAGCCTCACCATCACGCAGGCGTCGATGCCGAACGGCGCCGCACCCGGCCCGTCGATCGAGACGCTGCATGCGCAGCTCACCGGCACCGGCCGCGACCATCGGGTCGTGCTGGACGCCGAGTCCAAGGCGCTGCCGCCGGCCTGGACCGATGCGCTGCTGCCGGTGGACGCGGCGGCATCCGCGCCGGTACGGCCGGTGGCGTTGAACGCGGCGGCGTTACCGCCCGGCAGGGCCGCGTCCGGTCCGCCCCCCAAGGCCGGACCGGGCAGCGAACGGACGCTCGCCCACGTGGTGCTGCAAGGCGGCCTGATCGACCTGCCCAACCAACCGCTGGCCGGCTGGCGCGGCCGCGTGCCGGAGGCGCTGGTGCGCAGCAGCCGCGACGGCAAGGCGCCGTTGCTGGTGCTGCACGACCTCGCGCTCGCAACGCAATGGGGCGGCCGCGCGCAGCTCGACATCCAGCCCGGCCGTGCCGACGTGCTCGGTGCCGCGCTGACCTGGAGCCGCATCGCATGGCAAGCCGCCGATGCCGCCGGCCCGGCACGCATCGACGCCGACATCGAGCTGCAGCCGCTGACCATCGCGCCGATCCTTGCGCGCCTGCAACCCGACTTCGGCTGGGGCGGCGACCTGCAGGTGGCAGGCCACGCGCGCGTGCACAGCGCGCCGAGCTTCAATGCCGACATCGTGATCGAACGCCGCAGCGGCGACCTCGGCGTGACCGACGAGACCGGCACGGCCACGGCGCTCGGCCTCAGCGACCTGCGATTCGGCGTGGCCGCGGCCGACGGCACCTGGAGCTTCACGCAGGCACTGGCCGGCAGCACGCTCGGCGTGGCGGCCGGCGCGGTCGTCGCACGTGCCGGCCCGCAAGCGCTCTGGCCGGCGTCGGACGCGCCGCTGCAGGGCGTGCTCGAACTGCAGGTCGCCAACCTCGGCACCTGGGGCCGGTGGGTACCGGCGGGCTGGCGCCTCGAAGGTGCATTGCATGCGAGCGCCGCGATCGCCGGCCGCTTCGGCGCGCCCGAATACACCGGCCGCGTCGACGGCACCGGCCTCGGCGTGCGCAACTTCCTGCTGGGCGTCGACGTGGGCGGCGGCGATGTCGCGATCGCGCTGCAGGGCGCAGAGGCCCGCATCGAGCGCTTCATGGCCAAGGCCGGCAACGGCACCGTCAAGCTCGACGGCGACGCGACCTTCGGCGCCGCGCCCAAGGCCGAGCTGCACGTCGTCGCCGACCACTTCCAGCTGCTCGGCCGCGTCGACCGCCGCGTCGTGACGAGCGGCGAGGCGCGCCTCGTGCTCGATGCCGAGCGCATCGGGCTCGACGGCCGGTTCGGTGTCGACGAAGGCCTGATCGACTTCACGCGCAGCGATGCGCCCAAGCTCGGCGACGACGTCGTCGTCACGCACGGCGAACCGGCCGCCGTCGCGCCGGCGGCCAGCGAGCAGGAACCGCAGGCCGCGCCGCCGGGCCGCAAGGTCGCGGTCGACCTGCGGGTCGACCTCGGCAACAAGCTGCGGGTGCGCGGCCGCGGCCTCGACGCCGGCCTGGCGGGCGAGCTGCACATCACGTCGCCCGAAGGCCGCATGGCCGTCGACGGCACGGTGCGCGCCGTCGACGGGACGTACGCCGCGTACGGCCAGAAGCTGCAGATCGACCGCGGCCTGATCACCTTCGCCGGCTCGACCGACAACCCGCGGCTCGACATCGAAGCGACGCGACCGAACACCGATGTGCGCGTCGGCGTGATCGTCAGCGGCACCACGCTCAATCCGCGCGTGCGGCTGTTCTCCGAGCCCGACATGTCCGACGTCGACAAGCTGAGCTGGCTCGTGATGGGCCGCGCCAGCGACGGCCTCGGCCGCACCGACACCGCGCTGCTGCAGCGCGCCGCGCTCGCGCTGCTGTCGGGCGAGAACAGCGGCCCGACCGACCGGCTGACCAAGGCCATCGGGCTGGACGACATCTCGCTGCACCAGAGCGAAGGCGAGGTCAAGGAGACCGTGGTCTCGCTCGGCAAGCAGCTCTCGCGGCGCTGGTACGTCGGCTACGAGCGCGGGCTGAATGCGACCGGCGGGAGCTGGCAGCTCATCTACCGCGTCGCCCGGCGCTTCACGCTGCGCGCCCAGGCCGGCGAGGACAATTCGCTGGATGCGATCTGGACGTGGCGGTGGCAGTAGCGAGCGCGGCGCTGCCGACGTCGCATGCCAAAATGCCTGCGGTCACCCGCCGTAGTTCAACGGATAGAACGGCCGCCTCCTAAGCGGCAAATACAGGTTCGATTCCTGTCGGAGGGACCATCGAGAGATCCGCGAACGTTCGAGTTCGTTCGCGAACCGGCCGGGAGGCCTCAACCGAACCATGCCCTTACCAGGCCGTCGAGCCGGTCGCTCAACTCGTCTGCAAGCTGTTCGAGTTGCTCGACGGCCGCGAACTCGTCCTCGTGCGGCCTCATCCCGCTGCGAAGCACTTCCGTCAGGGCCGCTCGCGCGATTCGACCCTCCGTATGGGCTCCCTTCCATGCCGAGTGGAGCGCGTTCCAGTGCGCGAGCGCGTCGGGGTTCGCCATGTCGGTTTCCTCTGTTGCGATGGGCGTCAGTATGGCCGAGCGGCAACAGGAGATCACCAGGGGGTCGCGTCAGAACGCAACGCGTCGATGCAGGCACCAAAAAAAGCGGAGCCCCGCAAGAGGCTCCGAGAGTCGTTGAGCGTAGGTTCGCTCACCGCGTTGGGACAGCCAGATTAAGCGGCGTGCCGAGCCGTCCCCGTAGGACAACGCCGCGTCTCGACGCAGCGGGGAGGGAGCGAGCCGGTGATCCGGTCGGCATTGGGCGTTGCGCAGGTGCGCAACGGCACGCCGATTGCCATCAGCGAAGACGATCGGTTGCGACGAGAACACCATGGCAGTCTCAGGTCCGGACCCTCGCTTCATCTGGATGAGCCGCTTCGCGGACGAGTTGCTTGCGCTGCGGCCCGACTTCAAGCGCGACGTCTTGCTCGTCGAGGCAGCGCGCGCACACGAGGCGATGGGCCAGAGCCTCTCGCCCCAGGAGGCCGCGCACCTTTGGCCGGCCGATGGCGAAAGCCAACCGCCGCCCGACGATCTGCTCTGGTGATGATGTGTCCGACCGCGAGATGATCCGTCGGCGCCCCTGCCCGGCGCGGGCCGGGTCTTCGAACGATCAATCAGGGCCGGTCGTGACCGGTGAGCCGCGTCTCGGCCTGAACGGGCTCAGCAACTGACCTCCGAGCGTCGACGGCAACGCATCCGCCGCACCATAGGCCGACGGCAGTTCCTTCGGCAGGTGGTAGGTGCCGAACAGCCGATCGAGCCACGGCAGCAGCGACGCATAGTTGCGGCCCAGTGCCGCGCTGCGCTCGTTGTGGTGGTGCCAGTGGTGGAAAGCAGGGGTGATGATCAACTGCTCCAGCCAGCCGAGGCGCACCCGCACGTTGGCGTGGACGAAGAACGCCCAGACCGTCGTCAGCGCCACATACACGGCGGCGGCCGTTTCCATGTCGCGGCTGGCCGGCTGGCGCAGGCCGAAGGCCAGCAACGGCAGCAGCGGCAGCACCCGCGCGAGCGCCAGGTCGATCGGATGCGCACGCGTGTTGACCAGCCAGTCGAGCTCGGTCGGGCTGTGGTGGATCAGGTGGAACTTCCACAACAGCGGAAGCTCGTGCGACCAGCGGTGCGTCCAGTAGTACGCGGTATCGCCGACGACGATCAACAGCACGATCCGCAGCCAGAGCGGCAGCCCGGCCACCCAGTTCAGCAGCGACGCCGGGATCAGTCCGCCGAGGAGCCAGGCGAAAGCGACCGTCGCGGCGGCGACGGCGAACGCGGGCAGCAGCCCGCTCAGGAAATAGTAGATGACATCGGCGGCCAGATCGCGGCGCGGGAAACGCTGCGCCGGACGCACCGGACGCCAGCGCTCGAGCAGCCCGAACACCAGCGCCAGCGCAACGAGCCAGGCCGCCAGGCCCAGCGACTTGCGCGGCAGGGTCGACAGCAACCCTGCCCATTCATGCAGCAGCTGCTGCACGGACCGGCTGCGCGCCGCGCCGCCCTACGCCCTCGGCGCGGGTTGTCGGCGCGCCAGCACGACGAGGCCGCCGAGGCCACCGGCCAGCAGCGCCCAGCTGGCCGGCTCCGGGACGGCAGATACCTGCTCGAGATCCACGCCGTCCAGGTTCAGAATCTGCGGCACCGATCCCGGCAGGTACTGTGCGACGAAGGTCAGCGCCTGCGTCGTCGACGCCGCGGTGAAGTGCAGCGTGCTCTGCACCCAGGTGCCGCTGTTGTCCGGATTCGGCGTGGTCTGCAGACCGGTGCGCTGCTCGGAGCCGAAGTTCACGACCCAGTCCTGGAAGAAGCCGTTGCCGTCGTGGTTCGACATCGACCAGAACGTCAGCTCGTACGTAGCGCCGACCTGCAGCCCGCCGATCTGCTGGGTGATGCCGGTGGCATTGACGCGCGGCGCGAACAGGTCGAGATCCTGGATGCCCAGGTAGGCGCCGCCCGCGGGACTGGGCTGGACCTGGAAGCTGACCCAGTACTCGGCCGAAGGATCGGTATTGAGAAAGCTCCAGCCGGTCAGCGCGTTCGGTTGGGTACCGACGTTGTAGAGGCCGGGCGAGAGAGCGGTGCCGCCCGAGTCGACGAAGTCCATCGAGCCGTTGACGACCAGGTTGGCGTGCGCCAACCCCGCCGCCGCCGACAACGACAGCGCCGCTGCGATCCTGGGGAGCTTGCGATCGTGTCTCATCTGCAGATCTCCGGATGGGGGAGCACCGACGCTAGGCCGGTTCGTCCGCACGGACCATCCCGAGATCGAGTGGGGGGCGCCGCCGCGCCGGCCGTCACGCGGTCGGCCACGCATCGATGCGGCGTCGCGCCTCGGCGATGGCAGCGTGCAAGGCCGCGGCCTCGTCGGCGACCGGCTCGCCCGGGTTCGCGGCGAGCGTCTCGCTGTCGATCGTGAAGGACCAGGTCCAACCCGCGGCCTGCGCCTCGGTCCAGGCATTGAGGCGGTGACCGCGGTATTCCTCGACGTATTCCATCGCGGGCCGTCCCGTCACAGGTCGGATGTGTCGCCGGGACCGGAACCGCGCGGCAGATCCTTGCATTCGAGCAACTGCCTGATGCGCTGAGTCTGGCCGTCGAACGCATCGATCGTCGTTTTCGACGCACCCGACGCTGCGAGCGCGCGCGCATAGGCGAACGACTCGGTGGCGTGCAGCGCCTCGAGCACGACGCCGGCCTGGTTCGGCAAGCGCAGCACCAGCGCGTTCACGGTGCATTCGAGGGCGAGGAGCTGGCCGCGCAGCTCGGCGAGCTCGTCGGCCAGGGCCTGCAGCTTGTCCATCGGCGGCTCCGTCATCAACGTCCGGGCGGGTTGCAGCGCGGCGATGTTCGCACAGCGCGTCGGGCTGCGCTCGCGCGGGCTTGCGAGCGATACGCTACGCCCGGGCGCTCACTCGTCGACGAACCCGCCCTTGTAGAAGCTCCAGGCGGTGCCGTCGTGCAGGTAGAACGCACCGTCGGCACAGAAATCCTTGCCCGGAAAGAACTCCCGGTAAGCGCGCGGCACGAGGCGCGCGAGCTGTTCGTCTTCGAGCAGCTCGAATTCGTCGGGCGTGATCGGCTGGCCGACCCTGAGGCGTCGCGACTCCATGGCGACCGCATTGTCGCGCGGTCGCACGCACAATACTTTGTCGATCCGGGCCCGCACCGAACGTCGTAGCACCAGAGACGCCGCTGTCTCGCCCATCCAAGTCCACCAGGAGACCTCCATGACGACCCCCGTGAAGCCCATCCCCGAAGGCATGCACACGATCACGCCGCACCTCATCTGCGCCGGCGCCGCCGATGCGATCGAGTTCTACAAGAAGGCGTTCGGCGCCGTCGAGCTGTCGCGCCTGCCCGCGCCGAACGGCAAGCTGATGCACGGCTCCGTGCGCATCGGCGACTCGACGGTGATGCTGGTCGACGAAATGCCCGAGCACGGCGCGCTCGGCCCGAAGGCGCTGAAGGGATCGCCGGTGACGATCCATCTCTACGTGCCCGACGTCGACGCGTCCATCGCGCAGGCCGCCGCCGCCGGCGCGAAGGTGACGATGCCGGCAACCGACATGTTCTGGGGCGACCGCTACGGCCAGGTCGAGGATCCGTTCGGCCACCGCTGGTCGATCGCAACGCATCAGCGCGATCTGACGCCCGAGCAGATCCAGCAAGGCTTCAGGCAAGCGTGCGCGTAACCCGCGGCGTCCGCGATCGTCGACTCGTCGTGCCGCCATGACCGAAGAACGCCTCCGCCCGCAACCGCCCGCATCGTCGCGCCCGCGACGGCAACTGCTTCGATGGGCGCCGGCGGCACTCGGCAGCGTCGCCTGGCTCGCCGCAGCCGCCGCGCCGTCGACGGCCGACATCCCTGCCGCCATCCAGCCGGCGCAGTTGCGCGCCACGGTCGAAACGCTCGTCGGCTTCGGCACGCGCCACACGCTGTCCGAGACGCAAAGCGACGCGCGCGGCATCGGCGCAGCCCGGCGCTGGGCGCAGAAACGCTTCGACGAGATCGGACGCGCCTGCGGCGGCTGCCTCGATGTCCGCATGGTCGGCCGGACCGTCAGCGGCCCGCGCGTGCCGCAGCCGACCGAAGTCGTCGACGTGGTCGCGGTCCAGCGCGGCACCGTCGAGCCGGAACGAGTCGTCGTGATCACCGGCCACATCGACTCGCGCGTCACCGACGTGATGAATGCGCAGAGCGACGCGCCCGGCGCGAACGACGACGCCTCGGGCGTCGCGGCGGTGCTGGAAGCCGCGCGCGTGCTGTCGACCCAGCGCTTTCGGGCGACCATCGTCTACGGCGTGCTGTCGGGCGAGGAGCAAGGGCTCTACGGCGGCAAGATCCTCGCCGACTACGCCAAGGAACAGGGCTGGCAGGTCGAGGCCGACCTCAACAACGACATCGTCGGCAACACGCATGGCGGCGACGGCGTGAACGACAACACGACGGTGCGCGTGTTCTCCGAAGGCACGAAAGCGACCGAGACCGCGCAGCAGGCGAACCGGCGCCGCTACAACGGCGGCGAGCTCGACTCGCCGTCGCGCAACCTCGCGCGCTACCTGGCGGCGCTGGCCGAGCGTTCGCTCACCAACCTGCGCGTCGAGATGGTCTACCGCACCGACCGCTACAACCGCGGCGGCGATCAGGTCGAGTTCCTGAATGCCGGCTTCCCGGCGCTGCGGCTGTCGGAAGCGCACGAGGACTACACCCGCCAGCATCAGGACGTGCGCGTCGAGCGCGGCATCCGCTACGGCGACACGATCGACGGCGTCGACTTCGACTACCTGGCGCAGGTGACGCGCCTCGATGCGCTCGCGCTGGCGTCGCTCGCCAACGCGCCGGCGCCGCCGCGCGGCGTCACGATCGCCGGCGCGGTGACGCCGGACACGGTGGTGAAGTGGCAGCCCGCGGCCGGCGCCACCGGCTATCGCGTGTGGTGGCGCGCGACGACCGATCCGCAATGGCGCTACAGCCGCAACGCGCCGGGCGATGCGACCGAACTGCGGCTGGCCGACGTCAGCATCGACGACTGGTTCTTCGGCGTCTCGGCCATCGCGGCGGACGGCAGCGAGTCGCCGGTGGTGTTTCCGGGCGACGCCGGCTCGTTCTGACGCGGGCCGCCGGCCGCGGTGTCAGCGCGCCAACGCGACGATCCGCGCGGCCGGCACGGCGCCGGACAGGCGCGTGACCTCGCGACCGCGCTGCAATCGCACCAGCGTCGGGATGCTGCGGATCCCGAAGCGCGCGGACACCTGCGGATGGTCGTCGCTGTTGACCTTGGCGAGGATCGCCTGCCCCTTGAGTTCGCGCGCCGCCTGCTCGAACTGCGGCGCCATCGTCCGGCAGGGCCCGCACCAGGGCGCCCAGAAATCGACCAGCATCGGCAGCTCGGTGCCCGAGGTCACGGCATCGAAATCGGCATCCCCGAGCTCGATCGGCCGGCCATCGAGCAGTTCCTTGCCGCAGCGGCCGCAGACCGGATCCTCGGCCAGGCGCGCGCTCGGCACGCGGTTGGTGGCGCGGCAATGGGCGCAGACGATGTGCAGGCGGGCGTCATCCATGACGCGACAGATGGGCATGCGCGCCGCGATCTCAAGACGGCCGTGGGTGCGCGGCGACCATCGCCCATCGGCCGCATCTGCAACGACGCGGAGCGACGAGCAGGCCCACGACCTGCACCTCGGCCAGACCCGGGCCAAAGGCGCAGGCATGGTCTCGGCGGTCAACGCGTCCAGTGGCCCGGCTGCAGCACCCAGCCTCGGCCGCTTTGCACCCAGACCGCCGGCCGGTACACCCAGCCCGGCCGGGCACGCACCCAGTAGCCCGGGACCCAGACGTGACGGTGGCCGGACCAGCGCCAGTACCCCGGCGCCCAGACGTAGCCCGGCCGCGCTGCAGGCACCGCCTCGACGCGCACCGCCGGCGGCGCGACGATGACGACGGCCGCGTCGGCGGGAGGCGCGGCGGCGGCAAGGCCGGCGACGAGCAAGGCGGAAGCAAGGGCAGTTCTCAGCATGGCATGACTCCGGTGGTCGAACGGGGGCGGCCGCTCGCGCCGCTCGGGGCAGCGGCACCGTCCTTCAACGCATGAGCCCCCGATCCGATCCGACGACTGCCGCCGCAGCCGGCCGCACGTGCAAAACCGAGGACCAATGCCCCGGAATTGCGTGCAAGTTTCACCCCCATTGCATCGACCTGTTCAAGGGCGCCGGAATATACTGGCACGCATCTGTCTGCGTCGGTTTGCGCAGGCTGTAACAGAGGTGTTTACATGGGTGCCAAGCTCAAGGTCGCAGGGTGGCTCGCCGTCGGGGCAGTAGCAGGCGCGCTCGCCACGATGCAGTTGCAGGCGACCGCCCGCAACGGCGTCGCGCAGTTGCCGCTCGAGGAACTGCAGCAGATGGCCGCGGTGTTCGGCATGATCAAGACCGACTATGTCGAGCCGGTCGACGAGAAGAAGCTGATCAGCGACGCGATTTCCGGCATGGTCGCCGGCCTCGACCCGCACTCGCAGTATTTCGACAAGAAAAGTTTCAAGGAATTTCGCGAAGCCACCACCGGCCGCTTCGTCGGCATCGGCATCGAAATGGGGATGGAAGACGGCTTCGTGAAGGTCGTCAGCCCGATCGAAGGCTCGCCCGCGTTCCGCGCCGGCATGAAGAGCGGCGACCTCATCACGAAGATCGACGACACGCTGGTCAAGGGCCTGACGGTCGACCAGGCCGTCAAGCGCATGCGCGGCGAGCCCAACACCAAGGTGCTGCTGACGGTGTTCCGCAAGAGCGAGAACCGCACCTTCCCGGTGGCGATCGTGCGCGAGGAAATCCGCCTGCAGAGCGTGCGCACCAAGGAAGTCGAGCCGGGCTATGCGTGGGTGCGCGTCAGCCAGTTCCAGGACCGCACGGTCGACGACTTCGTGCGCAAGGTGGACGACCTCTACAAGCAGGATCCGAACATCAAAGGCATCGTGCTCGACCTGCGCAACGATCCCGGCGGCCTGCTCGAAGGCGCGGTGGCGATCTCGGCGGCCTTCCTGCCGAGCGATTCGACCGTCGTGTCGACGAACGGCCAGGTACCCGAGTCGAAGGCCGTCTTCAAGGCCCAGCCGCAGGACTACGTGCGCCGCGGCGGCGCCGACCCGCTGCGCACGCTGCCCGAGGCGCTGAAGAAGGTGCCGCTGATCGTGCTGGTCAACGAAGGCTCGGCATCGGCGAGCGAGATCGTCGCCGGCGCGCTGCAGGACAACAAGCGCGCCACCGTGATGGGTGCGCAGACCTTCGGCAAGGGCTCGGTGCAGACGGTGCGCATGCTGTCGCCCGACACCGCGCTGAAGATCACGACCGCGCGCTACTACACGCCGAGCGGCGCATCGATCCAGGCGCGCGGTATCGTTCCCGACGTGATGCTCGACGAAACCGCCGACGGCAACCTGTTCGCGGCGCTGCGCGTGCGCGAGGCCGATCTCGAGAAGCATCTGCAGAACAGCCAGTCGCCCGACCCGAAGGACGACGCGCGCGAGAAGGCGCGCGAAGAAGCACGCAAGAAGCTCGAGGAAGAGACCGCCAACAAGAACGGCACGACGCTGAAGCCGCCGCCGGAGTTCGGCAGCCCCGAGGACTTCCAGCTCGCCCAGGCGCTCAACCAGCTCAAGGGCAAGACCGTGCTGGTCAGCAAGACCGCGGTCGAGCGCAAGGCCGAAGACAACACGACGAACTGAGTCGCCGGAGCGAAGTCGCCTATGAAATTGCGCAGCGCAGGCGACTCGCCCGGAAGTTGCTCAGCCTGCCGAGCCGGGCAATACGCTCACAGCTTCTGACGCGGCGCCGCTGCCGCGCTGCGAAGCGCCCGCTTCCGCGGGCGTTTTCGTTTCCGCCCGACGCGATGAACGACGACCAGCTCCTGCGCTACTCGCGCCACATCCTGCTCGACGAGCTCGGCATCGAAGGCCAGCAGCGCCTGCTCGCGGCACATGCGCTCGTGATCGGCGCCGGCGGGTTGGGTTCGCCGGTCGCGCTCTACCTCGGCAGCGCCGGCGTCGGCACGATCACGCTGGTCGATGACGACAGGGTCGACGTCACCAACCTGCAGCGCCAGATCGCGCACACGCTGGCGCGCGTCGGCCGGCCGAAGGCGGCGTCGGCGGCCGAGAGCATCGCGGCGATCAACCCGGACGTGCGAACCGTCATGCTCGAGGAGCGCGCCGCCGGCACGCGGCTGCAGGCGCTCGTCGCCGAGGCCGACGTCGTGGTCGACTGCAGCGACAACTACGCGACGCGCCATGCCGTCAACGCGGCCTGCGTCGCGCACGGCAAGCCGCTGGTGGCCGGTGCAGCGATCGGCTTCGACGGCCAGATCGCGGTCTACGACACACGCCGCGCGGACGCGCCCTGCTACGCCTGCGTGTTCCCACCGGACGGCGTCTTCGAAGAAGCGCGCTGCGCGACGATGGGCGTGTTCGCGCCGCTCGTCGGCATCATCGGCAGCATGCAGGCGGCCGAGGCGTTGAAGCTGCTCTCCGGCATCGGCACGCCGCTCGCCGGCCGCTTGCAGATGCTCGACGCGCGATCGATGGAATGGACCGAAATGCGCGCCCCGCGCAAGCCCGATTGTCCGGTTTGCGCGCGGCGCTGAGCGCTTGTCAGTCCACCGTGATGTGCGCCGCCTGGATCACCTTGGCCCAACGCGCCACCTCGTCGCGCAGGAACGGCGCGAACTGATCCGGACCGCGCGCATCGACGCGGAAGCCGAGCGCGGTGGCGCGCTCCTTCACGTCGGGCAGCGTCATGATCTTGACGACCTCGTCGCCGAGCTTGTGCACGATCGCGTCGCCGACGCCCGCCGGCACCATCATGCCGGTCCAGTTCTCGACCAGCAGCTGCGGCATGCCGGCTTCGGCCGTCGTCGGCACGTCCGGCAGCATCGGATGGCGCGCGCCGCTCGCGATCGCGAGCGCCCTGAGCTTGCCGCTCTTGACCTGCGCGATCGACTCCGGGAAGTTCGAGAAGATCACGTCGAGCTGGCCGCCCATCAGGTCGGTGATCGACGGTGCGCCGCCCTTGTACGGCACATGCTGGATGGCCGACTTGTCGAGGTCGTTGAAGAGCGCCAGCGTCAAGTGCGGCGGCGTGCCGTTGCCGCTCGAGCCGGCGTTGAGCTTGTCGGTCTTCGCCTTGGCCATCAGCTCGCCGAAGGTCTTGACCGGACTCCCTGTCGGCACCACGACGAGCATCGGCGAGCCGGCCATCAGCGCCACCGGCTTCAGGTCCTTCATCAGGTCGAACGGTGCCTTCGGGAACAAGGTCACGTTGGCCGCATGGGTCAAGGTGATCGCGAGCAGCGTGTTGCCGTCGGGCGCTGCCTTGGCGACGGCGTCGGCGCCGATCTGCGCGCCGCCGCCGGGGCGGTTGTCGACCACGACGGTCGCCTTCCAGCGGTCCGTGAGCTGCTGCGCGACGAGGCGCGCCATCACGTCGGTCAAGCCGCCGGGCGCGAACGGCACGACGTAGCGCAGGGTCGCGCCGGCCTTGGGATAGTCGAGCGCGTCGGCCGCCGCGGCCGACCGGCTCCAGCCGGCCAGCGGCGCCCAGCCCAGGGCGCTCGCCGCCTTCAACATCTTCCGTCGTTGCATCGTTCCTTCTCCCGTCGTCGATCGCGCGATGCTGCCGGCAGCAGCCTCGTGCGGCAAATCCATCGATATGCGGCAGCCGCAGATGCGGCGCGGCCGCGGTCAGGCGGCGCGCAGCGACGCCAGCAAGGCGTCGGACACGTCGATGCCGTCGCGCTCGGCGCGCCGGCGCAGCGCCTCGCGGCGGGCGCCGGGCAGGCGCACGTCGGCGTCGGTCAGCATCTCCTTCACCAGCACCTCGAGCCGGTCCAGATAGGCGTCGCGACCGGCCAGCGCGCCGGGATCGATGACCACGAATGCCTGGCCGATGCGCGGCCGGTTGCCCGCGTCGACGAAGAAGCTCGATGCCTCGAAGCCGAACTGCGCGCCGATCAAGGCGGTGACCAGCAGCTCGACGACGAGCGCGAGCATCGCGCCCTTGGTGCCGGACACGGCGCCGATCGGCAGCATCGAGCCTTCCATGCCGGCCTTCGGATCGGTGGTCGGCCGGCCGTTCTCGTCGAGCGCCCAGCCGAGCGGAATGCTGCGTCCTTCCCTGGCCGCGACCATCAGCTTGCCGCGCGCGACTTCGCTGAGGCTCAGGTCGATCAGCAGCGGGTCGCCGTTGCCGCGCGGGAACGCGGCCGCGATCGGATTCGTGCCGAAGATCGGATGCCGGCCGCCGGCCGCCGGCATCGCAGCGGGCGAATTCGCGAAGCCGAGCCCGACCATCCCGGCCGCCGCCACCGGCCGCAGGTGATCGACGATCACGCCGGCATGGTGGCTGTCGGTGACGCCGGCATAGGCGACGCCGAACTCCTGCGCGCGCCGGATCGCCTCGACCACAGCCAGCTCGCAGGCCGGAAAGGCCAGGCCGCACCGTGCATCGATCAGCACGGCGCCGCCCTTGGCACGGCGCACGACGGGCTCGGCACGGCCGTCGACGCGGCCGAGCCGCAGATGGGTCGCGTACTGCGCGACGCGCGACAGCCCGTGCGAGGCGAGCCCCTGCGCTTCGGCGAGCACGAGGGCCCGGGCCGTCGCCTCCGCCATCGCGCGTTGCGCGCCGGCGCGTTCGAGTGCGGCGGCGACGAGTTCGCGCAGTTCGGCCAGTGTCTCGCGCGTCATGCCGCAGCTCCTGCCAGCGCTTCCAGCACGCGATCGGCGATCAGTGCGCTGACGCGCTCGTTGCTCTCGACCGAGACGCCGGCGATGTGCGGCGTCAGGACGAGGTTCGGGCAGCGGTCGAAATGCGGCGACGCCGGCAATGGTTCGGCGGCGAACACGTCGATCGCGGCGCCGCCGAGATGGCCCGACTTCAGCGCTGCCGCCAGTGCCGCCTCGTCGACGATGCCGCCGCGCGCGCTGTTGATCAGCACCGCGCCCGGCTTCATGGCGCCGATGCGCGCGGCATCGAAGAGACCGCGCGTCGACTCGACGAGCGGCACGTGCAGGCTGACGACGTCCGCCGTCGCGACCACCTCGTCGAGCGACAGCGCCTGCGCCTCGTGCGCCGCGTAGGCCGCATCGCCTGCCGGCAGCATCGGGTCGCAGGCGACGATGCGCATGCCGAGCGCACGCGCCAGCCGCGCGGTGCGCCGACCGATCGAGCCGAAGCCGATCAGGCCGAGCGTCTTGCCGCCGAGCTCGCGGCCGTTCGACAACGCACTGCGCGGCCAGGCACCTGCCGCGACTTGCGACGTCGATCGGTAGGCGCCGCGCAGCAGCAGCAGCGCCGTGGCGACGACGTATTCGGCAACCGACTGCGCGTTCGCACCGGTCGCCGGGATCACGCGGAGGCCGCGCGCTTGGCAGGCCGCCACGTCGATGTTGTCGAGACCGACGCCGAGCCGCCCGACGACGCGGCAGCGCGCGGCAGCGGCCAGCAACTCGCCGCGCACCTGCGTGCGGTTGCGTACGATCAGAGCGTCGGCGTGCGCGACGGCAGCGAGCAATCGCGCGGCGTCATCGACGAGCTTCGGGTCGTGGACGACCTCGTGCGCCGCACGCAGCCGCGCGACCGCGGGCTCGTCCATGAATTCGGTGATGACGATGCGCATGGGAACGCCGTCCTCCTGTTGCTCCCTCTCCCCAACGGGAAGAGGGTCCGGTGCGGCGCGTCAAGCGGATTCGTAGAGGCGCGTCAGCACGAACTCGCGATGGCCGAGCGCCTCGGCCGCGGTCAGCCTGCCGTTCGCGGTTCGCAACATCGATTCGAGCAACTGGTCGCCCGCCTGGTCCAGCGTCAGCTCGCGCTGCAACAGGCCCGACGTATCGACGTCGACGTGTTCGCTCATCAACCGCACCGTACGCGGGTTCGCGCAGATCTTGATGACGGGCAGGATCGGGTTGCCGATCACATTGCCCTGCCCGGTCGGGAAGAAGTGCACCGCGTAACCGGACGCAGCGCACAAGGTCACCATTTCGGCGGCGGCCGACGACGAGTCCATGAACCACAGACCCGGGTGCGTCGGCATCTCCGCCTTGTCGAGCACGCCGTCGACGGTGCACTTCTTGCCGATCTTCTGGATGTTGCCGAGCGCCTTCTCCTCGATCGTCGTCAAGCCGCCGGCGATGTTGCCTTTGGTCGGCTGGCTGTCGGAGAGGTCGCTCGTCTTGTGGCGGTTGATCACTTCCTGATAGCGGTCGAACATGAACATGAAGCGCTCGCGGACGGCCGGCGTCGCGCAGCGTTCGGCCACGATGTGCTCGCCGCCGGTCAGCTCGGTGGTCTCGCCGAAGCACAGCGTGCTGCCGAGCGCATGCAGCTTGTCGAAGGCGTTGCCGACCGTCGGGTTCGAGCCGCAACCCGACGTCGTGTCGCTCTCGCCGCACTTCGTCGAGACCCACAGGTCGGCGATCGGGCAGACCTCGCGCTGCTTCTCGCTCGCCCATTGCACGTATTCGCGCGCCGCCTTGCTGGCGCGCATGATGGTGTCGTGGTCGCCATGTCCTTCGATGCCGAAGCCGACCACGGGCTTGCCGGTCGCGGCGATGCCGTCGACCACCTTCTTGGTCCAGCCGTCCTCGATGCCGATCACGACGACCGCGGCGACGTTCGGATTGCAGCCCGCGCCGATCAAGGTGCGGAAGTGCAGCTCGAGATCGGCGCCGAACTGCAGGCGCCCGTACGGATGCGGTATCGCGAGCGTTCCCTTGATGTTGTTGGCGACGGCTTCCGAGGCCGCATTGGACAGGTCGTCCAGCGGCAGGACGACGACGTGGTTGCGCACGCCGACGCGGCCGTTCTCGCGGCGGTAGCCGAGGAAGGTGGTGCCCTTGGAGATGACGGACATGGTGAGCCTTCCCGTTACCAACGCTTGGTCTTGATGTTGTGCACGTGGGCGTGCTGGCCGGCCTTGATCGGCGCGACCACCTTGCCCATGTCGATGCCGTACTTGAGTACGGTGTCGCCCGGTTTCAGGTCCTTCAACGCGACCTTGTGGCCGATCGGTATGTCCTGGCGGGCCTCGACGTCGACCATGCGGTCCTCGTCCATGATCCAGCCGGTCATCGGGGTGCCGGCGGTCACGCCTTCGACGACGATCACCGCGACGTTGTCGTCGGCGTCGTGCAGCACGAAATGAATCATCGAGCGTTCTCCTGGTGTGCGCATCGCGCCCCGCCGGGCAGGCGGGTTGCGGGCTATGGTAGTGACGCGAAGCCGGGTGTCAAACAAGTCATCTGTATGACTTGCATAGGCAGACCGTGCGGCTAGGATCACGCGACGCTGCGCTGTCCGCCGTGGCGTGCCCGACCCGCCCATGCGTGCTCCCCCGCCTCCCTCCGCATCGTTCGACGCCATCGCGCCCGAAGCCGCCGGCATGCCGCTCTACCGCGTTGCCAAGCGCGCGCTGCTGCAGGCGATCGAATCCGGGAGCTGCGCGCCCGGCGCGGCCTTGCCGAGCGAGACCGTGCTCGCTGCATCGCTGGGCGTGTCGATCGGCACCTTGCGGCGGGCCGTGGACGAGCTGGTGTCCGAGCACCTGCTGGTACGCCGCCAGGGCCGCGGCACCTTCGTCGCGACGCACACCGCCGATCGCTTCCTGTTCCAGTTCTTTCACGTCGAGCGCGGCGACGGCCTGCGCGAGGCGCCGCAGGTCGATCTCGTGTCGTTCGAGCGCCTGCGTGCCGACGAAGACGCCGCTGCGGCACTGCATCTGCGCAGCGGCGACACCGTGATCCAGATCGAGAATCGCCTGCGCCTGCAAGGCCGCGCCGTGGTCTACGACCGCCTCGTGTTGCCCGCGCCGCTCTTCAAGGGCCTGACCGAAAAGCGTCTCAGCGAGCGCCCGGCCACGATCTACCGCCTCTATCAAAGCGAATTCGGCATCACGGTCGTCCATGCCCACGAGCGTGCGCGCGCCGTCGCGGCCGACCGCACCGCGGCCCGCGTGCTCGGCGTCGCGCCGGGCGCGCCGGTGATGCAGGTGCGCCGCACCGCGCTGACCTTCGGCGACCGCCCCGTCGAATACCGCGTGTCCGTCATCGACACGACGCGGCACGACTACGTGAACCTGCTGTCGCGCCCGGCGCAGCACGGAACCTGGAGCGCACGCGACGCTCGCAGGTAGGCATGCCGGCCGCAGGCCCGGCATCCCGCGCGACGTTCGCGTCGCGCGCCCGCGTTAAGCTGCCAGGCATGGACAAGAAGACCGAGCTCACCGCCCGCAATTTCCCGAGCGCCCAGCAGGAAGCGGAGGCCGCGGTGCCGCCGTCGCGCTACGACGGCCCCGACAGCGCCTACAAGCTCGCGTTCGCCGATCCGGACTTCCTGCTGCGCGAAGAACTGCGCCCGGTGCGCATGCAGCTCGAGCTGCTGAAGCCCGAGATGGTGCAGAACGAACAGGGCATCGAATCGACGATCGTGATCTTCGGCAGCGCGCGCATCGTCGCGCCCGAGATGGCCGAGCAGGCGGTCGAGACCGCGCGCGCCGCCGGCAACGCCGATGCGCAGCGCGCGGCCGAAGGCCAGCTCGCGATGTCGCGCTACTACGCCGAGGCGCGCCGTCTCGGGCGGCTCGTCACCGAGAAGTCGCGCGATCTCGCGGTACCGCTCTATGTCGTGACGGGCGGTGGCCCGGGCATCATGGAGGCCGGCAACCGCGGCGCCCACGACGCCGGCGGCAAGAGCATCGGCCTCAACATCGTGCTGCAGCACGAGCAGACGCCCAACCCCTACATCACGCCGGAGCTGTGCTTCCAGTTCCACTACTTCGGCCTGCGCAAGATGCACTTCCTGATGCGCTCGGTGGCGCTGGTGTGCTTCCCGGGCGGCTTCGGCACGCTCGACGAGCTGTTCGAGGCGCTCACCTTGATCCAGACGCGCAAGTCGCGGCGCCGACCGGTGCTGCTGTTCGGTCGCGACTTCTGGACCCGGCTGATCGACTTCGACCTGCTCGTCGAAACCGGCATGATCAGCCCCGAGGACACCCGGCTGTTCCGCTTCGTCGAGACCGCCGAGGAGGCCTGGAGCGTGCTGGATGCCGAATACGGCTTCGGCCTCGCCGAGAACGTCAAGACCGAATTCAACAACGACCTCTGAGCCATGACCAGCAAGAACGTCACCCTCATCGGCGCACCGACCGACATCGGCGCCGGCAGCCGCGGCGCGAGCATGGGCCCGGAGGCCTTCCGCGTCGCCAACATCGGACCGGTGCTCGAAGGCCACGGCCTGTCGGTGCTCGACCGCGGCAACCTCGCCGGGCCCGCCAATCCGTGGCAGCCGCCGGTCGACGGCTACCGCCACCTGCCCGAGGTCATCACCTGGAACCGCAACGTGCACGAGGCGGTCTACGCCGAACTGCGCGACGGCCGGCTGCCGATCCTGCTCGGCGGCGACCATTGCCTCGGCATCGGCTCGATCAGCGCGGTGGCGCGCCATTGCCGCGAAGCCGGCAAGAAGCTGCGCATCCTCTGGCTCGACGCGCATGCCGACTTCAACACCAACGGCCTGACGCCGAGCGGCAACATCCATGGCATGCCGGTCGCCTGCCTGTGCGGCCACGGGCCGAAGGAGCTCGTCGAGATCGGCGGCCACGTGCCGGCGATCAACCCGAAGTGGATCCGCCAGATCGGCATCCGCAGCGTCGACCAAGGCGAGAAGCGCTTCGTCCATGAAGTCGGCCTCGAGGTCTTCGACATGCGCTACATCGACGAGATGGGCATGCGCCACACGATGGAGCTGGCGCTCGCGACGCTCGATGCGCACACCCACCTGCACGTCAGCTTCGACGTCGACTTCCTCGATGCCGACCTGGCGCCCGGCGTCGGCACCACCGTCAGCGGCGGCCCGACCTACCGCGAGGCGCAGCTCTGCATGGAGATGATCGCCGACACCGGCCGCCTCGCGTCGCTCGACGTGATGGAACTGAATCCTGCACTCGACATTCGGAACCGTACCGCCGAGGTCGCGGTCGACCTGATCGAAAGCCTGTTCGGCAAGAGCACGCTGATGCGGCAGCAGCATTGACGCGCCTAGTTCAGCAGATTGCGGGCCTGTCCATCCTCACATTGATGGATGAACGAGCGGGACGACCGCAGGGGTTGTCGATACATTCGATCGTCCCCCCTCCGGAGTACCAGACGTGCCGCAACCAGATCGCGTTCAACGCATCGCCGGTTTCCTGAAGAGCGGCCAGTGCCTCGCCCCGCAAGCGCTCTGGCGCGAGTTCTCGACCTCGCCGGCCACCATCAAGCGTGACATCGCGTACCTGCGCGATGAGATGAACCTGCCGGTCGTGTTCGACCGCCTGAAATGGGGCTATCGCCTCGAGACCGAAGCCGACGCCGCGCAGGCGGAACAACCCCGGCTGCTGATCAGCGCCGACGAAGCGCGCGCGCTGGCGACGGCGCGCCAACTGCTCGCCGAGCTGACCCCGGGCGCGCTGCTCGCCGACCAGCGCGACCGCCTGGTGGCGCGCCTCAGCCATCTGCTCAGCGTGGGCACGCGCGGCGCGGCGCACGCCGACCGCCGGATCGTCGCGGAGCCCGCGGCCGCGGACGCCACGGCGCCCTGGTTCGAGGACATCGCCAACGCGATGCTGCGCGACCACCGGCTCGCCATCGAGACGGGCGGCGGCAACGGCGCCGCAGCGACGCACGAGGTGACCCCGAAGCGCCTCGTGCACCGCGACGGCCGTTGGCACCTCGAGGCGATCGATCACGCGGATGGCGCGCAGCGGCAGTGGACGCTGGCGGCCATCACCGACGTGCACGCGCTCGACGCACTCGCGCAAAGCGGCAACGGCGTCGACGGCGCAGCGTTGGCCGCGATCGCCCCGGCATCGTCGAGCGAGCCGCGCAGCCTGGCGTGATCAGCGGACCAGCCACCACACGACGAGTCCGAGCAACGCCAGCCACAGCGCGACGACGAGCACGCCGACCCAGCGCCAGCGCGGCAGCCGCTGCGCCGAGTGCTCGGCATCGCGCAATACCTGCTGCCACAACCCCGGCGGCGTGAGCCGCACGACGAGCGCGATGCCGAGCGGCACGATGATCAAGTCGTCGAGCTGTCCGAGCACGGGGATGAAGTCGGGGATCAGGTCGATCGGGCTCGCGGCATAGGCAACGACGGCGAACGCCAGCCACTTGGCGGCACGCGGCGTGCGCGCGTCGCGCGCGAGCTTCCACAGCGCGATCAGGTAGACCGGCAGGCGCGTCGCGCCGCCGGCGATGACGCGCCAGCCCAGCCGCTTCATGGCGACTCCATGGCCGCGGCGCGGCGCCGCCGGCGCGGATGCGGTGCGGTCGCTTGCTGCTCGGCCCGATCGGCGGCCGTCTCCATGTCCTTCAGCAGCCGCGTCAGGCGGTCGGCGAGCTTCTCGGTCGTCAGCTTCTCGCGGAAGCGCTCGACCATCAACGGCAGCGCGAACGGGCTCGGCACCTTCAGCTCGACGAACTCGACCCGCTGCGTGCGCATGCGCTCGAGCGCCGCGGCCAGGCGATCGATCTGCAGCTCCTGCGCAAGCACTTCGGCCTCGGCCTGCGCGAGCAGCCGGTTGCCGGCGTCGTACTTGCGGAAGACCTCGTAGAACAGCGTGCTCGACGCCTGCAGCTGGCGCGTGCTCTTGGGCTGGCCCGGATAGCCGGTCGAGACCAGCCCCGCGATGCACGCGATCTCGCGAAAGCGCGTGCGCGCGAGCTGGCTCGCGTTGAGGCTGTCGAGCACGTCGCGCAGCAGATCGTCGCTGCCGAACGCACGCTGCTCGACGAGCGGCATCGGATCGATCGGCATCGCGCTCAACAGCTCCAGGCCGTAGTCGTTGATCGACAGGCTGAAGGTGTTGGGCGCGTCGCGTGCCAATCGCCAGGCCAGCAGGCTGCCCAGGCCGATGTGCGCATGGCGGCCGGCGAACGGATAGAGGAACAGGTGCTGGCCTTCGCGCGAGACGTGGCGTTCGATCAACAGGCGATCCGGCGTCGGCAGGCGCGACAGGCGCAGCTGCGTGGTCAGCATCGGCCGCGCGGCTTCGAGCTCGGGCGCGTCGAAGTCGCCCTGCGCCACGCCATCGAGTACCTCCAGCACGGCGTCGGCCAGCTCGTTGGACAGCGGCATCTTCGCGCCGACCCAGCTCGTCAGCCGGCCGCGGGCATGCCGGGCGCGCTTCACATAAGCCGTCATCTCGCGGGTGCGCACGAACTCCAGCGTGCGGCCGCCGAAGACGAAGCAGTCGCCCGGTCGCAGGCGCGCGATGAAGCCTTCTTCCAGTGTGCCGATGCGCGCGCCGCCGAGGTACTGGACCTGCATCGCCGCATCCGACACGATCGTGCCGACCTGCAGCCGATGGCGGCGCGCAATGCCGCGGTCGGTCACGCGGTAGACGCCGTCGACCGGCTGCACGCGGCGGTACTCGGGATAGGCGGCGAGGCTCGCACCGCCTCGCTCGACGAACGCCGACGCCCAATCGAACGACTCGCGCGGCAGCTGCCGATAGGCGTAGGTGCTGCGCACCTCGTCGTACAGCGCGTCGGGCGTGTAGCCGCCGCCGAGCGCGACCGTCACCAGATGCTGCACCAGCACGTCGAGCGGCTGGTCCGGCGTCGAGCGCTTCTCGACGCGTCCGGCGGCCGCGGCACGGCGCGCCGCCACGGCCTCGACGAGCTCCAAGGTGTTGGTCGGCACCAGCGTGACACGGCTCGCGCGGCCGGGCGCATGGCCGCTGCGGCCGGCGCGCTGCAACAGCCGCGCGACGCCCTTGGCCGAGCCGATCTGCAGCACCCGCTCGACCGGCAGGAAGTCGACGCCGAGATCGAGCGACGACGTCGCGACGACCGCCTTCAGACGTCCCTGCTTCAGGCCCTGCTCCACCCATACGCGCACGTCCTTGTCGAGCGAGCCGTGGTGCAGCGCGACCGAGCCGGCCCAGTCGGGCCGCTCTTCGAGCAACAGCCGATACCACGCCTCGGCCTGCGAGCGCACGTTGACGAAGACGATCGTGGTCGAGGCGCGCTCGATCTCGGCGACCACCGGCTGCTGCATCTGCCGGCCCAGGTGGCCGCCCCACGAGAAGCGCCCCGGGTGCTCGGGCAGCAAGGTGTCGATCACGAGCGCCTTGTCGATGCGACCCTGCACCAGCCGGCCGCCGGCAGCGCCGAGCAGCACGTGCATCGCGTCGGCCAGGTTGCCCAGCGTCGCGCTCAACCCCCAGACGACGAGCCCCGGATGCCAGCGCTTCAGGCGCGCCAGCGCGAGCTGCACCTGCACGCCGCGCTTGCTGCCCATCAGCTCGTGCCATTCGTCGACGATCACCGTGTGCACCTGCTCGAGCTCGGCGCGTGCCTGCTCGCGCGTCAGCATCAGGCTGAGCGATTCGGGCGTCGTCACCAGCACGCTCGGGAAGCGCCGATCCTGGCGCGCGCGCTCGGCCGATGGCGTGTCGCCGGTGCGCAGGCCGAGCGTCCACGCCGCCGCGAGGTCGCGCAGCGGCGCCTGCAGCGCACGCACCGTGTCGGCCGCCAAGGCACGCATCGGCGTCAGCCACAGGATGCCGAGCGGCGGCGCCTGGCGCGCCAGCAGCGAGACGCCCAAGTCCTGCGCGCGCGCGAGCGCGCCGAACCACACCGCATAGGTCTTGCCGGCCCCGGTCGTCGCATGCAGCAGGCCGCTGTCGCCGGCCTGCATCGCGGCCCACACGTCGCGCTGGAACGGGAACGCCTGCCAGCCGCGCCCGGCGAACCAGCGTTCCGCCACCGTCACGCCGTCGTCAGCCACGGCCATCGGGCGTCAAGGTCAGGCCGACGCGCACGATGCGGCCGTCGACCAGGCTCAGGATGCGGAAGTTCGCACCGTGCCATTGCACCTGGTCGCCCTCGGCACGGTCGCGCGCGAGGTTGTCGGTCATCCAGTGCGCCAGGGTCGGCGACGCGGTCTGCGGCATCGGCAGGTGGAAAAACTCGAACACGTCGGCGAGCGGCAGTTCGCCATCGAGCGCGAGCCGCCCCTGGATCGGCCGCTGCTCCGCGGGCAGCGCACTCGTCGGCTCGACGACGCCGAGCCGGCGCGCCGACCACGCCAAGGTCGTGCCCTGCAGCAGCAGCGAGGCCAGCACGACCGCGAACACGACGTTGAAGTAGCGATAGCTGTCCGGCACCTGCTGCATCAGCGGAAAGAGCGCCAGCACGATCGGCACCGCGCCGCGCAGCCCGACCCAGCCGATGAAAAGCCGCTCGGCATTCGAGAAGCGCAGCGGCACCAGGCACAGCCACACCGCGAGCGGCCGGGCGACGAACATCAGGACCGCCGCGATCGCCAAGGTCGGGCCGACCTGATCGAGCAGATGGCTGGGCGCGACGAGCAGGCCGAGCAGCAGGAACATCGTCGCTTGCGCCGCCCATGCGAAGCCGTCGATCGCCGATGCCGCGGCATGCACCGCGTCGGTCGCGCGCTCGCGCAGTTGCAGGCCGAACAGGTAGACCGCGAGAAAGCCCGAGCCTTCGACCAGGCCCGCGGCGGCGAACACCGCCATGCCGCTCGACACGATGACGAGGCAGGCGACGCCGCCATGGTCGGGCGTGATCGCATGGCGCCGCAGCAGCGCCGCGACCAGCCACGCGCCGCCCCAGCCGATCGCACCGCCGAGCGCGACCTGGCGCACGAGCAGCACCAGCGTATCGGCGATGCCGGCCTTGGCCTGGATCGTCTCGATCAGCGCGACGGTGAGGAACACCGCCATCGGATCGTTCAGCCCCGATTCGAGCTCGAGCGTCGCGGAGACCCGCTCGGCCAGCTTCAACCCGCTCTGGCGCAGCAGCGAGAAGACCGCCGCCGCATCGGTCGAGCCGACGATCGCGCCGAGCAAAAGGCCATAGCGCCAATCGACGCGCATCACGACCATCGCGGCCGCACCGACCACGAGCGCCGTGACCAGCACGCCGACGGTTGCGAGCAAGGCCGCCGGCTTCAGTCCGGCGCGCACCACGCTCATGCGCGTGCCGATGCCGCCTTCGAGCAGGATCATCGCGAGCGCCGCGCTGCCGACCGATGCCGCGATCGGCGCGCTGTCGAAGCGCATGCCGATCGGCCCGTCGACGCCGACCAGCATGCCGGCGACGAGGAACACCAGCAGGAAGGGCAACCCGAGCCGCGCCGACCACATCCCCGCCATCACGCTGACGAAGACGAGCAGTCCGCTGGCCAGCAGCAGCAGGTTCAGGGTGTGCATCGCGACCCACCTTAGCAGACGGACCACGCGCCGCTGCCGGCGACGACCGCGTCGGCGGGCCGGACAAAGGCGCGACGCCGGCGAGCGGCGCCTCAACGCGTCAGCGGCAACGCGCTCGTGATCCAGCCTTCGAGCGGATCGACCTGCGCCGGCACGCCGTGATCGGCCTGGCGCGCGGCCCACGCCGCCTGCATCAGGCACAGCACGGCATCCAGGGTGTCGGCCGACGGATCGGCGACGAGCGCATCGCGCTGTGCAGGCGTGCAGCGCAGCGTCAAGCCGAGGCGCGTACGCCCCTCTTCCAGCGCCGCGACGATCGCGCGCCGTGCCTCCTCGCGCTCGGGCGTCTGGCGCGCGCGTTCGTCGCTCTTGTACGAGCGCAGCCCGATCAGCTCGCGCGCCAGGAGGCCCGGATAGCCTTCGAGCGCGACGCGGCTCGGATCGCCTTGCGCCAGCGGCGGCAGATGCACGCCGGCGTCGATCAGCAGCGGCACGCCCGCATGCAGCATGTAGGCGACCGGCGGGTTCACCCACTTCATCGACGGCGACGAGCCGGCCGGCCCGTCGCAGGCGCGGTGCGCGAACTTGCCGCCGGCCGGCCGGCCGGCGCAGAACGCGGCGAAGGTCGCGCGGATCTCGGCACGCGACAGCGCCGCGTAGTGCGCCATCAGCGCGCGCCATTCGGTCGGCCAGCCGAGCGCGACGACGAGTTCGCGCGGCAAGCCGAACGGGAAGTCGAACGCGCCCAGCCACGGTCCCGGCGTCGCGAGCCAGCGCGCGTAGCTCTCGAAGTCGGCATGGATCTCGATGCGTTCGAGGCGCACGGCGGCTTCGCCTTCTGCGCGGCCGAGCGCCACCGTGATCGGCTTGCGCCGCGTCGGACGGCTCGTGAAGTCGATGCCGGCAAGCAGCAGCGAGCCGGGGTTCGGGCGTGTCATGCGGGGCGGTAGAGTTCCGGCCTCGACTCTACCGAGCGTTCCGCCATGGCCGATACCCCAGCCGCCGCCCCTTCCGTCTCCACCGCCGCGCCGGCGCCGACGCCGCCGGTCGAGCGCATCGTCTCGACCGAGCATCGCCTCGTCGTCGGCGACCTCGCGATCGACTACACCGCGACCTGCGGCACCTTGCTGCTGCGCGACTTCCACCCGGCCTACGACGGCAAGGACGGCGGCCAGCGCCAGCCCGAGAAGGCGCGCGCGTCGGTGTTCTTCGTCGCCTACACGCGCAAGAGCGCGGGCGACGCGGCGACGCGTCCGATCACCTTCTCGTTCAACGGCGGCCCGGGCTCCAGCAGCGTGTGGCTGCACCTCGGCATCCTCGGGCCGCAGCGCGTCGTCTGCGACGAGATGGGCATGCCATCGCCGCCGCCCTATGCGCTGACCGACAACGCGCACACGCTGCTCGCCGACAGCGACCTCGTGTTCATCGATCCGATCGGCACGGGCCATTCGCGCATGGCCGAAGGCGAGAAGGTCTCGGAGTACCACGACTACCAGCGCGACCTCGACGCGGTGGGCGAGTTCATCCGTCTCTACCTCGCGCGCTACGGCCGCTGGGGGAGCCCGAAGTTCCTGATCGGCGAGAGCTACGGCACGACGCGCGCGGTGGGCTTGAGCCTGCACCTGCAGGAGAAGCACGACATCTTCCTGAACGGGCTGATGCTGGTGTCGATGGCGGTCGACCTGCAGACCCTGAGCTTCGACCACGGCAACGAGCTGCCCTATCCGCTGTTCCTGCCGACCTATGCGGCGACCGCGTGGTACCACAAGGCCCTCGCGCCGGACCTGCAGGCGCTGCCGCTCGCCGACGTGATCGCGCAGGCCGAGCGGTTCGCGCTGCGCGACTATGTCGTCGCGCTGATGCAGGGCTCGAAGCTGCCGGCCGACGAACGCGAGCGCATCGCCGCGGAGGTCGCGCGCTGGTCGGGGCTGAGCGTCGACTACGTCAAGCAATGCGACCTGCGGCCGGGCGAGTTCCGCTACTTCAAGCAGTTGCTGCGGCACCGCGGCCAGACCGTCGGGCGACTCGACTCGCGCTTCATCGGGCATGACCGCGACGATGCCGGCGAGCATCCCGAAAGCGATCCGATGCTGTCGTCGCTCGCCGGCGCGTATGCGACCGGCATCAACCGGCTGCTGCGCGAGCAGCTCGACTACGACACCGACGCACCCTACGTCGTGCACGCGCCGATCTGGGACAAGTGGACCTGGAAGGACTACGCGAACAAGTACGTCAACGTCGGCGAGAGCCTGCGGCGCGCGATGCACGCGAACCCGACGATGCGGGTGTATGTCGCGAGCGGCTACTACGACCTCGGGACGCCGCATGCGGCGGGGGACTACACCTTGTCGCACCTCGGGCTGCGCGAGCATCTGCAGGATCGTATCCAGGTCAGCTACTTCGAGGCCGGGCACATGATGTACATCCACCGGCCGTCGCTGGAGCGGATGGCGCGGGAGGTTCGGGCGTTCGTCGGCAAGCGATAGGACGTGCGGCGTCACGGCGCCGATGCGGCGCGGAACGCCTCGCAAGGATCCGGCCGCGGCTGCGCCGGCGTCGTGATCGCGACGTCGAAAGCGCCGGCCATGTCGCTGTCCGGCTCGAGCAGCCCGATCGAGACGCTGCGCTCGCGCACGGCGGTCGGCAGCCAGCGCGGCACGCCGACGTCGCGCCGCACGTGGCCATTGCCGGCGAGCAGCACGGCGCCGCCGGATGCATGCGCCGCGAGCTGGCGCGCCATGAACTGATCGCGCGCTTCCTGGGCCGCGACCATGCGGCCGGCGGTGGGTCGATCGATCGCACCGCAGTGGCCGGCCTCGATGTCGGCAGCCTGAGCCGCGGCGATGTCCGCAGGCACCTCGCCATCGAAGCCGAGCGCCGGCAGGCCGTCGCGGATCGCGCGGCGCGCGTCGTCGCGCGAGACGTTCACCGCGACGAGCGGCAGGCGGTACCGCAGCGCGAGCGCGATCAACGGCTTGTAGTAGGCCCACTCCCAGCCGGCCCGGGCCGGCGCAGCCGCAGCGATCACGTCGTCGGCGGTCGCGTCCGGCCGTGCGAGCACGCGATCGATGTCGGCCTGACGTTCGCGGTCGAACTGCTCCATCAGGATCGCGGGTCGCGCGCCGCCGGCCAGCAAGGCGCCGAGCGCACGCGCGCGCAGCGCATGCTGGCCGGCGTTGTCGTGAATCTCGCCGAGCAGCACGATGGGTCGCGACCGGACTGCCGCAGCGAGCGCCGCATCGGCCGTCGACGCGCCCGGCGCAGCGCAAGCGCCGCAGACGACGGCGAGGACCGCGACCGCGGTACGCGCGACGGCGGCGGCGAAGGCGCGTGCGGGGTTCGGCATGCGGCGATTCTGCCGGCCGTTGCCGCACCGCGCTGATCGAAGGCCCGGCGCTACAGTAGCCTGCGCTTCCATACGACTCATCGCCATGAATCCCATCCTCGTCGAAGCTCTGCGCGGCGGCGCGCTCGAATCCTGCCATCGCGGCGCGGTCGCGATCGTCGATGCCGACGGCGCATTGCGCCTCGCGCTCGGCGACATCGACCAGCCGGTGTTCCCGCGCTCGGCGATCAAGCTGCTGCAGGCCTTGCCGCTGCTGACGAGCGGCGCGGCCGACGCGCTCGGTCTCGACGACGCCGAGCTCGCACTGGCCTGCGCATCGCACAACGGCGAGGCCATGCATGCCGAGACCGCGGCGCGCATGCTCGCCAAGGCCGGCCTCGATGCCGGTGCGCTCGAATGCGGCACGCATTGGCCGCTGCTCGACAGCGCGGGACGCGCGCTCGCGGCCGCGCAAGCCGTGCCGAACGCGCTGCACAACAACTGCTCCGGCAAGCACGCCGGCTTACTCTGCATGGCCTGTGCGCTGCACGGCCGAGGCGGGTTGCGCGACTACGCCAAAGGCTATGTCGCGCCGGACCATCCGGTGATGCGCGCAGTGAGCGCCGCGATCGCAGCCGCGACCGGCGCCGATCTGGCGCAGGCACCGCGCGGCACCGACGGCTGCTCGATCCCGACCTATGCATTGCCGCTGCGCGCGCTCGCGCTCGGCTATGCACGCGTCGCGACCGGCGTCGGTCTCGACCCGGCGTGCGCCGCGGCGGCCCAACGGCTGCGTGCCGCGATCGCACGCGCCCCGGCGATGGTGGCCGGTACCGGCCGCTTCGACACGCGCGTGATGGAACGCCTGGGCGCACGCGTCTGCTGCAAGGTCGGCGCCGAGGCGGTCTATTGCGCCGCACTGCCCGAAGCCGGCCTCGGCGTCGCGCTGAAGATCGCCGACGGCAGCACCGCGCGCGCGGCCGAGGTGACGATGGCCGCGATCATCGAGGCTCTCGTGCCGCTCGACGCCGCCGAAGCCGACTTCATGCGCTCGCTCAGCGACGTGACCCTGCGCAACTGGAACGGCATCGCGGTCGGCCGCCTGCGTGCCGGCGATGCCTTGCGCGACGCGCTGCGGGCGGGCTGATCCCGGGGCAACAGGTCACGGCGGCGGCGCGGTCTCTGCCAGCAGCGCCTCCAGCGTGCCCAACGTATCGGCCTCATGCAGCGGCTTGTCGTGGCGTATCCGCAGCATGCGAGGAAACCGCACCGCGATGCCGCTCTTGTGCCGCGTGCTGCGGTTGATGCCTTCGAAGCCGAGCTCGAACATCAGGCTCGGCTTGACGCTGCGCACCGGGCCGAACTTCTCGATCGTGGTCTGGCGGATCACGCGGTCGACCTCGCGGAACTCGGCGTCGGTCAGGCCCGAATAGGCCTTGGCGAAGGGCACGAGCTGCAGCGCGTCGGGCTCGGCCGGCGTGCGTGCGGCCATCGCATCGACGACCGCCTGCGCCTCGGCCGCGTCGGCCGGCGTGCGATTCCAGACCGCGAAGGTGTAGTCGGTGTAGACGCTGGCACGCCGGCCATGGCCGGCCTGTGCGTAGATCAGGATCGCATCGACGCTGAGCGGATCGATCTTCCACTTCCACCACGTGCCGGCGGCGAGACCCTCCTGCTTCTTGCGCCCGGTGCCGTAGCGCGCGTCGCGGTGCTTCAGCATGAAGCCTTCGACGCCGCGCTCGCGCGCGGACGCGCGCAGCTCGGCGAGCGCGGCCCAGCTGTCGCCGGCTTGCAGCGGCGAGATCCGCAGGCCGCTGCCGGCCAGCGCGCCTTCGAGCGCGGCGCGGCGCAGCGCCTGCGTGTCGTCGCGCAGGTCGCGGCCCTGCCATTCGAGCAGGTCGTAGGCGATGAAGGTCACCGGCGCATCGTCGAGGACACGCCTGGTCAAGGTCTTGCGGCCGATGCGCTGCTGCAAGAGGTTGAAGGGCGCGGGCCGATCGTCCTTCCAGACGACGATCTCGCCGTCGAGCACGCTGCCGTCGGGCAGGCGCCGTGCCGCGGCGACGATCTCGGGAAAGCGCTCGGTCACGAGTTCTTCGCCGCGCGACCAGATCCAGACCTGGCCGCCCCGCTTGATGACCTGCGCGCGGATGCCGTCGTACTTCCATTCGACGAGCCACTGCGCCGGGGCACCGAGGCGCGCATCGAAGTCGGCCGGCGCGAGCTCGACGGCATGCGCCAGGAAGAACGGATAGGGTTGACCGGCATCCGGGTTCGCGTCCGATTCGATCGCGACGAGCTGCGCATAGCGCGCCGCGCTCGGCGACGCTTTCGCATCGGTGTAGCCCATTAGCCGCTGCGCGAGGCGCTTGGCGTCGATGCCGGTCACTTCGGCGAGCGCGCGCTGCACCAGCAGCTTGCTGACGCCGACCCGGAAGCCGCCGCCGATCAGCTTGACGAACAGGAAGCGGCCGGCCGCGTCGAGCTCGTCCCACCAGCCGGCGATGCGCTCGGCCTGCTCGGCCGGCGCCGCGCCGCGCAGCGGCAGCAGCCGCTCCTCGACCCAGGCCGCGAGGCCGACGTCGCTCTCGCGGCGCGGCGCCGGCAGCACGTGCGCGATCGTCTCGGCGAGGTCGCCGACGGCCTGATAGCACGCTTCGAACAGCCAGTCGGGAATCGCGGCCTGCGTGCAGGCGAGCGTGCGCAACAGCCCGGTGGGCACGACCTGGCGCGGCTTGCCGCCGGCAAGGAAGTAGACCGCCCAGGCCGCATCGGCCGGGGCCGCGACGGCGAAGTAGCGCGTCAGCGCATCGACCTTCGCGCTCGTCGCGGTGCTCGCGTCGAGCTCGGTGTAGAGCCGCGCGAAGGCCTTCATGCGGCAGGCTCGACGGCACCGGCGGCGGTCGCATCGTCGTCGGTCTCGTCGCCGTATTCGGTCGCGAACGCGCCGGCGTCCAGGCCTTGCGCCTGCAGCCAGCGCACCATCACGGCCTCGTAGCCGTGCGTGACGATCACCCGCGAGGCGCCGGTCGCGCGGATCGCGCGTTGCAGGCCGGGCCAGTCGGCATGGTCGCTGACGACGAAGCCGCGGTCGACCGAGCGGCGGCGGCGCGCGCCGCGCAACTGCATCCAGCCGCTCGCGAACGCATCGCTCGGATCGGGAAAGCGGCGCAGCCACGGCGAGTTCTGCACCGACGGCGGCGCGACGACGAGCGCGCGGCCGAGGCTTGCCTTGTCGAGCCGATCGACGCGCACGGTCGCCGGCAACGCCACGCCGGCGGCGCGATAGGCGTCGTTCAGGGTCTCGACCGCGCCATGCACGACGATCGGGCCGATGCCCGGATCGACGCCGGCGAGCAGCCGCTGCGCCTTGCCGAACGCATAGCCCATCAAGAGGCTGGCCCGGCCGGCCGCCGCGTTGGCCTGCCACCAGCGGTTGATGTCGTCGAACAGCAGCGCCTGGGCCGGCCAGCGGTAGATCGGCAGGCCGAACGTGCTCTCGGTGATGAAGCAGTCGCAGCGCAGCGGCTCGAACGGCGCGCAGGTCGCGTTGTGGTCGTGCGCCGCGTCGTGCTCGCCGGCGACGAAGTAGTCGCCCGATGCGACCCAGACGCGTCCGCGATGCTCGAGCCGCACCTGCGCCGAGCCGAGCACGTGGCCGGCCGGATGCAGCGACACGCGCACGCCGCGATGATCGACGGCCTCGCCGTAGCGCAGCGATTGCAGGTCGATGTCGGCACCGAGCCGCGTTCGCAGCACGCCTTCGGCGGGCGCGGCAGCGAGGTAGTGCGCATGCCCGGGGCGCGCATGGTCGGCGTGCGCATGCGTGATCACCGCGCGATCGACCGGCCGCCACGGGTCGACGTAGAAATCGCCGGGCGGGCAATAGAGGCCCTCGGGGCGCTGGATCACGAGATCGTCGCCGGCGTCCATGGTCAGTAGCGCTTGCCGGTCACGAACAACGCCAGCCGCATCATCCCGTAGGCGATCCAGTTCAGCATGCGCGTCGACCAGGGCCGGCGCATGTGTTCCTCCGGGTCGACTTGCCGGCCCTGGTGCTCGATCGCGTCCATCAGGTGCGCTCGCAACTCGGCGGTGAAGGCGCTGTCGCGGACGAACACGTTCGCCTCGCGCGCCAACAAGAGGCTGAGCGGATCGAGGTTCGACGAGCCGACCGTCGCCAGCCCGCCGTCGGGCGCGTCCATCACGGCGACCTTGGCATGCAGGAAGCTCGGCGCGTATTCGATGATGCGGATGCCGGCCTCGAGCAGCACGCCGTAGACGGCACGGCTCGCGTGGTGCTGCATGAAGTACTCGTAGCGACCCTGCAGCAGCAAGGTGATGCGCACGCCGCGCTCGGCCGCACGCAGCAGTGCGCGCTGCAGCTGCACGCCGGGAATGAAGTAGGCATTGGCGATCAGGATCTCGCGCTGCGCCTGCGCGATGCCGAGCCGGTACGAGCTTTCGATGCGGCGCCGGTAGCGCACGTTGTCGCGCAGCACGAGCGCGGCCTCGGCGCTCGGCCCCGGCACACCGCGCGGTCCGCCCTTGGCCGCGAGGCCGCGGTCGGCGAGGTCGGCGCCGGCGCGTGCCGCCTTGCGCGCGGCGCGCACCACCGCGTCGAGGTCGTGCTGGCGCACCCGCTGCATCAGGTCGAGCCGGGCCCAGAGGCGCGTCATCGTGTCGTGCACGTCGTCGACGAGCGGGCCGGTGACGCGCACGCTGAAGTCGAAGCGCGGCTGGTCGAGCTCGCCGTGGTTCGGGTCGTAGTAGTCGTCGAGCAGGTTGATGCCGCCGCAGAACGCGACGTGCGCGTCGACGACGCAGAGTTTGCGGTGCAGGCGCCTCCAGCGGCGCGGCATCAAGAGGCGCCAGCCGCGCGCCGGGTTGAAGATGCGCCAGTGCACGCGCGCCACGCGCCAGCGCTCCTGCCATTCGGGCGGCACGTCGCCGGTGCCGACGCCGTCGACGGCAACCCTGACCTGCACGCCGCGCGCGCCGGCGCGCTCGAGCGCCTCGGCCACCGCGATCACCGAGCGGTCGAACGCGAAGATGTAGGTCTCGAGCAGCACCTCGGCGCGTGCGGCATCGATCGCCTCGACGAGCGCCGGGAAGAACGCCTCGCCGCCCTTCAGCAAGGTCAACGCATGGCCGGGGCGCAGCGCGCTGGCACGCTCCGCGGGGGAAGACGACGCGGGCACGCGCTCGATCAGGCCAGCGCCAGGTCGGCGATCAATGGCAGGTGGTCGGACATGCGCGCCCAGGCGACGCCGCGCGGCACCGCGGTCGAGTGGCACGTGAGCCCGCGCACGTAGATGCGGTCCATCGAGAACACCGGCAGGCGCGACGGAAAGGTGTAGCAGTGCGCCGGGGTCTCGCCCTCGCCCATCGCGCGGTGCAGGCCGAGCGCGGCCATCGGCGCATCGAGACGCTGGCCCCAGTCGTTGAAGTCGCCGGCGACGACGACGTGCCGGTCGTGCGGCACTTCGGCCTCGATGAAGCGCGCGAGGCGCTCGACCTGCCGCACCCGGCTCGAATGGATCAGGCCGAAGTGCGCGACGATCGCATGCACCGTCACGCCGTTCCAGTCGACCGACACGTGCAGCAGGCCGCGCTGCTCGAACGGATGGTCGGAGACGTCGTGGTGGCCGATGTCGCCGACCGGCCAGCGCGACAGGAGCGCATTGCCATGCTCGCCGTGACGCGTCGTCGCGTTGGTGCGGTAGGCGGCGGCATAGCCTTCGGGCGCGAGGTAGTCGGCCTGCGGCATGCGTGGCCAGCCGATGTGGGTGTCGGGGAAGTTGAGCGCCTCGCGCCGGTTGATGCGGCGAACCTCCTGCAGGAACACCAGGTCGGCGTCGAGTGCCTCGATGCCGAGCGCGAGGTTGTGGATCTCGAGGCGCTTTCTCGGCCCGAGCCCGCGCACGCCCTTGTGGATGTTGTAGGTGGCCACGCGCAGCAGGTGCGCGGGATGCTGGGTGGTGTGGGAAACGTGCGTGCGCATCAGGCGAATCTTGGCAGTTGCAGGATCGCCTCGGCGTTCGATGGGGAAAAGCAGGCGTCGGCCGCCTCGCGCCATGGCAGCCACTGCCAGCGCGTGTGCTCGCGCGGCGCCAGCACCACCGGGATGTCGACCGGCACGACGAGGCCGAAAACGTGCTCGTTGTTGTGCGTCACGTCGGGCGCATAGCGGTGCTGCCAGCGCGGATAGATCTGATAGACGTTCTCGAGCTGCCAGTCGACGAGCGCCGTCTCCGGCACGGCGGGCGAGCCGACCGCGATGCCGGTTTCTTCGAGCACCTCGCGGCGCGCGGTCTCGGTGAGCGCTTCTTCGGCGCGATCCTTGGAGCCGGTGACGCTCTGCCAGTAACCGGGCGTGTCGGCGCGTTCGATCAGCAGCACGTCGAGGCTGGCGGTGTGGATCACGACCAGCACCGACTCGGGGATCTTGTGGGGCCGGCCGGGCGACATGTCAGACCCCGCTGACGACGGCGTCCAACGCCTCGCGCAGCACATCCGCCTGCGCCTTGAGAGATGCGACGGGTTCGCCCATGACCCGCTTGGGCAGCGGCGCGCTCAAGTGCGCGGCAGGATGCAAGCGCTCGCCGCGGATCTCAACGGTCTGACTCAATCGTCTCGGCAGCACCGCAGGCACTTGAGCCATCCTGGCGAGCGGCATCACGAAGCGCGTACTGAAGAAGTCCAGTTGGTCGCTCTGCATCACGACGAAGTAAGGAAAGCCCTCGCGCTGAGCACGGTTGGGATTCTCGAACACGTCGAACTGCGCATGCGCCGATCGAGCTACCACGGCCGCATGTCCTCGCCGAACACGCCATGTTCGTCGACGAGACGATTCATCTCGTCGACCCATTCCTTATAGCGCTCGTAGAACTGCTTCGAGTTCCGGATCGGCGGTTCGGCGCCGTTCGCCTGAAGCAGCGCCTCGTAGTGCTCGACCGACAGCACGACGCTGTGCCGCCGGCCCGCTTTCTCGATGAAGACGGGCTGACGCTGCGCCAGTTCGAGCACCTGGCCCAGGCGGTTCTTGGCTTCGGTGGCGGTGACGGCAGTCATGGCTGCTCCTGCGACGACGCGGGAGCAGCCATTTTAGCTATCGCAGGATCGTCAAGCCGCGGCCTGCGGGTTGCGCAGCCGGATGTGCAGCTCGCGCAACTGCTTCTCGTCGACGCCGCTCGGCGCATTGGTCAAGAGGTCCTGTGCACGCTGCGTCTTCGGGAACGCGATCACGTCGCGCAGCGACTCGGCGCCGGTCATCAGCATCACGAAGCGGTCGAGGCCGATCGCGATGCCGCCGTGCGGCGGCGCGCCGTACTGCAGCGCATCGAGCAGGAAGCCGAACTTGGCCTGCGCTTCCTCGGCATCGATCTTCAGCGCGCGGAACACCTTGCTCTGCACTTCCTCGCGGTGGATACGCACCGAGCCGCCGCCGAGCTCGATGCCGTTCAGCACCACGTCGTAGGCCTTCGCGATGCATTTGCCCGGATCGGTCTCGAGCCAGTCCTCGTGGCCGTCCTTCGGGCTCGTGAACGGATGGTGCATCGCGCTCCAGCGCTGCGCCTGGTCGTCGTACTCGAACATCGGGAAGTCGATCACCCAGAGCGGCTCCCACTCGCCTTGCGCCAGGCCCTTGGCCTTGCCGAACTCGCTGTGGCCGATCTTCACGCGCAGCGCGCCCAGCGCGTCGTTGACGACCTTGGCCTTGTCGGCGCCGAAGAACAGCAGGTCGCCGTTGACCGCGCCGCTGCGCCTGACGATCTCGTCGAGCGCGCGGTCGTGCAGGTTCTTGACGATCGGGCTCTGCAGGCCTTCGCGGCCCTTGGCGATGTCGTTGACCTTGACCCAGGCCAGCCCCTTGGCGCCGTAGATCTTGACGAACTCGGTGTAGCCGTCGATCTCGCCGCGGCTCATCTCGCCGCCGCCCGGTATGCGCAACGCCGCGACGCGCCCGTCGGCGCTCGTCGCCGGTCCGGAGAACACCTTGAAGTCGACATCCTTCATCACGTCGGTCAGCTCGGTGAACTCGAGCTTGACGCGCAGGTCGGGCTTGTCGGAGCCGTAGAGCCGCATCGCGTCGGCGTACTTCATGACCGGGAACGGCTGCAGCTTGACGCCGATCGCATGCTCGAAGGTCGAGCGGATCATCCCTTCGAACATCGTGCGGATCTCCTCCTCGCCGAGGAAGGAGGTCTCGATGTCGATCTGCGTGAACTCGGGCTGGCGGTCGGCACGCAGGTCCTCGTCGCGGAAGCACTTGACGATCTGGTAGTAGCGGTCGAAGCCCGCCACCATCAAGAGCTGCTTGAAGAGCTGCGGGCTCTGCGGCAGCGCGAAGAACTGGCCTTCGTGCACGCGGCTCGGCACGAGGTAGTCGCGCGCACCCTCGGGCGTCGACTTCGTCAGCATCGGCGTCTCGATGTCGATGAAGCCGTTGGCGTCGAGGAACTTGCGGACCTCCATCGCGACGCGGTAGCGCAGCATCATGTTGCGCTGCATGACCGGACGGCGCAGGTCGAGCACGCGGTGCGTCAGGCGNNTCGTCGAGCTGGAACGGCGGCGTGATGCTGGCGTTCAGCACGTCGATCTCGTGGCACAGCACCTCGACCTTGCCGCTCGTGATGTTGGCGTTGGTCGTGCCCTCGGGGCGCGCGCGCACCTTGCCGGTGATCTTGAGGCAGTACTCGTTGCGCACGCCCTCCGCGACCTTGAACATCTCAGGACGGTCGGGGTCGCACACCACCTGCACCAGGCCTTCGCGGTCGCGCAGGTCGATGAAGATCACGCCGCCATGGTCGCGGCGGCGGTGGGCCCAGCCCATCAAGGTCACGGTCTGGCCCATCAGCGCCTCGCTGACGAGGCCGCAATACGTTGTTCTCATGTTCGTCTGCTCCAATTCGGTCTCGGGAGCCGCGGCATCCGTCGCGGCTTCAAGGTAGTTCGCGGCGCTCGCGGCGCGCGACGCATCGCGCGCTCGGGCCGGGCAGGTGCCAGCCGCCCAGCCCCGTCAATTTCGCGCCGGCTCGGCGAGCACCCGGGGCGCGAGGGGGGGCGCCACCACGCCCATCGAGATCACGTACTTCAGCGCTTCGTCGACGCTCATCTGCAGCACGATCGCGTCGGCGCGCGGCACCATCAGGAAGAAGCCGGACGTCGGGTTCGGCGTGGTCGGCACGTAGACGCTCAGGTAGTCGCCCTGCAGGTGCAGCGCCGCTTCGCCGCCCGGTTTGCCGGTGACGAAGCCTATCGTCCAGGCGCCGGCGCGCGGATACTGCACCAGCACGGCTTCCCGAAACGCGTTGCCGTTGCTCGAGAACAGCGTGTCCGAGACCTGCTTGACCGAGCTGTAAATCGACTTGACGATCGGGATCTGGTTGAGCATCCGATGGCCCTGGCGCAGCGACCATTGGCCGACGAAGTTGGTCGCGAAGATGCCGGTCAGCAAGAGGCCGGTGAGCATCACGACGACGCCGAGGCCGGGAATGTTGCGCATCGTCTCGATCGAGTCGTGCGCGGCGATCGGCAGCAGCCGCTGCGAGCCGCTCAGCAGCCAGCCGAACACGTCGTCGAGCGTGCCGAGCGCGGCTTGCAGCACCCAGATCGTGATGGCCAGCGGCAGCCAGACCAGCAACCCGGCGATGAGGTATTTCTTCACGAGCGCACCGCAGCGTGGCTACTGGCTGTTGGTACTGGACGGCGGCGCCGACGCGGCCGGCTTGTCGGCTGACGCCGAAGGCTTGTCGGCGGCCGCAGGCTGGTCGGACCCCGACGCGGGAGCAGGCGCCGGCGCCGCATCGCCACCGGCGGCGGGCGCAGCCGGGCCGTCGGCTGCAGGCTTGGGCGCCTGGTTGCCGCCGCGGAAGTCGGTCACGTACCAACCCGAGCCCTTGAGCTGAAACCCGGCAGCGGTGACCTGCTTCGCGTACGTGGCAGCACCGCAGTTCGGGCAGACGGTCAGCACCGGATCGGAGATCTTCTGCAGGACGTCTTGCGCGTACCCACAAGTGGTGCAGCGGTAGGCGTAGATCGGCATGGCCCTAGCTCGCGGACGAAAACTCGGGATTATACGGAGACGCGGTGTCGCGGACGGGTCAACGCCAGTGCAGCCAGAGCTGCAGTGCGCCCGCCCCGAGCAGCCCGATCACCAGGCCCCACGTCAGGCCGGCAAGCAGACGGTTGGTGCGGCGCTGTTCGGCGATCAGCGAGTCGATCGAGCGCTGATCGACGCCGCCTCGCGGCTGCACCAGCGCCTGGTGCACGAGGCGCGGCAGCTCCGGCAGCAGCTGCGCATAGCGCGGCGCCTCGTTCTTCAGGCGCTCGACCAAGCCGGCCCAGCCGACTTGCTCGTTCATCCAGCGCTCCAGGAACGGCTTCGCGGTGCTCCACAGATCGAGCTCCGGGTCGAGCTGACGGCCGAGCCCTTCGATGTTGAGCAGCGTCTTCTGCAGCAGCACGAGCTGCGGCTGGATCTCGACGTTGAAGCGGCGCGACGTCTGGAACAGCCGCATCAGCACCTGGCCGAGCGAGATGTCCTTCAGCGGCCGGTCGAAGTGCGGCTCGCAGACCGCGCGGATCGCGCCTTCGAGCTCGTCGACGCGGGTGGCCGGCGGCACCCAGCCGCTTTCGACATGCAGTTCGGCCACGCGCTTGTAGTCGCGCCGGAAGAACGCGATGAAGTTCTGCGCCAGGTACTCCTTGTCGACCTCGGTCAAGGTACCGACGATGCCGAAGTCGAGCGCGATGTAGCGGCCGTGCGTCTGCGGCGCGACGCTCACCTGGATGTTGCCCGGGTGCATGTCGGCATGGAAGAAGCCGTCGCGGAACACCTGCGTGAAGAAGATCGTGACGCCGTCGCGGGCCAGCTTCTTGATGTCGATGCCGGCCTCGCGCAGCCGCTCGGTCTGGCTGATCGGCACGCCGTGCATGCGCTCCATCACGATCACCGTCTGGGTGCAGTACTCCCACACCATCTCGGGCACCAGCACGAGGTCCAGGCCCTGCATGTTGCGCCGCAGCTGCGCCGCATTGGCCGCCTCGCGCACCAGGTCGAGCTCGTCGTGCAGGTAGTTGTCGAACTCGGCCACGACCTCGCGCGGCTTCAGGCGCTTGCCGTCGGCCGACGCGCGCTCGACCCAGCGCGCGAGCGTGCGCATCAGGCTGAGGTCGTCCTCGATCGCCTCCAGCATGCCGGGACGCAGCACCTTGACGGCGACCTCGCGACCGTCCTTCAGCACCGCGAAATGCACTTGCGCGATCGATGCGCTCGCGACCGGTTCGGCGTCGAAGCTGGCAAAGACGGCATCGATCGGCTGGCCGAAGGCACGCTCGACGAGCACGCGCGCCACTTCGGCCGGAAACGGCGGCACCCGGTCCTGGAGCTTCGCGAGCTCCTCGGCGAAGTCGGACGGCAGCAGGTCGCGCCGCGTCGACAGCACCTGCCCGAACTTGACGAAGATCGGCCCGAGCCGTTCGAGCCCGAGGCGCAGCCGCACGCCGCGCGGCGCATCGAGGCGCCGCCCGACCGTCAGCACACGCACGACCGCACGCACCCAGCGCTGGCGAAAGCTCGACAGGGCCAGCTCGTCGAGCCCGTATCGCAGCACCGTGACGCAGATGACGATCAGGCGGGCGACGTGCCTCATCGGGGCGCCGCTTCGGCGGGCGCAGGGGAAGCGGACGGTGTACCGGCGAAACGGCGCGCGGCGGCGCGCAGACCGGCCGCGACGACGCGACCGAGGCGCGCGATCTCGCGCGCCGGCGCGGCGCCGAAGACGCGGGCGAGATCGTCCTCGACATCCCAGCGCAGGTTGTCGAGCAGCCAGACGATGTCGGCGGCCAACGCCGAATCGCCCGAGACGTCGACGCGCGGCCGTTCGCCGGTGGCGAGTTGCAGCAGGCCGAGCAAGGGATTGGACGCATCGACGGTGATGCGCAGATCGGCATCCGCGGGCGCCTCGTCGTCGCACCATTCGAAAAGGCCGGCCGGCGTGACGCGAAAAGCCAACGGCGGCCAGGGCGGAAGGATCTGCGGCCACCCGTCGAATTGCAACCTGATGCAACGTCCGGCGTGCGTGCGCATTCTTGCGGTCGCGGCCGGCTCGGCTGCCATCACGTGGTTCAGCAGCAGCACGGCACGTTCGATCGCCGCTGCGCGACCGGCGGCTTGCAGGGCGTGAAACATGCACGGATTGTAGGCACGGCGACGTCATGCAAGCCCACTGCCGAGGGATCGAGGCATCACGGTTTTGATGGAGAATCCTGCGGCTACGCGCACTCAGCGGCGGCGCGAGCTTGCGCCGCTGCCGCTCCGCGGGGCGAACGCCAGCGGTCTGCGGCCCCACCGGCAACGGCGGGGCGTCTGCGGCGGCGGGGCGTCTGCGGCGGCGGGCCGCCGAGCGGGAAATCAGCGACCCATGTTTGAAGACCGCACCTACAAAAGAACGTTCTACAGTGCGCCGCAGTCGGTCACATCGCTCGTGGCCGCCTTCCTCGAACCCGCGCTGACGGTCCTGGCCTTCGTCGCCGTCACGCTGTACTACGACGAGCCGCTCGACCGCCCGGCGCTGACGCTGGGCCTCCTGGTCTTCGCGCTCACGCTGCCCGGCCGCAATCGCTTCCGCGACAGCCTGACGGCGGCCGGGGTCGACATCGTGACGTCGTGGATCACGCTGATCGCGATCCTCGCGCTGTGCGGCTACGCCACGCGCAGCCTGCACTACTTCGAGGACGAAGTGCTGCTGAGCTGGATCCTCGCCACGCCGGTGCTGCAATTCGGCGCCGTCGCGATCGGCCAGCAGATCCTCAGGCGTCTTGCGGCACGACCGTCGGCACGGCGATCGGCGGTCGTGGTCGGCGGCGGCGCGCTCGGCGTGAAGGTGGCGCGCGCGCTCGACGAGATCAAGGACCACGGCGTGGACTTCGTCGGCTACTTCGACGACCGCACCGACGAGCGGCTCGAGCCCGAAGCGACGCCGCTGCGCCTGGGCGGGCTGCGCGACGTGGCCAACTACGTCACGCGGCACAACGTCCGCGAGGTCTACATCACGCTGCCGCTCGGCTCGCAGCCGCGCATCGTCGAGCTGCTCGAGCAGGTCCAGGGCACGACGGCGTCGCTGTTCTTCGTGCCCGACGTGTTCGGCATCAGCATCATCCAGGGGCGCCTGCAGGACATGAACGGCATCCCGGTCGTCGGCATCTGCGAGACGCCGTTCACCGGCACCAACGAACTCGTCAAGCGTGCCAGCGACCTCGTGCTGGCCACCCTGATCCTGATCCTGATCTCGCCGGTGCTGCTGGCGATCGCGATCGGCGTGAGGCTGAGTTCGCCGGGTCCGATCATCTTCACGCAGCGTCGCAATGGCCTGGACGGCACCGAGATCGTGGTCTACAAGTTCCGCTCGATGCGGGTGCAGGATGATGGGCCGGTGGTGCGCCAGGCGACCAAGGACGACCCGCGGATCACGCCCTTCGGCGCCTTCATCCGGCGCACGTCGCTGGATGAATTGCCGCAGTTCATCAACGTGCTGCAGGGGCGCATGAGCATCGTCGGGCCGCGGCCGCATGCCGTGGCGCACAACGAGCAGTACCGGCAGCTCATCAAGGCCTACATGGTGCGCCACAAGGTCAAGCCCGGCATCACCGGCTGGGCGCAGGTCAACGGGCTGCGTGGCGAAACCGACACGATCGAGAAAATGCGGCAGCGCGTCGAATACGATCTGGAGTACCTACGCAACTGGACGCTCGGGCTGGACCTGCAGATCATCGTGCGTACCATTCGCGTGGTGTTCTTTGACAACCATGCGTACTGACGGACGGCGCCCTGCCGAGCGACGCCGTCTCCCACAGTCGTCGATCGATACGGAGCCCCGAGATGCAGCCTGACAGCCGAGCCTTCCGACGCGTTGCCCCCTGTTGGCTGGTCACGGCGATCGCGCTCTCGACCGGCGTGGCCCGCGCGGACGATCCGAATCCCTACTACATCGGCGGGACCGTCGGCATCACGCACGACAGCAACATCTCTCGCGTGCCGAACGGCACGTTCGGTGGTCAGACGTTCGCGCCGGTCAGCGATACCTACTACAGCGCCGGCCTTATCGCCGGCATCGACCAGCCATTCGGACGCCAGCACTTCACGGCCAGCGGAAACGTCAAGTACAACCGCTTCAGCCACGAGACCAGCTTCGACAACACCAGCTACGGCCTCGACGCCGAGCTCGACTGGCAGGCGATCGACCGGCTGTCGGGCGTGCTGAGTGCGGCCCTCAGCCAGAATCTCGCCAGCTACGCCGCCGGCACTCTCGCGCAGCCGGTGACGAAGAAGAACGTCGAGAGGAGCACGCAGTTCAGCGCGTCTGCCGAATACGGGCTGCGCGCGCTGCTCTCGACCGAAGGGCTGTATCGCCATCAGCAACTGTCGTACAGCGCAGACGTCTACCAGCAATACGACATCAGCCAGGACTCGCTGCGCCTTGGACTTAAGTACCGCCCGAGCGGGCTGCTCACTCTAGGCGCCTACATTCAGGGCACCAGCGGGCGCTATCCGCATCCGCTTTCAGGACCCATCTTGCCTGGGCTTCCGCTGCCCCCCGCTGCACCTCCTCTGGACTACCACCGGACCGACTTCACGCTGACCGGCTACTGGATCGCCACAGGGCAGTCGACGTTGGACGCCCGCATCAGCGCGACCCGGCAAAGCTACGACGAGACCAGCGCCAGCAGCCTCGGCGACTTCACCAGCGCCACCGGGCAACTGGTCTGGACCTACAAGCCCACCGGCAAATTGACCTTCACCACGACGCTGCTGCGTGACACCGGGATCCAGGCCGGCTTCGCCAGCCAGCAGGGCGACACGAGCCGACTCACGAACTCGGTCGCACTCGCTGCGACCTATGCGGCAACGGGCAAGATCTCTCTCAACGGCGGGCTGCGATATGCGCATCGGTCGCTGAAAGACCCCTTCCCGACGACGGCGACGACGGTCAATGACGGCACCGACAACATCCAGAGCCAGTACCTCGGCCTGACCTACAACGCTGCCCGCAGCGTCCAGATCGCTTGCACGGCGAGCCACGATGCACGCACCGTCTCCGACAAGCTGTCGATCGCGCTCTCCTACCCCTACACCGCCACCACCTTCGGCTGCTCGGCCCAACTGACGCTGCAATGACCGTTGCCGGCACCATCCTGCTAACCGGTGCCACCGGCTACATCGCCTCTCATACCTGGGTCGTCCTGCAGCAGGCCGGATATCGCGTCGTCGGGATCGACAACTTCGTCAACAGCTCGCCCGCCGTGCTCGGGCGGCTCGGGCAGATCGGCGCTGCGCCACCCGACTTCATCGAGGCCGATGTCTGCGACGCGCAGGCCCTGGACTGCGTCTTCGCGTCGCGCCGAATCGATGCGGTCATCCACTTCGCCGCCCTCAAGTCCATCGGCGAAAGCACCGCCCGGCCGCTCGACTACTACGCAAACAACCTCGGCGGCCTGCTGACAGTGTGTCAGGTCATGCAGGCGCACGGCTGCAAGACGCTGGTGTTCAGCTCCAGCGCCACCGTCTACGGCGTGCCGAAGCGGCTGCCGATCCGCGAGGACGATCCGCGCTCGACGACGAACCCCTACGGTGCCACGAAGCTGATGAGCGAGGACATCCTCATCGACCTCGAGCGCTCCGATCCCACCTGGAAGATCGCGCTGCTCCGCTACTTCAATCCGGTCGGCGCACACCCGAGCGGCCTGATCGGCGAGGATCCGCGCGGCACACCGAACAACCTGATGCCGTACATCGCGCAGGTCGCCGTCGGCCGGCGCGACAAACTGCGGGTATTCGGTGACGACTACGACACGCCGGACGGCACCGGCGTGCGCGACTACATCCACGTGATGGACCTCGCCGAAGGCCATGTCGCGGCGTTGCGCCATCTGCTCGATGCCCGGAGTTCGTTCATCGCCAACCTGGGCACAGGCCACGGCATCAGCGTGCTCGAGCTGGTGCGCGCGTTCGAACAGGCCAGCGGCCGGACGATCCCGTACGAGATCGTCGGCCGCCGCCCGGGCGACATCGCCGCCTGCTATGCGGACGCCACCCGAGCCCGGGAGCTGCTGGGCTGGCAGACGACGCGCGGCCTCGATGCGATGTGCGCCGACAGCTGGAACTGGCAGCGCTCCAACCCGAACGGCTACGCCGGCTGAGACTGCCGCCGCCGGCAGGTTATCGTTCCACCCTTTTCCGGCTTACCCGCGCGAGACCATGAGCAAAGTTGCCCTCATCACCGGCGTCACCGGCCAGGACGGTGCCTACCTGAGCGAACTGCTGCTGAACAAGGGCTACGACGTCCACGGCATCAAGCGGCGCGCGTCGCTGTTCAACACCGACCGCATCGACCATCTCTACCAGGATCCGCACGTCGACCACCAGCGCTTCACGCTGCACTACGGCGACCTCACCGACTCGACCAACCTGATCCGCATCATCCAGCAGGTGCAGCCGGACGAGATCTACAACCTTGCGGCCATGAGCCACGTCGCGGTGAGCTTCGAGACGCCGGAATACACCGCCAACGCCGACGGCATCGGCACCTTGCGGCTGCTCGAGGCGATCCGCATCCTCGGCCTCGAGAAGAAGACGCGCTTCTACCAGGCCTCGACCTCCGAGCTCTACGGCCTCGTGCAGGAGGTGCCGCAGAAGGAGACGACGCCGTTCTATCCGCGCAGCCCGTACGCCGTCGCCAAGATCTACGGCTACTGGATCACCGTCAACTACCGCGAGGCCTACGGCCTCTACGCCTGCAACGGCATCCTCTTCAACCACGAGAGCCCGCTGCGCGGCGAGACCTTCGTGACGCGCAAGATCACGCGCGCGATCGCGCGCATCGCGCTCGGCCTGCAGGACTGCCTCTACCTCGGCAACCTGTCTGCCCTGCGCGACTGGGGCCATGCGCGCGACTACGTGCAGATGCAGTGGCTGATGCTGCAGCAGGACCAGCCCGACGACTTCGTCATCGCGACCGGCGTGCAGTACAGCGTGCGCCAGTTCGTCGAGCTCGCGGCGCGCGAAGTCGGCATCACGCTGGCCTTCAGCGGCGAAGGCGACAAGGAGGTCGCGACCGTCGCGAAGGTCGAAGCGGTCGACGGCGAGATCAAGGCCAAGTGCAAGCCGGGTGACGTGATCGTGCGCGTCGACCCTCGCTACTACCGGCCGACCGAGGTCGAGACCCTGCTCGGCGATCCGACCAAGGCGCGTCAGAAGCTCGGCTGGACGCCGACGACGACGCTCGCCGAACTCGTCAAGGAAATGGTCGAGGCCGACTACACGGCAGCGCGGCGCGACAGCCTGGTGAAGCTGGCCGGCTTCCAGGCCTACGACTACAACGAGTAGGCGATGGACCAGAGCGCCAAGATCTACGTCGCCGGCCACCGCGGCCTGGTCGGCTCGGCGATCGTCCGCCAATTGCAGGCCGCCGGGCACACGCGGCTCCTGCTGCGCACGCACGCCGAGCTCGACCTGACCGACGAGCACGCGACGCGCGCATTCTTCGACGCCGAACGGCCCGACCACGTGTTCCTGGCCGCAGCCAAGGTCGGCGGCATCGTCGCCAACAACACCTATCCGGCCGAGTTCATCCGCGACAACCTGGCGATTCAGACGAATGTCATCCACGCCGCGTATCTTTCGGGCGTGCAGCGGCTGATGTTCCTCGGCTCCAGCTGCATCTATCCGAAGCTCGCGGCGCAGCCGATGCGCGAGGATGCCCTGCTCACCGGCCCGCTCGAGCCGACGAACCGTCCCTATGCGCTCGCGAAGATCGCCGGCATCGAGATGTGCTGGAGCTACAACCGACAGTACGGCACCAAGTACCTCGCGGCGATGCCGACCAATCTCTATGGCCCGGGCGACAACTACCACCCGCAGAACAGTCACGTGATCCCGGCACTGCTGCGCAAGTTCCACGAAGGCAAGCAGCGCGGCGACTCCACCGTCACGGTGTGGGGCAGCGGCACGCCGCGGCGCGAGTTCCTCTACAGCGACGACATGGCCGAGGCCTGCGTGTTCCTGATGAACCTGCCGGACGATCGCTACGCCGCCCTGCTCGGCTCGGACGAAAGCGTCACCGGCCGCTTCGAGCCGCCGCTCATCAACGTCGGCGTCGGCCACGACATCACGATCCGCGAGCTCGCCGAACTGGTGCGCGACGTCGTCGGCTACCGCGGCGAGATCGTCTACGACGCGACGAAGCCCGACGGCACGCCGCGCAAGCTGATGGACGTCGGCCGTCTCGGTGCCGCCGGCTGGACCGCACGCACGCCGTTCGCCGAAGGCTTGAAGCGCGCCTACGCCGAGTTCGTCGCCACACTCGATCCTGCCGCCGCATGACCACCACGACCATCCACGTCCACCCCGTCATCATGGCCGGCGGCAGCGGCACGCGGCTGTGGCCGCTGTCGCGCGCGCAGTATCCGAAACAGTTCCTGTCGTTGCAGGGCGAAGCCAGCCTGTTCCAGCAGGCAGCCCGGCGCTTCATCGACCTGGCGGCAGCCGACATCGCGGTCGGCCCGCCGTGCATCGTCGGCAACGAGGAACATCGCTTCCTGATGCTCGACCAGTTGCGAGGGCCGAAGCTGCCGCCCGCCACGGTGCTGCTCGAGCCGATGGGCCGCAACACCGCGCCGGCGATGACGCTGGCGGCGCTGCACGGCATGGACACCGGCAACGATCCGGTGCTCGTCGTCACGGCCGCCGATCACGCGATCGTCGACGAGCCGGCCTTCGTGCGCACCCTGCAACTCGCCGTGCGTGCGGCTGCCGATGGCGCGCTGGTCACGCTCGGCATCCAGCCGGACCGCCCGGAAACCGGCTACGGCTACATCCGCACCGCGCCCATGGACAGCGGCGAGCGCAAGGTGGTGCAGTTCGTCGAAAAGCCCGACCTGGCGACCGCCGAACGCTATCTGGCCGACGGCGGCTACTACTGGAACAGCGGCATCTTCGTCGTGCGTGCGTCGACCTGGCTGAAGGCACTTGGCGAATTCCGGCCCGACATCCTTGCGGCCACGAAGACGGCCTGGGCGGCGCGCAGCACCGACGCCAGCTTCATCCGGCCGGGCCGGGACGAGTTCGCAGCGATCCCGAGCGAGTCGATCGACTACGCGGTGATGGAGAAGTGCCCGTCGGCCGCCGGCTACGACGTGCGCATGGTGCCGCTCGCGGCCGGCTGGTCCGACCTCGGTGCGTGGGATGCGGTCTGGGACGTCAGCACCAAGGACGAAGCGGGCAATGCGACCGTCGGCGACGCGATGCTGCGCGACACCCGCAACACGCTGGTCCACGCGACGAGCCGGCTGGTGGCCGCGGTCGGCGTGGCAGACGTCGTTGTCATCGAGACGCCGGACGCCGTGCTCGTCACCGACCGCAAGCGCAGCCAGGACGTCAAGCACATCGTCGCCGGGCTGCAGGGCGCCGATCGCAGCGAGCACACGCTGCATCGCCAGGTCCATCGCCCCTGGGGCTGGTACGACAGCATCGATTCCGGGCCGCGCTTCCAGGTCAAGCGCATCATGGTGAAGCCCGGCGCGAGCCTGAGCCTGCAGAAGCACCATCACCGTGCCGAGCACTGGATCGTCGTCAGCGGCACCGCCGAGGTCACCAACGGCGACCAGGTGATCCTCTTGACCGAGAACCAGAGCACCTACATACCGCTCGGCACGGTCCACCGGCTCGCCAATCCCGGCAAGGTGCCGCTCGAGATCATCGAGGTGCAGTCGGGCAGCTACCTCGGCGAGGACGACATCGTCCGCTACGAGGACACCTACGGCCGCGCGAAGTAGCCGCTTTCCGGATTCAGCAGCATGAAGATCACGATGATCGGCACGGGCTACGTCGGCCTCGTCACCGGCGCCTGCCTCGCCGAGATGGGCAACCACGTCATGGGCCTGGACGTCGATGCGGAGAAGATCCGCATCCTCGAGAACGGCGGCATGCCGATCCACGAGCCGGGGCTGCTCGAGATGGTCGCACGCAACCGTGCGGCCGGGCGGCTCCAGTTCACGACCGATGTCGTCGCCGCGGTGAACCACGGTACCTTGCAGTTCATCGGCGTCGGCACGCCGCCCGACGAAGACGGCTCGCCCGACCTGAAGTACGTGCTCGCGGCGGCGCGCAACATCGGTCGCCACATGACGGACTACAAGGTCGTCGTCGACAAGAGCACGGTCCCGGTCGGCACGGCCGACAAGGTGCGCGCGGCGATCGCCGAAGAGCTGGCCGCACGGGACGTCAAGGTCGACTATGCGGTCGTCTCCAATCCGGAGTTCCTGAAGGAAGGCGCGGCGGTCGACGATTTCATGCGCCCGGACCGCATCGTCGTCGGCGCCGACGACGAACGGGCCATCCTGCTGATGCGCGCCGTGTACTCGCCGTTCCTGCGCAACCACGATCGGCTGCACGTGATGGACGTGCGCAGCGCCGAGTTCACGAAGTACGCGGCCAACGCGATGCTGGCGACGCGCATCAGCTTCATGAACGAGCTGGCGCTGCTGGCCGAGAGGGTGGGCGCCGACATCGAACTCGTGCGGCGCGGGATCGGCAGCGATCCGCGCATCGGGTACCACTTTCTTTATGCCGGCGCCGGCTACGGCGGCTCGTGCTTTCCGAAGGATGTGAAGGCGCTGATCCGCACGGCCTCCCAGGCGGGCGTGGAACTGCAGGTCCTCCAGGCCGTCGAGGCAGCCAACGATCGCCAGAAGCACGTGCTCGTCGACAAGGTCGTGGCCCGCTTCGGAGCGGATCTGACGGGGTGCCAATTCGCGCTGTGGGGGCTCGCATTCAAGCCCAACACCGACGACATGCGCGAGGCGCCGAGCCGGGTCGTGATCGCCGAACTGCTCAGGCGCGGCGCGACGATCCGGGCCTACGATCCGGTCGCGGTTCCCGAAGCGCGGCGGCTGTTCGAAGGAGAGCCGCGCATCGCGTTCGGGCGTGGTCAGGCCGACACGCTCGATGGCTCGGACGCGCTGCTCATCGTCACCGAGTGGAAAGAGTTCAAGAGCCCGGACTTCGAGCTGCTGCGAGCCAAGCTGCGCTCGCCGGTGATCATCGACGGACGCAATCTCTACGAGCCTGCGCTGATGCAGGCGCAAGGCCTGGAGTACATCGGCATCGGCCGATCCGCGCGCGCGTAAGAGGCCCCGCGCGGGCCACGCGGCGGGCTGCCCCGCTGCGTGCGGTTTGTCACAGCCGTTGCGCTAAAGTGGCGCCAGGCCGCGGCCGAGACCACGCAGATGACCCTGCCGCGTCGCTGATGTAACGGGGCTGCGCGCGCAAGCGCCGCATCCCGTCGCCGAGGGCATCGCCAACCCCTTGCGAGGCATGGCATGGCTCCTGCGCCGCTCCCGGCGCAGTGCGGCAAGCGGGATGCCCTGCCTCGGCCGTCCGCTTACATCTCGGAACACAAACGCGACCGTCGTCACAACGCACGACTCAATGCCCAGCCTTGCCCGCCGAAACCTTCAGGCAACCCAGGCCCGCGTTGCACGTTCGACGATCAACGGGGCCAGGGGCATTGCCAGCGAAGCCCACGCTTTGCGTCATGCCGACCCTGTCGGCTTGCTCGCTCCCGCATTGCACGACGCCGATCTCGCCCGCTCCCGTAGCGAGGCCGATCGCCCATGCAACACGTCGCGAGCTCTACCATGTCCGTTCTCGAAGGCCGATTCCGATTCACCGGCATCGCCGGTCTGCTGTCCACGTCCCTGCTCATCCTCAGCGCCTGCGGCGGCGGCGGATCCGATGCCGCTCCGGAGGCCACCGTCGCCGACGCTACGGTCGCGATGTCGGAAACCGCCGCGGCAACCGTCACGCCCGTCACGATGGCGCGTGAATCCGTTGATGCCATGTCGGCCGCCGTGGCGGCCAGCGCCGTCGCCGGCGCGCCGCGCCGCGAGATCGAAGCTGTCACCGCCGCGGCGCCGCGCGCGACCACCGCCGCCGCGCCGACGAGCACCGCGACGGCGGCCACCCGCACCACCGGCAAGGTCTATTTCATCGACAGCCGGATTGGCCGGGACACCAACACCGGAACCAACTTCGTCGGGACCGGCGGCACCGGTCCATGGAAGAGCCTGAAGAAGCTGTCCACGCTGGCGCTGCAGCCCGGCGACACGGTGAAGTTGGCTTGCGGCGCGGTCTGGAACGAGACGCTCAAGCTCACGACCTCGGGCGTCTCGGGCACGCCGATCATCGTCAGCACCTACCCCGCCGGCTGCTCCAACCCGCCGGTAATCGACGGCAGCACTGCCGTGGCATCGACGAGCTGGGTGAAGTACAGCGGCAACATCTACAAAGCTGCGCTGGCATCGACGCCGCAGCTCGTGATGACGGGCGGCGCCTCGCTGCCGCCGGCCCACTTCCCGAACCGCGGCTACAACCCAGCGCAGCCAACGTCGATGTACCTGACGCTGGCCGCGAACTCCAACACCATCGCGCTGGCCGGCGGCGGCACCGGCAGCAACTACATCATCACCGGCTCCGATCTCAAGCTGCCGACCGGGGCCTCGATTCCGGTCGGTACGACCGTGCGCATCCGCACCAACTCGTGGACGATCGACACGTCCACGGTGTCCGCCGTCGGCGGCACCAAGCTCTCGCTCGGCATACCGACCTCCTATCCGCTGACCGCGGGCTGGGGCTACTACTTCCTCGGCCAGCTGTGGATGCTGGATTCGCCGGGCGAGTGGTTCTACGACGGCAATGCCAAGCTGCTGTACGCGTGGATGCCGGACTCCCAGGCGCCCGCCGGCCGCGTCTCCACCAGCCAGCTCGCCACCGGCATCGACGTCTCCAACCTCAAGTACGTCACGATCAGCGGCGTCGTCGTGCGAAACGTCAGCCTCGGCATCAACGCGCGCAACACGCAAGGCGTGACGATCTCGGCCTCGACCGTCACGAACACCGCCGCCAAGGGCATCGACGCCAGCGCCGCCAAGTCCGACGTGATCGCGTCCAATGTCATCTCGCTGACCGGCGCCGACGCGATCTCCAGCGTCGACAACACCGGCACGCCGTCGGTCGGCATGCAGATCACCGGCAATCAGATCAGCGGCAGCGGCGTCGTGATGAACGGCGACACTGTGGTCAGCCTACCCGCGCAGTCGTACGCCGCCATCCGCTCGGGCACCCAGTCGATCGTGTCCGGGAACAGCGTCGCGAACTCCGGCAGCAGCGGCATCGTTCCGATGGCCGGCAGCACCGTCAGTGGCAACTGGGTCAGCGGGGCCTGCTCGGTGGTGGACGATTGCGGCGGGATCTATACCGCCGGCCTGAACAACAACAGCAAGATCACCGGCAACGTCGTGCAGCACTCGCGCGGCGCGCTTGACGGCAAGGGCCCGACCCTCTACTACACCCAGGCGCAGGGCATCTACCTCGACGAGTCGGCGAGCGGTGTGACGGTCTCCGGCAACACCGTCACCGACGCCGACAACGGCGTGCAGATCCACGTCGCGGCGAACAACACGATCGCTAACAACAACCTCTACGGCAACCGGAACAACCAGATCTGGATGCAGGAGACCAGCAACAACAACAACCCGAACGGCGATGTCTACGGCAACGTCGTCAACGGCAACCTGATCGCCCCGACGAGCGCCACCGCCACCGGCTTCATGCACACGACGACGATCAAGAACACCGACGCCTTCGCCAAGTACGACTACAACGTCTACTTCGACCGCATCTACTCGCGGATCGGTGCCGAGTCCACGCCGACCACGGCCCCGCAGTTCAACCTGCAGCAGTGGAAGGCGGCGCCGACGTCGACCGGCGCGCCGCGCAACGAGGACGTGCACGGCGCCGGCGCCTCGCAGCTGCCGATGGCCTCGTACCAGGTCACCGGCTCGAACATTGTCCCGAACGGCAACTTCGTGAACGGCACGACCGGCTGGGCCACCTGGGCGGCCGCCAACCCCGCGGCGACGATGCTGCGTCAATCGTGCACGCCCGGCTACTGTGCCCAGTTCGCCGCGGGCGGCGCGTCGAGCTCGCTGTTCACCGGCTTCTTCCCGATCGTGCAGGGCCAGTGGTACCGCCTCAGCGTCGATGTCATGACCGGCACCGACGGCCAGAAGGTTCCGCTCTACGTGCGGCGCAGCGGCGGCGGCACCAACGGCTACGAATCGGTCGCGAGCATCACGATGTCCATCACCGGGACGCGCACCTGGACCCGCTACAACTTCGTGTTCATGGGCACCGAGACCGTCAACGTCAACGACCCGCAGACCCTCGACAAGGGTGTCCGCATGGACATCGAGCAGATTCAGCCTGGCCAGACGGTGTACATGACGAACGCCGAGATCGTGCCGATCACGTCGATGAGCTCGACCACGCGCAGCGACCTGCTGCTGAACGCCGGCTTTGCGTCGGCCCAGATCGACTGCCCGGTGCGTGCCACGTCGCCTGCCACCTGCAACAACTACGTGCGGCTCGCCGACAACTCGCCCGTCACCTGGCCGCGCACGATCAACGCGCTGAGCAGCGACATCGTCTATACCCGCGACCCGAGCCTGGCCGATACCGACGGCGACGGCATTTCGGACTCGCAGGACCTCTGCCCCGGCACGCCGGCGGGCACCGCGGTCAACGCATCTGGCTGCTCGCTGACGCAGACGCCATAGCCGAGGAGCACATCGAAGGGCGCGACGCGCCACCCGCATCGCGGGTGGCGCGTTGCCGCTGGTGCGCCGCCCCGGGCTTCAGGCCGGGACCGCGACCGTGAGCTCGTCGATCAGCGCCTTGGTCTGCCGGATGTTGCCCCGGCCCGAGGCGCCGAAGACGATGGCCTCGATCCGCGGCTGGCGGCACACGTAGTCGATCGCCTCGCGCGGCGCGATCGCGCCCGACGCGAGTACCGACATCGCGACCGGCCGGAAGCGCCGCGTCGCGATCGTGCGCTCGTAGAGTTCGACGCCGCCGCACATCCGGAAGCCGATCTTGTTGACGTTGGCGCACACGATCGGGTTGTCTATCTTCAGCCCGTCCAGCACGTCGAGCAGGCGCGGCACGTTCATCGTGATGTAGCCCGGCTCGGCGCCGTAGCGGGCGCGCACGTGGTAGTGGAACATGCGGAAGACGTCGTTCATGCCGATGCCCAGCAGCAGATCCGTGATCACGTTCTGCATGAAAACGACCGGCGTGCGCAGGCCGTGGAACATCTTCATCTCGGCATCGACGAGCAACTGCAGGATCGTCTCGACGTCCTTGTTGGCGAGCGCCACACCGCCCTTGAGCATCGCGCCGAGCGCCCCGTCCTGCGGCAGGAACATCCGCAGCGCGTCGATCATGCCGTGCTCGGTCACCGCGTTGGCGTACTTGTGGGCGTACGGCATGCACGGATAGAAGCGGTAGTCCGGGTACTTGTCGGCATGCGCCCGGAAGTGGTCGCAGACCTCGGCGATGCGGTCGTGCGTCGTGCACATGAAGGTGCGGATGCCCTCCTGGTAGGCCGCATCGAGCACGTCGATGATGGCCTGCAGGTCCTGGAAGCGCATCGCCTGGGCGCGGGCGCGCTCCTCGGACATGTGGTTGACGCCGAAGAACTGGTTGTCGCCGAAGAGCACGCGGTCCATGGTGTCGTCGCGGGTGGCTGCTTCCATCGTCACTCTCCCCGGCCGAACAGGCGCGACAGGAGGCCGGTGCGCTCGCCCGACGCCTCGGCCACGGCCGCGCGCACGCCCGGCGCCGTCTGGCCCTCGGCCAGGATCATCGCGACCACGCGGTCCGCTTCGAGCGCACTGCGGAAGCTGCTCTGCCCGTCGCGCCGCCCGGCCTGCACGTTGCGCACGAAGTGGTCGATCTGCGCCGAGTACTCCTCGCCGCGCAGGTAGTACCAGACCTCGTCGGTCAGCTCGGTCGTGTAGCGGACGGTCCAGCCCGCGCCGGTGTCCGGCAGGCCGGGGTGCGGCTCGCGCAGGTAGACCTGGCACTCCTGCCGATCGACCGTGACGCGGCCGTTGCTGCCCCAGACCGTGACCTTGGTGGACATCTTGCGGAAGCTCTCGTCGCTCCAGTTCACGCAGAGCTGGCCGCTCGCGCCGTTGGCATAGTGCAGGCTGCAATAGACCTCGTCCTCGACATCGCGCGAGAAGACGCTGTGGCGCACCACGCCGCTCACCGACGCGGGCGCGCCGGCGATGAAGTTCACCAGGTCGATCGCATGGCAGGCGTAGTCGTACAGCGCGCCGCCGCCCTCCTCCTTGGCGGCGCGCCAGGTGCCGCCCTTGGGGCGCAGCACCACCGGCCCGTAGGCCTCGGCGCGCACGTGGTGCACGACGCCCAGCGCACCCGAGGCGACGATGCGCGCCGCCTCCTGGAACGCGCCGACGAAGCGGCAGTGGTAGCCGACCTGCGTTACCCGCCCCTTGGCCTCGGCGAGCGCGACGAGGCGCTCGCCGTCGCGCACGTCGAGCACGAACGGCTTCTCGCAGAAGACGTGCAGGCCCTTGTCGAGCGCCTTCTCGACCATCGCCGCATGCATGCGCGACGGGGTCGCGATCACGACCGCGTCGAGCGCCTCCTCGGCGAGCATGCGGTCGTAGTCGTCGTGGCACTTGAGGCCGGTGTACTTGCCGAGCACGTCGGTCAGGTAGGCGGTCTTGTCGCAGGCCGCGACGAGCTGCACCTCCGGGTGCGCGCGCACGATCGCCAGATGCGACAGGCCCATCTTGCCCAGGCCGGCCATTCCCATTCGAACCACGAAGTTCTCCCTCTGCTGGATAGCGATGACAGGTGTCTGTTTCTAGCGCGCTCGCATGACGCGCCGCGGCAGGTCGAGCAGGCCTTTCAGCGCGGCCTCGAGCACGAACACGAACGACCACCAGTAGCGTCTGGCGCGCAGCCGCGGCTGCAGGATGAGCCGGAACACCCATTCCATGCCGAGCGCGCGCAGCACGCGCGGCGCCCACGGCACGGCGCCGGAGTGGTAGTCGAACGCCGCGCCCACGCCGACCATCCATGGCGCCTGCACGCGGCCGAGGTGCGCCGCGACCCACTCCTCCTGCTTGAGCAGGCCGAGGCCGACCCAGACGAAGTCGGGCCGGGCGTCGTTGATCATGCGCACGACGGCCTCGTCCTCTTCCGCCGTCAGCGGGCGGAACGGCGGGCAGTACGTGCCCACCACCTGCAGCCCCGGGAAGCGCTCGCGCAGGCGGCGCGCCATCTCGTCGGCCACGCCCTCCTTGCCGCCGTAGAAGTAGTGCCGCCAGCCGCGCGACTGGCCGCGCTCGCTGCAGTCGAGCTGCAGGATCGGCCCGTTGTAGCGCGGGATCGTCAGGCCCCAAAAGGCGCCGGCGGCGATTACGCCGACGCCGTCGCACAGCGAATGGTCGGCGCGCCGGATGTAGGCCAGGTGCGCCGGCCGACGCAGCGCGTGGTACATCGACTCGGTGTTGGTGATCGAGATGCAGCCGCCCGGCGTGCGCTCGGCGATGCGGCGCTCGATGTCGGCCAGCACCTCCTCGCGCGTGCCGAGCGTGATCGGGATGCCGGCGAGTTCGCCCGTGCGCACGCCACTCGTCATGTCTTGCCCGCCAGCCGATGCTGCTGCTGCAGCACGCCGACCACCCGATCAATGAACGACTCGAACGACAACGGGCCGCGGATGCGCTGCTCGCCGCGCTCGCCCATCGTGCGGCCTTGCTGCGGGTCGGCGAGGATGCGACGCAGCCGATCGGCGAGCTCTTCGGCCGTGTCCTCGCGCAGGCGAAAGCCGGTCTCGCCGTCGATCACGAGGTCGTCGGCGCTGCCGTCGGCATAGCCGGACAGCACCGGCAGGCGGTGCGCCATCGCCTCGTTGATGGCCAGACCGCCGGTGCCGGGCAGCACGAAGACATCGGCCGCATCGAAGTAGACGCCGACGCCCTGCACCACCGCGCCCACCGAGAGCCAGTCGCGCCGCGCCGCGTAGCGCGCCTTCAGCGCCGGCAGGTGCGGCCCGTCGCCGACGACGAGGAAGATCGCGTCCGGCATGGCGAGGCGATCGAACGCCTCCATCACCCGCTCGAGGCGCTTCTCGTCGAGCACGGCGCCGACGTAGAGCACGATGCGCTTGCCGGCGAGCTCGGGATGCCGGGCCTCGAGCTCGCGCCGTGCCCCGTCGCGGCTGGCGGGCCGGATGGCGCGCTCGTCGATGGTGTTGTGCATCACCAGCGTCTGGTCCTCGCGGGCGCCGTGCTGCAGCGAGTAGCGGCGCGCATTCGTGTGATAGCAGAGATGGAAGTCGAACTGGGGCACGAAGCGCCCGAGCACCACGCGCTTCACGAGGCCCGGGTTGTACTCGTAGCCGCACTGCCACGACACCCTGCGCACGCCATGGCGGCGCGCCCAGCGCAGCAGCTGCCACTCGGTGAACGTGCCCGAATGACAGGTGCTGATCACGACCGACGGCGCATGCCGCCGCACGCCGGTGAGCAGACCGTGCTGATAGCGCAGTTGGAAGCCGGCCACCCGTCGTTCGGAGAGTCCGAAGTGCTCGTGACTGGCGACGACCTTGGCCGCATCGGCCACCCGTCCCTTGGTGCCGGCACGGTCGAGGGCGGACAGGACCGTGAACGGAATGCGGCTGTCCGCCAGGCGTCGATCGATCGCCTGCAGCGTCGCGCGGTGGTAGTGCATGACCCGATCGAATACCAGGACCACGCCTCCGGCATGGATGCAGGACGGCTCGTTCGGACGGGATTGCGGATCGCTCATTCTTCGCTCGGCCCGGGCTGCACGACCCAGTACCGATGACCCCTCTCGGAGAACTCGAAATGGCCGGCTGCCATCGCGCGCTCGTGGGCGCGCCGCTCCGATTCGCCGGCAAACCGCTCGCCCACGATGCCGGCGGGCGAGCCTGCGACTATCGCATACGGCGGCACGTCCTTCGTGACCACGCTCCCGGCCGCGACGATGGCGCCGCGCCCGATGCGGACGCGCGTCAGGACGATGGCACCGAAGCCGATCCACACGTCGCTCTCGATCACGACACGCTCCTGGCGGACCGGATCGTCCGCAGGTCGTGCACCGATCCACCGCCCGAACCGGATCGGCACGCCCGGCGTAGCGTGGTCGTGATCGTTGCGGCCCACGAACGCGACACGGTTCGCGATCAGGCAGTAGTCGCCGATCTCGCAGTCGGCCTCGACGTGCACTTCCTTGCCGATGTAGACCTGCCGGCCGAGCCGTATCGATGTCGGTGCCCAGAAGCGGCTGCGCGCGCCGATGTGCAGGCCCGGACCGTGGACGAGGAGGCCGCGCGATGCGCGCACGACGAGCCAGGTTCTGAAGCGCCGCGCCGCGGCCTGCAGGACTTCGAGCATCGACGACATCGATCGCGGCGCAGGTTCGGAAGCAGCGTCGCGGCTGCGCTCAGCGCGGATGCCCGGCTTCGTCGCACAGCGGCTCGGCGGCCGGCGGCGGCGCCTCGGCCATCAGCACGACCCACGGCATCGGGCCGACGTCCACGCCGGCCCCGGCAGCCACCTTGCGAAAGCATGCGCCGTCCTCGAGCGGCATCGCGTAGCCGCCCGGCGCGGGAACTCTCCAGCCCTCGTTCGAGCCAGCCGACCACACGAGATACTCCACCGGGCCGTCCTGATGCAGCAGGCAGGACCACAGGCCCGCCTTTTGCCCGGTGCAGTTATCGATGGTCCATCCCCGCAGCCATTGGATCGCGCGCGCATAGGCACGACCGGCAGCGTTCGGCTTGCTACCGTCGTCGCTGGCCAGTCCCATCGGCAGCTCCGAGGGCGGCGTCTCGGAATCCCAGTCGTACCACTCGAAGCGCTTGAGGCCGAGCGCAGCGCCGAGCGTCAAGGCGCGCACCACATAGGCTGCCGCGAGGCGCTCCGGGATCACGTCCGAAAACAACTGCCGCCGGTCGGTCGGCGCGATGCCGAGGCGGGGCCGCTCGAAGTAGTAGCCCATCTCGGTGTTCCAGATGTCCAGCCGATCGAGGCCGTAGCGCGCAAGCACCCGCTTCAGCGCTGAGGTGTCATCGACCATGCGTTCCGGAGGTGCGCCGTAGAAGTGGTACGCGACCACGTCGAAGGTGCCGGTACCGCCGAGGCGCAGGAATGTGTCGAGCCGGCGCGCGCTCGACACCACAGCCGGAGACAGGACAATCGCCGCCGGGTCCGCATCCTTGATGGCTCGATAGGCGACGCGCCCCATCGCGACCATCGACGCAGCGCTGCCCGAATAGTACGTCTGGTCGGGTTGGCGATGCTCGCCATCCTCGTCAAACTGCGGCTCGTTCCACAGCTCGTAGGCGCGAATCTGCCCCTTGTAGCGCTTCGCGACCGTCGAAACAAAGTCGCGCCAATCATCGAGATCGGCCGGCTCGGCGGCACAGCCCCGCGTGCCGAAGACGCAAGGCTCCCCGGGTCGCGCGGAGGCCCAGGTCGGCGTGTAGCCGAAGGTCAGGATGAGCTCCACGTTCTTGGTCTGGGCCAGGCGCACATAGGTGTCGAGCCGGGTGAACCGGAACTCGCCGCGCTGCGGCTCGAGATCCCGCCACGCGACATAGGCGCCCCAAAGGCGCCAGGAGCCGAAGTCGAGATCCGGCCACAACGACTGGCGCCCGCTCTTATGCGGCTGCAGCAGCTTCGAGATGTGCAGGCCGAAGTACTGGCGCGGAACCGGGCCGCCGCCCGGACGCAGCGTCACCGACGTGCCGGATGTCTCGATGATGGGCCGGTCCGCCGCCGCCGCAGGCACTCCGACCGCGGCTGCCAGCGCGATCACCGCGAGACCGTGTCGCTTCATCAGGACAGCGCCTTCTCGCGCGCCGACCGCGCGCGGAGGAGAACCTTGACATAGGGCCAGGCCCAGTGCACCGGCCACAGCGTGCCGCCGTAGCGTTGCGCATACAAGGCCCAGGCCCGCGGCGGGAGTCCCTTGGGGCCGGTAATGATCTGCCAGCGCTTGCCGAGCGGCAGTGTCTGGTCGAGGAACGACCCGCGCGCAGCGTTCCTGCGGCAATGCCCGAGCACGCCCGGAGCAAGCCAGACCGGCACGCGTTGCGCGGATGCTCGAAGGCCGTAGTCGAGATCGCCCAGCCCATGCACGAACCTGTCGCTCAGGTTGCCGAGCCGGCGATAGGCCGCGCGCGAAATCAGCACGCAGTTGCCGTTCATCGTGTCGCAGCGCTGCGGAGGGCCCTCCTGCGGCACCACCAGGTCGAGCGCCAGCGGGCGCCAGGACACCCGCTGGCTGCGCATGCCGCTGTAGGTCAGCCGACCCGTGTCCGGGTCGGCGATGGCGGCGACGACGATCGTCGCTGGTCCGTCGCCCGCAGCCGATCGCTCGTCATGGGTCCCGAGCAGAACGGTCAGCGCATCGGGACTGATCGTCGTGTCGTCGTTCAGCCAAAGGATGAAGTCCGGATCGGCGGCCATGGCCGATTCCATGGCGCGGCGCATGCCACCGTTCCAGAACAGCGACCCATCTCCGCGCAGGACTTCCACGCCGGTCGGAAATGCAGCCGTCAGCGCCGCTGCGGTGCCGTCGGTGCTGCCGTCGTCGACGACCACGGCCGAAGCATCGGCATGGCCGCGCGCGCTCGCGAAGCAAGCCTCGAGGCATGCGACCGTCTGGGCCTTGCGGTTGTGACACGCAAGGACCGCGATCACTCTTCTCACGCACGGCCCCAATAGCCGCCGGAACGCAACGGCGCCGGCTTGGTCGCGAGCCCTTGCTGCAAGGCCGGGGGCGGCGCGAGCGCGGGCGCAGACGGCTTCAGGCGCGCCGCGAGCGACAGCGCGCTGCCGCACCAGATGGCCTGCTCGATCAATGCCGAGTAGGGGATGAAGTACGCCAATTCGAGAAGCAGGAGCCCGACCAGCAACGGCACCCACTCCGGATACTCGACATCGCGCGCGCGGAAAAGCCGGCGCGCCGCCACCATCAGCGTCGTGACCATCGCGAGCAGGCCGAGCACGCCCGTGCGCAGCAGGACATGGATGTAGTAGTTGTGCGGCGACCAGGCGACCGTCGAGCCCTGTTGCTCGCGCGCGTAACCCGATCCGAACGGCTGGCCCAGGACGTAGCTGTGCAGCCCGCCGGCCTTCCAGTCCGTCAGCAAGGCCTTCCAACCCTCGGCCCGGCCGGTGAAGGTCGAGCGGCTGCTGACGGCTTCGCGCGCCGACGCGGCGACGGTCTCGGAGACGCCGCCCCCCAGGCCCAGGATCAGGACCGGCACGATGAGCGCGATGCCGAGGCCGAGTACCAGCAGCAGCGACCCGGAGCTGCGCCCCAGTTGCTTGCGCTGCAGCATGACCATGGTCGCCAGGCCGATCAGCACGGCCACCCAGACGCTGCGGTGCTGCAGGGCGACCAGCGTGAGCAGGAACACGACGGCCAGGCTGATCGAGCCCGACCCGGCCTGGCGCAGCAGCCAGCGCTGGATCAGCAGCAGCGCGCCCACGCCGATGATCAGCGCCTGGCCGGCACTGACGACGCGGAAGTTGTTGCCGTCGACGACGAACGCCTGGAACGGCCCGAGATCGACGCCCGCGCCGAACGCCGCCCAGCGCACGAAGGTCAGGCCGACGAGGCACAGCGCGGCCAGGATGACCATCGTGCGCATGCGGGCGAGCTGGGGCGGGTGCAACTCGAACGTCATGAAGTACGCCACCGTCACCCAGGAGTAGAAAAAGTACACCCGGAAGTCGCTTCCTGCCGCGGCGCCGTAGCTCGCCGCGCCGACGGCGAACGATGCGAACATGAATGCGCCGAAGACGAGCCACAGCCGGCCGATCGACGAACCCCACGGATAGTGCCCTGCGCGCAGGACGAGCGCGATGCCAATGGCGATGGAGACCACGTCGCCCGGGAAGATGTTGAACCCCAGGTGGATCGGCGGAATGAAGACGAAGGCCGCCTCGATGACCGCGAACGCGAGCACCGCGCCTGCGCCCCACACCGGGGAACCCACCAGGCCCCAGAACAGGCCGATCAGGAGCACCGCCATGAGGAAGCTCACCAGGAACGGGATCGCCGCAAATACGTACGCCAGTGCATCCATGTCAGATCTCGCTAGGCGCCGGATCGGCGCTTTCGGTTGCGGCCGCGTGGGGTTCGTCCGCGGGTTGATCGCCGCCGCGCAGCCGTCGCACGACGACTGCCGGGTTTCCTGCCACCACGGTGGATGGCTCGACGTCGCTCGAGACCACGGCGTGCGCTCCGACGACGCTGCCGCGACCTATTCTCACGCCTTTGAGGATCGTGGCTCCGGCACCGATGAAGACGTCGTCCTCGATGACGATGGCACGCGTGCTCGCACACGACTCGGGCAGATAGCGCCGATCCACCCGATCGACCGCGTGGAAGTCGGTGTCGAACAGTGTGACATCGGCACCGAACATGCATCTGTCACCGATGGCAACCGACGTTGCGGCGCAGATGACCGTGCCGCTGAGGCCGACATCGTCGCCGATGACGATGGCGGCGCCCGCCCTGAGGGTGCGCAAGATCACCGGGCGCGAGACACCGAGCGCCGTGTAGCGCGAAACCGAGCACAGCGCCACGCGCGCGCCGATCGAGATCTCGGATCCCGCGCAGCGGTCGATGATGGGCAGGCCGTAGCAGCGCACGGCTCCGCGGGTCTCGACGCCCTGTCGCCCGAACAGGCGCGACAGGCCGAATTGCCACCATGCCCTTTGCAGGTAGTCGGGGTAGCGGTCCGGCCGCAGCAGGCGCGAGACGATCCGGCTCATGTCGTTCGGCTCGGCTGACGTGCAACGGCTCGGCACAGCGGCGCTTGGGAGGCGATCACGCGCTCGTACAGCTCGACATAGCGACACGCGACAGCATTGGCATCGAACAACTCGCGCGCTCGCGCCGCGCCGTAGCGGCCCAGCCGAGCGGCAAGTGGCGCATCGTCCGCGAGTTGCCGCATCGCATCGGCGATGTCGGCCGGGTTGCGGACGTCGACGAGCATTCCGGCCTTGCCGTCGTCGAGCAGCCAGGACACGCCATGGGTCTCCCGGCCGGCGATGACCGGCAGCCCGCACGCCATGGCTTCGGCGATCGCCATGCCCGACGACTCGAGCAGCGACGGATGGACGAGCGCGGTCGCGCGCGCGAGCGCTTCCAGCACGTCGGCATGCGGCCGCATGCCGACGAACGCGATGCCTGCGTCGAGGCCCTCGGCACGCACCCAGCGCTCCGCGGCCTCCCCGGGGCCGTAGTCGCGGCCAAAGCACGTCATGCGTAGGCCCGGCCGGTCTCGGCGCGACTGCGCGAAGGCCCGCAGCGCAGGGCGGGCGTTCTTCATCTTCGACCACCCCGCCATCGCCATGACGAAGTGGGGCTGCCCAGGTGCGCGCTCGCGCGCGAACGCTTCGTTGGCGCGAAACATGCCAGGAGCGAGCGGGTTCGCGACGACCGTCATCGGCGCGCTGGTCAACGGCCGCAGGTCGGCCTGCAGCCCCCCGGAGACGACCGAAAGCGCGCGAGCGCGCCGCAAGACGTGGCGCGCCATCCAGTAGCGGCCGAGGCGATAGACATCGCGGGTCAGCCGCAGTACGGCGGCAGGATCGTCGTGGGCGGTGATGAGCAGCGGAAGCCTCGTCGATTGCGCTGCCCAGGCGAATTCGTAGGTCCAATGCGCATGCACCACGTCGGGCGCGTAGCGTTCCATGGCATCGGCAAGGTGCCTGCGCTCGAGCCGGAACAGGTCGAGCATCCTCCCCGGCCGACCTCGCTGGAACCTGAACCCACGCGGCCGTACCGGGCAATAGGTGATGCTGAAGCGTTCGCCGCGCAGCGTGAGTGGGCCGGACGCGCCACGGTCGAACAAACCCTCGTCGGTCGTGAAGACGCCGACCTCGTGCCCCAGTTGCAGCAGCCGCTCGACGAGCACGCCGAGGAAGGGCGCACCGCGGTAACCCGACGGCGCGTCCGGCGGCGCCTGCGTCAGCAGGGTGGCGATCTGTTCGGTCGCCACCGGCCCGGCGATGGCGATCCTCATGCGGCGCCTCGTCCGCGGCAGAGAGGTCCGACGGCCGCCTGTTCCACCGAATGGCCCCTGCGCATCAGAGCTTCAGGACGCGTCGCACGACCCGCGGCAGGTGGCCGCGCACGCCGTCGCATGCCTGCGCAACCGGCGTCGGGACCAGCATGCGCATGGCGATGAGCGCCGCGCAACCCGCCACGGCCGCACAGACGAGCCATCCCCGCGCGGAGTACCATCCCGGCGCGTAGTGTCCCGCCAGCGCAGCCACCAGCAAGGCAGAGCCGCCGCACACGGCTCCCGGCAGCATCGCCCACATCAGCACCCCGTACCGGACCTTCAGCAGCTGCGCCACGGCCCGCTGGATCAGCACCATGCGCACGGCGGCCACGATCGCCACCCAGCGTGCCGCGGCCTCGATGCCACCGCCCGCCGCGAGGACTAGCGCCACGCCGAGCGCCAGTACCGCGAGCAGTTGCACGCGCAGCTCTCGGCGCGCCAGTCCGCGCCCCCAGAGGATCGGCCCGGAGATCGCCATCGGCGCCTGGAAGGCCATAGCTATGGCCAGCGGGGCGAGCAGCGCCGCCATCGCATGCCAGGCCGGCCCGTAGAGCAGCGCGACGATGGGCTCGGCGAAGGCCGCGACCGAGAAGAACACCGAGAACGCGACCACGCAGAGCAGCCAGGTGATGAACACATAGCCGTCGCGCATCGACTGCGTGACGGCGGCGGCCCGCGCAGTGGCGGGAAAGGTAACCTGCTGCAGTGCCGTCACCATGTGGTTAGTGGGCGTGCGTACGAGGTTGTAGGCCACCATGTAGCGGCCCAGGCTGCTCGCACCGAAGAGCCGGCCCATGAACACCGCGGGCATGTTGTCCACCGCCCAGTTGGCCAGGTTGGTCGCCAGGACGACGTAGCCGAAGCGCGTCATCTCGCGCGTCTGCGCCGCCTCGGCACCGCCGAAGCGCGGACGGAAGCCGCTCGCGGCGAACATCGCGATGGTGCTCGTCAGCGCCATCACGACCCAGGCACCGACGAGGGCGAGATAACCCCCGCCGAGCCAGGCAAGCAGCAGGCCGGTGACGACGAAGCCGAGGAAATAGCCGCCCGACTGCGCCGCCTGCAGCCGCTTGAACGCGAGATCGCGCCGCAGCAGCGCCTGCGGCACCGTCGCGACAAGCTGCAGCCAAGCCGCCAGTGCCATACCGGCGATGGCGCCCATGTGGGCCGTGCCGGTCCAGTGCGGGGCAAGCCCCGGCCACGCCGCCACGAGCAGCACTAGGCCGATGCTGGACACTGCCAGCACGCGCCGGAACACCGCCTGCAGCTGCGCCGCGTCGACGTGCGGAGCCTGCACGATCGACGAGCCGAGCCCGAGCTCGAGCAGCAGGGTGGCGAACATGGTGGGCACGAGCGCGGCGACGGCGATGCCGTACTGGTCGGGGCCAATCAGACGGGCGATGCCAACCTGCGCCGCGAGCTGCATCACGATGCGCGCGACGATGCCGACGTAGCTCCACTTGAGGCCCGCCACCGCCTTGGTGGCCAGCGACTGCTCGTGCTCCGGCCGAGGCTCGTGCAAGACGGCTTCCACGTCGATCGACTGCTGACCGGCGGGGCGCGTCAGCTCGTCGACGCGAGCTGGCCGAGGACGGTGGTCCGCGCCGTGGCGGACATCGCGCCGAGCATGTCGTCAGCGAAGCGCTGCTGGAGCGCGAAGGCGCGCTGGCTGTCCGGATCGATGGAGGAGATGCGCACCAGCATGCCGTCGGGGATGCGGCCGCTCAGGCCATAGCGCAGCGTCGCGAGCTTGTGGCCGTCGCCGAAATGCGTGATGCGATCGCCGACGATCAGCCAGTAGGTGATCGGCTCGTTGCGCGCGTCCTTCGTGGCGACGAGGCGGGTCACCGGGATCTCGATCTTGCCGAACGGCAGGTCGCCGCGCACGCTGGCCGCCGAGATCGGCAGCCCCTGCGCCGGATAGCAGATCTCCGGGCGGTGCGTATTCATGCCTTCGTTCTGGTTGCGGCCGTAGGCGATCGACAACATCACGCGGTCGCCGCGCGCATTGCGGTAAGTGCGGGCGAGCGTCTGGTCGTAGGTCGCGTCGAGCACCTTCTGCAGGTCCGGGGCGGGCTGGACCGGCACGATGCTCGGATCGACCTCCCAGCCGGCGAAGCGCTCGGGGAACATCTGCGCGAGCTGGAACTTCGGCTTCTCGTCGGCCAAGTAGCGGCGCGGCATCCACGCCGCCGCGACGAGCACCGCGCAAGCCATCAGCACGGCGAAGACAGTGGCGCGCAGCATCGGCTTGCTCATCGCCTCAGGGCTCCCTGACAAAGCGGCCGATCACCTTGTCGACCGACAGGATCAGCACTAGCGCCACCAGGAACAGCACCATGCCGGCGAAGCCGTGGACGAAGCCCTGCCCGGCCTCGTCGCCGAAGTAGTAGGTCACGAGCACGAGGATCATCACGCGCGTGACGTTGGCGACGAACGAGATCGGGATGATCATGATCGCCAGCGCGACGTTGCGGGCGACCGACTGGTAGCTCATGAGATTCATGTAGAGCAGGCCCAGCGCCTCGAGCGTGAACATCGAGTTGAGGCCGGCACAGGCGTCGGCGACGAGCAGTTGGTACTGGCCGACGGTAATGATGACCCCCGAGCGCCCGATCGGGTAGCCGAGGTCGTACAGCACCGACGACGCGACCGCCGACACCGCCGACTTCAGCGGCGCCGTGACGGCCGCCACCAGGTCGCCCGGCAGCGGCACCATGAAGATCATGAAGAACAGCGGGAACCAGGCCATCCGCAGCGCCGCGGCGCCGCGGAAGTACAGCAGCAGGGCGCCGAGCATCAGGATCTGCGAGCCGACCTCGAGGATCCAGATGAACTGCGCGCGGCCAAAGACGTAGCAGACCCAGGCGAGCGCGAAGAGCCCGATGCCGAGCATGCGTTGCGGGCGCACCGCGAGCGCGGCCAGCGCCTCGCGCTTGCGATAGAGCAGCCACGCGCTCAGCGCCAGGATGATCGGGCCGTGCCCTTGCTCGTCGGTGGCCCAGACCGTGTGGGCCAGCCCCCAGTAGGTAGGCCCGTACATGGCGAGCCAGCCGAAGACCAGTACCGCAACGCCCAGCACGGCGTCCTGCGGCAGAGCCGTCAACTCGGCCAGCTTGACGGCCAGCGCCGGTGCCCCGTCACGCGCCGCCGGCCCGGTCTTGGCCTCAAACCTGGTGCTCATTCACCAAGACGCCGGCCATCTTCGCCGGGCTCTCGCCGAGCGTTGCGACGAGATCCTGAAGCATCGACACGCGTGACGCGTTCTTGCGCGCGACGATCAACGCCGCACCGCAGCGCGCCGCAATGACGGTGCAGTCGGCGCCATAGCGCGCTGCCGGCGTGTCGACGACGACATGATCGAATTTGCTGACGAGCTCGCGCATCAGCAACGCGAAGGCCGGCCGCTCGACGAGCTCTGCCGGGTTCGGCGGCGTCGGCCCGACGGGCAACAGGAACAGGCTCGGTATGCCGACGATCTGCTGAACCACCTGCGTCTCTGCGCGGCCGGAGAGGATCCCTGACAGGCCGGATGCGTTCGGGATGTTGAACACCTCGTGCTGGCGCGGCCCGCGCAGGTCGGCATCGACGAGCAGCGTGCGACCGCCGAGCTGAGCCAGCGCCACCGCAAGGTTGGCCGAGAAATAGGTCTTGCCGTCGCCGGCATCCGGGCTCACGACAGCCAACGCCCGGCGCGGCTGTTCCTGCTCGCCGAACACGCGCACCATCAACTGGCTGCGGATGGCACGGAAGACCTCTGCCTGATGCGAGAAGGGCTGGTTCAGCGTGACCAGCTCGGGGCTGGCCTTGCGCTGCTCCTCCGGCGCATAGGGGTAGTGGAACTGCTGCGCCAACGCGAACAGCACATCGTCGGTGCTGGCAAAGCCGAGCGCGACGGCTGCCTCGCCGAAGCGCACGCCATGGTCGCGCTGATAGACGAGGATCTGCTCGACCTGATCGGCGCTCAGGTTGCGGGTCTCGGCAATGATGTCACCGATCGACCGGTCGTGGATCACTCCGCTCGAATTGGCGGCGGCGGGCGCCGAGGCGGGCGGAGGAATGCTTGCCACGGCATCGGCCACTGGCATCGAATCGCGAAACTTGGCCATCTCAGGCTCCTTTCCCGGGAGCCGACAGGCGGCCGACCATGCGCTGCTGCATCAGCGTTGGGTGATTGCGGCCCATCAGCTTGCGGGCATTGACCTTGGGGAGCACGCCGATGACCGGCAGACCAAGCAGCGGTGCAACGTCGTCGACTGCGCGCAGGCGCCGGTCGAGGAATTCCCAGAGCAGCACGCCGCCCACCGCCAGCATCGTGCCGAAGAAGACCGCGACGAGCGCATTCAGCACAAGCTTCGGCGACGACGGTTCGTTGGGGGCGATCGCCTGCGTCAGCACGTAGACATTGCTCTGAGTCGTCTGGCTCTCGAGGCTGGTCTGGGTGAGGCGGGCCTGGATCGTCTCCAGATTCTTCTGCGCGGCTTCGACGTCGTGGACGAGGGAAAGGCCCTCGTCGCGCACGGCCTTCATGCGCAGCACCTTGGCGCGCTGCGCCTCGAGATCGTTTCGGATCTGCGACTCGCGCTGCCGATTGACCGCATTGTTGAGGCCGACGCTGCCGGTGACCCGGCGCGTTTCCGCATCGAGCCGGGCGCGCAGCTCGGCGATGTTAGCCTTGGCCTCGATCACCTGCGGGTGGTTGGCGCCATAGCGCGCGTTGAGCTGCTCGAGGTTCGCCTGAGCGCGAGACAGATCGGCCTTCAGGCTGCCGACGACGCCGTTGTTCAGCACTTCCTGCATGTCGGCGCCCGAACTGCCGCGTGCCTGCGCCTGCCGGCTTTCCGAATCGGCCGCGAGCGACTGGACCATCACGAGCTGCGAGGACAAGTCATTGAGCCGCGCGTTCTCGACGTCGAGCCGCTCGTCGGTGGCGATGATGCCCTTCTCCTTTTGATAGGCGGACAGCTTGGTCTGTGCGCGATCGAGGGCGTCCTTGGCTTCCTTGGTGCGCGTGTCGAAGAAGCTCGTGTACTGCTTGGCCGGATCGACCCGCAGTTCGAGCGTGGTCTCGATGTAGGCCTGCACGAAGGCATTCGCGAGGCCGGCAGCGAACTTCGGATCAGGCGCCTTGTACGAAACCGTCAGGACGTTGCTCTCCTTGGAAGGCTTCACGTCCATGCTGCGCTGGAAGCTGTCGGCGAGCCACAGCTCGATGCTGCCCTCGCCGCCGGTGTCGTCGCGCCATTGCTGCCGCACCTGCGGGTTGTCGGCGAGCTTGAGATCGCGCACCACGCGCAGTGCCACGCGGTCGCTCTGCATCACGTCGACCTGCGTCGCCATGAACGACGGGCCGCCCAGGCCGGCGTACATGATCGCGCTCACCGGATCGGGCTTGACGTCGACGACCACCGACGCGTACGCGGTGTACTTGCGGGGCCAGACGAGGCTGATCAGCACCGTGAGAATCACGATGCCGAGCAGGATCGACAGGGCGGCCACCCAACGCGCGCGCAGGATCGAAAAGAACTGTCCGAAACTCATGCCCAGCCCCTTCTAGAACAGGCTCTCGCGCACATACACCACATCGCCGTCGCGGACCGCGTCGTCGAGCGCAGGCTGGAGCACCTCGATCTTGCCGTCCGCACCCTTGCGATGGACTCGAATGCCCTTCTCGGTGCCGCGCAACGTCAGCCCGCCGCCGGCCGCCAGGGCCTGCATCACCGTCATGCCGCGTTCGAGACGCAGCTGGCCGGGCCGTTGCACCTCGCCGTAGATATAGACCATCGGATAGCGTTCGACATACGCCACGTCACCGTTCTGCACCGGCACGTCGTCGGCGCGACCATCGGCACGAAAGATGGTCGGCAGGTCGATCTCCTTGCGGAACGTCTGGCCGTTGCGCGTGCCGACCAGCGTCACCATGTCGGCACCCGTCACCGCGATGCCGCCCGCCATCGCGAGCAGGTCCGACAGCCGCATGTCGGCGACCTCGAGCGCGTAGCGGCCCGGGCGGTTCACCTGGCCGAGTACCGATGCCTGGTTGCCGCGTACCTGCATGATGAGCACGTTGACCTGCGGCTGCTTCACGAAGTTGCCGTTGCGCAGACCGTCGGCGATCACCTTCTCGGCCTGTCCGGACGTGAGCCCACCGAGCTTGACGGTGCCGACCAGCGGGAAATTCAGCGTCCCCGCCTCGCTGATGCGCGCATCGAGGCCGAGGTCGGGGTTCTGGTAGACGCTGATGCGCACGACGTCGCCGGATCCGAGCTTGTACTCGGGTGACGACTGGGCCTGCGCCATGGCGGTCGCGGCCATCACGAGGCCGACGAGGCCGATCCAGAACGAACGAAAGATCTTGGTCATCATCACTTGCCGAGCCCCATTCCCTTGCTGATGGCAGATGCGTCCAGGCTCCCCGCCGAGGCCGCCGCCGCAGGTGCCGGCGCTGGCGGCGCAGCAACTGCGACCGGTGCGGACGCCGTGTCAGTGGGCGCCGACGCCGCCTCCGCGAACTTACCCACATACTCGATCTTCGCTGCCGCCCGCAACGCCTTCAGGTCGTTCTCGACCAGCTTGCGCTTCGCGTCGTTCAGCAAGAACTGCTCCACGGCCGGCTTGGCGCGGGCCTCGTCGATCGGCTCCGAGCGCGATCCGACGAGCACGATGACCTGCGCGCCGTTGCTGGCCGGCACGAGCAGCGCCTGGCCGTCCTTGAGCTTGGAGAAGGTGTCGAGCAGGTTGAGCGGCAGTTGCTCGGCCGGGCGCACCGCCTGGTTGCCGGCGAAACGGTAGTTGTTGGCCTTCAGGAAGTCGACGAACTCGCTGACTGACTTGGAGCTCTGCAGTTGCTCGCGCAGCGCGGCGACCTGCTCGGGCTTGGCCTCGACCGAGATCTCCTGCAGGCTGTAGATGCGGCGCTCCTTGAAGAGCGCCGGATGGTCGTCGTAGTACTTCTTGACCTCTTCGGGCGTCGGCTTGGGCGCGGCCTCGCCGGTTTTCTCGGCATAGGCGCGCGCGATGATCTCGCGCCGCGTCGCCTCGATCTGCTGCACGACACGCGGGTCGCGGTCGAGCTTCAGGTCCTCGGCCTTCTGGACCGCGAGCTCCTGGTCGATCAGCCGCTCCAGAACCTGCTTCGAGGCCGCGTCCACCTGCTCGGGCTTCAGGCCGCGTTGCTGCTGCAGCACGAAGTTGATCTGATGGACGGTGATCTCTTCCTTGTTCACCTTGGCCGCCGTCTGCGACGCGCCCTTTTCTTTTTTGCCGCAACCCGAGAGCAGCAGCGCCAGCGTCGCAACCGCGATGGCCGCCATGCGCGTGGCCGCGTGCCGGTCGGCAGCGTGGAATCGAGAAATCATCAGCGCATCGCTCCCGTAGGACCTCGGATGGTGGTGAGGGTGGGACCGGCCCGAGGCAACCCGGGCCCGGCCGTCATCGGATATCCGGCGGCGCCGTCGCGCCACCTCGAAACTGCCAGAGTGTACCGGCGAAGCGTGACGCGTCTACAACCCCCAAGCCTGGGGCGGGGCGAAGGAAAGTCCTTTCAAACCGTGAACTTGTCGCGGCCGCCGCGACTACCGGAAGCCGGCGTCAGAGCAGGGCTTGGTGGCGCGCGAGACGCCACGCGGGCGGGTCGTCCTTGACCTGGGCCAGCATCCAGAGTTCCCGGAAGGGCACCGGTCCGGAATGGCTGGCCTCGCGCATCATGCCGGAAAACTCGACGCTGGCCAGGTACGCCGGCCCGAGATCGTCGAAGCCGAGCAGTTCGGCATGCAGGCTGAGCACCGCGGTGCCGCCCGGCTCCACGCCCTGCGGCGGCAACTGCCCGCACAGCTCGTCGAGCAGGTCCGGCAAGGTCAGCGCGCGCAGCGCGCCGACGTCGCCGGCATCCCAGGCCTGCTGGACCTGGACGAAATGGCGGCGCGCGGCATCCAGCACCTGGCGGCGATCGAAGCCTGCCGGCAGCGTGGCCGGCACCGCCACGGCGCAGACGGGCAGCGGCGCGGCGCGGCGCTTTGCCCTCCAGTAATAAGCAGCGCCTCCGAACAGCGCCAGCGCGGCGCCGCTCGACGTCGTGCCCCACGCCATGGTCATGCCCGCCGGCCAGGCCTTCAATGCCCGCAACGCCGCGAGCGCGGCGAACACGCCCATCGACGTCGCCAGGCTGCCGAGCGTCGCCGCAGACGCCTGCGCGGCGGCCCCGGCAATCAGCACGCCGGCCGCGATGCGCCGCGCGGGGCGCGGCAGCACGAGCAGGGAACGCGGCGGCTTCATCGTGCGTGACCCTGCGCTGTCATCAGCACTTGATGCCGACGTGCAGCGCCACGACGCCGGCGGCGAGGTTGTGCACGTCGACGTGGCCGAAGCCGGCGGTCTTCATCATCGCCTTCAGCTCGGCCTGGCCCGGATGCATGCGGATCGACTCGGCCAGATAGCGGTAGCTGTCCCGATCGCCGGCGACCCATTGCCCGATCCGCGGCAACACGTTGAAGCTGTACCAGTCGTAGGCCTTGGCGAGCGGCGGCGCGACCTTCGAGAACTCGAGCACGAGCAGCCGCCCGCCGTCCTTCAGCACGCGGTTCATCTCCGCCAGCGCACGTTCCTTGTGCGTCATGTTGCGCAGGCCGAACGCGACGCTGACGACGTCGAAGCTGCGCGGCGCAAAGGGCAGCGCCTCGGCGTCGCAGAGCGTCGTCGGCAGCAGCGCGCCGGCGTCGATCAGCCGGTCGCGGCCCTGGCGCAGCATCGCCTCGTTGATGTCGGTGTGCACGACCATGCCCTGCGGGCCGACCTTCTTCGCGAACGCGAGCGCGAGGTCGCCGGTGCCGCCGGCGATGTCGAGCACGCGGTCGGTCGCGCGCAGGTTCGCCACCGCGACGGTGTAGGCCTTCCACGCCCGATGCAGCCCGAGCGACATCAGGTCGTTCATCACGTCGTACTTCGTGGCCACCGAATCGAACACGCCGCGCACGCGCGACGCCTTCTCCGATTCGTCGACGGTCTGAAAGCCGAAGTGGGTATCGCTCATGCGAAGCTCATGCGAAGCTCATGCGGAGGGCTGCCCGGTCAGTGGCGATGGCTCGCGCAGCCCGAACCGGCCGGCGCGCTCATCGGCGAGTCGCGATGGATGCCGGCCTGCTTGAGACGCGCGTCGTACTGGCGCCAGAGCTCGTCCTGGCGCGCACCGAGGTCGTACAGGTAGTCCCATGAATAGAGGCCGGTGTCGTGGCCGTCGCTGAAGGTCGGCTGCACCGCATAGTTGCCGACCGCCTCCAGGCTGACGATGCCGACGTCGCGCTTGCCGGTCTGCAGCACCTCCTGCCCCGGCCCATGGCCTTGCACCTCGGCGGACGGCGAATAAACCCGCATCAATTCGAACGGGATGCGGAATGTGGCGCCATCCGCAAAGCCGACCTCCAGCACGCGCGAGCGCTGGTGCAAGGTGATCGCCGTGGGTAGCGGCGTCTTCGGTGTCAGGCCGGCCATGGGAATGCGGTGGAGGTCTCGCGAAGAGGGCGAGGCCAGTGTAGCGAAGGGCCCTTCCCCAACAGAACTGGGGGATTTGGGCGGCGTGGTTTCGCCGCGTCGAAACGCCGGCGCGGTCAGCCGCGCACCGGCGGCCCGGCGCTGGCCGCCAGCGCGGTCGCCACGAGGTGATCGAGCGCCGGCAGCGCGATCGGCAACCGCGCCGCGGCGGCGGGCGCGACCTCGCGGAGCCGCTCGCCCCAGATCGGGTTCGGGAAGTGGCTGTCCCAGTCGAACCGCGCGATCACGTGCCAGTGCAGGTGCGCCACCATATTGCCGAGCGACGCGAGGTTGATCTTGATCGGCTCCAGCTCGTCGCGCAGCACCTTCTCGATCGCGCTGACGAGCGCGATGCAGCGCGCCCGCGCCGGCGGCGCGAGGTCGGTGAACTCTTCCACGTGCGCAGCCGCGATCAGCCGATAGAACGCCGGGAAGTCGGTGTCGGCGACGCGCACCGCGCGCCAGTCGGCGTTCTGCCAGACGACGATGCCGCCCGGCTCGGCGCACAGCGGGCAGCTTTGCACGTTCGTCGTCATACCAGCACGCGCTCGATGCCGCCGGCGTTGGCGCGCTCGACGTAGTCGGGCATCCAGTCCGGCCCGAGGATGCGCTCGGCCATCTCGACGACGATGTAGTCGGCCTCGAGCAGGCCGTTGGCGAGATCGCCGCCGTAGCGCGACAGACCCTGCAGGCAGCTCGGGCACGAGGTCAGCACCTTGAGGTTGCCGCGCTCGCTCGCCCCATTCTGGGTCGCGAGCAGGCCACGCAGCGCCGCTTCGTTCTTGCGCAGCTCCTCTTCCTTGCGGAAGCGCACCTGCGTCGCGATGTCGGGCCGCGTCACGCCGAGCGTGCCGCTCTCGCCGCAGCAGCGCTCGGTCTTCACGACGTTGTCGCCGACCAGCGCCTTCACCGTCTTCATCGGCTCGCGCAGTTTCATCGGGCTGTGGCACGGGTCGTGGTAGAGGTAGCCTGCGCCTTCGGCCTGCGGCAACGTGATGCCCTTCTCGAGCAGGTATTCGTGGATGTCGATGATGCGGCAGCCGGGGAAGATGTCCTCGAACTTGTAGCCCTGCAGCTGGTCGTAGCACGTGCCGCAGCTCACCACCACGGTCTTGATGTCGAGGTAGTTCAGCGTGTTGGCGACGCGGTGGAACAGCACGCGGTTGTCGGTGATGATCTTGTCGGCCTTGTCGAACTGGCCGCTGCCTCGCTGCGGATAGCCGCAGCAGAGGTAGCCGGGCGGCAGCACCGTCTGCACGCCGGCATGCCAGAGCATCGCCTGCGTCGCGAGGCCGACCTGCGAGAACAGCCGCTCCGAACCGCAGCCGGGGAAGTAGAAGACCGCCTCGGTGTCGGACGTCGTCGCCTTTGGGTCGCGGATGATCGGAACGTAGTTCTTGTCCTCGATGTCGAGCAGCGCGCGTGCCGTCTTCTTCGGCAGGTTGCCCGGCATCTTCTTGTTGACGAAGTGGATCAACTGCTCCTTGATCGGCGCCGTGCCCACGCTCGCCGGCGGCGCGGCGGTCTGCCGGTTCGCCAGGCCGCGCAACAGGTCGTTGGCGGCACGCTGGACCTTGAAGCCGACGTCGACCATCGCGGCGCGCGCCAGCTTGATGGTCTCGGGGTTGGTGGCGTTGAGGAACATCATCGCCATCTTGTTGCCGGGCCGGAAGCTCTTCTTGCCCATCTTGGCGAGCACGTTCCGCATGTTCATCGACACGTCGCCGAAGTCGATGTTCACCGGGCACGGCGACAGGCACTTGTGGCAGACCGTGCAGTGGTCGCCGACGTCCTCGAACTCGGCCCAATGGCGGATGCTGACGCCGCGGCGCGTCTGCTCCTCGTAGAGAAACGCCTCGATCAGCAGCGACGTCGCGAGGATCTTGTTGCGCGGGCTGTAGAGCAGGTTGGCGCGCGGCACGTGGGTCGCGCAGACCGGCTTGCACTTGCCGCAGCGCAGGCAGTCCTTGATCGAGTCGGAGATGTCGCCGATGTCGCTCTGCTGCATGATGAGCGACTCGTGGCCCATCAGGTTGAAGCTCGGCGTGTAGGCGTCGGTCAGGTCGCCGTGCAGCGCGCCGCCTCTGAGCAGCTTGCCCTTGTTGAAGCGGCCGTCCGGATCGACCCGCCGCTTGTAGTCGGCGAAGTCCGCCAGCTCGTCGTCGCTCAGGAATTCGAGCTTGGTGATGCCGATGCCGTGCTCCCCCGAGATCACGCCGTCGAGCGAGCGCGCCAGCTTCATGATGCGCACCACCGCCTCGTGCGCGGTCTGCAGCATCTCGTAGTTGTCGGAGTTGACGGGGATGTTGGTGTGCACGTTGCCGTCGCCGGCATGCATGTGCAGCGCCACCCAGACGCGCCCGCGCAGCACCTCGCCGTGGATCTTCTGGCAGGCCGCGAGGACCGGCGCGAGCGCCGAGCCGGCGAAGATGTAGGCCAGCGGCGCGCGGATCTGCGTCTTCCATGACGCGCGCAGCGTCTTGTCCTGCAAGTCCTCGAAGAACGTGCGCCCGACGGTCCGCACCACGTCGAGTTCCGCCAGCCAGCGCTCCCACAGCTCGCGCACCTCGTGCAGCAGCCCGAGCGCCTGCTGCACGCGGTCCTCGAGCAGTTCGGCCGAGGCGATCTCGCCGGCGTCGTCGCTCTTGCCGAGCGGCAGCTCGCCGGCTTCGAAGAACGTCTTCAGCGCATCGACGAGCGCGAGCTTGTTGCGCAGGCTGAGCTCGATGTTGATGCGCTCGATGCCGTTCGTGTACTCGCCCATGCGGTCGAGCGGGATCACGACGTCCTCGTTGATCTTGAAGGCGTTGGTGTGGCGGCTGATCGCCGCGGTGCGCTTGCGGTCGAGCCAGAACTTCTTGCGCGCCTCGGCGCTGACGGCGACGAAGCCTTCGCCGGCGCGGCCGTTGGCGAGGCGCACGACCTCGCTGGTCGCGCGGGCGACGGCGTCGGCGTCGTCGCCGGCGATGTCGCCGACCAGCACCATCTTCGGCAGGCCCTCGCGCTTGCTCTTGGTCGCGTAGCCGACCGCCTTCAGGTAGCGGTCGTCGAGGTGCTCGAGGCCGGCCAGCACCACCGGCGCGCGCCGGCCGTCGTCCATCTGGATGCCGCCGGCCTTCGCGAGGCCGAACATGTAGTCCTTGATGTCGACGATGGAGGGCACCGCGTCCTTCGCGTTGCCGAAGAACTCGAGGCAGACGGTGCGCGTGTGGGCCGGCATCCTGTGGACGATCCAGCGCGCGCTCGTGATCAGGCCGTCGCAGCCTTCCTTCTGGATGCCGGGCAGGCCGGCGAGGAACTTGTCGGTGACGTCCTTGCCGAGACCTTCCTTGCGGAACGTGCGGCCGGGGATCGCCAGGGTCTCGGTGCGCTCCAGCGTCTTGCCCGACGCATCGAAGTAGCGCAGCTCGAAGGTCGCGGTCGGGGCGTCGTGGATCTTGCCGAGGTTGTGATCGAGCCGCACGACCTCCAGCCACTTCGCGTCCGGCGTCACCATGCGCCACGACGCCAGGTTGTCGAGCGCGGTGCCCCACAGCACCGCCTTCTTGCCGCCGGCGTTCATCGCGATGTTGCCGCCGATGCAGGACGCCTCGGCCGACGTCGGGTCGACCGCGAAGACATGGCCGGCGCGCTCGGCGGCGTCGGCGACGCGCTGCGTGACGACGCCCGCCTCGGTCCAGATCGTCGCGACCTCGCGCGTCAGGCCGGGCAGCACGCGCATCTCGACCTCGGTCATCGCCTCGAGCTTCTCGGTATTGATGACCGCGCTCGCCCAGGTGAGCGGCACCGCGCCGCCGGTATAGCCGGTGCCGCCGCCGCGCGGGATGATCGTGAGGCCGAGCTCGATGCAGCCCTGCACCAGCGCGGCCATCTCGGCCTCGCTGTCGGGCGTCAGCACGACGAACGGGTATTCGACGCGCCAGTCGGTCGCATCGGTCACGTGCGAGACGCGCGACAGGCCATCGAACTTGATGTTGTCCTTGGCCGTGACGCGGCCGAGCACGCGCGTCGTGCGGCGGCGCAGGTCGGCGACCTCGTCGAACCGCGCGGCGAAGGCCTCGACCGCGGCGCTGGCCGCGGCCAGCAGCTCGCCGACGATCGCGTCGCGCTCGGCATCGGCTTCGGGCTTGCGCCGCTTCTCGATCTCGCCGAGGCGGTGATGCATGGCCTCGATCAGCAACCCGCGCCGCTTCGGGTTGCCCTGCAGGTCGTCCTGCAGATAGGGATTGCGCTGCACGACCCAGATGTCGCCCAGCACCTCGTACAGCATGCGCGCCGAGCGCCCGGTCTGCCGTTCGGCGCGCAACCGCGACAGCACCTCCCATGCCCGGGCGCCCAGCAGACGGATGGCGATCTCGCGATCGGAGAACGACGTGTAGTTGTAGGGAATCTCGCGCAGGCGCGTTGCAGCGTCGAGGCCGGCAGCGCCGGTCTGGACGCGCGTCAGCGGGAGCGGTGCGTTCATGACGGGGCGGTGCATGCGGCACCGCGTGAGCACTTGGAAACGCATCCTACCGCAGCGCAGCAACGGGCCGCGCCGGCGGGGATACCGGGCGGCGGCTGCGGGTTCCCCCACTTGCTGCGAGCGACGGTCGCAGCGATAAACGCGCCTGTCACAAATTCGACGCAGACTCCCGCGGCTTTGCGCGGGCCTCTCCGCGCTGCGTCACATCATTCACGGAACCGTCATGAAGTTCAAACTCGCGAGCCTGGCCATCGCCTCCTTCGCCGCCCTCACCGCCCTGCCCGCCCACGCCGTCACCGAGATCACCTGGTGGCATTCGATGGAGCAGGCGCTCGGCGACCGCGTGAACGACATCGCGCGCGACTTCAACGCCAGCCAGAGCGACTACAAGGTGGTGCCGGTCTACAAGGGCAACTATGCCGAGTCGATGGCCGCCGCCATCGCCGCCTACCGCGGCGGCAATGCGCCCGACATCATCCAGGTGTTCGAGGTCGGCACCGCGACGATGATGAACGCCAAGGGCGTCATCAAGCCGGTCGAGGAGCTGATGAAGGAGGAAGGCGAGAAGTTCGACCGCGGCTCCTTCGTCCCTGCGGTCGCCGGCTACTACGCCACCGACAAGGGGCCGCTCGCGTCGTTCCCGTTCAACAGCTCGACGACGGTGATGTTCTACAACAAGGACGCCTTCACCAAGGCCGGCCTCGATCCGGCCAAGCCGCCGGCGACCTGGCAGGACATGGTCGGCGCGATGGCCAAGCTGAAGGCGTCGGGCAGCACCTGCCCGTACACCACCGCCTGGCAGGCCTGGGTGCACCTCGAGAGCTTCTCGACCCTGCACAACGTCGAATTCGCGACCAGGAACAACGGCTTCGGCGGCCTCGACGCGCGGCTCGACTTCAACGGCCCGGTGCAGTTGAAGCACATCGAGAACATGGCCAACTGGGCCAAGCAGGGCTACTACGTCTACTCGGGCCGCAAGGACGAGGGCAATGCGCGCTTCTTCAGCGGCGAGTGCGCGATGCTCACCGCGTCGTCGGCAGCCTACGGCAACATCAAGAAGAACGCCAAGTTCCAGTGGAGCGTCGCGCCGCTGCCCTACTACAGCGACGTGCCCGGCGCGCCGCAGAACACCATCATCGGCGGCGCGAGCCTGTGGGTGATGAGCGGCAAGAGCAAGGCCGAGTACAAGGGCGTCGCCAAGTTCCTGAGCTTCCTGTCGCAGCCCGAGCTGCAGGCCAAGTGGCACCAGGAGACCGGCTACCTGCCGGTCACGACCGCGGCCTACGAGCTGACGAAGAAGTCGGGCTTCTACGAGAAGAACCCCGGCACCGACGTCGCGGTCAAGCAGATGATCGTCAAGACGACGTTGAAGTCGCGCGGCGTGCGGCTCGGCAACATGCTGCAGATCAGGGACATCGCCGACCAGGAGCTCGAAAACGTCTGGAACGGCAAGAAGACCCCGAAGGAAGGCCTGGACGACGCGGTGAAGCGCGGGAACGAACTGCTCGAGAAGTTCGAGAAAGCCAACAAGTCCTGACGTGAGTCCACTCCCTCTCCCTCTGGGGAGAGGGAGCAAGACATGGAGAAACGCGCCCGCTTCGTCTCGCCCTGGCTGCCGTATGCCCTGGTGCTGCCGCAGATCGTCGTCACGATCGTGTTCTTCTTCTGGCCGGCAGCCCAGGCGATGTGGCAGTCGATGCTGGTGCAGGACGCGTTCGGCACGCAGACCGAGTTCGTCTGGTTCGACAACTTCAAGGCGCTGTTCCAGGACCGGCTCTACCTCGAGTCGTTCCGCACGACCGCGGAGTTCTCGCTCCTCGTCGCCTTCGCCGGCCTGGCGATCGCGCTCGTGCTGGCCGCATTCGCCGACCGGGTGGTCCGCGGCTCGCGCATCTACCGGACCCTGCTGATCTGGCCGTACGCCGTCTCGGCGATCGTCGCCGGCGTGCTGTGGATGTTTCTGTTCAGCCCGTCGCTCGGCCTCATCACGGTGGCGCTCGGCCACTTCGGCATCAACTGGAACCATGCCGCCAACAGCGGCCAGGCGATGGCGCTGATCGTCATCGCGGCGGTCTGGAAGCAGGTCAGCTACAACTTCCTGTTCTTTCTCGCCGGCCTGCAGTCGATCCCGAAGTCGCTGATCGAAGCCGCCGCGATCGACGGCGCCGGGCCGCTCAGGCGCTTCCGCGACATCGTCTTCCCGCTGCTGTCGCCGACGACCTTCTTCCTGCTCGTCGTCAACGTCGTCTACGCGTTCTTCGACACCTTCGCGATCATCGACGTGACGACCCACGGCGGACCGGGCACCGACACCGTCATCCTCGTCTACAAGGTCTACATGGACGGCTTCAAGGGCCAGGACTTCGGCGGCTCGGCCGCGCAGTCGGTGATCCTGATGTTCGTCGTCATCGCGCTGACGGTCGTGCAGTTCCGCTACGTCGAGAAAAAAGTTCAGTACTGATCATGGTCGAACGGCGCCCCCTGCTGACCTTCTTCTCGCACCTCGTGCTGATCGTCGGGGTCGCGGTGATCGTGTTCCCGATCTACGTGACCTTCATCGCCAGCACGCAGAGCAGCGAGCAGATGCGCCAGGTGCCGATGTCGCTCGTGCCGGGCACCGAGTTCTTCCGCAACATGCACAGCGTGCTGTACGGCAGCGGCGACAACACCGGCGTCTCGCCGATGGGCCACATGCTGTGGGTTACGTTCGTGATGGCGATCGGCGTGACGGTCGGCAAGATCACGATCTCGCTGCTGTCGGCATTCGCGATCGTCTACTTCCGCTTCCCGGGGCGGAACTTCTTCTTCTGGATGATCTTCATCACCTTGATGTTGCCGGTCGAGGTGCGCATCTCGCCGACCTACAAAGTGGTCTCCGACCTCGGGCTGCTGAACAGCTACGGCGGGCTGATCCTGCCGCTGATCGCCTCGGCCACCGCGACCTTCCTGTTCCGGCAGTTCTTCCTGACCGTGCCCGACGAGCTCGCCGAGGCGGCGCGCATCGACGGCGCCGGCCCGCTGCGCTTCCTGCGCGACGTGCTCTTGCCGCTGTCGGTGACCAACATCGCGGCGCTGTTCGTGATCCAGTTCATCTACGGCTGGAACCAGTACCTCTGGCCGCTGCTGGTCACGACCAACGAAGACATGTACCCGATCGTGCTGGGCCTGAAGCGCAGCATCGGCGCGGGCGGCGATGCGGCGATCGAATGGCAGCTCGTGATGGCGACCGCGGTGCTCGCGATGGTGCCGCCGGCGCTCGTCGTGATGCTGATGCAGCGCTGGTTCGTCAAAGGCCTGGTCGACACAGAGAAGTGAGCCTGCGCGCGGCGCCGCAGGAATCCGAGAACAGCACATGGCATCCATCTCCCTCCAGGAAGTCGTCAAGCGCTACGGCCACGGGCCGAAGGCGCACGCGGTGATCCACGGCGTCAGCGCCGAGATCGCCGACGGCGAGTTCATCGTGATCGTCGGGCCGTCGGGCTGCGGCAAGTCGACCTTGCTGCGCATGGTCGCCGGGCTGGAGGAGATCTCGGGCGGCCGGATCGCGATCGGCGGCAGAGTCGTCAACGACGTCGAGCCGGCCGAGCGCGACATCGCGATGGTGTTCCAAAACTACGCGCTCTATCCGCACATGAGCGTCGCCGACAACATGGCCTACGGCCTGAAGATAGCGAAGGTGCCGAAGGACGAGATCGACCGCCGCGTCGCGAAGGCGGCGAAGATCCTCGAGCTCGGCATGCTCTTGCAACGCAAGCCGCGCGAGCTGTCCGGCGGCCAGCGCCAGCGCGTCGCGATGGGCCGCGCGATCGTGCGCCAGCCGCAGGTGTTCCTGTTCGACGAGCCGCTCTCCAACCTCGACGCCAAGCTGCGCGCACAGACCCGCCTCGAGATCCAGAAGCTGCATGCCGAGCTCGGCGTGACGTCGCTGTTCGTCACCCACGATCAGGTCGAGGCGATGACCCTGGCGCAACGCATGATCGTGATGAACGCCGGCCGCATGGAGCAGATCGGCTCGCCGGACGAGGTCTACCACCGCCCGGCCACCACCTTCGTCGCCGGCTTCATCGGCTCGCCGCCGATGAACCTGATCGCCGGCACGGCCGACGGCTCGCGCTTCACCGCCGGCGACCAGACGCTCGAGCTGCCGGCCGCCGCGCCGCGCGCCGGCACGTTGACCCTCGGCGTGCGGCCCGAGCACACCGAGCTCGTGACGATGACCGGCGGTTGGCCGATGAAGGTCGAGGCGCTCGAGATGCTGGGCGCCGAGCGGCTGATCTACGGCCACGTCGGCGGCGCCTTCTACACGGTGCGGCTCGACGCGACGATCGCGCCGCCGCGCATCGGCGACACGATCCGGATCGGCGCGTCGCCGGCGCACCTGCACTGGTTCGATGCCGCGACCGGCCAGCGCGTCGGATCGCGTTGATGACGATGCCGCACTGGCCCTATCCGCGCTGGATCGCGCACCGCGGCGCCGGCAAGCTGGCGCCGGAGAACACGCTGGCGGCGTTTCGCCTCGGCGCGAGCCACGGCTACCGCGCCTACGAATGCGACGTGAAGCTGAGCGCGGACGGCGTGCCGTTCCTGCTCCACGACAGCACGCTCGAACGCACGACGTCCGGCCAGGGCGCGGCCGGCGCGCTCGACTGGGCAGCGCTGTCGCAGCTCGATGCCGGCGGGTGGCACAGCCGCGGCTACGCCGGCGAGCCCTTGCCGACCTTCGAGGCGATCGCCCGCCACTGCATGCGCAACGGCCATGCGCTCAACGTCGAGATCAAGCCGTCGCCGGGCGTGGCGCGCATGACCGGCGAGGCCGTCGCACGCGCCGCCGAGCGGCTCTGGGCCGGCCAGGCCGTGCAGCCGCTGCTGACGTCATTCGAGCCGCCGGCGCTCGAAGGCGCACGCGATGGCGCGCCCGCGCTGCCGCGCGGGCTGCTGCTCGACGAGCTGCGCGCGACCTGGCTCGATGAAGCGCGCGCGCTGGGCTGCGTCGCGGTCGTCACCAACTACCGGCTGATGGACGAGCGGCGGATCGCGCAGATCCACGGCGCCGGCATGCGGGCGCTGGTCTATACCGTCAACGATGCCGACGAGGCGCAACGGCTGATCGCGATCGGGATCGACGGCATCATCACCGATGCGGTCGATCGGTTCGCGCCCGCAGCGTCATGAGGCCATCGTGAACTCGATGCCGCGCACCTTGGCATAGACCCGCGTGTCGCGCGGCTCGCCGCTCGGCGACAGGCTGTCCTGGCGCAGCACGCCTTCGAGCGTGTAGCCGGCGCGCTCGGCGACGCGCCAGCTCGGCTCGTTGCGGTCGTCCATGCGGATCTCGACGCGTCGCGCGCCCAGCGTCTCGAACGCGAAGTGCGACAGCGCCACTACCGCTTCGGCGACGTAGCCGCGGCGCTGCCGCGAGCGCCGGCACCAGTAGCCGATCTCGAAGCGCGGCACTGCCCAATCGATGCGATGCAGGCCGGTACCGCCGGCATACAGGCCTTCGCATCCGTCCAGGCCGCGCTCGAACATCAGGAGCGGCATGTCCTGGCGCAGGGCGAACTTGCCGTACATGCGGCGCACGTCGGTCTCCGAAGCCTCCAGCGTCGGTGCAGCCTGCGCCCACGGCATGTAGGGGCGCAGATCGTCGAGCGTCTCGAGCACCGCCGCGTTGACCGCAGGACCGTCACCCGGGCGGGCGCTGCGCAGGATCAGGCGGTCGGTCTCGATGCGCTCGGGGAAGTCGATCAGCAGTGGATCCATCGTGTCGTCCTCAAGTGGGATCGAATGCGGCCCGCGCCGGCGCCGCGTCGGGCTTGGGCAGCTCGCGCACGCCGCGGATCGCCGCGACGCGCGATGCGACGATCGCGAGCAGCAGCGCGCATCCGCCCGCGAACGCCAGCGACGCCCGCAGCCCGACATGCTCGCCGAGCCAGCCGCCGATCAGCGCGCCCGGGCCGGCGGGCAGCAAGATCAGCCAGCGCATCGTGCTCGTCATGCGGCCGAGCAGCGGCTCGGGCGTCACCGCCTGGCGCAACGCCAGGAAGTTGATGAACACCAGCACCGCGCCGGTCGCATAGCACATCAGCATCAGCGGGAACGCCGCGATGCCCCAGCGCGTCGCCGGCGCGAACGACAGCATCAGCCAGCCGGCGCCGCAGATCGCAAAGCCGATCGTCAGGCAGGGCCCCGGCCCGATGCGCCGGCTGATGCGGTGTCCGACGAGGCTCGCGATCACCGTGCCGCAGCCCATGCCGATGTAGCTGAGGCCGATGCCCTGCTCGCCGAGCCCGAGCGTGCGTGTCGCAAAGAGGATCTGCACGACGATCGCGGCGTTCTGGCACATCTGCCAGACGCCGACGGCACAAGCCAGCGCGACCAGCAGGCGATTCCCGGCGACGAAACGCACGCCCGCCTTCAGGTCGCGCCAGAAGTGCGCATCGGCCTGCTGCCGACGTTCCTCGCGGACGACGATGCCGCGCAGGATCGCGGTCGAGATGACCAGCAGTGCGGCATCGACGAGCAGCGCGATCGGTGCCCCGACCGCCTTGATCAGCGCACCGGCCAGCCCGGGACCGACGACCTCCGAGCCCGAACTCGCGAGCGCGTTCTTCGCGTGCGCCTCGACCAGCCGCTCGCGCGCGACCACCTGGGTCAGCACGATCTGCGACGCGCTGCCGGCGATCGTGTAGACGCAGCCGACGAGGAACGACACGCCGTACATCCAGCCCATCGACAGCCAGCCCAGCCGCCAGGCGAGCGGCACGCTGGCGACGATGAAGCCGAGCGACAGCTCGCCGGCGACGTAGACCGGCAGCTTCTTCACACGGTCGAGCCAGACGCCGGACGGCAACGAGAGCAGCACGAACGGCAGGATCTCCATCGACGTCAGGAGGCCCATCTGCGTCGGCGTCGCGTGCAGCAGCAGCGCCGCGGTCAGCGGCAGCGCCAGCAGCGTCACCTGCCCGCCGAGCGAGCTGATCAGGATCGACGACCACAGGCGCCGGTAGGCGCGGTCGCGCAGCAGGTCGCCGTCGGCCGGCGCGAAGCGTTCGATGGCGGCGGCTTTCAGTCTTCGGATCGATGGCAGCCACGTTTTCATGGCGTTCTTTCTGTTCTCGGCGGGCACCGGTGGGATGCCCTGGCGGGTCGTTGGACCCGATGCAGCGAACGGCAGGAGCGGTAAGGCCCGGAGTCCGCTGATTCCCTCAGCGGAGCTCCTGTTCGAAGCAGAGCCGAGGAGAGCTAATGCGCGGCGGCGTACCGCTTGAACGACCCGCGGACGCCGGTTACCGGCGGCGACGGGATGCGCCCGATCGGTGCGCGGCCCGACGTGCAGGCGATGCCTGCGCCGACCCGGACAGCCGCGCGCATCGCACCGCGGGCAGCGGTGACGGATCGGCGACTATGCAGGGCATTCATGGGCGGTTCGGAAGAGCAGGCAGGCATGCTAACGGTGCGCCCGCGAACGCGCAAGGCATCGACACGGTGCGGCGTCGCGCCGCATCCACTGAATCGATGATGAAGTCGCGATCGCCGAGCCGAGCGCGGCTTCGGCTCAACTCCGGTAGTCGGCGTTGATCTTCACGTAGTCGTAGCTGAAGTCGCAGGTCCACACCGTGGTCGACGCCGCGCCGCGGTGCAGGTCGACGCGCACCGTGATCTCGCTCTGCTTCATCACGCGCTGACCGTCCTCTTCGCGGTACGACGGACGCCGGCCGCCACGCTCGGCGACGTGCACGTCGTCGAGGTAGAGGTCGATCAGCCCCTGGTCGAGGTCGTCGATGCCGGCATAGCCGACCGCCGCGAGGATGCGGCCGAGGTTCGGATCGCTCGCGAAGAACGCCGTCTTGACGAGCGGCGAATGGGCGATCGCATAGGCGACCTGGCGGCATTCGTGCTCGTTCGCGCCGCCGTCGACCTGCACGGTGATGAACTTGGTGGCGCCTTCGCCGTCGCGCACGATGGCCTGGGCAAGCTGCTGCGCGACCTCGATCAACGCATCCTTCAATCGCCGGCCGGCAGCGCTGTCGAGCGACGTGATCGGCGCATGGCCGGCCCGGTGCGTCGCGGCGAGCATGAACGAATCGTTGGTCGACGTGTCGCCGTCGACCGTGATGCGATTGAACGAGCGATCCGCGGCTTCGGCGAGCAGCGGCTGCAGGAGCGCGGGCGCGATCGCCGCATCGGTCGCGACGAAGCCCAGCATCGTGGCCATGTTGGGCCGGATCATCCCGGCGCCCTTGGCGATGCCGGTGACGTGGACCGCGCGGCCGTCGATCTCGATCGTGCGCGACGCGGCCTTCGCGACGGTGTCGGTCGTCATGATCGCTTCGGCCGCGGCGCCCCAATGGTCGGCCGCCAGGTCGGCGATGGCGGCCGGCAGGCCGGCTTCGATGCGATCGACCGGCAGCGTCTCCATGATCACGCCGGTCGAGAACGGCAGCACCTGCTCGGGCGCGAGGCCGAGCCGCGACGCCAGCGCGCTGCACGTCGCACGCGCCCGCGCCAGGCCGTCGGCGCCGGTGCCTGCATTGGCGTTGCCGGTGTTGACGACGAGCGCGCGCACGCCCGGGGCCGCCGCCAGATGCTCGCGGCAGACCTGCACCGGCGCGGCGCAGAAGCGGTTTCGGGTGAACACGCCGGCCACCGTCGAGCCTTCTGCGAGCGTCATCACGCACAGATCGCGCCGGCCGGCCTTGCGCACGCCGGCCATCGCGATGCCGAGTTCGACGCCGGCCACGGGTTGCAGGGCGGTCGGGTCCGGGGCTTGCAGATGGACGGGCATGGGCGGCTCGCGTGGTGGTGGACGGGGTCGATCGGTTTCGGGGGCCGAACGGGCGCGACGGATTGTAGGAAGTCACACCGACGCGGCGATGACGCTGCATCGCCGTGCGGTGCCGGGCACGACGTCGCACCTGTAAGGCCTCGCTATGTCGGGGATGTCCATGGTTCGCTAGAGTGGAACGGGGCGCGTGCTGCGCCCGCCTGAGAGAACAAGGATGTCCTTGCCGGAGCCTTCGCGCATGCTGCCTTTCTTCGCCGATCTCGTGAGCCGCACCGACGAGGCGCGGCGCGACTTCGAGACCAATCCCGTGGTGCTCGACGCCGTCGCCAACGGCATGCCGGTGGAGCGCTATCGACACCTGCTGCTGGAGCTCTACCACGTGGTGTGGCATTTCAATCCGGTGTGCGCGGCCGCTGCGAGCCGCATGCCCGACAGCCATGCCCAGATCCGCTACTTCCTCTACGAGCACATGCATGAGGAGTCGGGCCACGAGGAATGGGTGCGCAACGACCTCGAAGCGATCGGCGTCGGGCGCGCCGTGACCGAGGCTTACCAGCCGTCACCGCACACGCTGGCGCTGTCGGGCTACAACTACTGGTCCGCCGATCGGCGCCATCCCTGCTCGGTGCTCGGCATGATGTACACGCTCGAGGTCATCGCGTCCGTCTACGGCGGCACGTTTTCTGCAGCGATCAAGGAGTCCCTGCTGCTCGAAGGAGAGCGCGGCATCTCCTTCATCAGCTCGCACGCGACGATGGACGTCGAACATATGGCGGAACTGCGCAAAGTGCTGAACACGATTGCCGACGACGATCCGGCGCGCGACGCCGTGGTCGAGTCGACGCTGGTCAATTTCCATCACTTCACCCGGATGTTCGAAGCCATATGAAGTCAGACCCGGGGAGCGCGCTGGCCGCGATGCTGGCGCGCCCTTACAAGTACATCCGCCTCGAATGGAGCGACGAGCTGGCGGCGTTGCGGGTGCGCACCTGCGTGAAGCCGATCCAGTGCTACAGCCTCGCGGCCATGGCCGAGCTGCAGCGCGTCTTCGCCGACATTGCCGACCACCCCGGCATCGTCCAGCACTTCGTGATGACGTCGGACGTGCAAGGCGTCTTCAACTTCGGCGGCGACCTGTCGCTGTTCGTGCTGCTGATCCGCGCCCGCGACGTCGATTCGCTCAGGCTCTACGGCCGGCGCTGCGTCGACCTGGTGTGGTGGATGGAGAACGCATCGCAGCTCGGCGTGCACACGACCGTGCTGGTGCAGGGCGACACGCTGGGCGGCGGGCTCGAATCGGTGATGCCGTTCCACAAGGTCATCTTCGAGCGCAGCGCGCAGGCCGGCTTTCCCGAAGTGCTGTTCAACCTCTTCCCCGGGATGGGCGCATGGCAGTTCGCGATCCGCAAGGCGGGCTTCGCGGTCGCCAACGAGATGATCCTGTCGGGGCGCCTCTACACCGCCGAGCAGCTCCACCGGCGCCGCCTCGTCGACCTCGTCGTCGACGACGGCGACGGCGAAGCGTCGGTCGAGCGCGTGCTGCGCGGCGTGCATCCGCGCCTGCGCGGCACACTGGCCGCGCTGCAGGCGCGCCGCATGGCCCAGCCGATCACCTACGAGTCGTTGATGGAAGTCGTCGAGCACTGGACCGAGACCGCGATGACCCTGACCGACCGCGACTTGCGCCTGATGGAGCGCCTGGCGCGCGCCCAGGTGCGCAAGGCCGGCGGCTCGCTCGAGGGTGCGGTCGAGGAGATCAAGCGCATCGAGCTCGACCGCGCCTGGGGCGAGGAGCGCACGGGGATCACGGAGTGGGCCGCGTTCGCGTGATCACAGCCAGACGCGCAGCAACTCCCGCAACTGCCCGCGCGTGTAGGGCTTGGCCAGGTGCGCGTCCATGCCGGCGCTGCGCGAACGCATCGCGTCCTCGTCGAACGCATTGGCGGTCAGCGCGATGATCGGCACGCGCGACAGGCCGAGCTGGCCTTCGCGCGCGCGGATGCGCTCGGTCGCGGCGTAGCCGTCCATCACCGGCATCTGGCAGTCCATCAGGATCAGGTCCACCGGCTCGCGCTCCAGGCGCGCGAGCGCCTGGCGGCCGTCGGCGGCCTCGACGACCTCGAGCCCGAGCGAGATCAGCACCTCGCGCGCGATCATGCGGTTGACGTCGTTGTCCTCGACGACCATCACGCAGCCGGTCATCGTCACCTCGCCTTCGTCGAGCGCGCCCAGCGCCGAGTCGCTCGCCGTCGCATGCACCGGCGAGCGGTCGCGCTCGAAGGTCAGCGTGAAGGCGAAGCACGAGCCCTTGCCGGCGTCCGTGTTGACCTCGATGCGGCCGCCCATCGCCTCGACGATGCGCTGGCTGATCGCCAGGCCGAGCCCGGTACCGCCGCGCTTGTTGCGCGGCACCTCGATCTGATGGAAGGGCTGGAACAGGCTCTGCACCGCCTCGGCGGCAATGCCGATGCCGGAATCGCGCACTTCGAAGGTGACGCGCGCCCAGCCGCTCGCGGCGCGCTGCGGCACGAGGTGCAGCGACACCTGGCCGCGCTCGGTGAACTTGATCGCGTTGCCGACGAGGTTGAGCAGCACCTGCTTCAGACGCTGCGAATCGCCGATCACCCAGTCCTCGACCTGAGGCTCGATGCGCAGCATCAGCGCGAGCCCCTTGCCTTCGGCATTGGCGCGGAACAGCGCGACCACCGACTGCGCCACGCCGTGCAGCGACATCGGCGCCTGCACCAGGTTGAGCTTGCCGGCCTCGATCTTCGAATGGTCGAGCACGTCGTTGAGGATCGCCATCAGCGATGCGCCGGATGACGACGCGGTACGCACCAGACGGCGCTGGTCGGCGTCGAGCGACGAGCGGCGCAGCAGGTCGAGCGCGCCCAGCACGCCGTTCATCGGCGTCCGGATCTCGTGGCTCATCGTCGCGAGGAACTGCGACTTCGCGAGGTTGGCGGCCTCGGCCGACTCCTTGGCGCGCTGCAGCGACGCGTTCGCGATGTCGGCCTCCTGGCTGTGCTGGATCGCGCGCGTCGCGGTGCTGCGGAACTCCCGCGACGCGCGGTACAACGTCAGGCCGAAGATCGCCGCCAGCACCGCCAGCGGGATCGAGCGCACGGAATCGCTCGCCAGGCTCACGACGATCAGCGCGCCGAGCTGGATGCCGGCGAGGATCGCGAACGAGCGACCGACCAGGGTCATGAAGAAGGCCGCCACGGTGATCGAGCCGAACACCATGCCGGCGTAGGTCGTGCCTATCGTGCCGCCGAGCGCCGGGTAGATGCAGAGCGTCGCCACCGCCCACATCGCCCCGGCGAGCGCGGCGTTGCCTTCGAGCTCGTGCTGCAGGCGATGCAGTGCCGCCTCGCCGAGGTCGGGATTGACGGTGTAGCGGCGCGAGATCGCGAGCCGCCAGAGCGCGACGGCCGCCCCGAGTGCGCCGCACGACGCCGCGGCGACGTAGCGTTGCGTGCTCGCGCCCATCACCACGATCACGGCGACCGCGGCCATCTGCAGCAGCACGCTGCGGGCCGAGTTATGCAGTGCAAGGCGCAACAGCTCGCGCCTGACGCCGGCCTCGGTCGATGGCTCACCCTGCATAGACAAGCAGGATAACGCGCCGCGGCGCCGCTGTTGGCGCCACTGCCAGCGTCGAGACGGCCGTACCGCCGCTGCGTCGATCAGCAGCTGCGAGCAAGTTGCCCGGCCTCGCTCCGGCGACTCAAGCCAGACGGCCGTGGCACTGCTTGTACTTCTTGCCGCTGCCGCACGGGCAGGGGTCGTTGCGGCCGACCTTGGGCACCTCGCTCGCCAGGCTGGCGAGCGCCGCGGCGGAGAGCGCGGCGCCGGAGGCGTCGGCCTCCTGCGAGACGCTGCCGTCCTCGTTCGGGTGGGTGTAGGTGACGTTGCTGATGCGCTCGGCGCGGCTCTCGATCGCCTCGGCCGCCTGCGCGGCCTCCTCTTGCGACTGGATGCGCACCAGCATCAGGGTGCGCGTCACGTCCATCTTCACGACGTCGAGCAGTTGCGCGAACAGCTCGAAGGCCTCGCGCTTGTATTCCTGCTTCGGATTCTTCTGCGCATAGCCGCGCAGGTGGATGCCCTGGCGCAGGTAGTCGAGCGCCGCGAGGTGCTCGCGCCAGTGCGAGTCGATCGACTGCAAGAGGATCATCCGCATGAACGGCGTGAACTGCTCGAGGCCGACGCGCTCGACCTTGCCGTCGAACACCGCATCCGCGGCCTTGATCACCTTCTCGACGATGTCCTCGTCGGTCACCGTTTCGCTCTGCTCGACGTCGGCGGCCAGCGCGACTTCGACCTGCCACTCGTCGCGCAGCACCTTCTCGAGAGCCTTCAGGTCCCACTGCTCCTCGACGCTGTCGGCCGGCACGTAGGTGCGGACGACGTCGGTCATCGTCGAAGCGCGCAGGCTCGCGATCTGCGCGACCAGGCTCTCGGCCTCGAGGATGTCGTTGCGCTGCTGGTAGATGACCTTGCGCTGGTCGTTCGCGACGTCGTCGTACTCGAGCAGCTGCTTTCTGATGTCGAAGTTGCGCGCCTCGACCTTGCGCTGCGCGCTCTCGATCGAGCGCGTGACGATGCCGGCCTCGATCGCCTCGCCGTCGGGCATCTTGAGCCGCTCCATGATCGAGCGCACGCGGTCGCCGGCGAAGATGCGCATCAACGGATCGTCGAGCGACAGGTAGAAGCGCGACGAGCCCGGATCGCCCTGCCGGCCCGAGCGGCCGCGCAGCTGGTTGTCGATGCGGCGCGATTCGTGGCGCTCGGTCGCGATGATGCGCAGGCCGCCTTCGGCTTTCACCTTGTCGTGCAGACCCTGCCATTCGTCGTTGAGCTGCCGCGCGCGCGCCGCCTTCTCGTCGTCGGGCAGCGCCGGGTCGGCGTCGATGAACTTGATCTGGTTCTCGACATTGCCGCCGAGCACGATGTCGGTACCGCGGCCGGCCATGTTGGTGGCGATCGTGATCACGCCGGGGCGGCCGGCCTGCGCGACGATCTCGGCTTCCTTGGCGTGCTGCTTGGCGTTGAGCACCTGGTGCGGCAGCTGCGCCTTCTGCAGCAGCACCGAGACGACCTCGGAGTTCTCGATCGACGTCGTGCCGACCAGCACCGGCTGGCCGCGGCCGTGGCAATCGCGGATGTCGCCGATCACCGCTTCGAACTTCTCGCGGTTGGTCTTGTAGACGAGGTCGAGCTCGTCCTTGCGCACGGTCGGCTTGTTCGGCGGGATCACGACGGTTTCGAGGCCGTAGATCTCCTGGAACTCGTAGGCCTCGGTATCGGCGGTGCCGGTCATGCCGGACAACTTGCCGTACATGCGGAAGTAGTTCTGGAACGTGATCGACGCGAGCGTCTGGTTCTCGCTCTGGATCTGCACGCCTTCCTTGGCCTCGACCGCCTGGTGCAGGCCATCGCTCCAGCGCCGGCCGCTCATCAGGCGCCCGGTGAACTCGTCGACGATCACGACCTCGCCGTTCTGCACCACGTAGTGCTGGTCGCGGTTGTAGAGGTTGCGGGCACGCAGCGCCGCATAGACGTGGTGCATCAGCGTGATGTTGGCCGGATCGTAGAGCGATGCGCCTTCCGCCAGGAGCCCCGCTTCGCCGAGCAGCCGCTCGGCGTTCTCGTGGCCGTCTTCGGTCAGGAACACCTGGTGCGTCTTCTCGTCGACCGTGAAGTCGCCCGGCTCGATCACGCCTTCGCCGGTGCGCAGGTCGAGTTCGCCGATCTGCTTCTTGAGCTTGGGCACGACCTTGTCGATGCGGACGTAGAGCTCGGTATGGTCCTCGGCCTGGCCGCTGATGATGAGGGGCGTGCGCGCCTCGTCGATCAGGATCGAGTCCACCTCGTCGACGATGGCGTAGTTCAGGCCGCGCTGCACGCGGTCGGCCGTCTCGTAGAC
>JAFEEF010000027.1 GCA_018241265.1 Pseudomonadota bacterium | reverse complement strand
GGGTGTAAGGCTTCTTAGTAGGTCGCGACGACCCCGTCCGAGCGCGGATCGGCCGCGCCCGAGATCACGCCGCCGCCGCGCACCAGCGCACCGGCATGGCCGACGAGATCGCTGTAGGGCTCGACGATCTCGACGTCGTGGCCGGCATCGCGCAAGGCCGCCACCACGGCCGGATCGAGCCGGCTCTCGACCTTCAGGCTCACGCTCATGTCGCCCCAGGTGCGGCCGAGCAGCCAGCGCGGTGCGCTGACGGCCTGCTGCAAATCCTGGCCGAACAGCACATGGCGGCTGAAGACCGCGGCCTGGCTCTGCGGCTGGCCGTCGCCGCCCATGTTGCCGTAGACCATCTCGCGGCCATCGTTCAGCCGCGCGAGCGCCGGGTTCAAGGTGTGGAAAGGCTTGCGGCCCGGCGCGAGCAGCAGGTGCGATGCCGGATCGAGCGAGAAGCTCGCGCCGCGGTTCTGCCAGTTGATGCCGGTGTCGGCCAGCACGACGCCGGAGCCGAACTCCCAGTAGACGCTCTGGATGTAGCTGACCATGCAGCCGTCCTTGTCGGCCGCGCCCATCCACACCGTGTCGCCCTTGATCGCCGGCTCGGGCCACGCGCGCGCACGGCGCGGATCGATCGCACGGGCACGCTCGGCGAGTGCGTCGTCGAGCAGGAAGCTCGCCGGGTCGGCACGCATCACGGCCGGATCGCAGACATGGCGGTTGCGCACCAGGAACGCCTGCTTGGTCGCCTCGACGAGACCGTGCACATGCTCGAAGCTGTCGAGCCTGGCATCGCCGCGGATGCGATCGAACAGCGCGAGGATCATCAGCGACGCGAGCCCCTGCGTCGGCGGCGGCAGGTTGTAGAGCGTGCCGGCCGACAGCTCGACCGCGAGCGGGCGCACCACGCTCGCCTGATGGCGCGCCAGGTCGTCGGCGCGCACGGGGCTGCCGAGCCGCTCGAGCTCGGCGGCGATCGCCTGCGCGATGCCGCCGCGGTAGTAGTCGTCGAGGCCGTCGCGCGCCAGGCGCGACAAGGTCTCGCCCAGCGCCGGAAAGCGCTGCAGCGCGCCCGCCCGCGGCAGCCGGCCGTCGTGCAGGAAGGTCGCGCCATAGCCCGGCTGCGTGCCGAGCTCGCCGAGGAACTTCGTCGTGTAGTCGACCTGGCTCTGCGTGACCGGCGTGCCTACGCTTGCGTACCAGATCGCGTCGTCGAGCAGGCGGCGCAGCGGCAGCTTGGTGCCGACCTGCTCGAGCGCGAGCTTCCAGCCCGACACGGCGCCGGCCACCGTGTTGGCCGCGAGCGGCCCGCGCGTCGGGATCGCCGCTGCATGGCCTTGCCGCGCATACCAGTCTTGTGTCGCGAGCGCGGCCGAGCGCCCGCAGGCATCGATCGCCACCGGCGCCTTGCCGGGCCGGCTGATCAGCCAGAAGCCGTCGCCGCCGATGCTGTTCATGTGCGGATAGACGACCGCGATCGTCGCTGCCGCGGCCACCATCGCCTCGACCGCATTGCCGCCGTCGCGCAGCACGCCGGCGCCGGCCTGCGCGGCCAGGTGATGCGGCGCGGTGACGGCGCCGCGCGGGGACATCAGGGTCCGGAGCATCAGTGCCGCCCTTCGGCTTCGACGTGCGCGGCGAACGCCAGCACCGCCTGCGCGAAGCAGCCCATCGGCGGCCGCACGATGCCGGCGCCGATCTGTCCGATGCCGGCCTGCTTGTGCGCGATGCCGGTCGTGACGACCGGGCGGATGCCGTTGTCGACGACCTTGCGGATGTCGATGCCGCAGGGCGCACCGCCGAAGTCGAGGTTGGGCAGCGACAGCGACGGATTGCGTGCCGCGGTGATCTCGACCATCTCGCGCGAGTAAGCCACCGCCTCGGCAACCGAGCCGCCGATGAACTGCACCAGCGCCGGCGATGCGGCAAGCGAGAAGCCGCCGAAGCCCGCCGTCTCGCAGATCGCGCTGTCGCCGAGGTCGGGGTTGCCGTCGGACTCGACGAAGCCGGGAAAGTACAGGCCGATCGGCCGATCGGACGGCGCCTCGAACCATGGCTTGCCGAGGCCGCTGACGCGCACCGCGGTCGTCACGCCGTTGCGCGCCATCGCGGTCACGATGCTGCAGTGCTCGATGCCGTGCGCCGCGTCCATGATCGCCTTCGACGACGCCATCGACAGGTTCAGGAAGAACTGCGAGTTGCCGGCGACGAACGCGAGCGTCTCGCGCACGGCCTCGCGATCCGCGTCGGCGCCGGCGAGCGCCGGCGCGATCGCGGCGAGCAGGTTCAGCGTCGCCGCAGCATTGCGGCTGTGCACCTCGTCGCCCATCAGCAGCGCCTGCGCCTGGATCGTCTTCAGGTCGATGCCGCCGAGCGCGCGGATCGCGACCTGCAAGGTCGGCGCCAGCGTGTTCTCGATCCAGCGCAAGCGGTCGACGACGCTCTGGTCGTTGGCGCCGAAGCGCAGCACACGTCCGATGCCTTCGCTGAGGTTCGAGTACGCGACGTTGCCGTGCGCCTGGTTGCGCACGACGAGCAGCGGCATCGATGCCGAGATCACGCCGGCCATCGGGCCGACGGCGCCGCGGTCGTGGCACGACTCGAACGGGAACTCGCCGCGCTCGAGCATGCCGCGCGCCTCGGCCTCGTCCGCGGCCCAGCCTTCGTAGAGCACCGCGCCGATCATCGCGCCCTGCATCGGCCCGCACATGCGCGACCAGGCGATCGGCGCACCCGCGTGCAGCAAGGTGCGGCCGATGTCGGGCCAGACATCGCGCGCATGCAGCGCCATGTCGACCAAGACCGGCTGCGCGCCGACGATGCGCTCGACCGCCTGCGCATTCGCCCGGTCGATGCGCGAGCCTATGTAGTCGGGATCGCTCGCGTCGCCGGCCAGGCGGGCAACGGCCCAGGCGAGCCCGGCATCGCCGTCGCCCGGCGGCTGCCAGTCGAGCTGCACCGCCTGCCCGCCCGCATCGGCGATGCTGCGCAGGAAGGTGTCGACGCCGACGTTGATGACCGACAGTTCGGTCCGATCGAGGAGCGCTGTGCTCATGGTGGTCCTTGGTTCGAATTCGTGAGGTGCCGCCGTCACGGCACGATGCGCGTGCCGGCGGTGCCCTGGATCGCGCGATGCAGGCAGTCGATGGAAGTGACGATCACTTCCTTGCCGCCGTGCTCGAGGTAGCGCAGCGCCGCATCGATCTTCGGCCCCATGCTGCCGGGCGGGAACTGGCCGTCGGCCGCGTGCTGGCGCGCCTCGGCGACGGTCATGCGGTCGATCGCGCGCTGCGTCGGCTTGCCGAAGTCGACCGCGACGCGATCGACGCCGGTCAGCATCACCAGCGTTTCGGCGCCGAGCTCGGCGGCGAGCATCGCGCTCGACAGGTCCTTGTCGATCACCGCCGAGACGCCGTGCAGGCAGCCTTCGGCATCGCGCGTCACCGGGATGCCGCCGCCGCCGACGGTGATCGGGATCACGCCGGCATCGAGCAGCGCATGCACCGCGCGCAGCTCGACGATGCGCAGCGGCTCGGGCGACGGCACGACGCGCCGGTAGCCGCGGCCGGAGTCCTCGACGAACTGCCATTGCTGCTCGTCGGCGAGCCGGTTCGCATCCTCGCGGCTGAAGAAGCGGCCGACCGGCTTGGTCGGATGCGTGAACGCCGGATCGGCCGGATCGACCTCGACCTGCGTGACGACCGACGTCACGACGCGATCGACGCCTTCGTGGTGCAGCACGTCGCACAAGGTCTGCTGCAGCATGTAGCCCATGCCGCCCTGCGAGTGCGCGACGCAGATGTCCATCGGCATCGGCGGCAGCTCGGCCGCGGTGCGCGCCATGCGGAACAGGATGTTGCCGACGACCGGCCCGTTGCCGTGCGTCAGCACGAGCTGATGGCCGGCGCGGATGATCTGCACGAGGTGCCGGCAGGCCTCGGCCATCAGCGACAGCTGCTCGGACGCCAGGCCCTTGATGGTCGGCGGATAGCTGGCGTTGCCGCCGAACGCGATGACGATGCGGCGCTTCGCCGTCGGCGCCTTGCGGCGCACGCTGCGGGCTCTTTCGACCACGGCTTCCATCACTGGCCCTCCGTTTCCGCGACGCGCTCGGCGTAGGCGGCTGCATGCATGGCGATCCGGCCGGCGAGGCGCGCGGCCGACGTGTGGTTGGGCAGCACGAGCGCGCCCGCATCGCGCAACTGCGCCTGCTGGTGCGACAGGCGCTGCGGGTCTTCCTCGGTGCCGCAGACGAAGGTGATGACCGGCAGGTAGCGGCCCGCCTTCGCAGCCGCCGCCTTCGCCTGCACGATCGCCGGCGCGAGCGCGCCGGCCGGGTCCTCGTGGCCGGCATAGCCGAGCACGACGTCGAGCACGATCGCCGCGGTCGACGGATCGGCGGCCGCCTGCGCGATGCAGTCGACGCGCGCCCGCGCATCGATCATCGGATGCGGGCGGCCGACGGTGTATTCGTCGTCGCCGAGGTCGATCGCGCTGTGGCTGTGTGCCGCATCCGGCTGCGCCCCCTTCGCGACCGGTGCGTTCGAATGGACGCGCAGGTCGAGCGCGCGCCACAGCACCTGCGCCTCGGTGCAGAAGGTGCCGCCCGAGTACAGGCCGCGCAGATAGCGCTGGCCCGGCGCGAGGCGGCGCGCCTCGGCATCGGCAGCACGCACCGATTCTTCGGCGAGCGCCGACGGCACGAACGGCTTGCCGTCGGCCAGTGCCACCGCGGCGGCGGCCACGTCGTACAAGGTCGAGACCGCGATCACGTGCCGGGGCAGCGCCTCGCCCGACAGGTCGGCGCCGATGAAGAGCACGACCGCCGGCTTGCCCGTGTCGACGAGCTGCTTCAGGATCTGCCTGGCCACCGCCGGCGCCGGCGGCTTCGAGACGATCGCGATCACGCGGGTGCCGGCGTCGGCCGCGAGCAAGGCGATCGCCTGGCTCATCGTCGTGCCGCCGATCTCCGCATAGACGTCGCGGCCGCCGGTACCGATCGCGTGGCGCACGCCGTGGCCGAGCGCATGGATCTGGCAGGTCGCTTCCTGCAGCCCGGTGCCCGACGCGCCGACGAGGCCGATGCTTCCCGAGCGCACGACGTTCGCGAAGCCGAGCGGCGTGCCGTTGACGATCGCGGTGCCGCAGTCCGGGCCCATCACGAGCAGGCCCTTGCGGCGCGCCACGTCCTTCACCGCGCGCTCCTGCTCCAGCGGCACGTTGTCGCTGAACAGGAAGACGTGCAGGCCCAGTCGCAGCGCCTTCAGCGCCTCGGCGGCCGCGTACGGACCGGGCACCGAGATCTGCGCCAGCGCCGCGTCGCTGCCGGCACGCGCACGGCCCATCGCGATCGAGCGCAGCGGGATCGCCGCGGCGACGGCCGCGCTCGCGTCGGCGCCGGCGCCGGTGCCGTCGAGCAGGCCGGCGATCTCCGCCGTCGCGGCGGCGAGCGCCTCGTCGGTGTCCGCATCGACGACGATCATGATGTCGTTCGGGCGCGCCGCATCGAGCAGTTCGGTGTAGAGGCCGGCCGCGCTGACGATCGCCTTGTTGGCCGGCGTGCCCATCACCAGCGTCACGCGCTGCACATGGTCGCGGGCCCGCACGACTTCGGCGATGCGCATCAGCGCCACCGAGTCCTTGTACAGGTTGGTCCTGATGGTTGCGGAAATGGGCACGTCCGTGTTCCTTTCTGTGATCGTCTCGATGTCGAAGGCAATGTAGAAAGAGCCATCCGAGGTGTCCAGACGACGGCGGGCATGGTTAAGATTCATCGCGTGAATAGAGTCGTCAAACCCTCGTCGCTCGACCTCAACCTGCTGGTCGTCTTCGATGCGATCGTGAAGGACCGCAACGTCACGCAGGCGGCGCGCCGCGTCGGCCTGTCGCAGCCGGCGATGAGCAGCGCGCTGAACCGGCTGCGGCGCATCTTCAACGACCCGCTGTTCGTGCGCACCGCCGAAGGCATGATGCCGACGCCCTATGCGCAGCAGCTCGCGCCGCCGATCCAGCGCGCCTGCGAGCTGGTCGAGAACCTCGGCGACATCGACACCGCGTTCGACCCGCTGTCGGCGACGAACACGTTCCGCTTCTACATGACGGACATCGGCGAGACGATCTTCCTGCCGAAGCTGCTGACCGCGCTGATGGAGCGCGCGCCGCTGGTGAAGATCCAGGTGCTGCCGATCCCCGAGTACGGCGAGCAGGCGGCGATGGCCGCGGGCTCGGTGGACCTGGCGGTCGGCTTCTTCCCCGACCTGAAGTCAGGCTTCTTCCAGCAGCGGCTCTACGTGGACGAGTTCGTCTGCCTGATCCGTGCGGACCATCCGCTCGCCAAGGGATCGATGAGCGTCAAGCAGTTCGCCGCGCTGCGCCATGCCGTCGTCGCGACGGCGGGCACCGGGCACGAGGCGGCCATTTCGCGCGCCGTCGCGAAGCACCGGCTGGAGGTGGCGCTGAACATCCCGCACTTCATGGCGGTGCCGTCGATCATCGCCAGCACCGACTACGTCGTGACGGTGCCGAGCCGGCTGGCGCGTGCGCTCGTCAGCTACCCGGGCGTGCGCGCGATCGAGCCGCCGGTGAAGATCCCGTCGTTCGAGATCAAGCAGCACTGGCACGAGCGGTTCCACCGCGATCCGGCGAACCGGTGGATGCGGGCGTTGGTGGCGGAACTGTTTCTGGAGTGAAGGGGGCGCTCGGACCCCGCACCTCGGTCCGGCTCGTGTGGCACCGCAGTCGCCCACGTTGATGCCAATACGAATTGTATATACACTTCGGACATGCAGTTTGCGTGGTCCGAGGCCAAGCGTGCGACGAACATCAGGGCTCACGGCCTGGACTTCGTGGACGCGCCTCGCGTGTTCGAAGCAGCCACGTACACCTTCGAGGACGATCGCTTTGCCTATGGGGAGCGGCGCTTCGTCACGCTCGGCCTGCTCGCCGGGATTCCAGTCTCCCTCGTTCACACGGAGAGCGAACATGAAATCCGCGTCATCTCATTCCGCAAAGCAACCAAGCGCGAAGCGCAAATCTACTTCGATGCCATCCAGGACTGACTGGGCGCGACTCGGCTCGACGGAAGCAGCGGCGCCGACGGCAGAGCATCCCGAAGCCGATGTCCGCCACATCGTCCGCGGCATGGTTCGTCGTGGTCTCGAGCCGCTCCCGTCGAAAGCATCGATCTCGCTGCGCGTCGATCAAGACGTCCTCGAGTGGTTCAAGCAGCAAGGGCCGGGATACCAAACCCGCATCAACGCGGTCCTGAGAGCCTTTCGCGACGCATCGACCTGACCTGGCCGGGCGCCTCAGACCCGCCCCGCGAACCATGAACACCCTCCTCGCTTGGGCACCACTTCTGGGACCAGCGCTTGCCGCTCTCGTTGCGATAGTCGGCTTCGGTATCTCGCATGCGCTCACATCGAAGCGGGATCTCAATGCCG
>JAFEEF010000026.1 GCA_018241265.1 Pseudomonadota bacterium | reverse complement strand
ACCATCGGGATCGTCGCCTGGCCGCCGCAGGTGACCATGTTGACGTTCATCTCGCGCCGGCCGACATGCTGCTTCAGGTTCACCGGCGGCACGCAGTACGGGCCGATCGCGGCCGGCGTCAGGTCGATCACGATGACGCCGAGCGCATTCAGCTTGCGCGCGTTCTCGGCGTGCACGTAGGCGCTGGTGGCGTCGAACGCGATCTGCACGCCGTCGGCCTGCACGTGCGGCAACAGGCCGTCGACGCCGTCGGCGGTGGTCTTCAGTCCCATCTCGCGGGCGCGGGTCAGGCCGTCGGAGGCCGGGTCGATGCCGACCATCCAGACCGGCTCGAGCACCGCGCTGCGCTGCAGCTTGGCGAGCAGGTCGGTGCCGATGTTGCCGGGCCCGATCAGGGCGCACTTGATCTTCTTCACGGGTTCTCCACAGAGGTTTTGAAATTGGTCAACCGTTCGGGCTGAGCTTGTCGAAGCCTGGTTCCGATCTCGACCAGCCCTTCGACAGGCTCAGGGCGAACGGGGCGGTCATTCACACGAAGCGCACCGAGCAGCCGCCGATGCCGCCGATCGTCACGCGCAGGTTGTCGCCGGCCTGCACCGGCACCATGATCGCGAGCGAGCCCGACAGCACGACTTCGCCGGCCTTCAGCGCGATGCCGAGCGCACCCAGCGTGTTGGCGAGCCACGCGACCGCGTTGGCGGGTGCGCCGAGCGCCGCGGCGCCGGCGCCGGTCGCGACGATCTCGCCGTTCTTCTCGAGCACCATGCCGCAGGTGTTCAGGTCGACCTCGAGCGGCGAGACCATGCGGTCGCCGAGCACGAACACGCCGCACGACGCGTTGTCGGCCACCGTGTCCTGGATGCGGATCTTCCAGTCGCGGATGCGCGAGTCGACGATCTCGAAGCAGGCCATCACGCCTTCGGTGGCGGCGATCACGTCGGCGCTGCTGACGCCCGGGCCCAGCAGGTCGCGCTTCAGCACGAACGCGATCTCGCCTTCGGCCTTCGGCTGGATCAAGGTCGACGCGTCGATCGCCTCGCCTTCGTTGTAGACCATCGCATCGGTCAGCATGCCGAAGTCGGGCTGGTAGACGCCGAGCATGTCCATCACCGCCTTCGACGTGACGCCGATCTTCTTGCCGACGATGGTCTCGCCGGCTTCGAGGCGCCGCGCGGTCAGGCGCTGCTGGATGCGGTAGGCGTCGGCGATCGTGATGTCGGGATGGCGTGTCGTCAGCGGGTCCACGACGCGGCACGCCTGCAGCGCGTCGTAGAGCTCGTCGCCGAGGCTCGTGATCTGGATGTCGTTCATGACGCGTGCTTTCCGTCGATGTTCAGTGGGATCGGTTCGTCGTCCGCGGCCTCGGCGAGAAAGTCGCCGACCAGTTTTGCGAAGCGCGCCGCATGCTCGATCTGCGTCCAGTGGCCGCATTGCCCGTAGACGTGGAGCTGCGCGCGCGGTATCCAGTTCGCCAGGGTCAGCGACGTGGCGAGCGGAATCACGCGGTCCTCGCGGCCGTGCACGACCAGCGTCTGGTGCGGCAGCGCGCGGATGTCGGCCTCGCTGCTCGCCATCGCGTCGACCCAGCGCTGGCGCGGCGCAGGGAACATCGCGCCGAACGATTCCTGGAAGCCGGGCCGGATGCTGGCCTCGTAGCGCAGCTGCGCCAGCTCGTCGGTGACGAGGCCGCGGTCGTAGGCGAAGATGTCGAGCAGCGCGCGCATGCGTGCCAGCGACGGCTCGTAGCCCCATACCGCATCGAGCCCGGGCGTGATGTCGAACGGCACGCCGACGCTGCCCATCAGCACGAGCCGCCGCACGCGCTGCGGATGGCGGATCGTCAGCGCGAGCGCGAGCGCGCCGCCGAACGAGTTGCCGACGAGGTCCGCGCGCTCGATGTCGAGCGCATCCAGCACGCCGATCGCCTGCGCGACCCAGCCGTCCATGTCGTAGCGCCGGCCGGCGGGCCGGTCGGTGTAGCCGAAGCCGGCCATGTCGGGCGCGATGACGCGCGCGCGCTGCGCCAGCACCGGCATCGCGAGCCGCCAGTTGGCCCATGCCGAGACGCCCGGGCCGGAGCCGTGGATCATCAGCAGCGGCGGCCCGCTGCCGACGTCGTGCAGGTTGGTACGGATGCCGGCCGCGACGACCGATCGTCCGATCTCTGGGTTGCTCATCTCGATCTCTTCAGAGCTTGATGCAGACGTTCTTCAGCTCGGTATAGAACTCGAGCGAATGCACGCCGCCTTCGCGGCCGATGCCCGACTGCTTGGCGCCGCCGAACGGCGTGCGCAGGTCGCGCAGGAACCAGCTGTTGACCCACGACAGGCCGACGTCCATGCGCTGCGCGACGCGGTGCGCGCGCGCCAGGTCGCGCGTCCAGATCGCGCACGCCAGGCCGTAGGCGTTGTCGTTGGCCTTCGCGAGCACCTCGTCCTCGCCGTCGAACGGCGCGATGTGGCAGCACGGGCCGAAGATCTCCTCGCGGATCACGCGCGCGGTCTCGGGCAGGCCGGTCCAGATGGTCGGCTCGACCCACGCGCCGCCCGCGAGGTCGCGGCCCATGTCGGGCACGCCGCCGCCGGTCACGACGGTGGCGCCTTCGTCGGCGGCGAGCCGGTAGTACGACAGCACCTTCTCGCGATGCTCCTGGCTGATCAGCGGGCCCATGCCGGTGGCGGCATCGTCCGGCACGCCGAGCTTCAGGCCCTGGGCGCCGGCCTTCAGCGCCGCGACGAAGCGCTCGAAGATCGGCCGCTCGACATAGACGCGCTCGGTGCCCAGGCAGACCTGCCCGCAGTTCGCGAACGCCGAGCGCAGCGTCCCTTCGATCGCGGCATCGAAGTCGCAGTCGGCGAACACGATCGCCGCGTTCTTGCCGCCCATCTCGAGGCTGACCGGCCGCGCGCCGCGGGCGGCGGCCTTCATGATGACCTCGCCGGTGCGCGTCTCGCCGGTGAACGTGATCGCGTCGACGCCGGGATGCGTCGTCACGAACTCGCCCGCCGAGTTCGGGCCGAAGCCGTGCACGACGTTGTAGACCCCCTTCGGGATGCCGGCCTCGTTCATCACCTCGCCGAGCAATGCCGCGGTCTGCGGCGTCTCTTCCGAAGGCTTGACGACGACGGTGTTGCCGCAGGCGAGCGCCGGCCCGACCTTCCACGTCATCAGCAGCAGCGGCAGGTTCCACGGGCAGATCACGCCGACCACGCCGACGGGGCTGCGGTAGCCGTAGTTGAGCGCGCCGCGGCCGTCGGGCGTCGCCATCTCGAAGAACTCGGTCGGCACGTTCTTCACGACGTCGGCGAAGATCTTGAAGTTCGCCGCGCCGCGCGGTATGTCGAGATGGCTCGCGAGGCTTCTCGGCTTGCCGGTGTCGGCGCATTCGGCTTGGACGAATTCGTCGAAGCGGCGCGTGATGCCGTCGGCCACCGCATGCAGGCGCTCGACGCGCTCGGCCACCGTCATGCGCCCCCACGGCCCTTTCAGCGCGGCGCGTGCCGCGGCCACGGCCGCATCGACCTCGGCGCGGCCGGCCTCGTGCACCTGCGCGATGACCGCACCGGTGACCGGCGAGCGCTTGTCGAAGGTCTGCGCGGAGGCGGCGTACTCGCCGTTGATGAAGTTGTGGATCTGTTTCATGGCGTGGAAGTCCGGACGGGGGAGGCGACGGGCGGGAGGCTTCAGGTGTAGACCTCGGTGAACGAGGACACCAGCTCGCCGGTGTGATAGAAGATCCCGCTGCCGAGCTGGTCCTCGGTCCAGGTCGTCACCGGCCGGTCGCGCTGCGCGAGATAACCGAGGCCCGCGAAGGTCTCGTTGCGGTTGCCGCTCGGGTCGAAGAAGTAGATCGTCTCGCCGCGCGTGATGCCGTGGCGCGTCGGCGCGACGTCGATCCGCACCTTGTTCTTCGCCATCACGTCGGCGCTCTTCAGCACGTCGTGCCACGAATCGAGGAAGTACGAGATGTGGTGCAGCCCGCTCTTCGGGCCGCCGACGAAGGCGATGTCGTGCGGCGTGTTGGTGCAGCTCAGCCAGGTGGCCGCCTGGATGTCGCCGCTCGGGCCGACCAGCACCTGCTCGGTCAGGAAGAAGTCCAGCGCCTCGATGAAGAAGCGGGTGTTGTCGGCCACGGTGTTGACGCCCTCGGGCGGGTTCATCTCGCACATCAGCAGCACGTGGTCGAGCCAGTGCGCGCCGGCGCCCTTCAGGCCGTCGGGCCACGGATCGGGGTTGACCGAGCCGACCTCGGTGCCGACGTGTTCCTTCATCGCGTAGAGGCGCATCTCGTGGCCGCTCGGCAGCCTGAACTGCAGCATGCGGCCGGTCGACGGCAACGTGCCTTCGGGCAGCAGGGTCGTCTTCACGCCCCAGTCCTCGATCTTCATCTTCAGGTCGTCGAGGTCCGAGTCGCGCTCGACCTTGAAGGCGACGTGGTTCATGCCGGCCTGGTCCGACGGCGTCAGGATCAGCGAGTACTTGTCCCACTCGTCCCAGCACTTCAGGTAGACGTTGCCGGCCTTGTCCTGCATCGTCGTCTTGAGGCCGAGCACGTTCTCGTAGTGCTTCACGGCGGCGGCCATGTCCATGACCTTCAGGCTCGCATGACCGATTCTCAACACACCCATCACCTGTCTCCTTCATGCTGCGTGGTCTGCAGCGTTGGCTCATGGACTGCCGACATGGCAGGCCCCTTGGAAATCGAAGCGGAAAACGGCTTCACCAGCTTGCCGACGACCTCAAGCCGTACCGGCGTCGCCGGCGCGACCCGGCAGGCGAGCGTGATGCCGCGGCATTCGTCGTCGCTGCTGACATGCGCCCGGCTCACCGGTCCGAGGCGGGTCACCGTGCCTTCGGCGATGCGCACCTTGCAGACGCCGCAGCCGCCGTTGACGCAGCCTGCGGGTATGCCCCTGCGGCCCAGCTTCAGCATGCCGCGCAGCAGGCTCTCGTCGGTCGCGCACGGGTAGCGCTCGCCGGTCTGCGCGACGCAGACTTCGAGCTTGGGGCGGCTGTCGAACAGCATCGTGTCGTCCCTCAGACGCGCTTGAACAACGGGCTGCGCGCCTGGCCCGCGTCGGCCGCCGAGAGGAACTTCTCGGTGTAGATGTCGCGCTCGAAGAGGCGCCCCTGCATCAGCGCCGCGATGCAGGCCTCGACCATCGGCGGCGGTCCGCACAGGTAGGCCTTCCGGCCGGCGAAGGTCGCGCCGAAGTGCGCCTTCGCGGCGTCGTGCACGTAGCCGCGGGCGCCCGTCCAGTCGCTGCCGTCGGGCTCGTTCGACAGCACCGGCACGTAGGTGAAGTTCGGGTGCCGCTCGGCGAGCGCGCGGAACACGTCGTCGTAGTAGAGCTCGTCGCGCGTGCGCTGGCCGTAGACCAGCGTGATCGGCAGCGTGCAGCCGGCGTCGAGCAGGTCGAGGATCATCGAGCGCGGGCTCGACAGCCCCGAGCCGCCGGCCATGAAGAGCATCGGCACGTCGGCCGATTGCCGCACGAAGAAGCGCCCGTACGGACCGGCCAGCCGCAGCCGGTCGCCGGCCTGCAGCGTGCCGTGCAGGTAGCCGGTGCCGGCGCCGCCCGGAACGATGCGCACGTTCAGCTCGATCTCGCCGCTGCGCTCGACGTCGGCCGGCGAGTTCGCGATCGAGAAGGCGCGGCTCTGGCCGAGGCCGGGGATCTCGAGCTGCACGTACTGGCCGGCCTGGAACGCGATCGGCCGGTCGAGCTTCAGATGGAGCGCCTTGATCGTCGGCGTGAGCTCGACGATGCGCGTGACGGTCGCCGCGTAGTCGCGCACCGGGATGATCCGCGCATCCGGCTCCTCGTCGATGTCGGCCTCGATCGTCGCGTCGCACTGCAGGGTGCAGCAGCAGGCGAGCGTCTTGCCCTCGGCGCGCTCGAAGTCCATCAGCGCGAACGGGTTCGCGGCGCCATGGTCGACCTCGCCGTCGCAGACCTGCACCTTGCAGGTACCGCACAGGCCATGGCAGCAGGCGTGCGGGATGTAGATGCCCTGGCGCAGCGCGGCGTCGAGCACGGTCTGGCCGTCGTCGACCTCGATGGTCGCGCCGAGCGGCTCGATGGTGAGCTGGTAGCCCATGGCGGAACCTCCGCGTTCAGCTGTACGAGCCCTGGATGCCGGTGAGGCCCGGGGTACGGAAGCGGATCGCGTCCTTGTGCCGCAGCCCGTTGTCGGCGAGCGACTTGGCCGGATCGGGCGTCCACGGCTCGCCGCCCTTCAGCCACTGCACCTGCGCCCAGTCGATCTGCGCGAAGTCGGGGTGGTAGCCGTAGATGCCGGGCAGCACCGCGGTCGCGAGCGCGCTGAACGGCATGTCGGGCGGCAGCGGCAGGCAGAACGGCGCGCAGAACATCAGGTGGTCTTCCCAGCCGATGTAGAGCAGCGGCGCGGGGAAGTTCTCGCGCACGTCGCGCGCGGGGAAGTCGTAGGGGGCGAGGGCGGTGACGCTCATTTCGCGGCTCCGGTGTCGGTGGCGGCCGTGCCGCGCCAGGCGGCGAAGTTCTGCTGATCCTGCGAGCCTTCGAACTCGAAGTTGTCGCGGCCGACGTCGACCTCGTAGTAGTCGAGCACCGCGAGCAGCGGGTCGAAGCCCTCGGCGGTCGGGTCGGTGCCGGGCTTGAAGCAGTGGCCCTGGTAGATCTGGTGCACCGGCAGCCACGACTGCACGAACTTCTCCGGCTCGTGGTCGAAGATCTCCCTGCAGTGGTCGCTGCAGAAGTGGTACTTGTCGCCGAGGTAGGCGCCTTCGCGGTAGCAGATCTTGCCGGCGTCGCCCGGCTCGGTGAAGAGCATCGGGATCTGGCAGGTCGTGCACAGCATCGGCAAGGTCTTGTTGTAGTAGCGGTTGCCCTGCTGCTGCTGCGCGCGGAAGAACTCGAGGCGCGGCCGGTAGCAGCGGTCGAAGGTCGCGGGGTACTTCTCCGACAGCCAGTCCAGCTCGGCGTCGTCCGGCACCCAGGTGTGGAACGGTGCGGCGGCGGCGTAGTTGTAGAAGGTGTTCCAGGCTTGGTGGCTGATGTGGTCCTTGCCTTCGCAGGCGTCCTTCCAGCCCTTGGGCTCGCGGATGCCGTAGCGCGCCAGGTCCTTGAAGAGCGCGCCGCCGTTCTGCTCGGCATACATTTCCCAGGCTTCCTTCCAGCTCATCACGCGCTTGGGCAGCATGTAGTCCTGCATCATCGCGACGAGCGTCAGGAGCCGGTAGCCGCGCCAGAACCACTTGTCGATCCAGCGCTGGATGATCGGCACGTTGCCCGGGTCCTGCTCGAGCATGAACTTGATGCACTCGATGCCCAGCGTCATGTGGCGCGACTCGTCCGACTGCGCCGAGAAGCCGAAGGTCACGGTCGACATGTCGCCGTTGTGCGCGGCGCCCGACATGAACGGCACGAACAGCAGGTTGGTCAGCACGTACTCGAACGAGAAGCTGACCGCGGCGAGGAACTCGAACGGGCCGCCGCTGATCGCATCCTCGAAGAACGACTTCGGCACCGACAGGTACCACACGCGATCGAACCAGTGGTTCGAGTGGTGCATGCCGTTGAAGTACTTGTTGTAGTGCGAGATCGCGTGGGTCTCGGTCTGGTAGTGGCGCAGCTCGTCGATCGACTGCATCTGCGCCGCGACGCGCGCGCCCGCGCCGCTGAACTGGCGCCCGACGTGCGCGAAGCCGCGGTGCGCGTAGTACTCGAGCGGCGTGACGCCCTGGATGAAGAGCTTCAGCGCGTTGACGTAGCGCGCATCGCTGATGCCGAGCTGGCCGTTGTTCTGCGCGAACGCCTCGATCACGGCGTAGAGCTTCTTCTCCTTCTCGCCCTGGTACTTCCAGTAGGCGTCCATCGTCAGCCGGAACGGGTCTTCCCACTTGTCCCAGTCGTGGATCTTGATGCCCTCGTAGCGGTCGTACGGGAACACGTCCTGCATGTCCTGGTAGGTGGTGTCCCAGGCGAGGCCGCGCGTCATCGCGGCATAGCGGTCCTTCAGGCCGAGCTTCTTCTTCACGACACGGGTGTCCATGGGCTTGCTCCTCAGTGCTGCCAGCTCAGCGTGAGCTGATCGTCGTCTTCGTCGATGTGGCCCGACAGCGTCACGAGGTTCACGTGGATCGCCTGCAGGTCGTAGGGGCGGCCGGTCTGCGCCTCGATGGTCGCGCGCTTGATCGTCAGCCGGTCGGGCGCGTCGATCTTCACGAGGCCGGGCGACTGCACGACCATCGCGGCCGGGTTGTCGGCGACGATCGCGTCGATCACCGGACGCGACTCCTCGTTGTGCTGGAACGCGATGAACACGTTGGACATGGGTGGGGTCTCCTCGATGAATGTCAGAGGGCGATGCCGGCCTTGCGGCAGCGCTCGGCCAGGCGCGTCGCGGCGTCGGCGAGCGCTTCCTGTCCGGCGTCGCCGAGCGCGTAGTGCGCGACCGGCGCGAGCGCCGCGCGGGCGCGTTCGGTCCACGCCTGGGCCCAGCCGGAGATCAGCCGCTCGTTGGCCGCCGACTCGGCGGCCGCGGTCTTGATCACCGCATCGACCCAGCGCGCGCTCTCGTCGTGCCACTCGGGCATGAAGGCGGTCAGCATCGCGACCGCGGTGCCGCCCTGCAGCGCGACGTGGTCGTCGACGAAGCTGCCGTAGACGAGCGGATAGAGCAGCCCGTCGAGCGCGAGGTTCTGCGCGACGAACAGCTCGAACGGATCCTTCACGACGAAGCTGTCCTCGACGTAGCGGCGCAGCACCTGCCAGCGCGGCTCGTCCAGCCAGGCGCGCTTGGCGTCGTCGAGCGCCGACGGCTCGTCGAGCGCGAGGCCGAGGCGCGTCAGGTACTGCGCGACGCCGAGGTTGTCCATCGCATGGAACATCGCCGGCGCGGTGAACGCGGTGCCGTAGCCGTAGGCGCAGATCGCGGCGTTGTTCATGTTCGCGCCCCAGGCCGCATGGCGCAGCGGCAGCAGCACCTGCAGCGCCTTGTCGCGCACGTCGTCGCCGATCTTCGCGACCATGCCGCGCGTCTCGACGAACTGGAAGTTGGCTTCCATCGTGTCCTGCTGGCGCGCTCGGGCGATCGCCCAGGTCGCGTAGTAGAACTGGCGCGGGTCCTTCAGCACGTACCAGTCGGCGAGCACGACGGCGCTGCGCGACGCGTCGAAGATCTCGTGCTGCGGATCCCAGGTCGGCCGGTAGTGGAAGTTCGCCGACGGCTGCGCGCCGAACGTCGCTTCCTGGTAGCGCGACGCGGCCTTGTCGCCGCCGACGTACTTCGCGACGTGCGCATAGGTCTGGCGCAGCGGCGTGATCTCGCGGGCCTGCAGGTCGATGTTCATGCCACGGGTCTCCTGGTGGTGGTTCGGTGTCAGAGGCGCTGCACGCGGTTCGTGCGGCAGAACTCGTCGAACGCCGCCTCCGGCAGCAGCAGCTCGACCACGAGTTCCGGCCAGCCGATCGAGAACTCGAAGGCGACGAGGCCGTCGTCGCGCCGCTCCGTGATACGCACGTACTTGCGTGCGGTATCGCAGGCGGGCAGGGCGTCGGCTTGAATCGAGGCGGCGGCGTTCATCGGGGCGTTGCTGCGGGTCGGCGGGTGCCTGCCCTTTCGCATCCGACGTGCCAGGTTTGGCGCTCGATGGCAAAAATCTCGATAAATTGAGGGTAAACCCCGAAGCCAACCCCCTCCGATCCGCCGGCCGACCGTGGCGATCGAGGAGGCCGACACCGCATGTGCTTGCCTTGCCGCAGTGCATCATGATCAAATGCGCACCCGCCGACCCCGCCGCTTCACCAAATCATCAACTCGCCGCTATCGCCTGTCATCCACTTATCTCGATAAATCGAAAATGAGCCGCTCCACGCCGCCACCGCTGCCCTCGGACGCCGACCTGCGCCGCCTGGTGCATTTCTCGGCGGGCGACGGCCGCATCTGGCTGGCCGGCCAGCGCATGGTGCTGATCCATGCGACGGCGCTCGGCGCGCTGCGCCGCGAGCTGATCCAGACGATAGGCCGCGACCAGACGCGCCGCCTCTTGCTGCGCGCCGGCCGCACCGCCGGCGAGCGCGACGCGGCGCTGGCGCGCCAGGTGCGCGGCGATGCGTCGCTCGCCGACATGTTCGCGGTCGGCCCGCAACTGCACATGCTGGAAGGCGCGGTGCAGGTCACGCCCGAGCGCTTCGATGCCGACGTCGCGAGCGGCCGCTTCGACGGTGCCTTCCGCTGGGACCACTCGTGGGAAGTCGAGACGCACGTACGCGACTTCGGGCCGCAGGAAGAGCCGGTGTGCTGGATGCTGCTCGGCTACGCGTCGGGCTACACCAGCGCCTTCATGGGCCGCCCGGTGCTGTTCAAGGAGGTCGCCTGCTGCGCCTGCGGTGCGCCGCACTGCCTGATCGAAGGGCGGCCGCTCGCCGAGTGGCCCGACGGCGAAGCGCTGGCGCGCGACTACGACGCCGACTCGATGCTGGTGCGGCTCGAGGACCTGAGCTCGCAGGTCGAGACCTTGCGCTCGACGCTCGAGCCCGCCGACGAGCTGGGGCCGCTGATCGGCCGCTCGCGCGCCTACCTCGCCGCGACCGCGCTGCTCGGCAAGGCCGCGAGCACGCAGGTGACGGTGCTGCTGACCGGCGAGACCGGCGTCGGCAAGGAGCGCTTCGCGCGCGCACTGCATGCGATGAGCCCGCGTGCCGCCAAGCCGTTCGTCGCGGTCAACTGCGCCGCCCTGCCGGGCGAGCTGATCGAGAGCGAGCTGTTCGGCGCCGAGAAGGGCGCCTTCACCGGCGCCGGCACGGCCCGGCCCGGCCGCTTCGAGCGCGCCGATGGCGGCACCCTGATGCTCGACGAACTCGGCGAGCTGCCGTTGCCGGCCCAGGCCAAGCTGCTGCGCGTGCTGCAGCACGGCGAGGTCGAGCGCCTCGGCAGCACGCAGCCGCGCAAGGTCGACGTGCGCGTGATCGCCGCGACCAACGTCGATCTCGAAGCCGCCGTCGCGGCGGGCCGGTTCCGGCGCGACCTGATGTACCGGCTGAACGTCTATCCGATCCGCATCCCGCCGCTGCGCGAGCGGGTGGACGACATCGAGCCGCTCGCCATGCACCTGCTGCAGCGCTTTGCCGCGTTGCACGGCAAGCGCGTCGCCGGCTACACCGACCGGGCGCTCGACGCGATGCGTCATCACGCCTGGCCGGGCAACGTGCGCGAGCTCGAGAACCTGATCGAGCGCGGCGTGATCCTCTGCAGCGCCGGCGAGCGCATCGACGTCGGCGAGCTGTTCGTCTCGCCGCCGCAGGCGCCGCCGGTCACGGTCAATGCCCAGGGCCAGCTCGAGCGCGGCGCGCCGCATGACTCCGCCGCGCTGTACGACGAAGTGCAGCGCCGCGGCCTGAGCCTCGATGCGCTCGAGGACGCGTTGCTGCAGGAGGCCGTGGAGCGTGCCGGCGGCAATCTCGCGGCGGCCGCGCGTGCGCTCGGCATCAGCCGGCCGCAGCTCAGCTATCGCATCGCGCGGGCCCGCGAGCGCGCGCGCGACTGACATGGCCAAGCGCCCCATGCCGGAGCCGCCCGGCGATGGCGCGAGCGGCTCGCGCACGCTGATCGAGCGCGCCTACACCGAGCTGCGCGACGACATCATCGAAGGGCGCCTCGGGCCCGACGAGAAACTGCGCGTCGAGCACCTGAAGGCGCGCTACGGCGTGAGCGCGGGCACCTTGCGCGAGGCGATCACGCGGCTCGTCAGCGATGCGCTGGTGATGGCCGAAGGGCAGCGCGGGTTCCGGGTCGCGCCGATCGCGGTCGACGATCTCGAGAACCTGACGCGGCTGCGCATCCACATCGAGATCGACGCGCTGCGCCAGTCGATCCGATCCGGCGATCCGGCCTGGCGCGAGCGCCTGCAGAAGGCGTACGACGAGCTGTCGGCGATCGAGCAGCCGATCCGACCCGAAGACCGGCACCGCTGGGAGTTCCTGAACAACCGCTACCACGAGGCCTTGATCGCGGCCGGTGCGTCGCCGTGGACCTACAGGATCCTGCGTCTGCTGTCGCGCCACGGCGAGCGCTATCGGCGCTACGCGATGAAGCTGCCCGCCGCGACGCGCGACGTGCATGCCGAGCACGCCGAGATCTTCGAGCTCGCGATGAGCGGCCAGGATGCGCGTGCCGCGCTTGCGCTCGAAGCGCACATCCGCGCGACGCCGGATGTGCTGATGCGGGCACTGCGCGACGGCGTGCCGGTGTTCGGTGTCCGCCCTTAGGACTTCACGACCAGCGTCGCGCTGCGCGTCACCGTGCCGGCACCCGAGCACGCCAGCGTGTAGGTGTACGTGCCCGGCCCCGTGGGGGCAACCTTCATGGAACCGGATACGGCTTCCTGCGTCGGCCCCCATGATCCAGACGCCGCGCAGCTCGTCGTGTTGGTCGACGACCACCGCAGCGTCGCCGTCTGTCCGACGCTGATCGTGCTTGGCTGGATCAGGAACCGCTCGGCCGGCTTCGCGAGTCGGTAGACGGTGCCGGAAGCGGTCGTGCCGCCGATCCGGGTCGTGCCCCACAAGCTTCCATCCGCGGCGGTCACGAGGCCCGACTGCGAATTGGCGCCGTCGTCGGCGATGCTGCCGAAGTCGTGCAGCACCGCGAACTGCCCGTCCAGCCCGAGACTGAAGACGGTGCCGGGTCCGCTCGCCCAGGTGCCGTTCGGCCCGCCCCAATAGGTCGTGCCGTAGAGACGGCCGTCCTTGCCGAGCAGGAGCTGCCCCGAGTAGGTCGGAACACCTTCCTGCGTCGCGAAGTGATGCAAGGTGCTGAGCGCGTTGGCCGTGTCGAGCTTGTAGATGCGCCCGGTCATCGTCGAATTGCGCACGTCGCCATAGAAGTAGAGGTTGCCGCCGGCGTCGAGTCGCGGCATGCCGATCGGCGGTTCCATGCTCGGGTCGGTGAAGATGTAGAGCGGCGTCATCACACCGGCCGGCGTGATGCGATAGACGGCTCCGTTGCCGTTGTAGAAGTTCTGCTGCACGAAGCCGGTCGCCAGGCCGTAGAAGTTGCCGTCGGCGCCTTGGACGATGCCGGCCTGCGGGTACACCAGGACCTGGTCCGTCACCGGCCCCGCGCCGAAATTGAACAGCACCGTGAACTGGCTGCCGTCGGTACGCATGCGGAAGAAGGTACCGGCGCCGTTCGTTCCACCTTCGAAAGCCACGCCGTAGAGGAGGCCGTCGTTGCCGATCGTGATGGCGTTGTCCTGCAGCCAGCCTTCGGCACCGGACGGCGCGAACGCGTGCAACGTTGTGAAGATGCCGCTCGGCGTGATCCGGAAGATCGTCCCGTGGCTGGTCCCTGTGCTGTCCTGCTGCGCCGTGCCGTAGAGGTTGCCCGCCGCGTCGCGGGCCAGCGTCCATGCCGGATGGAATCCGTCGCCGTTCCCCTGGAACGAGTAGAGCAGCGTTTCGGTACCGTCGGGCGCGAGCCTGTAGATGGCGCCGAGCTGGTAAGCGCCGCCCTGCTCGGTGACGCCATAGAGATTGCCGCCTTGGCCGAGTGTCGGCGTTCCGAAGCTTGGATAGTCGCCGTCGGCGCCGGTGAACGAATGCTGCACGGTCTCCATCACCGGATCGGCGTGCCCGTATCCCGTGACAGCGCAGAGCGCAACGGCTACCGCGCCGACCCGCAGGAGTCGTAGGCGAGCGATCGGTTCGAGCGTCTTGTTCATGGCTGCATCCATCGGTTGAGGTGGTTGCCATGGTCCTGGACGTCCGCTCACGGCTCGCTCACGCGGCGCTGCGACGACCCGTAAAGTAGTGTCAGCGCAGGCTGTCGGCGATCTTGCGGGTGGCTTCGGACGGCGAGACGCCGAGGGCCGACGACAGCCGATCGCGGCATTGCTCGTACAGCTCGATCGCCCGCGCCGGCTCCCCGAGCGCAATACAGCAGCGCATGGCGCCGCGCGTCATCGATTCGGCCAGCGGATCCTGGTCGAGCGCGCTCACGTACAAGGCGAGCGCATCGGCCGGCCGCTGTTCGGCCTCGAACTGCTCGGCCCGTCGTCGAACCCGTTGCAGATGCCGGTCATGGATTCGTCGGCGGGCCGGCGCGAACCAGGGCTGCGCAGCGTCGTCGCCGAACAGCGCCCCGCCGTAGGGCGCGCGCTCGTCCTCGAGGAACTCCCAGGCGTCGACCCAGACATGCTCGCGGTCGAGCCCGACGCGGCCGGCATCCAGGCTCACCACCTCGTCGTGACCCAGCAGCTTGCGCAAGCGCAGCAAGGTCATGTCGAACGAACCCTTCGCGTTGTCGCCTGCGGCTTCCGGCCAGAGCGCGTCGATCGCGACATCGACGCCGACGGGCTGGGGTCCGTGCGCGACCAGCAGCTTCAGCAGTTCGATCGGGCGCTTCTGCGGGCGAGCGCCGAAACGTACCTCCGCCCCGTCGACGAAGACGCGCAGCCCGCCCATCGCCTCGATGCGCACGGTCCACGGCCAGCGCCGCGGATAGTCGTGGCGCGCCGGCAGACGACGCGAGCGGACGGTGCCGGCGATGAAGGCCTCGACGGTGCCGGTCGTCTCGCGGTCGCGCAACGCCGCGACGAGGAAATCCGCGGTCGTGCGCGGCGAGGCCAGATAGAAGGCCGACCACCGCAACGCTTCGGCGCGTGCCAGCAAGGCCTGCCGGGCTGGCGAGATCGTCGCGGCATCGCCCGTCGCGGTCATGCGCTGAAGGTACGCGAGGTCGCGCCGGCAGGCCGTGATGTCGCGGTCGCGTCCCGACTGCGTGGCCAGCAATTCGGCGTAGATCGCATCGGCCTCGTCCCATCGGCCCAAGGCCGCGAGCATGCCGGCATGGCCGATCAGGAAGGTCTGTTGCGCGGCCGGCGCCGCTTCGGCGCGGCGTCCCGCGTCGACGGCCTGGGCATAGAACAGCGATGCCTGGGTGAGCGACTCGGCGCGCGCGCAGGCCTGGCCGCGCAGGAAGTAGTACCACGCGGCCTCCATCGGTCGCTGGAAGTCGGCGATCTGCCCGAGCCGCTCGCAGCTCGCACGCGCGACGGCGTCGTCCTGCCGCACGTTGGCGTAGAAGCCGCGCACCGCCAGCACGGCGGCCTCCAGCCGCACGAGGCCGTGGCGCTCGGCGATTTCGAGCGCCTTGCCTTCGGCCGCGGCCGGATCGATGCGTTGGGTATCGCGCTGTCGCGTCGGGCCGATCGTGAAGGCGCATCGATGGATGCGATGCCACACGCGACCGCGGTACAGCGGGCGGCCGCGCTCGTCGAGCAGCCACGGCGAGAGGGCAGAGACCAGTCGATCGAACAAGGGCTCGTCGTCCTCGAACTCGGCGTACTCGAACAGCACGAGGGCACCGATGGCGCGAGCGTCATCGTCGATGCCGCTCGCCGAGTTCAGCACCAGCGGCTTCAGGTCGTCGAGTGTCCGAAGCGTGGACGCGGAGCGATAGTCGGCGGCGCCGCTGGCGTACACGCAGGCCAGGTCGCCCGCCAGCCACCAGGCGCGGCGGGAGGCGTCGTCGGGTCCGGACGGCATGCCGGCTGCCGTGCGCGCCACGCGATCGGTCCACGCGTGCAATCCGGCGCTGGTGGCTTCGCCGTAGTTGAGCGCGACGACGGCGGCTCGCGCGCAAAGGCCGGACAACGTCGGCAGACCGGCCCGATCGGCCGCGGCGTAGGCCGCTTCGAGGAGGGGGAGCGCCGCGTACTCGTCGAGCGCCATCTGCTCCATCGCGCGACGATGGAGCGCCTCGGCGGCCAGGCGCGATTCGTTCGGGGACATCGTGTCGCGGTCGGAGGTCATGCGCGGATGCTGCAAGGAGGCGCAGAGACGGTGTCGAGACGATCCTCCGCGGTTGCGTTTGCTGAAGTCTATTTGAGAGTGTTACGCCGGGAGTTATTCCCTTTGCGGACGTTGCAACGCCCACAATTCCTTTCGTTGTTGGGCCGCGCTCGTCGCCGCTCAGGTGCGGGCGCACGAGATCGATCCGTCCCAGACCGGAGACGGGCCATGACGATGATGCGCGGGACGCGTCCGTATCCGGATGCAGTCTCCGGCATCACGCTGTCCGACACGGCGGTACCTCATTGACCGTTGCGCTACGTCCGCCCGACCGGGGCGGGCGCCTCCCTCGTCGCCGTCGCATGCGCGGCCGGCCGCAGGCCGTGCCGGCAGGGCTGGGCACACATCACCAGATCGGAGGAGACCAGCATCATGAATTTGCCGTCCATCCAGCTGGCGGTCGACCGGCAAGACCGCCCCATCGACTTCACCGAGCGTCTCTGGTCGAGCGCCGAGTCGCCGTGGTCCGGTTTCATGCTGGAGCGGCACCGCGTCGGGCCGGCCGGCCGGCTCGAGGACTTCTCGATGCCGGACGCGCTGCTCGGGGTCTGCCTGGAAGGCGCGGCCGAACTGCAGTTCGGCTGCGACAAGCACGCCGACCGCGCACTGGCGCTGCCCGGCCGCTTCGTGCTGCTGGCGCGCGGCGACGCGCAGCGCACGATCACCTGGTCGGGCATGCGCGAGACGCTGTACGTGTCGGTGAGCGAGGCGCAGATCGAGCGGCTCATGGGCCGAAGCGCGCCGCGCGACGATCCGCTCGTCGTGCCCCAGCAAGGCGTCGACGACCCGCAGATCGTGCGCCTGGTGCTCAACATGTACGAAGAGGTGCGGGCCGGCTGCCCGGCCGGGCCGCTCTACGGCGAGTCGCTGACGATCGCGTTCGCCTCCTACCTCTTGAACCGCTACGGCGCCCATGGACCCGTCGACGAACGCACCGGCGTCACGTTCTCGCGCTCCAAGGCGGCGCGGCTGCGCGACTACATCGAGGCCAACCTCGGCCAGGACATGGCGCTGATCGAGCTGGCCGATCTGGTCGGCCTGAGCTCGCACTACTTCTCGCAGGTGTTCAAGAACACCTTCGGCGCCACGCCGCACCGCTACGTGCTGGGCCAGCGCGTTCAGGAGGCCAGGCGCCTGCTGGCGGCGCAGGCAGCGTCGATCAGCGATGTGGCGACGGACCTGGGCTTCGTCGACCAGAGCCACTTCACGCGCATCTTCCGGCAAGTGACCGGCATGACGCCGAAGCAGTTCCAGCGCCGGCTGTCCTGATGCGCATGGATGATCCGGGCCGGCGGTGCCGGCCCGGACGACCTCGCTTCAGTACACCAGGTACTGGTTCCAGAAGTCGCATTGATGGCGCTGCGAGAACTGCGACGAGGACCACGTGCCGAGCGGAATGTTCTGCGACAGCATCTGCTGCGAGGATGTCGTGAACTGCGGCCAGGGCGTGCCGCCGCTGCCGTTCGGATTGCCGGTCGCCGCGAAGTTGGTCCATGCCGCGACCATCTGATCCGACAGCGTCGTCTCGGACGAGTTCAGCGGATGCGAAACGCCGAGGATGCCGCCGTGCCAGAGCGGGAACAGGAACTGGATGTCGATCGTGTGCGCCGCCAGCGGCGTGAAGCCCGGCATCGCCGGGAAGTAGTAGGGCGCGTTCTGGTAGTTGAACTCGTAGGCATACACCGGCACGCGCTGCGCCCAGAGCTGGTCGACGTGCAACGCGCGGCAGGCGCCGGGATCGGTGGAGACCGCGTCGTACGCGGCCGCCGGCGTCGCATAGTTGCCGAGCGGATACTGCGCGAGCACGGCCTGCACCGTGCCTGGCGGATAGGCCGGCGGCGATCCGCCGGGGCCGGCATTGCCGCTGTAGGTGTTGGTCACCAGCGTGGTGTATTGGTCGCCGGTCATCGGCACTTGCGGCGGACCCGAGAAGTATTCGGTGATGCCGATGCCGAAGTTGGCCTCGTCCTGCACGTTGCCGCCCATCATCGGCATCTGGTTGTAGCGCCCCGTGGTCCACGCGGTCTGCGGCGTGATCGGGATGATCGTGCCGTCGACCATCGGCCCGTTGACGTACGGCCCGTTGGCGTTCGCCGTGCCTTGGTACTGCAGGATCTGCGGGGCCGACAGCGCACGCAGGCAGGCCGCGGTCGTGGCATCCGAGCCGGGGCAGCCGGCGGCGGTGGCGAAGTTCTGGCCGCGCGGCGTCGCGACCGACATCGGCGGGAAGGTCGACGTCGGCGAGCTTTCGAACAGCGCGCGGTGGAAGAGGCCGGCCGCCATCGGCGAGATCACGTTGGCACCGGTGTCCGACGCGCCGGCCGATTGGCCGCCGAGCGTGACGCGGTTCGGGTCGCCGCCGAACGCGTCGATGTTGCGCTGGACCCAGCGCAGCGCCGCCTGGATGTCGAGGATGCCGTAGTTGCCGAAGAGATGGCCTTCGGAATCGATCGCCGGATGCGACAGGTAGCCGAACAGGCCGAGCCGGTAGTTGATCGTCACGACCACGGTGTCGACGCCGTTCGGGCCGCCGGTCGCGAGCTTGCTGCCGTCGTAGTCGTTGGAGACGCCGTCGACGTTGCCGCCGCCGTGGATCCACACCAGCACCGGCCGCTTGGCGTTGCCGCCTTGCACGCCCTTGGTCGTGAAGACGTTGAGGAACAGGCAGTCCTCGTCGATGCTGGCCGGGCCGGCGAACACGCCGAGCGTCGTGGTCTGCGCGCAGACGTGCCCGTAGTGCGTCGCATCGAGCACGTTGTGCCACGGCGTCACCGGCTGCGGCGGCTGCCAGCGCAGCGCGCCGACCGGAGGCGCCGCATACGGAATGCCGAGGAACGCGTTGACGCCGCTGCCGTTCGTGTAGCCGCGCACCCAGCCTTCGTTGGTGCGTATCGCCGGACCGTTGTTGGCGTCGTGCTGCGACTGCCCCTGCGCCACGGTGAGGGCCGACAGTGCACCCGCGGCGACCAGCGTTGCACGCAGCAGCCTGCGGCGGGTCCGCCGGCCGACCGTCCCGGTCCGATGAGCACCCTTGTCGATCGTCTTCATGCTTCGTCTCCTCTCATGATGGCGTCGCCGATCCGGTGCGGCATGGCTTGCCGGCGACGGCGACGCGAGGAGTGTTCGATGACCGATACGGGCGGTCTAGGACGATGGTCCGGTCTTTGGTGGATTGTTCCGGCGATGCGCGTTGGGGCAGAATGCCGCGCATGAAGGCGCGGGGTGGATCGGCCGAGTCGTACTGGCTGGCAGCGTTTGCGGCAGAGTTCGTGCGCCTGCACCCGCACGTGTCGCGCGGTGCCGCGCTCGTCCTCGCGCGCAAGGTCTACCGCTCGGCCTGGCTGCTCGAGCCCGAGGATGCGCTGAAGTATCTCGAGCCCGGCGACGACGGTGCCGACGACCTGCTCGCGGACGACCGGCGGCCGGCGGCCTGAATCGCCGGAGCGTAGCGGCCGTGGCGCCCACGGCGCTAACTAAATCGCAGCATCTCCCAGCAGCGCCGCGCAGATCGACTCGTGACGCGCCTCGACCTGCGCGAAGGCCTCGCGGCAATGCCGCTCGTCGAGCGCCAGGCGCTGCCAGCTCGCAAGCGACAGCGGCGGCACCTGGTCGTCGGCGCTGTGCGTGAGGTCGAGCGCATGCGCGACGTTGTCGGCCACGTGCAGCAGGTCGGCCTCCCATGCGGCGACGTCGTCGGGCGGCGCATGGTGCTCGGCGATCGCTCGCACGATGCGCGGCGCGAAGCGCCAGTGCTCGGCAGCGAGCGCGCCGAGTGCCGCATGGTCGGTGCCGAGGACGGCACGCTCGGCCTCGAGCACGGGGCTGTCGGTGCGCCGCTGCTGCTCGAGCACCGCGGCATGGGAAGCCGGCGCGACCGCGGCCAGCGCGAGCCGGCCGATGTCGTGCAGCAGGCCGAGCGTGAAGGCGAGTTCCTCGTCGCGGCCGAGCACGCGCGCGAGCGCCTCGGCGCTGAGGGCGGTGCCGAGCGCATGGCGCCAGAACGCGGTCTGGTCGAAGGCCGGCCCGCAGCGTGCGGCCAGGCCCAGCATCAAGCTCGCCGCGGACGCCATGCCGCGCAGCGTGCGGGTGCCGAGGATGGCCACCGCATCGGCGACGGTATCGACCGTGCGCGACACGCCGTAGAACGGCGAATTCGCCAGCCGCAAGGTCTTCGCGACGAGGGCCGGATCGCACGCGATCGTCGACGCCAGCGCGGCGCTGCCGGCGGCCTCGTCGCCGAGCGAGCGGATCAGCTCGAGCGCAACCGCGGGCAGGGCCGGCAGGTCGCCGGTGCGCATCACCGCGTCGGCGGGGCGCGCGCTCACGACTGCTCCGGACGGCGGTAGCGCTGCACGAAGTACAGCAACGGATTGAGCTCGGCGTTGCGCAGCGTGTGCCGGAACAGCACGGCCAGGCGCGCCAGCTCGGGGGTCGCGCCCAAGTCGTAGGGAACGTGCGGCAGCGCCGGCGCGTTTGCGTTGCGATCGTCGGCCGCGGAGTCGTTCATCGGCATCCCTCGATGGCCGGCCGCTCTGCGAGAACGGCCGCGGGGGTCAGCACCAGCAGCGTGCCGCGCTCCCGGTCCGAACCGTGCGTCGAGCGGCTGGCCACGAGAAAGCGCTTGCCGTCGATGCCGACATCGGCGCGCGCGTCGCCGCCGGAGGCCCAGAAGTCGAGCACGTCGCGCGGCAAGGCCTCGTCGGCGCGCCGACCGACGAGCGCCGGCACGTCGGCGAACAGCGCCGCCGCGTCGGCGTTCGCGAACGCGATCATGCCGTCGCGGTCGATCCCGATCAGCGCGGCGGGAATGTTCTGCACCAGATCCTGCAGCACGCCGAGCGTCGTCTCGGCCTGGCTCGAGCGCTCGCGCCGCGCCTCGATCACGCGTTCCAGCCGTTCCCGGACGCTTGCCAGTTCCTGATTCGCCGTCTGCAGCGCGTGATCCAGGTGGCGGTTCTCGTCGGCCAGCTCGCGGCGGCGGAACGCATCCTTGACGTGGCCGCGCAAAGCCTCGTCGTCGCACGGCCGGGCGAGGAATTTGTGGATGGCGCCATCGGCGACGGCAGCGGCGATGCTGTCGAGCATGCCGTCGTCGGCCAGCAGGATGCGTATCGTCTCGGGACAGCGCCGAGCGGCGCGGCGCAGGAATTCGACGCCGCTCATGCCGGGCAGGCGCTGCGTGCAGACGACCACGTCGACCGCGTGCTCGGCCAGCTGCAGCAGGCCGCCTTCGCCGGAGCCGGCACCGACGATCGCATAGCCGTCGCGTCGCAACGACTGCTCGATCGCCGCATGGCCTTCGGCGGTCGCGTCGACGACGAGCAGCGTCCGCTGGCCGCGCCGGCGCTGCAGCAGCCGATCGGGCAGGCGGCTGCGCTCGCGCAGCATCGCCGCGACCGCGTCGCCGTCGATCGGCCGGCTGAAGAAGTAGCCCTGAATCTGGTCGCACTTGTGGGCGCTCAGCAGCGCGAGCTGGCCTTCGGTCTCGACGCCTTCGGCCAGGACGCGGAGCTGCAGGCTGTGCGCCATCATGATCACCGCGCGCGTCATCGACACGTCGTTCGGCCCGGCCGTCACGTCATGGATGCACGAGCGGTCGATCTTGACGGTATCGATCGGCAAGGTGCGCAGGTAGCTGAGGTTGGAATAGCCGGTGCCGAAGTCGTCGATCGAGATTTCGACGCCGATCGTGCGCAGCTCGCCGAGCGCCCGCGCCACATGGTCGCTTTCGGCCATCAGCACGCTCTCGGTGATCTCGAGGCCGAGCCAGCGCGGATCGAGACCGTGCTCGAGCAGCGTCGCCTGGACGAGCTGCGCGATGTCGGGCTGCTGGAGCTGGCGCATCGACAGGTTCACCGCCATGCGTATCGGCTTCAGGCCGGCACGTTGCCAGGCGGCGTTCTGGGCGCACGCGGCGCGCAGGACCCAGGTGCCGATCGGCACGATCATGCCGGTGGTCTCGGCCAGCGGTACGAATTCGGCCGGCGACATGTCGACCTGGCGCAGCGGATCGCGCCAGCGCAGCAGCGCCTCTACGCCCACCATGTCGCCGGTGGCCAGATCCATCTGCGGCTGGTAGGCGAGGCGGAACTCGCCGCGCTGCAGAGCGCGCCGCAGCGCGGCCTCGAGCGCGAGGCGCTCTCCGGCCTTGGCGTTGGCGCCGGCGCTGTAAGTGCAGACGCCGCGTCCTTCGCGTTCGGCGGCCCGGTACATCGCCGCCTGCGCCTGATGCAGCAGCTCTTCGGCGCTGCCGGGGTCGCGCTGGCTGAAAGCGATGCCGATCGCGCAGGCGACCGTGACTTCGGTGTCTTCGATGATGAACGGCGTCGTGAAGGCCTCGACGAGCGCATGGCCGACGGCGCGGGCTTCGTTCTCGTCGATGCTTCCGGTGCGGTTGGGCAGCAGCGCGTAGCAGCCCGCACCGAGGTGCGCGACGACGTCCCGGCTGCCGGCGACGCCGATGACCCGCTCGGCCGCCAGCCGGAGCAGCCGGTCCCCGGCCGCATGGCCGAACGACTCGGTGACCAGCTTCAGCCGGTCGATCTTGATCATCAGCAGCCCGATCTGCCGTTCCTCGCGCTGCGATTGCCGGATCGCCGCATCGAGCTGACCCAGCAGCGCCGCCCGGTTCGGCAGCCGCGTCACGCTGTCGGAATTGGCGAACTGGTCGCGCTGCCGCTCGGCGGCGCGCTGCGCGGTGATGTCCTGCAGCAGGCTGATGATCCGGACCGGAGTGCCGTGTGCGTCGCCGACCGCGACCGCGCGGTGCAGCACCGTGCGCATGCTGCCGTCGGCATGCTGGATGCGGTGCTCGAACTCGCACGGCACGTCCGGCCGCGCGCACTCGAGCATGCCGCGCACGAACGCGTTCTCGCTCGCCGGCACGCGCGCCATCAGCCATTCGCCGTTGACCGCGCTGTCCGAGGGCGGCGCGCCGAAGATGCGGAACATGCCGTCCGACTGCTGCACGAGGCCGGTCTCGATGTCGTACTCCGACGACCCGATGAGCGCCAGCTCTTCGGCCTGATCGAGGAGGTGGGCGCGCCGTTCGGCCGCTTCGGCCAGGGTCTGCGTACGCTCGGCGATCTCGTTCCGCAGCGTCTGCTGATGCGCCGACCGTTCCGTGCACGCCGTCGCAAGACGATGCGCCATCTCGTTGAACGCGACGCCGACGCGGCCGATCTCGTCGGCCGGCTGCACCGGCAGGCGCCGGTCGTAGTCGCCGCGGACGATCGCCGCGGCCATGTCTTCCAGCGCCGCGAGGCGCGCGCCGATACGGCGCGAAATGCGCCAGCCGATCGCACCTGCCAATGCCGTGCCTGCCAGCGGCATGCCGATCATCGAGGCGACGCGCGCCAGCGCACCGGCGCTGGGCGCGGCGATGCAGAGCAGGATCAGCCCGGCGACGAGCAGCGCCACCAGCGCGAAGGCCAGCGACAGGCGCGTCCGCAGGCTGGCATCGCCGGATTTCGAATCGCGTGTCATCGGGCGACGGGGTCGGCGTGAACGCGCCGGTTCCGGGCGATGGGCGCGCGCCTGCGCCGGCCGTGGACGACGGCGCGCGAGACGATCCCGTCCGATCGCAACGATTTCATGCGGACGTTTTCGGCCGCGGACGGCGAAATTTGACCGCCGTGTTGCCCCGGAGTGGCATTCCGCACGTCGCGGAGCCTGTGCCGGCTTCAGGAAGCCGGACGCCGCGTCGATAACAGACGTCAACGGACACCCTCCTATCGTTTATTGCAAATTAAACTCGGCAGTACGTATATTTGACATATTATTCAAATAAGTCGACCGAAGTGAAACAGACCACGCCAAGCAGCCGACCTTGGCGCAGCATCGTTTGCGCGGCGCTGCTCGTTGCGGCGTGGCCGGCAGGTGCGGCCACGGACGCCGAGCGCGAGCTGACCGCGCTGGAGCGCATCGGCCGCGCGCGTCCCGCCGAAGCGTCAGCGGCGATGCGCCGTCTCGTGCCCGGACTGGCGCCGCGCAGCGCCGACCACCTCGAGCTGTTGACGGCGCTCGGCCTCGAACTCGCCGCGGCACGCCATCCGGAGGAGGCGCGCGCCGTCGCGGCCGAACTCGGCGCGTGGCCGGGCGTTGCGCCCGCGGCCGCGGTCCTGCTCATCGGCGCCGGCGTCCAGACGCAGGGCGGCAGCCTGCGCACCGCCGACGCGATGCTGACCGATGCGATGGCCCATGTGCCGGCCGGAACGCCGGCGCGCAGCCGGCTGCGCTTCGTCGCGATGCAGGCTTACGTCAAGAAGGAGTCGGGCCAGCTCGAAGCAGCGATGCGCCTCTACCAGGAGGCGCTTGCGCTCGCCGACGAGATCGGCGCGCCGGAATGGCAAGTCGACATGCGCTGCGGCCTCGCACGCGTCGCGTTGCAGGCGGGCCAGGCCGAGCGTGCGCGGCTGCTCAACCACGAAGCGCTCGCGATCGCCGAGCGCAGCGGGGACGACTACTCGATCTACCGCGTGCACGGCACCGAGGGCTTGCTGCGCGATGCCGCCGACGACCGCGACGGCATGCGGCGCGAGTTCGAGCTGGCGCTCGAGCATGCGCGCCGCGCCGGCGCCGGTGCCGCCGAATCGCTGATGCTGTCCAAGCTCTCGGACTACTCCCTGAAGGCCGGCGACTACAAGACCGCGCTGGCGATGGCGCAGAAGGCGCTGCCGCTGACGCGCCAGCTCGGCGATACCGAGGGCGAGACGGTGGCGTTGTTCAACGCCGGCGTCGCGCTGATCGCGATGCACCACCTCGAGCCGGGCAAGCGCTACGTACACGAGTCGATCGCGATCAACGAGCGTCGTGCCGCCCGCAGCGGCCTGTCGGCGTCGTACCGGGAATTCGGCAGCTACCTGGAGAAGGCCGGCGACGCCGCCGGAGCGATCGCCGCGTTCCATCGCTACCGCGCGATCGACGACGATATCGTCCAGCGCGACCAGCAGCGTGCGCTCGTCGAACTCCAGCAGCGCTTCGACGCCGAGCGCCGCGACCGGGACCTCGCGGTGCTGAACCGCGAGAACGCGATCAAGAGTGAGCAACTGCGCCGCCAGAGCCTGCAGCAGGAGCTGTGGTGGCTGCTCGCGGCGAGCTGCGTGCTCGCACTCGCGGCGCTGCTCGCGCTGTACGGACGGATCCGGCGCACCAACCGGCTGCTCGCGGCACGCAACGCCGAGCTGGCACGCCAGGGCGAGCGCGATCCGCTCACCGGTCTGGCGAACCGGCGCCACGTGCAGGCGCTGGTCGAGGCACTCCCTGCGGGCGAGCCGTTCAGTGCATCGCTGCTGCTGATCGACCTCGACCGCTTCAAGACGATCAACGATCGGCACGGCCACGCCGCCGGCGATGCGGTGCTGATCGAAACCGCGCGGCGCTTGCGCGAACTGGTCGGCCGGCGCGGTCTCGTGGCGCGTTGGGGCGGCGAGGAGTTTCTGGTGGCGATGGCCGGCCTGACGGGCGATGCGGCGCTGGCGCTGGCCGAGCGATGCCTGGCCGTGCTGGCGAGCCGGCCGGTCGGCACAGAGACACGCGCCGTCGACGTCACGGCGTCGATCGGCGTCGCGACCTTCCCGATGCCGGGCGCGCGCTGCGAGATCTCGCCGGAGCGCGCGCTCCGGCTCGCCGATGGAGCGCTCTACCTTGCCAAGGAGCAGGGCCGCAACCGCGCTTGCGGTGTGCTGCGGCTCGATGCGCACGACGCCGCCGCCTTCGACGCGGCGGCTTCGGCGCTCGCCGCGGCCTCGCGTGCCGGCCGTGCGCAACTGAGCGTGCTCGTCGGTCCCGCCGAAAGACTCGCCGCATGAAAGCCGGGCGGCCGCTGTTGCTCGGCCTGATCTCCGTGATGCAGGCGTGCGTTGCGCAGGCGGCGCCCGCCATACTCCAGGATCGCTACGTCGCCGGCAGCTTCGAGGATCGCGTCGATCTGCTGGTGCGCGACGGCTACGACCATCCCGACAGCGCGCTGGCGCGGCTGCAGGCGCTGACCGGCGGCACGCCGGCCGCGCAGCGCATGCTGTTGCAGGCACGCGGCATGGTCGAGGCGCAGGCGGGCCGTGCCGCCGATGCCGGCGAGCATGCCGAACAACTGGCGGCGCTCGCGGCACGCACCGGCGACCCGTTGGCCGCGCCGGCCGCCGCGCTGGTGCGGGCGAGCGTGGTCGAGACCGCGGGGCAGGTGGATGTGGCCGCCGCGCTCGCCCGGCCGGCGCTGGACGCCTACCAGGCGCAATGCCGCGGCGCGGCCCACGCCTGCGACTACCGCTCGGAATGGCGCGCACTGACGATCCTGGAGCGCCGCGCGCTCGCGCTCGGCCAGGACGCGCTCGCGCGCAACTTGCTCGACGACTCGGCGGCCTTGGCCGAGCGCGCCGGCGACGATTGGCGCCATGCCTACAGCCTGGGCAGCGAAGCCGGCGTGCTGGCGATGCTCGGCCAGCGCGATGCGGCCGAGCACGCAATGGCCGAGGCGCGCCGCATCGGCGCTGGTACCGGTGATCCGGCCTTGAAGGCGCGGCTGCTGTCCTCCCAGGCCTACGTCTTGAGTGCAGATGGCCGGCGCGAATCGGCCGCGCATGCGCTGGAGGAGGGCCTGGCGCTCGCGCGGCGTGCCCACGCGGTGCGTCTGGAGGCGATGCTGCTCACCAACCTCGCCGACAGCTACGCCAAGCTGCAACGAAGCGAACCCGCGTTGCGCGCCGCGGAGGCCGGCCTCGAGATCGCGCGGCGCTACAACGACCAGCGGACCGAGCGCGTGCTCGTCAACAACGCCGGCCTCGCGAAGATCGGTCTGGGTCGCATCGCCGAGGGCAAGCAGGATCTCGCGCGCCTCCTCGAGTCGTGGCGCTCCAGCGGATCGATGGCCAACGAAGCGCAGACGCTGCGCGAGTTCGGCGAGGCGCTCGCCGCGTCCGGCGATGCGCGCGGCGCCCTCGAGCTCTACCACCGCGAGCGCGCCGTCACCGAGGAGGTGGTGCGCCGCTCGCGCGAAGCGGCCTTGACGGACATCCGGGCGCGCGACGATGCCTACGCCCGGGAACGCAACATCGATCTGCTGAACCGCGACAACGCGTTGAAGACCGCGACACTCGCCAACCGCACGCAACTGATCCGCAACTGGTCGTCGGTCGTTCTCGTGCTGGCCGCCTCGCTGGCGATCGCCGTCATCATGCTGCGCCACGTGCGCCGCATCCGCCGTTGCCTCGAAGCGGCCGAGGCACGGCTGCGCGTGCAAAGCGAGCGCGATGCGCTGACCAACCTCGCGAACCGCCGCCACCTGCATGCGGTGATGGAGCGGGCCGAGTCTTCCGGCGCCGCCGCGCGGTTCGAAGGGACGATGCTGCTCGTCGATGTCGACCACTTCAAGGCGATCAACGATCGCCATGGGCATGCGGTGGGCGATGCGGTGCTGGTCGAGTTCGGCCGGCGGCTGACCGGGGCGGTGCGTGCCGACGATCTCGTCGTGCGCTGGGGCGGAGAGGAATTCCTGATCGTCGCTCGCGGCCTGAGTCTGGCGCACGCCCACGAGATGGCGGCGCGTATCCTCGAGCAGATCAGCCGGCATGCGTTCACGGCCAACGACCGGACGCTGCACGTGACGACATCGATCGGCTACGGTGCGTTTCCGATCGCCGCGTCGAGACGCACGGCGTCGTGGCAGCAGGGCCTGAACCTCGTCGACAAGGCGCTCTACACGGCCAAGAGCGGCGGCCGCAATCGCGCGATGGGCCTGGTCCTGCCGTCCGACGACGTGCCGCCGGGCCGCGAGCGCATCGCGGCGGCGGACGACGCTTTCCAGCTCACGCGGCCGGTGGACTTGCTGCAGACCTGCGGCAGCGTGTGATCCGCCTGCGCCGCGGCCGGGAGGCCGCGGTGCGGGGGCGGCGCGGGTGATGGATCGGCTCTATTCGGGCCGCTTCGGCGGCGGGCCGCTCGCCGGCCTTTGGGGCGGCACGGCCGCGTGCGGCGGTGCCGGTTCGACGCGCTGCGGCGCGGGTGCGGCGGCGGGAGGCGGACGAACCGGCTCGGCAGCCGGCGGCGCTTCGCGATGCGGCGGTGCCTCCGCCGGTCGTTGCGGTACTTCGCTGCGCGGCGGCAGCGTGGGCGGCGGATGGGCTACGTTCGAGCGCGCCGCCGGCGGCACGCCCGCACCGGGCCGCACGGGCTCCGCAGGCCGCGCTGGAGACGGTCCGGGTGCGGCCGCCGGTCCCGGCGCGGCGCCCGGTCCTGGCCGTGTCGCCGGTCCTGGTGCGGCCGGTCCTGGTGCAGCCGGCCCCGGCGGACGTGCCGGTGGTCGCGCAGCCGGCACCGAACCTGCAGCCCGCGCGGCCGATGCGCCGGGTTTCGGCGGGGGCAACGGTGCGGCGCGCGCCGGCGCTGCCGTCACGACATGCACCGAAGTCGCGGTGTGCGACGCGACGGCCGCCGGCGGCGCGAGCCTGGCGACCGCAGCGGCCTCGAGCGGCTTGCCGGGCTGCGCGGCCAGCGCCTGCTGCTTCGCGGCGAACGCAATCTGCGGTGGCGGTGGCGGCGCCTTGGCCACGACCGCGCGTGCGACGACCGCCGCGGGCGGCTTCGCGCGCGCCGGCGGGGCGGCGCCGACCAGGCTGGCACGCACCGGCGCGACCGGCGCCACCGCGGCGACCGGCGCGCGCGCCACGACTTCCTGCGAGACCTGCAGCGTCGCGCGCGCGACCGGCTTGGACTGCGCGAATGCCGTCGTCGGCACCGCGACCACGGCGCCCGCGACGCGCTGGTTCACGTAGACGTTGGTGACGTTCGCCGTGTTCGTGGTGCTGGTGATCGTCGTCGTGCCGACGACGGTGTTGCTGGTGTTGATCGCGTTCAGGTAGGTCGGGCTCACCTGATAGGCCGGGCGGTACACCTCGTGCGGCGCCAGCGCGAACCACGCGACCGCCGCGACGCCGCCCAGCGTCAGCGCGGCGCGGGCATCGCCGCCGCCGACGAACTGCACCACCGCCGGTGCATACACCGGCCGTGTCGCGATCGGACCCGGCACCCAGCCCCACTGCTCGCCGATGCGCGTCCAGCGGCCGTAGTGCGACGGCGCGAAGCCCCAGGGCGCATCGTCGACCCAGGTCCAGCCCCAGGGCTCGACCCACGACCAATGGCCGTCGCGGTACGGCGCCCAGCCGGCCGGTACCTGCTGCGGCACCCAGACCGCGCCGTATTCCGGCACGGTGCGCCACTGGCCGTACTGGTCGAGGTCTTCGTAGCCGATCATCTCGGGCGATACGTAGCGAGCCGACACCGAAGCCTCCCAGCGGCGATCGCGCTCGTCGGACCAGCGGTCGAAGTCGTCGGGCGCGGGCAGCGGTTCGCTGTCGTAGTCCTGCAGGTCGGTGCCGTAGAAGCGGTAGCTCTGGCCTTGCGCCAGCGTGTAGGCGCTGCCGTCGCCGAACGCGTCGGCGTCGCCGCTGTCCAGCATGACCGCGGTCCAGGCGCCGTTCGGATCGACCTCGATGCGGTAGTGGCCGGCATGCGTCAACGACAGCGCCAGATTCGGCGTATCGACCTCGACCACGCCGTTCGGCGCCAGCCGCCGCACATGGACGTCGAGCCGGCCTTGCGCGACTTCGAGCTGGGCGATCCGATCGTCGAGGTTGAGCACCGACACGCTGGTCGCCTCGCCGACATGCAGGGCCGTGCCGCCGAGGTGCAGCTCGGCGCGCGCGCCGTTGTCGGCCCACAGCCTGTCGCCGGCGATCAACGGCCGGTTGATGACCGCTTGCACCCAGTCGTCGTCGCCGGCGGGCGAGAAGCTCACGGCGCCGTCGACCTGCGACAGCCGGATGACGCGCGACGGCGGGTCGGCCCATGCGGCGCCCGACGTCCACAGTCCCATGACGGCCAGCACCGCGGCGCCGCACCAGCGGCGCAAGTCGATCGTGTTCATGGCTTGCATACCCTTCGTCTCGGCGCTTCCAGGCGCACCCGACGAGGACTGTGACAGGGGTGCATGGTCGCCGCTGCCGGACCGTGCCGGTACGTCGTGTCGGCCGGGTCCGACGCGCTTGAGCGCTGGCCCAGGAGCGTCGCGCGGGCCCGGATGAACATAAAGTTGACCGGTCGTCTACTTTCTCGTATCGTCGCCGCCGACAGGAGGGACGCGATGCGAGGCCAGAGGTACCGGTTGCGGCGAACGCCGAGAGCGGCATGAGCGGCGCGCTGGCGGCTGCACTGGAACAGGCCTGCGTCCGGCATGGCGCGGCGACGGCGTTGTCGGCGGCGGGCTCGCGCTGGCGGTACGACGAATTGCACGCGCGGGCGCGGCGCGTGGCCACCGTGCTGCGTGCCGCGGGGCTGCGCGCAGACGAGCCGGTGCACGTCCAGGTCTCCAACCAGCCGGACGATGTCGCCGCGCTGTTCGGCGTCTGGCTCGCCGGCGGCGTCGCGGTGCCGGTGCATCGCACGACCCCGGCCGCGGTCGCGTCGGCGTTCCATGTGAAAACCCGGGCGCGCTGGCAGCTCGACCTCGCGCCGGGCCGCGATCCGGCCGAGGCCATCGGCGCCATCGCCGATGCGCCGCCGGCAACGCGAGCGTTGCTGCAGGATGCCGCGTTCGTGATCTTCACGTCCGGCTCGACCGGCGCGCCGAAGGGCGTGGTGGTCGCGCACGAGGCGTTCCGCGGCAAGCTGGCGCAGATCGACGCGCTGCTGCGCTTCGAGGCGAGCGACCGCACGCTGCTCGTCCTCAACATCACCTTCAGCTTCGGCCTGTGGGTCACGCTGCTGACGCTGCTCGCGGGCGGCACGCTCGTGATGCTGCCGAAGTTCGAGCCGCAGTCGTTCCTGGCCACCCTCGCGGCCGAGCGCATCACGCGCGTCGGCATGGTGCCGACGATGATGCGCGTGCTGTTCGCCGATGCGGCGCGCGGCGCGGCGATCGATCGCGTCGCGCAGCAACGCGACCTGCGCCGGATCCTGATCGGCGGCGAGTCGCTCGGGCTGTCGCTGGCGCAGGCGATACGCCGGCGCTTCGAGCACACCGCGCTGATCGACATCTACGGCCTGACCGAGACCGCGACCTGCGACTTCTTCGGCTTCCCGGACGACTTTGCCCAGTACCCCGGCGCGATCGGCCGGCCGTCGCCGCAGGTCGTCTATCGGATCGCCGATGGCGCGGGCGTGCCGGTCGAGCCCGGCGCGGTCGGCGAGTTGCAGATCCGCAGTCCGTTCCTGATGAACGGCTACCTCGACGAACCTGCGCTCACCGCGGCCGCGCATGTCGACGGCTGGTTTCGCACCGGCGACCTGGCGCGCGAGATCGACGGCACGGTCGTCGAGCTGATGGGCCGGCAGAAGGAGCTGATCAGCCGCGCCGGCAACAAGGTGACGCCGGTCGAGATCGAGACGGCGGCGTCGTCGCATCCCGACGTAGCGGCCGCGATGGTCACCGGCGTGCCGGACGCGCTGCTCGGCGAGCAGATCCACCTGATCGTCGTGCCGAATGCCGGCGCGCGGATCGACCTCGCGACCTTGCGGGCGCACCTGTCGACACGGCTCGAGAAGTTCAAGCAACCCGACGCCTGCTACCTCGCCGATGCGCTGCCGCAAGGCCGGACCGGCAAGGCCGACCGCGGCAGCTTCCAGGCGCTGATCGCGAGCGGCGCATTGCAACGCATGGAATGACGACGATGACCGCGATCATGAACTTCAGGAACATCCGCTACGACGTGGCCGACCGTGTCGCGCAGCTCGTGCTGAACCGCCCGGAGCGGCTCAACGCGCTCGACAAGGCGACCCTCGTCGAGATCAACGCGGCGATGGACACCGCCGAGGCCGATGCCGACGTGCGCGTGATCGTCGTGAGCGGCGCCGGCCGCGCGTTCTCGTCCGGCTTCGACCTGAAGGCGCAGATGGAGGCGCGGCCGGAAGGCGCGGCGGCGTGGCGCGAGATCCTCGACCTCGACTTCGACACGACGATGCGCTTCTGGAACAGCCCGAAGCCGACGATCGCCGCGGTGCACGGCGCCTGCCTGGCCGGCGCGTTCGAGCTGGCGCTGTCGTGCGACATCACGATCGCGACCGAGGACGCGATCTTCGGCGAGCCCGAGCTGAAGTTCGGCGCCGGCATCGTCACCTTGCTGCTGCCGTGGATGACCGGACCGAAGCAGGCCAAGCGCATCATCCTGTCGGCCGACGACCGCATCCCGGCGCGCGACGCGCTCGCGATGGGCCTGGTCAGCCAAGTCGTCGCGCCGGGCACGCAGCTCGACGAGGCGCTGCGCACGGCGCGCGGCATCGCGCTGATGGATCCGAACCTCGTCGCCGAGACGAAGAAGGCGCTCAACCGCACCTACGAGATCCAGGGCATGCAGACCGCGCTGCGCACGGCGCTCGACATCGACCATGGCATCGAGTCGCACGGCAGCCCCGACAAGCGCGCGTTCATGGACGTCGCGCGCGAGCGCGGCATGCGCGCGGCGATCGCGTGGCGCGATGCGCGCTTCGCCGAGGCCGGCGGCGGATGACGACGAGGCGCCATCCGATCGCGGCGATCGTCGTCGCGCAGCTCTGCGGCACGTCGCTGTGGTTCAGCGCGAACAGCGCCGCCGACGACCTGCGGCGCCTGTGGGGCCTGACGAGCGGCGACCTCGGCTGGCTGACCAACGCGGTGCAGGGCGGCTTCATCGTCGGCACGCTGGTGTTCGCGCTCAGCGGCCTGGCCGACCGCCATGCGGCGAGTCGCATCTTCGCCGTCTGCAGCATCCTCGGCGCGCTGTTCAACGCAGGCTTCGCGCTGCTGAGCGACGGCCTCGCGAGCGCGATGGCCTTCCGCTTCGTCGTCGGGCTCACGCTCGCGGGCATCTATCCGCTCGGCATGAAGCTGATCGTGAGCTGGGATCCGGCGCGCGCCGGCCAGAGCCTCGGCTTGCTCGTCGGCATGCTGACCCTGGGTACCGCGCTGCCGCACGGCATCCGCATGGCCGGTGGCGCGATCGGCTGGCAGACCGTGATCCTCGTGTCGTCGGTGCTCGCGGTGGTCGGCGCGGCGATCGTCGGCACGCTCGGCGATGGTCCGCACCTGAAGCCGAAGGCGCGTGCCGTCGACGGTCCACGGCCGCATGTGCTGAGTGCGTTCAAGGCGCCCGACTTCCGCGCCTCGGCGTTCGGTTACTTCGGCCACATGTGGGAGCTGTACGCGTTCTGGACGCTGGTGCCGCTGCTCGTGGCGCCGGTGCTGGCGCGCGACGGCGCGGCGATGCCGGCGGCCGTGTCCGGCTGGGCCTTCGCGACGATCGCGATCGGCACGCTCGGCTGCATCGCCGGCGGCGTGCTGAGCCGGCGCGTCGGCTCGGCGCGCGTCGCCTGGTGGGCGCTGGCGACGTCGGGTTCGATCTGCCTCGTCTACCCGCTCGTCGCATCGGGCCCGCCGGCCGCGGTCTTGATGCTGCTGCTGGTCTGGGGCGTGGCCGTGGTGGCCGATTCGCCGCAGTTCTCTGCGATGTCGGCGCAGGCCTGCCCACCGGAACTCGTCGGCGGTGCGCTGACGATCCAGAACAGCGTCGGCTTCCTGCTGACGACTTTCGCGATCGCGATCGCGACGTCGGCCTGGCCGCACGTCGATGCCAAGGTCGCGTGGATGCTGCTGCCGGGCCCGATCGTCGGGCTGATCGGCATGCGGCGCCTGGTACGCCCGCGCGCCGCCGTGGCGGCGTCGAGGCCGGCATGAAGAAGACCGCGGAACGCACCGTCAGGCCGCAAGGCCGCGGCGACGCCAAGCGCCAGCGGCTCGTCGACATCGGCACCGCGATCTTCACGCAGAAGGGCTTCTCGAGCACCGGCCTCGACGAGATCGTGCAGCTCGCCGAAGTGCCCAAGGGCTCGTTCTACTACTACTTCCCGAGCAAGGAAGACTATGCGCACGCGGTGATCCGCAACTATGCGGGCTACTTCGCGAAGAAGCTCGACCGCACGCTGGGCGACGAGCGCTTGACGCCGCTGGCCCGCCTGCGCGCCTTCGCCGACGACGCGACGCGCGGCGTGCTGCGCTACGAGTTCAAGCGCGGCTGCCTGGTCGGCAATCTCGGCCAGGAGATGGCCAGCCTCGAAGCCGAGTTCCGCATCGTGCTGCTCGAGGTGCTCGACGACTGGCGTCGGCGCTTCGCCCGCTGCATCGACGAAGCCAAGGCCGCAGGAGAGATCGCGACCTCGGCCGACTCGGCGGCGCTCGCGAGCTTCTTCTGGAGCGCATGGGAAGGCGCGGTGCTGTGCGCGAAGCTCGAGGAATCGACGCGTGCGCTCGATTGCGTGTCGACCCTGTTCTTCGAGCAGATGCTGCGGCCCGCAGCGCCGTCTTCCGAACCGGCCGCCGCTCCGCGCGGCGTGCGTCCCTCTCCATAGTCCACCGAAAGGAAACCCATGTTCCGCGCGATTCACCTCGAACAGTCGGCCGACAAGGCGACCGTGGCATCCCTGAAGGAACTCGACGACGCCGCGCTGCCGACGGTCGACAAGGGCGTCACCGTCGACGTCGCCTACTCGACGATCAACTACAAGGACGGCCTCGCGATCACCGGCAAGTCGCCGGTGGTGCGCAAGTGGCCGATGGTGCCGGGCATCGACTTCGCCGGCACCGTGTCGGCGAGCGACGATCCGGCCTGGAAGCCGGGCGACAGCGTGGTGCTGAACGGCTGGGGCGTCGGCGAGACGCATTGGGGCGGCCTCGCGCAGAAGGCGCGCGTCGACGGCGACTGGCTGATCGCGCTGCCGGCGCCGTTGACGCTCGCCGATGCGATGGCGATCGGCACCGCCGGCTATACCGCGATGCTGTGCGTGCTGGCGCTCGAGCAGCGCGGCGTGCAGCCGGACGCCGGCGAGATCCTCGTCACCGGCGCGAGCGGCGGCGTCGGCTCGGTCGCGATCTCGCTGCTCGCCAAACGCGGCTACAAGGTCGTCGCGTCGACCGGCAAGGCGGCCGAGGCCGGCTACCTCGAGTCGCTCGGCGCTGCCGAGGTCATCGACCGCGCGACCTTGTCGGCGCCCGGCAAGCCGCTGCAGAAGGAGCGCTGGGCCGGCGTCGTCGATTCGGTCGGCTCGCACACGCTCGCGAATGCGTGCGCCTCGACGCGCTACGGCGGCACCGTCGCCGCCTGCGGCCTGGCCCAGGGCATGGACCTGCCGGTCACGGTCGCGCCGTTCATCCTGCGCGGCGTCGCGCTGATCGGCGTCGACAGCGTGATGGCGCCGAAGGCAGTGCGCACGGCCGCGTGGGCGCGCCTCGCGCAGGACATCGACCGTCGGGCACTGGCCTCGATCGCGCGCCAGGTGAGCCTGGCCGAAGCGTTGGAGACCGCGCCGCAGATCCTCGCCGGCTCCATCCGCGGGCGGGTGGTCGTGGATGTGAATCGCTGATCGACAACCGAAGTGGAGAGACAACCATGAAGAACCTGCGTACCCTGGCCGCCGCCTGCGCGCTGGCCGCCGCGCCGCTCGCCCAGGCGCAGATCTCGGGCGACACGATCAAGATCGGCTTCATCACCGACATGTCCGGCTTCTATGCCGACATCGACGGGCCGGGCGGCGCCGAGGCGATCCGCATGGCGATCGCCGACATGGGCGGCCAGATCAACGGCAAGAAGATCGAACTGCTGGTGGCCGACCACCAGAACAAGGCCGACGTCGCGTCGAGCAAGGCGCGCGAATGGATCGACCAGCAGGGCGTCGACGTGCTGATCGGCGGCACCAACTCGGCGGCGGCACTCGCGATGAACAGCGTTGCGCGCGAGAAGAAGAAGCCGATCATCGTGATCTCGGCCGGCTCGGCGCGCTTCACCAACGAGGACTGCTCGCCCTACACGATCCACTATTCGTACGACACGATCGCGCTGTCCAAGGTGTCGGGCTCGGCGATCGTCAAGCAGGGCGGCGACTCGTGGTACTTCCTGACCGCCGACTACGCCTTCGGCACCTCGCTCGAGCAGGACGCGAGCGCGGTCGTCAAGGCCAACGGCGGCAAGGTGCTCGGCAGCGTCAAGCATCCGCTCAACGCGACCGACTTCAGCGCCTTCCTGCTGCAGGCCCAGGCGTCGAAGGCGAAGATCCTCGCGCTCGCGAACGCCGGGGGCGACACCATCAACTCGATCAAGGCCGCCAACGAGTTCGGCATCAACAAGTCGATGAGGCTGGTCGGCCTGCTGATGTTCATCACCGACGTGCATGCGCTCGGTCTGCCGGTGACGCAAGGCATGTACATCGCCGACGCCTGGTACTGGGACAGCACGCCGAAGACGCGCGAGTGGGCCAAGCGCTACTTCGAGAAGACCAGGCGCGAGCCGTCGTCGACGCAGGCCGCCGACTACTCCGCCGTGTGGAACTACCTGAACGCCGTCAAGACGATAGGCACCGACGATGCCGACAAGGTGATGGCGCAGATGAAGGCGACGAAGATCAACGACATGTTCGCGACCAACGGCACCATCCGCCCGGACGGCCGCATGGTGCACGACATGTACCTGATGCAGGTGAAGACGCCGGCCGAGTCGAAGTACCCGTGGGACTACTTCAAGCTCGTCGCGACCGTGCCGGGCGAGCAGGCGTGGGCGACGAAGGCGGAGTCGAAGTGCGCGTTGTGGAAGTGAGCCGCTGCGCGGATCCGATGTAGAGTCGGTTCGCGCAGACTTCGGAGCCTACGTGCACACCTACGCACACCGGCCGGCGCGGACCGCCGGGTCGACACCATCACTGCTCGCATTGCAGCGATCTGCGGGCCGCGGTCGGAGCGCGCCCGCGAGCCTCTTGTTCAGCCGGCCGGGCGATGCCGAGGAACTCGAGGCCGAGCGCATCGCGGCAGCGGTGATGGACGGCCGGCCTGTGGCGCGGCCATCGGCCAGCCCGCAGGCCGTCGCACGCCGCTGCGCATGCGGCGCTGCCGGCCCGGCACCGGCGGTTCCGCCAGCGGTCGAGCGCGGGTTGGCAACGCCGTCGCAGCCCTTGGACCCCGACGTGCGGACGTTCATGGAAGCCCGCTTCGGGCATGACTTCGGCCGGGTACGCGTGCACGCCGATCCCGCGGCGGCGGATGCATCGCGACATGCGAACGCCCGTGCCTACACGGTCGGGCCCGACATCGTCTTCGGGGCCGGGCAATACCGTCCCGACCGGCGTGGCGGGCAGCGCCTGATCGCGCACGAACTGGCCCACGTCCTGCAGCAGCGCGACGGCGGCGCATCGAAGGTCCACCGTGCGATCCTCTATCCCGACCCGGGCCCCCCCGATCGCGACGACCCGATCCAGCGCTACCTCCTGCGCAACGACGACTCGCTGGCGCTGACGACGCTGACGATCAATGGCCACGACGTCATCACGCCGGCGGTCTTGAAGGATGCCTTCGATCCGAAGGAGATCGAACCGAAGAGCGCGCCGGCGTCGACTTCGCCGCAGCAAGGATCCGGTGCCGGTTCGGCCGCCGGATCCGGCAGCGGTTCCAGCGGTGGGTCCGGCAGCGGCTCGGGCACCGCGAGTCCGGCCGTGCAGTGCGGCTACAAGGCGTTCGATACGCGGATATCGGCCAACATCCGCCTGCCGCAGCCGCCCGCCGACGGGCGCTGGGGCCCCCAGGTGATCGAGCGCAAGAACATCCGGCGCCGCGGCCTGCCGGCAGACTGCGGCACGCCGGATCGCATCAGCACCGTGATGAAGGGCGACCCGACGTCGACCGACTTCTACCAATGGATGATCGCCAACGAGCGCGAGCACGCCAGCGACATCGTCCAGGAATCCAATCGGTTCCTGGTGCCGGATCAGCGGGCCATCCTCGCGCTGCGCGGCAGCGGGGCCGATCTGACCGCCTGCGCCGCCGACCTCAACCAGCAGTTGAGCCGATCGACGTCCGACAATGTCCAGCGCTTCCTGCAGCAGGTGCATGCCGACGTGGCCGGCCGCGACGTGCCGGGCGGGCACAAGTTCGATGTCGTTCCGACCGCGCGCAACCATTGCGACAACCTGGAACTGCTGATGAAGAAGACGCCGCCGCCCGCGCGCGGACGTCCGTAGCTCGATGCTCGCCATCAGGCGCTGCCTGCTCGCCGCCATCGCCGTGCTCGTGCTGTTCGGGCTGAGCGGTTGCGGTCTGCTGATCGGGCACGTGGTGCGGCAGGTCGAAGGCGAGAAGCGCCAGGAAGCGGAGGTCGTCGCATCGCTGGCACGCTACCGGCAACTGAGCGTCGCAGCCGATGCCGAACGCCTGGCGGACATGTACGACAGCGGCGGCGAGCTGTCGCATGGCGATGGCCCGCCGCACGTCGGCCACGACGACATCCTCGCCTTCCTGAAGGGATACGCCGGCTACCGCATCCGGACGTACGAGCTCCAGGCCACGTCGACGTCGGTCGAAGGCGACGGCCGCGTCACGCAGGAAGGCAGGTACAGCCAGACGGTCGTCGCGCCGGGCGGCAAGACGATCACCGCGGCAGGCACGTTCTCGGCGCGCTGGGCGCACCAGCCCGACGGACGCTGGCTGCTGCGGCGCATGCACACCGCGTCGCCCTGATGCGGCGATCCGTGCGGGCCACGCCGCCCTGACGCGGCGCAGCGACGGCAGCGACGACCGCAAGCTGCCGGCACGTCCCGATCCGGAGGCGCGTGCGCTGTCGACGGCCTGGCGCGCGCGGGCCCGGGGGCGGCACTGACGGCGCCGTCGGATCAGGCAACATCACGGCCTGCCGCGACACGAACGACAGGAGACCGCATGTTCCGCCAGAAGTACCTCGACCACGCCGAGATCGTCGCGCAGATCGAAGCCTGGGCGGCCGAGCATCCCGGCATTGCGCACGCCGGCGTGCTCGGCAAGAGCGCCGGCGGGCGCGACATTCCGATGCTGACGATAGGTCGCGATCCGGACCAGGCGCGGCCGGCGGTCTGGATCGACGGCAACATGCACGCCAGCGAAGTGTGCGGATCGAGCGTCGCGCTGGCGATCGCCGAAGACATCCTGGCGATCCACGCCGGCGCCGACACGGCCGGCGGCAAGCCCTTGCCGGCGCACATGGCCGAGGCGATCCGCGAGACGCTGTTCTACGTCGTGCCGCGCATTTCGCCCGACGGCGCCGAGGAGGTGTTGAAGCGAGGACGCTACGTGCGCTCGAGCCCGGTCGACGACCGCGTCGCACGCGGCCATGCGTACTGGGAATCGGACGACATCGACGGCGACGGTCACGTCCGCACGATGCGCCTCGAAGATCCGGCCGGCGAACTGGTCGAGCTGCGCGGCGACGACGGTGCGGTGCTGTCGCCGTCGGTGCTGGTCGCGCGCTTGCCCGAAGACCCGGGGCCGTACTTCAAGCTCTATCCGGAAGGCCGCATCGTCAACTTCGACGGCCGCACGATCCCGGCGCCCAGCTACCTGAGCGACAACCCGTACGACTACAACCGCAACTTCCCGTATTCATGGGCGCCCGAGCCGCAGCAGGGCGGGGCGGGTCCCTATCCGGGCGCAGCGCCCGAGACGCGCGCGGTGATCGACTTTGCGACGCGCCATCCGAACATCATGGTGTGGCTCAACCTGCACACCTTCGGCGGCGTGCTGATCCGGCCGCTCGGCGACAAGCCGGACTCGAAGATGGACCCGGGCGACCTCGGCATCTTCGAGCAGGTCGAGGCGTGGATGACCGAGCACACCGGCTATGCGACGGTGAGCGGCTTCCACGAATTCCTCTACGAGCCGGAGAAGCCGCTGCACGGCGATCTTTCCGACTACGCCTACCACCAGCGCGGCGCGCTCGCCTATGTGGTCGAGCTGTGGGATCTGTTCAGGCAGCTCGGCATCGAGCGCAAGAAACCGTTCGTCGACCACTACGCCAAGCTGACGCGCAAGGACCTGCGGGCGCTCGCGGTATTCGACCGCGAGCACAACGCCGGTCGCGTGTTCGGTACCTGGACCAAGGTGCAGCATCCGCAGCTCGGCGAGGTCGAGATCAACGGCTTCGATCCGCGCGTCGGCATCTGGAACCCGCCCTACGAGCGCCTCGCCGAGACCTGCAACGCGCAGAGCGCGGCGTTCCTGCGGGTCGCCGCGCTGACGCCGCGCATCCGCGTCGACGTGGCCAAGCGCGAGCGCACCGAGGGCCGCACGCGCGTCGACCTGCGCATCGCCAACCTCGGCTACCTCGCGAGCTACGGCGTGCCGTCGGCCAAGGACCTGCCGCATTCGGAACCATTGCGGCTGACCGTGCGTGCCGTCGGCACGACCTTGCTGGCGCCGGTCGAAAGCGTCGTCGAGATCGGCCATCTCGACGGCTGGGGAGGCGGCCTGTACGGCGGGCCGAGCGTGTTCTCGCCCTGGACGCGCGGCAATGGGCACGAGCACTACGTGACGCTGATCGCCGCGGGCAGCGGCACGCTGCACGTCGAAGTGGCAAGCTGCCGCAGCGGCACGCAGCGGCTCGACATCGCGATCGACTGAAGGTCGGGCGTCAGGGCGCTTGCAGCCGCTCGAGCAAGTCGAGCGTCGGATAGCCGTCCGGCGGCAGCCCGGCGCTGCGCTGGTAGCTGCGCAGCGCGGCGCGGGTGGCCGGCCCGAGCAGCCCGTCGGGCGTGCCGCTGTCGTAGCCGCGGGCATTGAGCGCCGTCTGCAGCGCCAGCAGCTGACTGCGGCCGAGCGGCACGAGATCGCGCGGCCAGGCGGCCTGGACACCGGGCCCATCCGTCAGGCGCTGCGCGAGCAGGGCCACGGCGAGCGCGTAGCTCGTCGAGTTGTTGTAGCGCAGGATCGCGCGGAAGTTCGCGCCGATCAGGAAGGCCGGTCCGCGCCGGCCGGCCGGCAGCAGCAGTGCCGCATCCGCGCACTCCGGCAGCGCGCCGCCGTCGACGGCGCGCACGCCTTCGGCGGCCCATTGCGCCGAGCCTTGCAGCGTCGTGCCGTCGGCCCGCGCGAGGTCGAAGCCGTCGGGCAATCGCACTTCGCCGCCCCACGGCTCGCCGGCGCGCCAGCCCGAGCGCGCGAGGAGGTTCGCCGTCGATGCCAGCACGTCGGCCATGCTGCCCCAGATGTCGCGCCGTCCGTCGCCGTCGGCATCGACCGCGTAGGCGACGAAGTTCGACGGCAGGAACTGCGTCTGGCCCATCGCGCCGGCCCAGGAGCCGAGCATGTGCGCGCGATCGATGTCGCCGCTTTGCAGGATGCGCAGCGCCGTCATCAGCTCGCCGCGCGCCCAGGCCTCGCGGCGGCCGTCGAAGGTCAACGTGGCGAGCGCATCGATGGTCGGTATGTCGCCGTAGTTGCTGCCGTAGTTGCTCTCGATGCCCCAGATCGCGACGAGGATGGACGGCGGTACGCCGTAGCGCGCTGCGGCCGCGTCCGCCTCGACGCGCACTTGCTGCATCCGCTCGCGGCCGGCGGCGACGCGCTGCTTCGACACGGCGCTGTCGAGGTAGGCCCAGACCGGACGCACGAACTCCGGCTGTGCGCGGTCGAGCTCGATGACGCGCGGCAGGTAGAGCACCGAATCGAACGCGGCGGCCAGGGTCGCGTCATCGATGCCCTGCGCGCGGGCCGCGGCGCGGAAGGCGGCGATCCAGTCGGCAAAGCGCCGGGCCGGGGCTTCGTCGTTCGGCTTGGCGGGCGGCGGTGCCGCATCGGTCGCAGGCGCCGCCGGCGTGGCAGGGGTCGGTGCGACCGGAAGTGCGGGCGGCGGCGTCGTTGCGCAGCCCGCCAGTGCGAAGAGTGCGATGAGCAGGGCAAGGACGACATCCGTCATCGGCCCATTGTGACCGTGCGCGGGCTCATCGCGCCGTGGATGACCTGCACGACGACCGCCACGACGATGTTGAGCACCAGCGCCAGCAGGCCGGTGTAGACCGCGTAGTGCCCATCGCCGATGTTCAGCATGTGCACCGGCTTCACGCCGTCGGCGAACGCCAGCCCCGAGCCGACGACCATGCCGGCGAGCCAGCCGAGCAGGAGCGCCGGCGCGCGGAACCAGCGCGTGAAGAGGCCGAGCACCACCGACGGAAAGGTCTGCAGGATCCAGAGGCCGCCGAGCAGCTGCAGGTCGAGCGCGAACTGCGTCGGCAGGAACAGGATGAAGACCAGCGCGCCGACCTTGACGACGAGCGAGGCGATCTTCGCCACCTGCGCCTCGCCGGCCGGCGTGACCTGCGGGTGGACGTACGCCTTCCAGAAGTTGCGCGTGAAGACGTTGGCGGCACCGATCGACATCACCGCTGCCGGCACGAGCGCGCCGATCGCGATCGCGGCGAACGCGAAGCCCGCGAACCACGACGGGAACAGCGCGTTGAAGAGTGCCGGGACGACGTCGTTGTTGTTCTTCACCGCGAGGTGCGCCGCATGCCCCATGTAGCCGAGCAATGCGATCAATCCCAGCAGCACCGTGTAGGCCGGCAGGAAGACCGCGTTCTTGCGGATCGTGTCGTCGCTGTTGGCGGCGAAGATGCCGGTCAAGGTATGCGGGTACATGAAGGCCGCGAGCGCCGAGCCGAGCGCGAGCGTCGCGAACGGCAGCATCTGCGCCGGCTTCAGGATCAGGCCGGTCGCGCCGCCCTTGGCATCGAAGGCCGAGCGCGCCGCATCGAACACCGCCGGATAGCCGCCGAGCTTCATCGGCACCAGCACGACCGCGACCAGCACGACGATGTAGATCATCAGGTCCTTGACGAAGGCGATCAGCGCCGGCGCGCGCAAGCCCGCCGAGTAGGTATAGAGCGCAAGGATGACGAACGCCGCCGCCAGAGGCAGCTCGCCGGTCAGGCCGAGCGCCTGGATCACGACCTGCATGCCGACGAGCTGCAGCGCGATGTACGGCATCGTCGCGACGACCGCGGTGATCGCGACCGCGAGCTCGAGCAGGCGCGAGCCGTAGCGCTCGTAGATGACGTCGGGCGCCGTCACGTGGCCGGCCTGCTGCGCGACCCGCCAGAGCCGCGGCATGATCAGGAACACGATCGGGTAGACGATGATCGTGTACGGCAGCGCGAAGAAGCCGTACGCGCCGACCGCATAGACGAGTGCCGGCACGGCGATCACGGTGTAGGCGGTGTAGAAGTCGCCGCCGACCAGGAACCAGGTGATCCACGTGCCGAAGCTGCGGCCGCCGAGGCCCCACTCGTCGAGATGCGCGCCCTGGGCCGCATCCGTCGGCCGCCAGCGCGACGCGATGAAGCCGAGGATCGTGACGAGCGCGAAGAAGAAGATGAAGACCGACAGCGCGGTCCAGTCGATGCCGGAGGTGCCTTCCATCATTCATCTCCCGTCTTCAGGTGATGGCGGTAGACCAGCCAGATCAGCCACGACGTGATCGGTACCCAGAGGAACTGGTACCAGTAGAAGAACGGAAAGCCGAACAGCGTGGGCAGCTCCTGGTTGTAGAAGGGGATCCAGAGCAAGCCGAGGAAGGGGAGGGCGAGCAGGGTTCGCAAGATCGTCTCCTGCATGCGGTCTTGGGCGCCGCATGTGGGAGCGATTGTGGTCCGCATGGCGCGGACCCGTGCGCGTTGCGATCGGTTACCGGTCGAGCGCCTTCGCGTAGTAGCCGTGCGCGACGGCGTTGCTGTCGAAGTAGAGACCGACGATGTCGCCGCGGTCGTTGATGGTCTGGGCCGAGACGCCGTCGGCCGCATCGATCGTCGGCGGCAGCTCGAACGGCGTGTAGGTCTTGCCGCGGGCGATGAAGTTGTGCTGAACCAGGTCGGCGTCGAGGTAGGAGCCGAGCACGTCGTGCCGGTTGTCGATCGAGATGAACCAGGTGCTCTTCGCCGGCGCCTCGGGCGCGCTGGCCAGCCGGAAGCGGCCGCCTTCCTGCTGCACGTAGCCGTAGCCGACGGTGTCGGCGCTGTCCTGGTATTGCCCGGCGATCTGCTCGCGGTCGTCGATGCTGAGCGGCCACGTGATGTAGGCGCCCGGCAGGTCGGCCGGCGCATAGACGCCGTTGCGCCGCACGAACGCATGGCCGTTGCCGGCGGCGTCGTTGTACATGCCGATCACCGTGCCGTGGTCGTTGATGCCGTAGGCCTGCGTATCGAAGCCGCCCGGATAGTCGATCATCTCGACGGCGCCGTCGGCGTGATGCACATAGCCGTGCGACGTGCCGCCGGCGTCGACCAGCGCGCCGGCGATGTCGCCGCGGTTGTTCGTCGAGTACGCCCAGCTCTCGGTCGCGGTGCCGATCGGGCCGGTCGGGTCGAGCAGCATGAGTTGGCCGGTCGTGTTGAAGATCGCGTGGTGCGTGCCGTCCTGGCTCTTCTCGGCGCCGACATAGTGGCCGAGATCGTTGAGCGCATAGATCGCGGTGTTGGCGGCGCCGGGATAGTCGATCGTCGTGACGAGATAGTCCGCTGCGGCGGCAGAGACGGACAGGCCGGCGGCAAGCAGCGCGGCGCAAAGGGTCGACAGGGGTCGCATGGCAAGCTCCTCGAGATCGTGATGGTTCGGGCGTTGCAACCGTGCGTCGCCCGTGCGATGCAGTGTGTCGATCGGCAGGGCTGCTCGGGGCGGGCCGGGACGAGTGCCTGCGCGGCGGGGACGAACCTCGCTCGGCCAGCGACCGGCACGCGCCGATCTCGTTGCGGCCCGTCGGCGCTTCTGCCATGCTGGCGCTCGTTGCCGCCATCCGCCCCGCCTTGAAGCCCTACGCCCGCCAGATCGCCATCGTGTTCGGCCTGTGGACCCTGGTGGCGTTGTGCTCGGGCTTGGCCGACTACGCCTATCTGCGGGCCGTCGGCGTGCAGCCGCCGCTGCTGCCGGTGCTGCGCCGGCCGCTCACCGAGCAGTGGATCTGGGCACTGCTGACGCCGCTGGTGTTCCATCTGGCGCGCCGCGTGCCGCTCGCCCGGCCGCATGCGGCGCGCGCATTCGCATTCCATGTCGCCTGCTTCTTCGCGCTGTCGTTCGTGCACTGCGCGATCGCCGAAGCGCTGCACGGACCGCTCGCATCGATACCGGCGCACTTCAAGGGCCCGACACTGCTGCTGCGCTTCCTGCAGGAGGTCTATTCGGACGTCTGGATGTACTGGCCGCTGGTCGGCATCCGCGGCTGGCTCGACGCGCAGGCGCGGGAGCGCGAACGCGAGCGTCAGGCGATGGGCCTGGAGCGATCGCTGGCCGAGACGAAGCTGTCGCTGCTGCGCGCGCAGATCCAGCCGCACTTCCTGTTCAACACGCTGCATGCGATCTCGGCGCTGCTGCGCGTCGATCCGCGCGCCGCCGAGGACATGGTCGCCGACCTCGCCGAGATCCTGCGCGCCTCGTTCGCCGACGGCGCGGCGCAGGAAGTACCGCTGGCCCGCGAGCTCGAACTCGTGCGCTGCTACCTGCGCATCCAGCAGGCGCGCTTCGGCGACCGGCTGATGGTCGACCTGCACGTCGCCGACGATGCGGCCGACGCGGCCGTGCCGGCGCTGATGCTGCAGTCGCTGGTCGAGAACGCGGTCGTGCACGGCATCGCGCCGCTCGCACGGCCGGGGCGGCTGGCGGTACGGATCGTGCGCGCTGCCGATCGCCTGTCGATCGAGGTCGCCGACGACGGCGCCGGCTTGCCGGCCGAGCAGTCTCCGGGCCTCGGCCTCGCGAACACGCGTGCCCGCCTCGCGCAGCTCCATGGCGACGCGCAAGCACTGGCGATCGCGAGTACGCCCGGCCGGGGCACGACGGTGACCCTGCAGATTCCGTATCGCCGCGCCGGAGGCGATGCATCCGCCGATGGAGCCCACGAACACGCGCATGAAGATCTCCACCCTGATCGTGGACGACGAGCCGCTGGCGCGGCTCAACCTGTCGTCGCTGCTGGCGGCTGAGCCCGACTTCGAGATCGTCGGCGAGTGCGGCGACGCGATCTCGGCGGTCCGCGCGATCGGCGAGCTGCATCCGCGTCTGGCCTTTCTCGACGTGCAGATGCCGGGCCTGAACGGCTTCTCGGTGCTCGAGGCGACGCCGGCCGCTGCGCTGCCGGCGATCGTCTTCGTCACCGCGCACGAGCAGTTCGCGGTGCAGGCGTTCGAGGCGCAGGCGCTCGACTACCTGCTGAAGCCGTTCCGGCGCGAGCGCTTCCGCCAGTCGCTCGAGCGTGCCCGGCTGCACGTGGCGGGCGACCAGGCCGCGACGGCGCCCATGCCGGCGGCAGCCGATGCGGAGCGCATGGTCGTCAAGAGCGGCGGCCGCTGGATCTTCATCGCGTTCGATGAGCTCGACGTCATCCGCGCGGCCGCCAACTACGTGACGCTGCACGTCGGCGCCGACCGCCACGACGTGCGCGAGAAGATCGGCGACCTCGAAGCGCGCCTGCCGGCGGGCCGCTTCGTCCGCATCCATCGCTCCTACATCGTGCGCGTCGCAGCGCTGCGGTCGCTCTACCCGCTCGGCGGCGGCGAGCACATGGCGGTGCTGCGCAACGGCCGCGAGCTGCCGGTGGGCGCGAGCTGCCTGGAGACGATCCATGCGGCGCTGGCCCACCTGCCGCAACTCGGCGGGCGCGTCGGGCAGCGCACGTGACGGCGGTGCGGCGGCGATACAAGGCTCCTCCCGGGCCTAATGGAGCGTCTCCCGGAACGTGACCGGCACGTAGTGGAAGAGCAAGGTGCTCAGCGCCATCCCCGGTACCGGTGCGGCATCGCGCCAATGCACGAGGTCGTGACCGCGGAACACCACCGCGTCGCCCACCTCGAGCGTGACGCTGCTCGGCGCGGCACCGGCCAGGAACCAGAGCGGCCAGTCGCCGGATCGTCCTCCCGATTCGGCATAGACCATCGATACGGTGAACTCGCATTGCTTGCGGTCCACGTGCGGATCGAGCTCGGCTCCGCTCTGGTAGGCCGACACGTAGCAGTACGAAGGGCAGACCGGCTCCCCGGCGATCGTCGCGATCAGGGTCGCGTACTGGTGATGGAAGAACCGCGCCAATGCTTCGTTGTGCCGCCCCAGCCGCCGCGCGACCTGCGCATCGCCAAAGGCCCATCCGATCGACGCGAGGGCATCGTAGTAGGCGCCCAGCGAACGGGCGACCGCCGCGGGCAGGACGGATCTCAGGACGGCGTAGCCGTGCGTCGCGAACTCGTGCGCGCAGGCCGCCGCCCAGGCCTCCGCATGCGCCGCGCGCGTCTGCCGCTCGGCAGCGGTCTCGATCAGTCCGGCGGCGTGCAGCCGCCCTGCGAGCGCCGCAGGCAGCGGCGGCAGCCTCTTGCCGCCCGCGATGGTCCGCAGCCGCGGCAGGTCGCCGCGCTCCGCCCACCATGGCTGCCAGGCGCGCGTGGTTCGGTCCCGGCTCCACACGATCGGCACATCGGTGACGAAACGCTCGCGAAAGCGCGTCGCTCCGGCCAAGCCGAGCGGGATGCTGGCACCGGCCTGGAGATGCCACGATGGCGACGCATAGGTCGCCTCGTCGGGTCCGGACGATGCGGCAAAAGGCATCAGGTCGGCCAGCCGACATGCGTAGCGCGCCGCAGGGCCGGCGTCGGTCGTCGTCAAGCGGGTCGTGCGCCGCCCGACCGAATTCACGCTCGACGCATCGCCCGAAGTCGGCGCCGCGGCAGGTATCGCCGACAGATCGCGCAGTCGCGCGCTGGTCACGCGTACGCGCGTCTCCACGCGAGCCGGGTCGAGATCGGCATGGCTGCGCCATTTGATCGACGAGGGCGGCTCGATCGCGGTGGCGCTGATTGCCAGCGGACGCCGCAGGTACGCGTCGAACGCGGCATCGACGGACAGATCGAGGAAGCGGCACAGTCGATGCACGGTGGCCCGAGGACGGGCGATGAGCTCGTGGTAGTCGACCGCGGTCCAGCGATCGCGGGGCAATGCCTCGAGATCGTGCAGCGCCCAACGATTCGCCGCGTCCCATTGCGCCGTGGCGATCTCCTGCAGCGGCCGGCCTCGCAGGGCGCGCCAGTCGGGGGGCAGCAGGAAGCACCAGGGATCCGCCCAGCCGGGCAACGCGCCGAAACGCACGAATCCGCCGTGCTGCCACGCCTTCATCAGGCTGCTCACCGAAGGCCGGGCGTCGCGGTGCAGGAACACGAAGCGCGCATCGGGGCAGGCCGATGCGAGCAGTGCGACACGCAGGCTGTTCTCGGTGGTCTTGTCGAGCAGCCGAGGGCCCGGTCCATCGACGGCGGACCAGGGTCGGCCATCGCGGTCGCGCAAGCCGAAGCGCCAGCCTGCGCGCAGGCAGCACACGTTCGGCCCGGTCGCGTGGGCATCGTCGATGCGGTCGCTGTCCCAGCCGCGCGCGGCCGGATGGAGCGCCCGCACGCCGTCGATCGCAGGCGCGCCTTCCCCGTTCCCGGACCAGACGTCCGGCGCGCGCGACAGCAGGTCGAACAGCAACGTGCTGCCGCTGCGGGGCGCGGCGATCACGAAGATCGGTCGATCGAGCGCTGCCCGCCGTGCCAGCGGTTCGACCGCAGGCCTGCGCATGGCGAAGGCGGCGTGCAGGTGCCGCCAGTCCGGGTCGGCGCCGGGATCGGCGAGGAAGGCGTCGATCGCCGACGAGCTTCCATCGAACACGTACTGCGCCTGCACCTCATGGCGCTCGACCAGCCAGTGCCTGGCGACCAGGCCCGAGACCGGCGGCAGCTCCAGCGAGGCCAATCGCCACGCCGGCAGCGCCGACGTGGCCCCGGGCCAGGCGAGCCGGACGCAGCGCAGGCCGCTCGCCGCCGGCACGGCCTCAGCTCGCGCGGTGGATCCATCCATTGATGGTGAACCGCGAGTCGGCGAACTCGCCGCTGGGTACGCGCACCGGAAGCACCTCGTGGTCGTTGGCGCTCGGGAACAGCAGCAGCAGGTCCTGGCGCGGCGACAACGTCTGCGGCGTGTCCGAAGGCACCCGCCGGCCGTCGATCTGCCGGCAGTCGTAGAGGCGCAGTTCGCCGCCCGAGAACCGGCGCGGTTCGCGATGGAAGTAGTAGACGAACGAGATCTCGCGCGTGCTCTTGGCGTCGCTGTCCGCGTGCAGCCGGAAGTAGTCGCCGTTGCCGCTCGCCGTGATCTGCATCTCGACGCGGCCCATCGGGAATCCCGGCCTGTTCAGGCGCTTCATTGCAGGCTCGAGATGCGCCAGCAAGGCCTGCTCGAAGACGTCGCGATACGGTCCGAGGTCGTCCAGCGTCTTCGCGCGCCGCAGGCGCTCGTCGACGCCGGCATGCGCCTGTCCGGCCGCCGTGACGGTCGCGTTGCGGAACTTCGACTCCGACTCGAGCACGTATTGCAGCAGCCCCGTGCGCCGGTCGGCCAGGAGGTTGTTGATGCTGACGGCGAAGTTGATTTCGGGATCGACCGCCCACTCCCAGCGTCCCGAACCCCCGGGCACGCCGCCGGGCTTGCCGGCGTGGCCGCCGCGCACCAGGCCGATGATCTCGGAGCGCAGGATCTCGGTGCCTATCCACTCCGGCAGACTGCCGTTGTAGATCGTCTGGTGGAACGTCGCCTGGTCTTGCAGCGCTTGGGGATCGCCGGCGTGCGCCAGCAGTTCCGGCGTCGAAGGCTGCTCCAGGCCGAGCGCCTCGAGGACGCGCCGGACGGGCGCGCGGTAGGTGTAGTAGCGCTCGAGCCAGGTGACGAAGACGTCCGGCGTACGTTGCATCCCGGCGCGTCGCAGGACATGGTCGGCGAGCGTCGAATGCTCGGCCGCGAGATAGCAGATCTCGGCGTTCGGTACCGCCGCGAGTTGTTCCAGTGCCTCCTTGTAGACGGAGCTCAGCAGGCCGACGTTGTTCAGGTCCTGCGTCAGGGCATACACCGGCGACACCGCATAGCTCGCATCGGCGATGGAATGCGTCATGCACAGCGCCACGATCTCGCGTGCGCCCAATCCCCACGGCGGCCACGGCCGGTCGCGCACGCCCGCGATGAGCTGGCAGTCGCCCTCCGCGAGGGTCGGCAGGAAGACCTCGTCGACCAGATGCGGCGCACCGAGTCTGCGCGCGAACTGGCGCAGCGCGGACAACGTCTGGGCGGTGAGTTCGTCGAACACGTCGATGCGCGTGGATCGGTTCGTGTCGTCATAGAAGTGCTTACGGCGGTGTGTCATGCCGTTTCCTTTCGCGATCAACCCGTCAACTGGCGGGCGGCCATCGTCGATCGGCCCATGCCGCCCGGCAATGCCAAGAACGTGGGATGCATGAAGGCCCGGCCGCATCACCGGCGTCGACGCGCCCGGGCAGGCAGCGCGCGCAGGGCGGCACCGCAATATTTCTTTGCGCATCCGACCGCAAGGCGTCGCTCAGTGCTGGCGACTTCGCCGGGGTCCGTCCAGCGGACTGAGGTTCGCGACGAGGCGCCGTGCGCCTTCCATCGGCGAACTGTGGATCCAGGCCTGCAGCACCGCGTCGGCGTTGTTCACCCGAGTCACGTCGATATGTCGGAAGGCGACGATCGCTCCGGCCGGCACCTGCTCGACCGCCCTGCCGCGGACGATGAAGTCCGGCGCTGCGTCGAGTTCGCACAGCGCATCGACCGTTGCCGGTTCGACCGATGCCGCGTGCTGCCGAACCAGCGCTTCGCGGCGCTTGAAATAACGCATGAAGCTGACACCGTCCGCCACGTCGGCGTTGCGCACGAAGTTCGTCGCGGCGCCGTTGTAGACCCTCAGCAGGCCGACCGGAGGAAGGTCCGGGCCGACGGTATCGACATGGAACCCGCAATGACGCGTGGGCCGCTCGGTGAAGAGTCGCAACAGCAGTCCGCGGCAGTCCGCGAGCCGCGCGAGCGCATCGCCGAGCAGCGCCAGGTCGTCGATCAACGCGAGCCGCGTCTCGAAGCCCAGGCCGTCGTGCGGCAGGTCCTGTTCGAGCAAGTGCACGAGCGCTTCGGGTCGGCGTGCTTGCCACTGCCGGCGCTCGACGACGAAGCGGCCCGACTCGACCGCCGTTCGAAGTTCGTCGTGCCAGTGCGGCAAGGTTACGGGCTGAACGATCACGGCGCGCACGCCGGGGTCGAGCAGACCGGCGATGTCGGCCAGCGTGTCGCCGTACAGGATCTCCGCGCAGCCTGCTGCAAGCGCTCGAGCGCCACTGCGTTCGCCGTCGATCGGCATGTCGACCGTCTTCCGTTCAGCCTTGGGGATGGCTCGCCTTCGGCAGGTGCCTGAAGATGCAGTCTATGCGCCGGGGTGCCGGCGCGGTACCCCTAGCTGGCCGGCGGGCATTCGATGAGCTGCGCACTGTTCATACGCACCTATTGGAAGGACATCGACTGGCTGCGCTGCTGCCTGCGGGCCATAGAACGCCATGCCCATGGCTTCGACGAGGTCGCGGTGGCCATACCGGTGAGCAGCAAGCCCTGGATCGCGAGGGTCCGCCTGCCCGGCTGGGTTCGATGGATCGAGGTGCCCGCGTATGCCGACGACTATCTCGGGCAGCAGGTCACGAAGCTGCACGCCGACACGCTGGTCGATGCGGACTACATCGCCCATCTCGATGCCGATTGCCTGCTGCGTCGCGCGATGCATGCCGGCGATCTGATCCGTGACGGGCGGCCGACCATCGTGACCAGGCCGACCGTCGAACTCGGGCGGCACCATCCCTGGCGGGCGCCGACCGAGACCTACCTCGGTCATGCCGTCGAGCTCGACTACATGCAGCAGCCGCCTTTCGTGTACCCGCGCTGGCTCTACGCGGCGCTGCGGCGCCATGCGCTGGAGCGGTTCGGCGAGCCGATCGACGCCTACATCCTGCGCCAGCCGCCGCGCGGCTACTCCGAGTTCAATGTGCTGGGTGCCTGGGCGCATCGTCATGCGCCGGATGCGTTCCGCTTCATCCCGGCGACCGACGCCGGTGATGCCTGGTGCGACTGGCACTGGAGCTGGGGCGGCCTGCCGTTCGAGCTGCGTGCAGAACTCGAGTCCGAGGATGCTGCCGCGACCTGATGCCGCCCGCGGTGCGGGTTCTTCGGCGCAGGCTGCGATGCTGCGCGCCTGCTGGTGCCGGACGCCGAGCCGGGCCAATTTCGGCGATGCGCTGACTCCCTGGCTGATGCACCGGCTGACGGGCCGCATGCCGCGCTACGTGCCGCCGCGCGACACGGCACCGCACTGGATCGTCAGCGGCAGCATCGCGGGCTTCGCCCATCGTTCGAGTTCCGTCTGGGGCGCGGGCCTGATGTGGCGCGACGAGCCGCTGTGTCCGCAGGCCCGATGGCTCGCGGTGCGCGGCCCGATCACGCGAGACCGCGTGGTCGCCTGCGGGGGCGCTTGCCCGCCGGTCTGCGGCGACCCTGCGCTGCTGTTGCCGCGGCTGCTCGCGCCGGCAGCCGGCGCGCGGAACGGGGTCGGTCTCGCGCCGCATTTCTCGGACCGGTATCGCCTGTCGCCGGAGTGGCTCGCGGCAACCGGCGTGCGCCTCATCGACATGCAGGACGGCATCGAGTCGGTGGTCGCGGCGCTCACGTCGTGCGCGTGGATCATGGCGTCTTCGCTGCATGGCCTGATCGTTGCGCATGCCTACGGCATTCCGGCAACCCGCGTGCACCTGCACGACCTTCCCGGCGGCGACGGCGTGAAGTTCGACGACCACTACGCGGCGCTCGACCGTGCGCCTTCCGCGCCGGTCGCGCTGGACGCCTGCGAATGGCCCGACTGGCGCACCCTCGAGCGTGCGGCGTGGGCACCGGCCACGCTGTCCACCGACGCGCTTTGGCGCTCCTGCCCGTTTCGCGATGACGATGCCTGCGATTGACGACGCGCTGCTCGAAGGCATCCGCGATGCGGATGCGCATCGTGCCGGCATCCGGTGCCTGCGGCTGTTCCGCGTCGATCGCGGCGTGGCACGCGCGCTTCGCGCCGAAGTGCTCGCGCTGTGCGAGTGCGAGGCCCATTCGGACGTGCAGGAGCAGGAACACGTCACCCACTGGACGCGACCCTACGGCGCCGTATCCCAATGGAGCCTGTGGAACCGGCACGGCGACTTTGCCGACTTCCGGGACGATCACGACCTCTCCTGCCTGGGCAAGGCGTTTCATCACGCCGCACGCTATCCCGTCCTGGCCGAGTTGGCGAGCGCGCTGCCGCACCTGATCAACCTTCGCATCAATGCGCTGGGTCCTGGCGCAGGGCTGCGCCCGCACGAAGAACATAGCGTGTACCCGGACGGAAACGGCGGCGCTTGCGTACGGGCCCGTTTTCATCTGCCGATCGCGACCTCGCGTGGTGCACGGATGATGTTGGACGGTGACGTCGTGCGGTTCGCGCCGCGAGCGGTCTACTACTTCAACCAGGGATGCGTGCATGCAGCCGACAATCCGTCGGACGACCGCCGGGTGCACCTCGTGTGGGATCAGCTCCTGACGGCAGAGGTCGGTCGCGTGATGTTCGGCGACGATGCCACCGCTCCCTCGGCCGCACCCGTGCCGGGCTGGACCCGCTGCCTGGGCGGCGAGCGGCAGGTCCGCCGATACGCCCGCATGCCCGTACCCGCGCATGCATGCCAGCCGCCTCTGGCGACGCCGCGGGAAGCGAATCGCGTGCGATGGGCCGCCGTGCGCTGACGTGGCAGCCGAGTGATCTATCGCAGATCCTCGCCATTCTTTACGCCCGAAGTTGTAAGTGACCATTGCTTCGTAGCACAGACCCGCTAGTCTTTTGGTCCTAGAGCGCCGGCACCGAAGGCGACCAAGGGCGGGCATGTTGAACAGCGCAGACAGGGCGGAGAGCGATCGATGGTGGGCGGTGCAGGACATCGTGCGCACGCTCGCTCTATCGGCGACCTGCAGCGGTACGGCGATCGCCTATGGAGGCTCTCGGCGCATCGGGCTCGTGCTGTTCGTGGTCGGGGCGCTGCTCCTCTACTTCACGTTGCGCACCGATGGGCGTGCGGCGTATCGCCGCCCGGTCCTGGCGCCGTGGCGTGACGATGCGACGCCGGGCGCTGTCGCGATCGCGGCCGTCATCGGTACGAGGCCTGCCGCGAGGCAGACCCGCACGACCCGGCGCATACGCGCGGCCCGTCCGGCGCGCGACCCACGCCGGTATCGCGACCGCGACGGCCGGCCGCTCGCGTCATCGTCGCGGCCGCGCATCGGTCAGCGCAAGGAGCCGCCTCGGAGCAGATCGTAGGCCGCCGTCAGGACGCGTCGCACAGCGCCGGCAGCACGTCGCCGATCGGATCGCGCAGCACGGCATCGGCGAGTTCATCCATCGGCGTGGCCTGGTCGACGACGATGACGACCTTCGCGCCGGCCTCCTTGGCGACCGGCACCACGCCCGCTACCGGATAGACCTGCAACGTGCTGCCGATCGCGAGCAGCAGGTCGGCCTCGCCGGCTGCCGCCATCGCGCGCGCGATGACCGACGGCACGAGCGCCTGGCCGAACGAGATCGTGTCGCTCTTCAGGATGCCGCCGCAGACGCGGCAGGGCGGATCGGCCTCGCCGGCCTGCACCCGTTCGAGTACCTCGGACATCGGCATGCGCAGGCCGCAGCCCCAGCACATCGCGCGGCGCATCGTGCCGTGGACCTCGATCACGCGCGCCGGGTCGTGGCCGGCCATCTGGTGCAGCTCGTCGATGTTCTGCGTGATCAGCGCGTGCAGCCGGCCGCGCCGCTCGAGCCCGACGAGCGCGCGGTGCGCGCGGTTCGGCTGCGCGGTCCAGGCCGGATGCGCCATGCGGCTCTGCCAGGCGGCGACGCGCACGTCGCGGTCGGCCAGGTAGTTCTGCAAGGTCGACAGCTTCTCGGCGGCCGGGTTGCGCGTCCACACGCCCTGCGGTCCGCGGAAGTCGGGGATGCCGGAATCGGTGGAGATGCCGGCCCCGGTCAGCACGACGATGCGCCGGGCGCCGGCGATCCAGTCCTGAACCTGCTGCAAGGTGCGCGATGGCGGCATGCGGAACTCCGTTGCTCGCCGGTGTTGCGGCGAGCCGGGAGGATCATAGGCGGCCGCTGAACCGATGCGACGCGGTCCGGGAATCCACCGGCGCGCCGCGCAATGACATCACGAGCAAGCCGGCGGTCGTGCAGGGCCGCGTCTACATCGCGTCGGCAGATCGCTACCCGTACGTCTACGACGCCACCGGCTGCGGCGGCCAGGCGTTCTGCGCGCCGCTCTGGCGCGGGCAGCTCGATCTGTTCGCATTCGCGACCGCCGGCTGCGGCCGCGTGACCTGCGAGGCGCTGCGCCTCGTCGTTCCGAGCCGAGAGCAGAACTACTCGGGCGCGCCCCTCGCGGTGGCGGGCGATCGCATCGCCTTCGTCAGCAACGACAACACCGACGAGCACAGCAACGTGGCGATCATGGGCCTGCCCTGAAGCGACGCGGGGCCACTGCACAGGCGGCCGGGTGGCCTCGGCCGCTACGGCTGCTGCCTCGGCTGCGAGTTGTCCTGGCTGGACGGTTCATCCGCAGGCATCGGCATCTGGCCGGCCGGCTGGTTCTTCATCCACGCCTGAGCGTTCTTGTTCGGCGCCGGCATGTTGCCGGCATCGATCTCCGCTTGCTCGGACGACGAGCGGTCGCTGTGCCACTTGCGCGACAGGTAGCCCTTCATGCCGGGGCCTTGCGCCGGGGCCGTCTGCTCGACCGGTGCGGTCGCACCCGTGGTCGCGTCGTTCGGTTCATCGATGCTCTGCGCCGACGCGGTGCCGAATGCGGTTGCGAAAGCGATAGCCGCCGTGGCGGCGCTGAATTGCCATGCGTTTCTCATGATGATGTTCCTGGTTCTACGTTGGTCGGATGGGTCAGTTGCGGTCGGCCTTCGGCGGCAGCGAGCTGTCGTGTCGTCGGTGGTCTGCGCTGCCGGCGCGTGGTGGCGCTTGCGGTGATGCATCGCGCCGCCGGGCACCTTGTTGCTCCCGGTCGATGAGGAATGTCCTCCCGAACAGATTAGTGCCCGCGCGGGGACGGGGGTCGTCGGGCATCGGCGGCGTCGGGTGTAGGAGAGTTCGGGCGCAGCCGGAAGGTCGCGGCCCCGAATTCGAAGCCAAGCAAGGCGGGGCCAGCGTTGGTATCTTTCGGGCCTGGCTGATCGACGACCGATCGATCGCGACCGACCGCCGGGCCACTCCTTGCGTATCAAGACCCTCCTGCTGCTCCTCGTGCTGGCCGTGTGGCTGCCGGCCGTTCTCGGACTCGGCCTGCTCGCGCGCTCGACCTACGGGCGCGAGGCGCAGGACGCGCGCGAAGACGTCGAGCGTGTCGCGCGCGACCTCAACACGCTGGTCGAGCGCGAACTCGACAAGCGCGTCGTGATGGCGCGGACGCTGGCTGCATCGCCCGCGCTCGCCGACGGCGACCTGCAGCGCTTCCATGCCGAGGCCACGCTCGCGACGCGCAACACGCAGGACTGGGCGATCGTCGTCGACCGCCGGCGCCAGCAGCTCAACACCCAGGTGCCGTTCGAGGGCTATCGCGCCATCGAGCGTTCGCCGGAGGCGCATTTCGTCACCGGCGATCCGGCCGTCTACTTCTCGCCGCGCGCGCTCGTCAACGGCATGCCGGTGCTGGGCGCATTCGCGGCCGACCTGCATGTCGCGCCGCCGCGCTACAACGTGGCGATCGCGTTCGCCCCGGCCGTCGTGCAGGCGGTGGTCGGCGCGGCGACGTTGCCCGAAGGCAGCCTCGCGTCGGTGATCGACCAGGCGCAGGTCATCATCGCGCGCAGTCGCGACCCGCAGAAGTGGGTCGGCAAGCGCGCTTCGCCGTACATCCGGGATCTGGTGCACGCCAACGCCGGCGTGTTCCTGGACTCGGTGACGCTCGACGGCGTGCCGTCGCTGACCTACATCGCCAAGACCAACGCCTACGGCTGGACCGTGGTGCTCGCGCTGCCGCAGTCGGCCTTGCTGAAGGCGGCGCGGCGCTTGACGACCCAGGTGGTCGCGGCGTCGACCTTGATCCTGCTGCTGAGTCTGGCGATCGCGCTTTATGGCGCGCATCGCCTCGGCGCGGTCGTCGTCGCGCTGCGTCAGGCCGCCACGCGGCTCGGCGACGACGAGGTGCCGCCGCTGCTCCGCACCGGCGTGGTCGAGGCCGACGAGGTCAGCCTCGCACTGCACGACGCGGGCGTCAAGGCGCACGAGGCGGCGCGCCTGCTCGAGCAGCGCGTCGAGGAAGCCGTTCGGCGTGCCGAAGAAGCGCAGGCGCGGCTCCTCGAAGGTCAGAAGCTCGAGGCCATCGGCCGATTGACCGGTGGTCTCGCGCACGATTTCAACAACCTGCTGCAGACCATCAGCATCGGTCTGCAGGTGCTCGACCGCACGCTCGGCGACTTCCCCAAGCGACGCACGCTGCAAGCCTGCATCGACGCGAGCCGCAAGGCCGCCGCGGTGGTGCGCCAGATGCTCGCATTCGGGCGCCGCCAGGCGAGCGCGCCGCAGGCGGTCGACATCAAGGACTTCCTGCTGCGCCATCAGGAGCTGACCGAGCGCGCGCTCGGCGGACGAGCCCGCCTCGTCGCAGCGATCGCGCAGGACGCGCCGCTGCTCTTCGTCGACCCCGCGCAACTCGAGCTGACGCTCCTCAACCTGGTGTTCAACGCGCGCGATGCGATGCCGTCCGGCGGCACGATCACGATCGGTATGCGACCGGCCGAAGGCTGCGAGACCGCGACGCTGCCCGCGGGCCGCTATGCCTGCCTGGAGGTGGCCGACGCAGGCATCGGCATGGACGACGCGACGCGCGCACGGGCCTTCGATCCCTACTTCACGACCAAGCCGATCGGTGCCGGCAGCGGTCTGGGCCTTGCCCAGGTGCGCTCGTTCGCGCGCGAGTCGCACGGCGACGCGCAGATCGACAGCCGTCCCGGCGAGGGCACGCGCGTGCGGCTCTACCTGCCGGTTGCCGCGGCCGCGGCCGTCGATGCCGGCCGTGCAGATGCGCCGCGCCACGTCCGTGACGGCATGCCGGCGCTGAAGATCCTGATGGTCGAGGACGACGTGCTGATCTCGTCGGTCGTGGTGCCGGCGCTGCTCGAGGGCGGGCACCAGGTGACCTTGCGCGAGAGCGCCGACGATGCGAAGGCGCTGCTCGAAACAGGCGCCGAGTTCGAGATCGTCTTCACCGACATCATGATGCCCGGCACGATGAACGGCATCGACCTGATGGCGTGGTGCGCCGAGCACCGGCCGAACCTCGCGCTGCTCGCCGCGACCGGCTATTCGACCCGGCGTCCTGCCGCCGGCGTGCGCATCCTGCAGAAGCCCTACGACATGGAGCAGTTGGTGGAGGGCTTGCGCGAGGCGATGCGCGGCGCCGCTGCGACCAGCGGTTGACCGGTCAATCGAAGCTGAGCACGACCTTCATCGCCTGCGACCGGTCGGCCGCGAGCGCGAACGCGCGTGCCGCGTCGCGATAGGGCAGGGTGGCCGAGATCAGCGGGCGGACGTCGACGAGGCGCTGGTTCAGCAACTCGACGGCAGTCGCGAACTCGGCGTGGAATCGGAACGCGCCGCGCAGATCGAACTCCTTGGCGACGACGCTGTTCATCGGCAACGTCATCTCGCCGCCGAGCCCGAGCTGCACGACGATGCCGCGCGGCCGCAGCGCATCGAACGCGCCGGTCAGCGCCTGCGCGTTGCCGCTCGCCTCGAACAGCACATCGAAGCGGCCCTTGTCGGCGGCATACGGCCCCAGGCCATCGGGCTGCGCCGCCATGTCGATCGCGACGTCGGCGCCGATGCGCTCCGCGGTGCGCAACGGCGCCGCGCCGACGTCGGTCACGACGATGCGCGTCGCACCGGCGCGCCGTGCCGCGATCACGGCGAGCGCACCGATCGGTCCGCAACCCGTCACGAGCACGTGCTTGCCGAGCAGCGGCCCGGCGCGGTTGACCGCGTGCAGCGCGACCGCGAGCGGCTCGGCGAGCGCACCTTCGGCATCGCTCACGTGGTCGGCGAGGCGATGCGCCTGCGCCGCCTCGACGACGATCTGCTGCCGGAAGGCGCCCTGCACATGCGGCATGCGCATCGCGCTGCCGTAGTAGCGCATGTCGAGGCAATGGTTCTGCAGGCCCTGCTGGCAATAGCGGCACAAACCGCAGGGCCGGCTCGGGCTGATCGCGATGCGATCGCCGGCGCGGTAGCCGTCGACCGCGCTGCCGACCTCTTCGATGACGCCGGCGATTTCATGGCCGAGCACCATCGGCTCTCGGACGCGCACGGTGCCGAAGCCGCCGTGCCGGTAGTAGTGCAGGTCCGAACCGCAGATGCCGCCGCAGCGCACGCGCACCCGCATCTGGCCGGCGCCGACCGGCGGTGTCTCGACTTCCTCGACGCGCAGGTCGCCCGCGGCGTGGATGACGAGCGCGTCCATGCTCACAAGGTGGCGGTCACGCCGCCGTCGACGTACAGCACGTGGCCGTTGACGAAGGCCGACGCGTCGCTCGCCAGGAACACCGCCGCGCCCATCAGGTCGCCGACTTCACCCCAGCGGCGCGACGGCGTGCGGCCGATCAGCCAGGCGTTGAACTTCTCGTCGTCGGCGAGCGCTTCGTTGAGCTCGGTCTTGAAGTAGCCCGGGCCGAGGCCGTTGACCTGCAGGCCGTGCGGGCCCCAGTCGATCGCCATGCCCTTGGTCAGCATCTTGACGGCGCCCTTGCTGGCCGTGTACGGCGCGATGTTCGGCCGGCCGAGCTCGCTCTGCACCGAGCAGACGTTGATGATCTTGCCGCGCCGGCGGCCGATCATGTGGCGCGCGACCGCCTGGCCGACCAGGAACACGCTGTCGAGGTTGGTGCGCATCAGCTCGTGCCAGTCGCTTTCCGCGAACTGCTCGAGCGGTGCGCGGCGCTGCATGCCGGCGTTGTTGACGAGGATGTCGATCGGCCCGATCTCGCGCTCGATGCGCTCGATGGCGGGTGCGATCGATGCGCTCGACGTGACGTCGAAACACGCGGTGTGCACCTGCTGCGCCCCGGCTTCCCGCAGCCGGGTGGCCGCGGCGGCGAGCCGCGCTTGGTCGCGCCCGTTCAACACGACCGTGGCGCCCGCTCCGGCAAGGCCCTGCGCGAGCGCATGGCCGATGCCGGCCGACGATCCGGTGACGAGCGCGATGCGGCCGTCGAGCCGGAACGCGTCGAGCACGGCGGTCACAGCACTTCCGAAGCGAAGTCCGCGAGCCGCGACCGCTCGCCGCGCGCCAGCGTCACGTGGCCCGAATGCGGCCAGCCCTTGAAGCGGTCGACCGCGAAGGTCAGGCCCGAGCTGCCTTCGGTGAGGTAGGGCGTATCGATCTGCGCGAGGTTGCCGAGGCAGACGATCTTCGTGCCCGGGCCGGCGCGCGTGATCAAGGTCTTCATCTGCTTCGGCGTCAGGTTCTGCGCCTCGTCGATGAGGACGAACTTGTTCAGGAAGGTGCGGCCGCGCATGAAGTTCAGGCTCTTGATCTTGATCTTCGAGCGCACCAGGTCGTTGGTCGCCGCGCGGCCCCATTCGCCGGCGCCGCCGTCGGTCTTCGACAGCACCTCGAGGTTGTCGTCGAGCGCGCCCATCCACGGGCCCATCTTCTCCTCCTCGGTGCCGGGCAAGAAGCCGATGTCCTCGCCGACCGGCACCGTCACGCGCGTCACGATGATCTCGGTGTAGCGGCGGTCGTCCATCACCTGGCTCAAGCCGGCGGCCAGGGTCATCAGCGTCTTGCCGGTGCCGGCGGTGCCGGTCAGCGTGATGAAGTCGCACTCCGGGTCCATCAGCAGGTTGAGCGCGAAGTTCTGCTCGCGGTTGCGCGCCGTCACGCCCCAGACGGCGTTCTTCTGATGGGTGTACTCGCGCAAGGTGCGCAGCACGGCGGTCTTGCCGGTGATCTCGGTGACCTTGGCGTAGAGCGGCGCGGCGCCCGGCGCCTCGAGGTAGACGAACTGGTTGATCAGGAGCACCGGCACGAGCGGCCCGCTGATGCGGTAGTAGGTGAGGCCGCCCTGCTGCCAGCTCTCCATCGTCTTGCCGTGCTTGTCCCAGAAGTCCGCGGGCAGCGGCAGCACGCCGGTGTAGAGCAGGTCGCCGTCGTCCAGCGTCTTGTCGTTGGTGTAGTCCTCGGCGGGCAGCCCCAGGGCGCGCGCCTTGATGCGCATGTTGATGTCCTTGGACACCAGCACCACATCGCGCCCCGACTGCTGCTGGCGCAAGGCCTGCACGACGCCGAGGATCTGGTTGTCGGCCTTGCCCTGCGGCAGGCCGATCGGCAACGTGACGTCGATCAGGTTGGTCTGGAAATAGAGCTTGCCCGAAGCTTCGCGGTGGCCGGTGCGGTTGAGCGGCACGCCGTCGGCGATGCCGCTGCTGCCGGCACGTGCCGGCAGGCCCGCGACGAGCGCATCGAGGTCGCGGCTGCACTGGCGCGCGTTGCGCGCGACTTCGGTCATGCCGCGCTTGTGGCCGTCGAGTTCCTCCAGCGTGATCATCGGCAGGTAGATGTCGTGCTCCTCGAAGCGGAACAGCGACGTCGGGTCGTGCATCAGCACGTTGGTGTCGAGCACGAAGAGCTTGGTGGGCCCTTCGCTGCGCGGCTTGTGCGGCTCTGCCGTGGCGCGCGGCCTGGCGGGCGCGGGCGGCGCGCTGACGACGGCCGGCGCCGGGGCGCTGGGCGCACGCGCGACCGGCGTCTCGAACAGATCGAGCACGGTGGCGCTCGCGGCCGGCGGCGCCGCGACACGGCTCTTGGCGGGACGGCGCACCGGCGCGGCGGGCGCGTCGAAGTCCGCGGCACTCAACAGCGAGGCACGCTTGGCAGGAGGCTTGGGCAGGGGCATGGGAGCAGTGGAAATGAAAAAAGCCGCTCAGTCGTCTGAGCGGCTTTGGATTTCAGGCGAGACCTACGGGTGAACTCGCGGGCATGAAATGATTATGCACAACTTCGATGCGTGGCCGGTGTGCAGCCGGCACGGCATCAGGCGGGTTACTTCAAGGCCTTCACGGCCTTCAGCACTTCCTCGACATGGCCGGCGACCTTCAGGCCGCGCCATTCGCCGCGCAGCACGCCTTCGCCGTCGATCAGGAAGGTGCTGCGCTCGATGCCCTTGACCTTCTTGCCGTACATGATCTTGTTCTTGACCACGCCGAACATGTGGCAGAGCTTCTCTTCGGTGTCGGCAATCAGGTCGAACGGCAACTCGAGGCTTTGCTTGAACTTCTCGTGCGACGCCATGTTGTCGCGCGACACGCCGAACACCACGGCGCCGGCCTTCACGAATTCCTTGTGGTGATCGCGGAACTGCATCGCTTCCGTGGTGCAACCGGGGGTATTGTCCTTCGGGTAGAAGTACAGCACCACCGTGCGCCCCGCGTAGGCCTGTGGCGTGAATTTCACGCCACCGGTCGCTAGCGCTTCAAATTCCGGTATGGCTTTGTTGAGGGCTGGCGTCATGAAGTATTCTGCTGAATTGAGCCGCTCCGGGCATAGTCCGAGATTATAGGGCTACGCGGAGCCATTCCCGACCGATGCCGAGCCGGGCAAGCTGCGCTATGCGAGCCCGCGAGGGGCCGTCACGCGCCCTGCGCCGGACCGTCGAAAAGCAGCGCCGCGACCACCGAGCGGCCTTCGGCCAGCAGCACGTTGTAGGTGCGGCAGGCGGCGGCGGTGTCCATCGTCTCGATGCCGATGCCGCGTTCGATCAGCGGCCTCAGCGCGGCAGCCGGCGGGAAGCGCAAACGCGAGCCGCTGCCGAACACGACGAGCTCGGGCTCGAGTGCCGCAACGGCGCCGAAATCGTCCGCCGACGGGGCCGACGGATTGCCGACCGGCCAAGGCGAGACTTCCCCGCTCCACGGCACGAGCACGTGCCGGCGGTACTCGACGCCATTGACGATCACGCCTTCGCCGCCGTGGCGCGAGATTGCATTGCGTCCTTCCATCCGGTCGGCTTGCAGCTTCATGTCGTGGTTCCGGTCTGGAGAGGCGCGGCCGGCCCCTATGAGAAAATTCTAAGTTTGCGGCGCTGCCAGTCACCGGAGCATTCAGTTGGACCCCATCGTCAAGTCGAGCAAGCTGGCCAACGTGGCCTACGACATCCGCGGACCCGTGCTCGAGAAGGCACGCGCGATGGAGGAGGAAGGCCAGAAGATCATCAAGCTGAACATCGGCAACGTTGCCGAGTTCGGTCTCGAGCCGCCCGACGAGATCGTGCAGGACATGATCCGCAACATCCCGCATGCGGCCGGCTACACCGATTCCAAGGGCCTGTTCGCGCCGCGCAAGGCGGTCGTGCACCGCACCCAGCAGCAGGGCGTGAAGGGCGTGGCGCTCGAGGACGTCTACCTCGGCAACGGCGCCTCCGAGCTGATCACGATGAGCATGAACGCGCTGCTCAACGACGGCGACGAGATGCTGATCCCGGCGCCCGACTTCCCGCTCTACACCGCCGTCGTCGGCCTGTCGGGCGGCAAGCCCGTGCACTACGTCTGCGACGAGCAGTCGGGCTGGCTGCCCGACATCGACGACATCCGCAAGAAGATCACGCCGCGCACGCGCGGCATCGTCGTGATCAATCCGAACAACCCGACCGGCGCGCTCTATCCGGACAGCCTGCTGCTCGAGATCGTCGAGGTCGCGCGCCAGTACGGCCTCATCGTGTTCGCCGACGAGATCTACGACAAGACGATCTACGACGGCGCGAAGCACACCAGCATTTCGTCGCTGGCCGACGACGTGCTGTTCGTGACCTTCAACGGCCTGTCGAAGAACTACCGTTCGTGCGGCTACCGCGCCGGCTGGATGGTGGTGTCGGGCGCCAAGCGCCAGGCCAGGGACTACATCGAAGGCCTCAACATGCTGGCGTCGCTGCGGCTGTGCTCGAATACGCCGGGCCAGCTCGCGATCCAGACTGCGCTCGGCGGCTACCAGAGCATCGACGACCTCGTGACGCCGCAGGGGCGCCTCGGCCACCAGCGCCAGGTCGCCTACGAGCTGCTGAGCCAGATCCCGGGCCTGTCGGTCGTCAAGCCGAAGGCCGCGCTCTACATGTTCCCGCGCCTCGACCCGAAGATGTACCCGATCGCCGACGACCAGCAGTTCGCCTACGAGCTGCTCGCCGAGGAGAAGGTGCTGATCGTGCAGGGCACCGGCTTCAACTGGATCGCGCCGGACCACTTCCGCATGGTGTTCCTGCCGAACGCCGACGACTTGCGCGAGGCGATCACGCGGATCGCCCGCTTCCTGGAGCACTACCGCAAACGCCACACGGCCTGATCCCATGAAACCGATCCAAGTCGGATTGCTCGGCATCGGCACCGTCGGCAGCGGCGTGTTCCAGGTGCTGCAGCGCAATCAGGAAGAGATCCGCCGGCGCGCCGGCCGCGGCATCGAAGTGACCGCGGTGTCGCGCCGCAACGTCGACGCGGCGCGTGCGATCGTCGGCGCCGCGGCACGTGTCGTCGCCGATCCGCGCGCGGTGATCGCCGATCCGGCCATCGACATCGTGGTCGAGCTGATCGGCGGGTACGACACGGCGCGCGCGCTCGTGCTCGAAGCGATCGCGGCCGGCAAGCACGTCGTCACCGCCAACAAGGCGCTGCTCGCGGTGCACGGCACCGAGATCTTCGCGGCGGCGCGCGAGCGCGGCGTGATGGTCGCGTTCGAAGCCGCGGTCGCCGGCGGCATCCCGATCATCAAGGCGCTGCGCGAAGGCCTGACGGCCAACCGCATCGAGCAGGTCGCCGGGATCATCAACGGCACGACCAACTTCATCCTGTCGGAGATGCGGGCGAAAGGGCTCGATTTCGACGTCGTGCTGAAGGAGGCGCAGCGCCTGGGCTACGCCGAAGCCGACCCGACCTTCGACATCGAAGGCGTCGACGCCGCGCACAAGGCGACGATCATGAGCGCGATCGCGTTCGGCATCCCGGTGCAGTTCGACAAGGCGCATGTCGAGGGTATCTCGAAACTCAACGCGGTCGACATCCGCTATGCCGAGCAGCTGGGCTACCGCATCAAGCTGCTCGGCATCACGAAGCGGCGCAACGGCGGCATCGAACTGCGCGTCCATCCGACCCTGGTGCCGGCGACGCGGCTGATCGCGAACGTCGAAGGCGCGATGAACGCGGTCGTCGTGCAGGGCGACGCCGTCGGCTCGACGCTGTACTACGGCAAGGGCGCGGGCGCCGAGCCGACCGCGTCGGCGGTGATCGCCGACCTCGTCGACATCACGCGGCTGCACACCGCCGACCCCGACCACCGCGTGCCGCACCTCGCGTTCCAGCCGGGCGCGCTGCACGACACGCGCATCCTGCCGATGGCCGAGGTCGTGACGTCGTTCTACCTGCGGCTGCGCGTCGCCGACCGCGCCGGCGTGCTGGCGCGCATCACCGGCATCCTGGCCGAGTCCGACATCTCGATCGACGCGGTGCTGCAGCGCGAATCGGCCGAGGGCGAGGCGCAGACCGACCTGATCATCCTGACGCACGACACGCTCGAAGGCCGCATGGACGCCGCGCTGGCGCAGATGCAGGCGCTGCCGACGGTGCTGGCGCCCATCGTGAAGATCCGCAAGGAAGAGCTGAAGTGAACTACCTCAGCACCCGCGGCGACAGAACGCCGCGCCGCTTCAGCGACATCCTGCTCGAAGGCCTCGCACCCGACGGCGGCCTCTATCTGCCCGAGCGCTATCCGCAGGTCGACGGCGCGACCCTGAAGCGCTGGCGCGGCCTCGGGTACGCCGACCTGGCGTTCGAGATCCTCTCGCTCTACATCGACGACATCCCGCCCGCCGACCTGCGCATGCTGGTCGCGCGCACCTACACGAAGGAGATCTTCGGCACGGCCGAGATCACGCCGCTGGTCGCGCTCGGCAACGGCGTGTTCCTCGAAGCCTTGTCCAACGGCCCGACGCTCGCCTTCAAGGACATGGCGATGCAGCTGCTCGGCAACCTGTTCGAGTACGAGCTCGAACGGCGCGGCCAGACGCTCAACATCCTGGGCGCGACCTCGGGCGATACCGGCAGCGCGGCCGAGCATGCGATGCGCGGCAAGCACGGCATCCGGGTCTTCATGCTGTCGCCGCACGGCCGCATGAGTCCGTTCCAGCAGGCGCAGATGTACGGCCTGCAGGATCCGAACATCCACAACATCGCGATCGAAGGCGTGTTCGACGACTGCCAGGACATCGTCAAGGCGGTGTCGGCCGACCTCGAGTTCAAACGGGCGCAGCGCATCGGTACCGTCAACTCGATCAACTGGGCGCGCTTGCTGGCCCAGGTCGTCTACTACTACGCCGGCTACTTCCAGGCGGTGCGGGAGGATGGCGCGCCGGTCGACTTCGCGGTGCCGTCGGGCAACTTCGGCAACATCTGCGCCGGCCACGTCGCGCGTTCGATGGGCCTGCCGATCCGGCATCTGGTGCTCGCGACCAACGAGAACGACGTGCTCGACGAGTTCTTCCGCACCGGCCGTTACCGCGTGCGCGGCGGCGCCGAGACGCACGAGACGTCGAGTCCGTCGATGGACATCTCGAAGGCGTCGAATTTCGAGCGCTTCGTCTACGACCTCGTCGGTCGCGACGGCGCGCGCGTGGGCCGGCTGTTCGGCGACGAACTGGCGCGACAGGGCGAGTTCAGCGTCAGCGACGCCGAGCGCGCCCGCATCGCATCGTTCGGCTTCGCGTCGGGCTCGAGCACGCATGCCGATCGGCTCGCGACGATCCGCGCGACCGCCGAGCAGAGCGGCGTCGTGATCGATCCGCACACCGCCGACGGCCTGAAGGTCGCACGCGAGCAGCACACGCCGGGCGTGCCGATGATCGTGCTCGAGACCGCGCAGCCGGCCAAGTTCGCATCGACCATCGTCGAGGCGCTGGGCCGAGAGCCCGCGCGGCCGGCCGGCTACGAAGGCATCGAGGCACTGCCGCGCAAGGTCGACGTGATGCGCGCCGACGTGCCGGCCGTCAAGGACTACATCGCCCGCCACGCGGCATGAAGCTGGTCGGCTTCTGCGGCTATTCGGGCGCGGGCAAGACGACGCTGATCGAGCAACTGGTGCCGCGGCTGCGCGGCGGCGGCGCGCGCGTTTCGGTGATCAAGCATGCGCATCATGGCTTCGACATCGACCGCCCCGGCAAGGACACCTGGCGGCACCGCGAGGCCGGGGCCTACGAGGTGCTGGTCGCGTCCGACCGGCGCCTCGCGCTGCTGCGCGAAATCGAGCAGCCGGCCGAGGCCGACCTGCGCGCGCTCGTCGCCGAGCTGTCGCCGTGCGACTGGGTGCTCGTCGAAGGCTTCCGGCACGCGCCGATTCCCAAGCTCGAAGTGTGGCGGGCGGCGGCCGGCAAGCCTTTGATCTATCCTGACGACCCGCAGGTGCTGGCGATCTGCACCGACCCTGCGGAGCCGCTACCCGTGGCGACCCCACTGCCGGTGCTCGACCTGAACCAGGTCGACGCCATCCAACGCTTCCTGCTCGATCACGCCGACCGCTTGACCATGCGCACCGCCCCATGAGCACGTCTCCTGCAGCCGCACCGCGGCCGAACCTGCTGGCGCTCGACGACGCGCTGGCGCGCCTGCTCGGTGCGGTGGCGCCGCTGCCGGGCACCGAAAGCGTGTCGACGTTCGATGCGCTGGGTCGCGTGCTCGCCGAGGATGTCCGCTCCGCGCTCGACGTGCCGCCCGCCGACAACAGCGCGATGGACGGCTACGCGATGCGCGCCGCCGATGTGCCGGCATCCGGGACGGTGCTGCCGGTGAGCCAGCGCATCCCGGCCGGCGTCGTCGGCGCGCCGCTGGCGCCCGGCAGTGCGGCGCGCATCTTCACCGGTGCGCAGATCCCTGCCGGCGCCGACTGCATCGTGATGCAGGAGCTGTGCGACGCGGTCGACGGCGGGGTCAGGATCAACACGGTTCCGGAGCTCGGCAACTCGATCCGGCGCCGCGGCGAGGACGTCGAGAACGGCGCCGTCGTGCTGCGTGCCGGCGCGCGCCTGGCACCGCAGCATCTCGGCCTCGCGGCCTCGGTCGGCGCCGGCACGCTGCGCGTCGGGCCGCGCCCGCGGGTCGCGCTGTTCTCGACCGGCGACGAGCTCGTGATGCCGGGCGAGCCGCTCAAGCCGGGCGCGATCTACAACTCCAACCGCTACCTGCTGAAGGGATTGATCCGGGCGCTCGGCGGCGAGTGCGTCGATCTCGGCATCGTGCCCGATCGCCTCGACGCGACGCGCGCCGCGCTGCGCGAGGCCGCGGCCGGCAACGACCTGATCGTCAGCTCGGGCGGCATGTCGGTCGGCGAGGAAGACCACTTGCGCCCGGCGGTCGAGGCCGAAGGCCGCATCGACCTCTGGTCGATCGCGATCAAGCCCGGCAAGCCGCTCGCGTTCGGCGACGTGCGGCGACCGGACGGGCAGGGCAACGCCTGGTTCCTCGGCTTGCCCGGCAACCCGGTGTCGAGCTACGTCACGTTCCTGCTCGCGGTGCGGCCGGTGCTGCTGCGCCTGCAGGGCGCGACCGACGTGACGCCGCGTGCGGTCCTGCAGCGCGCCGACTTCGATTGGCCGAAGCCCGACAAGCGCCGGGAGTTCCTGCGCGCGCGGCTCAACGCCGACGGCGGCCTCGACCTCTATCCGAACCAGAGCTCGGGCGTGCTGACGTCGGTGGTCTGGGGCGACGGCGTCGTCGACACGCCGCCGTCGCAGGCGATCCGGCGCGGCGACACGGTGCGCTTCCTGCCGTTCGCATCGCTGCTCGGATGACCGCGATGCAAGTCCGCGTGCGTTACTTCGCTTCGATCCGCGAGGCGCTCGGTACGGGCGAATCGGTGGAGGTCGGGCCCGGCACGCACGTCGGCGGGCTGCGTGACGCGCTGATCGCGCGCAGCCCGGAGCATGCCCGCGTGCTCGCGCGCGGCCGGGCATTGCGCAGCGCACTCGACCACGTGCTGTGCGACGACGCCGCGGTCATCGCCGATGGCGCTGAAGTCGCCTTCTTTCCGCCGGTGACCGGAGGCTGAGATGGCCCGTCCGGTCGTCAGCATCCAGACCGCCGACTTCGATTTGTCCGACGAAGTCGCGGCGCTGCGGGCCGGCGACGGCGGCATCGGTGCGATCGCGAGCTTCGTCGGCACGGTGCGCGACCGCAACGACGGGACCGGCGTCAGCGCGCTGGAGCTGGAGCACTATCCCGGCATGACCGAACGCGCCATCGAGGCGATGGTCGACGAGGCGCGCAAGCGCTTTCCGATCCTCGGGGTGCGGGTCGTCCATCGGGTCGGGCCGCTGCGGCCGCTCGACCAGATCGTGCTGGTCGCGGTGACGTCGCCGCACCGCGGTGCGGCCTTCCAGGCCTGCGAGTTCCTGATGGACTACCTGAAGACGCAGGCGCCGTTCTGGAAGAAGGAGACGACGCCGGACGGGGCACGTTGGGTCGATGCCCGCGTGAGCGACGATGCGGCGCTGGCGCGCTGGGGCATCGCCGCGGGGAATGCCGTCGGCAGTGCGCCAAGTGGTGCGCCAAGTGGTGCTCCAGGTGGTGCAGCCGGCGACGGCGCCCCTGCCTGATCCGGGGCCGAGGCAGCAGCGGTGGAGCCGCCGAGCCTGCTGTCGCTCCATTTGCTCGGCGTACCGAAGCTCGTGCGCGCCGACGGCACGGCGCAGCTGCTCGAACGGCGCGACGCGGCGCTGCTCGCACTGCTCGCGATCGACGGGCCGACGGCACGCAGCCGTCTGATCGGCCTGCTCTGGCCCGACAGCGACGCCAGGCGCGGCGCGAACAGCCTGCGTCAACGCGTGTTCCGGCTGCGCCGCTGGGCCGCCTGCGACGTCGTTTCGGGCGACCGCACGCTGGGCCTCGCGCCGCAGGTCGCTTTCGAACTCGGCCATCCGTACGATCCGAACAGCGCGGACGCCGCCGAGCTGCTCGGCAGCGCCGACTATGGCGACTGCAGCGAGCTCGCGGACTGGATCGAGAAGGCGCGCGGTCTATGGCGCACGCGGCGCCGTCAGGCGCTCGCCGAGCAGGCGTCGCGCCTCGAAGCCGAGGGCCAGCTCGCGGCGGCGCTGCAAACGGCCGAGCGGCTCGCACTCGACGACCCTTCGTCCGAACACGCGCACCGCCGCGTCATGCGGCTGCATTACCTGCGCGGCGACCGTGCCGCGGCGCTCGCTGCCTACGAGCGCTGCGTGCGCCAGCTCGAGCACCATCTCGGTTCCGAGCCGGGCGAAGAGACGCAGCAGCTCGCCGCGACGATAGAGCGCAGCGGTGCGTTGCAGGTCGATGGCCGGGCCTTGCGCATGCCGCTGCCGGCCGAACTGCGCCGGCCGCCGCGGCTGATCGGCCGCGACGCCGAGTGGCGTCTGCTCGAGCAGGCGGCGGCGCAGGGCTGCAGCGTGCTGCTCGATGGCCTGCCGGGCAGCGGCAAGACGCGCTTGCTGCAGGACCATGCGCAGGCCAAGCGCTGGCTCGCGCCGGTCGGCGCACGGCCGGGCGACGACGTTGTCCCCTATGCGCTGGCGGCGCGCTGGCTCGACGCGCTGCGCAGCCGCTACGCGCCGCCGCTGACGCCCGAGCTGCAGCGCGAGCTGGCGCCGCTGTTGCCGCGCACGTCCGATGCCTTGCCCGCCGGCATGCTCGAGCCCTCGCGGCTGACGCGCGCGCTGGCGGATGTCCTCGCCCTCTGCCGCCCGACGGCGCAGGGCGCGGCGCAGGAAGGCACGCCGGGCTTGTCGCTCGACGACCTGCAGTTCGCCGACAGCGCGTCGCTCGGATTGCTGCTCGAACTCGCGGCGGCGCCGGAGCGCGGCTGGGTCTGGGTGCTGGCGTTTCGCAGCCATGCCGAGCCGGCGCCGGTCAGCCAGTGGTACGGGCGGCGCGCCCCCGGGCAGGTGCTGCAGATTCATCTGGCTGCGTTGAACGAGGCGCACGTCGAGGCGCTGCTCGCGTCGCTGCAGCTGCCCGGCCTCGATCCGCGCGCCTGGGCTGCGCCGCTGCTCGCCTACTGCGGCGGCCAGCCGTTCTTCATCGTCGATGCGCTGGCGGCATTGCACCTGCAAGGTCTCCATGAGTTCTCGGCCGGGCCCGATGCGGTGGCTGCGGCATGGCGGCAGCCGGGCGCGGTGTCGCGACGCATCGAACAACTCCCGGACGATGCGCGCCAGCTCGCCCAGGTCGCCGCGGTCGCCGGGCAGGATTTCGACGTCGATCTCGCGGCCGCGCTGTTGCGCTGTCCGCCGGTGGCGCTGGTCGGGCCTTGGCACGCGCTGGAGCAGGCTGGCCTGTTTCGCGGCGGCGGCTTCGCTCACGACCTGCTCGGCCAGGCCGTGTCGGCATCGATCCCGGAGGCGATCGCCCGCATCCTGCACCGGCAGGTCGCCGTCTGGCTCGAAGACGGGTCGGCGGCTCCCCCGCGCGCCGCGCACGTCGCCGCGCACTGGGAGGCCGGCGGCGAGCCGGCGCGCGCCGCGACGCGCTACGACGACGCGGCCGATCAGGCGCAGGCGCGCTCGGCCGCGAGCGAGGAACTGCGTGCCCGCGAGGCTGCCGCGCGCTGCCATCGCGCCGCACGCACTCCGGATGGCGACGAGCGCGCCTTCCGCGCCGACTGGCGCAGCGTCCACCTGCTGCTCGGCCTCGAGTCGGCCGACGTCGCGCTCGCCCACGCGGAGGCGCTGCTCGCCTGCGCCGTCACACCGTCGCAGCGCGCCGCGGCGCTGGAGGCCCGCGCCCGCGTGTTGTGCGAACGTTTCGAGCCGGAGGCCGGCCTGGCCGACGCGCAGGCCGCGCGCGCGCTCGCCACCGATGCGGGCGAGACGCGCCTGCGCCTGCTCGCCGAACAGCGCGCGGCGACGGCACTGATGCGGCTGGCGCGTCCCGCCGAGGCGGTCGTGGTGCAGCAGGCTTCGCTCGGTTTGCTCGACGGTCTCAGCGACGAGGAGCGTCTTTACTGGCTGAGCGATCATGCGACCGCGCTCGACTATGCCGATCGGCGCATCGAAGCGGTACAGATGTTCGATCGCACGATACGCCAGGCCGCAGCCGTCGGGCACTGGGGCGCCGAAGGCGAGGCCTGGGGCAACAAGGCGATCGCACTGATGTACCTCAACCGCATGGGCGAGAGCGTCGAGGCGTCGAAGCGGGCGATCGAATGCAGCCGCCGCGCGGGCGCCGAGCACGGCAATCTGCTGATCGACGAGATGACGCTGCTCGGCAGCCTGCGCGATCTCGGGCGGTTCGACGCCTACCTGGCGCAGGCCGAATCGTTGCCGCAGCGCCTGCGCGAGGCCGGCTATCCGGTGTGGGCCTGGAATGCGGAGAACGACCTCGCGATCTGCTTCCTGTGGCTGGGCCGGCCGGAGCTCGCGCACCGCACGCTGTCGCCGATACCCGATGACCAGCCGCCGATGATCCGTGCCTCGCGCTGGTTCACCCAGGCGCGCCTCTGGCGCGGGCGCAGCGTGCCGGAAGGCACGCCCGGGCCGGCCGCGCTGGTACGGGCGGCGCATGCGCTGATCGAATCGGCCGGCGGTACCGGGCGCAGCTACGTGCGGCTGAAGGTCGCGCTGGAGCAGTCGCGCGACGACGATGCGCCGGGCGCACTGGCGCGCATCGCCGCGCTCGAGGCCGAGATGCTGGAACGCGAGCAGTTCATGCTGGCGATGCAGGCGCTGCTGCTGCGGACCGAGCTGCTGGCATCCAGCGGGGCCCATGTCGAGGCAGCCGCGGCAGGACGCGAACTGCTGGAGCGCTGTGTGCGCGACGGCCCGCTCCCCGGCCTCTACGCGCCCGAGGTGTGGTGGACCATCCACCACGCGGCGGCGCCCGCCGATGCGGCCACTGCCGCGGAGGCGCTGCGGCGCGGCATCGCCTGGATCGAGCACGACGCCTTGCCGCATGTGCCGGACGTGTTCCGACCAAGCTTTCTCGAGCGCAATCCGTTCAACGTGCGATTGCGCGCAGCCGCCGTCGCGCACGGTTGATCTGCGCCCGTTCCGCGCAGCGGCGGCTGCGATAACGGGCCAGTAACTCTTCGAGATCTAGTCTTCGTTTGCCGCGGCGATGTCGGCGGCGAGTTCATCAGACGGGGGTAATCATGAACATTCGTGCAACGACAACGGCGGTTTCGTTTCGACCGTGGCTGGCCGTGCCGGCCGCGGCTCCGCCGGTTGTGGGAACGGTGCCGGAAGCAGCGCGGGTGCCCCCGCGCCCGGGCAGTCGCCGGCATCGTTCCCACGCCCCGGCCTGATCGGCGGCTCGCTGCCCGCTTCGTCCCGCCCGGACCGCCGACTTCGACCTGTCCCGGAAGTCGCCGGCACGCGAGCGCTTGCCGGTCCTCGGCGCCGCTGCACGAATGTGGGATCGCGAAGCCGGTAACTCAATGTCACTATTCTGGTAACGTCGAGCAGCGGTCGACTTGCGGGCAAAGCCATGTGCTCGGCCCGATGCCTATCCACGCCGGCGATGGCATGCCGGCGACCGGTCCCTGGAGGAAAACCAATGAATGCTTTCCACGCCCCCCGTCCGATCGTTTCGACCACCCGGCCCGGCCGAGCCGCTGCCACCCCCCTCGTGCTGCTCGGGCTGGCCGCGGCGGCGATCGGCGCCGCCGGTCCGGCTCTGGCGCAGGACGCCCAGCCCCAGATGGAGCACTGCAACCAGACGCTCGGCGTCCTGCGCATCGACGAGGACACCGGCTCGGCGTGGTATCAGTACTACGGCGGCCGCCTGGGCTCGACGGCGCCGGTGTTGAGTTCGATCATCATGGATTCGAACTGCTTCGTCGTCGTCGAGCGCGGCACCGGCGAGCGTTCGATCAATGACGAGACGCGGCGTGCGCGCGGCGACGAGGCGCGCGAAAGCGACACCCGCGGCAAGGGGCAGCAGGTCGTGGCCGACTACCTGCTCAAGCCCGAGATCGTGATGGCCAAGAAGGGGACCGAAGGCTCCAACGTCGCCCTCGGCGGGCTCTTCCGCGGCGCACTCGGCGGCGTTGTCGGCGGCGCGCTGGGCAGCGTCGGCACCTCGACCAACGAGGCGAACACGGCGCTGACGCTGGTCGACATCCGCTCGACCGTGCGGCTGGCTTCGTCCACCGGTTCATCGAAGAACACCGACTTCCGCCTCGCCGGCCTGGCCATCGGCCACATCGGCGCCGGCGGCAGCGCCTATTCGAACACCGACGAAGGCAAGCTCATCACCGCGGCATTCGTCGACGCCTACAACAAGCTGGTCGTCAAGGTCCGGTCGTACAAGGCGCAAACCGTCGAGGGCGGCCTCGGCGAAGGCGGCCGGCTCGGCGTGCAAGGAGGCTCCACGCGTGCCTCCCGGGCGGTCGACGCGCAGGTGCCCTCGAAGTGAGGACGGCGATGGCACGCACCGCGCGTCGCACGCTGCTCGCGGCGCTGACGCTGGTCGGCGCGGCGGCAGCGCTGCCGGCGTCCGCGCAGGAGTACGGCGTCTACCTGCTCTGCAAGGGACAGATCGAGGTCCAGGGGCGGACGACCGAGGCGCACCTCGACATGGCGCTGCGCCGCAACAGCTATCTGGCGCTGGTGCAGCGCTCCAATGTCCTGCCGGTGAACCTGAAGGGCAAGATGGAGATCAGCCCGGCTTTCTACTCGATGCTGTTCGTCGCGCCGACGCGCGACAGCGTCGTCTGGTACGACTGGATCCGGGGTGCCCTGTTCATCTGGGCGCCCGATCTGAAGCGGCTGCACACGGCGCGCGTATCGGTCGATCGGCAGACGGCGGCACTCGAAGGCGAGATGCTCGATGGTGCCGGGGCGGCGATCGGCAAGCTGGCGATGCACTGCGAGCCCAAGACGAACAACGACATCGCCGCACCCAAGTTCTGACGCAGGTCAACGCGCCAGACCGAAGCGCTTCTCCGGAAGCGCTTTTTTCTTGAATTTGCGCCCGCCCCGCCCAAGATGTCGTCGCAACGGAGGTTTTCCCCCATGCGCATCGACAAGCTCACCACCAAGTTCCAGGAAGCCCTGGCCGACGCCCAGAGCCTGGCCGTCAACAACGACAACCCGTACATCGAGCCGGCGCACGTGCTGGCCGCGATGCTGGCCCAGGAAGACGGGCCCAAGGCGCTGCTCTCGCGCGCCGGCGTCAACGTCGGCCGGCTGCAGGCCGCGGTCGACACCGACATCAAGAAGCTGCCGCAAGTGCAGGGCGGCGAGCAGGTTCAGCCCGGGCGCGACCTGGGTGCGCTGCTGCAGGCGTCCGAGAAGGAAGCGACCAAGCGCGGCGACCAGTTCATCGCGAGCGAGATGTTCCTGCTCGCGCTGGCCGACACCAAGACCTCGCTGGGCCCGCTCGTCAAGGAGCATGGCCTGACGAGGAAGGCGCTGGAAGCCGCGATCGACGCGGTGCGCGGCGGCCAGAAGGTCGACAGCGCCGAAGCCGAAGGGGCGCGCGAAGCCCTCAAGAAGTACACCCTCGACCTCACCGAGCGCGCCCGTGCCGGCAAGCTCGATCCGGTGATCGGACGCGACGACGAGATCCGCCGCGCGATCCAGGTGCTGCAACGCCGCACCAAGAACAACCCGGTGCTGATCGGCGAGCCGGGCGTGGGCAAGAC
>JAFEEF010000025.1 GCA_018241265.1 Pseudomonadota bacterium | reverse complement strand
TGCCAGGAGACCTTGCGCACCGCGATGGCGATCGGCGCCGATCGCGCGATCCTCGTCGAGACGACCGAGGAGCTGCAGCCGCTCGCCGTCGCCAAGCTGCTGAAGGCGCTGGTCGACAAGGAAGCGCCCGGCCTCGTGATCCTCGGCAAGCAGGCGATCGACGACGACTGCAACCAGACCGGCCAGATGCTGGCCGCGTTGGCCGATCTGCCGCAGGCGACCTTCGCATCGAAGGTCGAAGTCGCCGACGGCAAGGCCAAGGTCACGCGCGAAGTCGATGGCGGTCTCGAGACGCTGTCGCTGACCCTGCCCGCGATCGTCACCACCGACCTGCGCCTCAACGAGCCGCGCTACGTCACGCTGCCCAACATCATGAAGGCGAAGAAGAAGCAGCTCGATGTCGTGAAGCCTGCCGACCTCGGCGTCGACATCAAGGCGCATCTCAAGGTCCTGAAGGTCAGCGAGCCGCCGAAGCGCAGCGCCGGCATCAAGGTGCCCGACGTCGCGACGCTGGTGTCCAAGCTGAAGAACGAAGCCAAGGTGATCTGAACATGACCGCACTCGTCATTGCCGAACACGACAACGCAGTCGTCAAGCCCGCCACCCTCAACACCGTCACCGCCGCGCTGGCCTGCGATGCCACCGTGCACGTGCTGGTGGCCGGCAGCAACGCCGGCGAGGCCGCCAAGGCCGCGGGGCAGATCGCCGGCGTCGCCAAGGTGCTGCATGCCGACGGCGAGCCGTTCGCGCACGGCCTCGCGGAGAACGTCGCCGCGCAGGTCCTCGCGATCGCCAAGGACTACGGCCACATCCTCTTCCCGGCCACCGCGTCGGGCAAGAACGTCGCGCCGCGCGTCGCCGCCAAGCTCGACGTCGGCCAGGTGTCGGACATCAGCAAGGTGGTCAGCGCCGATACCTTCGAGCGCCCGATCTACGCCGGCAACGCGATCGCGACGGTGCAGAGCCTCGATCCCGTCAAGGTGATCACGGTGCGCGCGACCGGCTTCGATCCGGCCGCGGCCAGCGGCGGCAGCGCAGCGGTCGAAACGCTCGCTGCGACGGCCGACTCGGGCAAGTCGTCGTTCGTCGGCGCCGAGATCGTCAAGCTCGATCGCCCCGAGCTGACGAGCGCGAAGATCATCGTCTCGGGCGGCCGTGCGATGGGCTCGAGCGAGAAGTTCAACGAGGTGCTGACGCCGCTCGCCGACAAGCTGGGCGCTGCGCTCGGTGCGAGCCGTGCCGCAGTCGACGCCGGCTATGCGCCGAACGACTGGCAGGTCGGCCAGACCGGCAAGATCGTCGCGCCGCAGCTCTACATCGCGGCCGGCATCAGCGGCGCGATCCAGCACCTCGCCGGCATGAAGGACTCGAAGGTGATCGTGGCGATCAACAAGGATCCGGAAGCGCCGATCTTCAGCGTCGCGGACTACGGCCTCGAGGCGGATCTCTTCACCGCCGTGCCGGAGCTGGTCAAGGCACTCGGCTGAACCATGAAGCGCGCCGCCGGCGCGCTCTGCATCCTCTGCATCAGGAGACGACGATGAGCTACCGCGCGCCGATCAAGGACATGCTGTTCTGCATGAAGGAGCTGGCCGGGCTGGACGAGATTGCGCGGCTGCCGGGGATGGAGGAGGCCGGCCTCGAGACGGCGCAGGCGGTGCTCGAGGAGTGCGCGAAGTTCAACGAAGGCGTCGTCGCGCCGCTCAACGTCGACGGCGACCAGCATCCGTCGAGCTGGAAGGACGGCGTCGTGACGACGACCGCGGGCTTCAAGCAGGCCTTTCGCCAGTTCGGCGAGGGCGGCTGGCAAGGCCTGCAGCATCCGGCCGACCTCGGCGGGCAAGGGCTGCCGAAGACGATAGGCGCGGCCTGCGTCGAGATGCTCAACAGCGCGAACCTGAGCTTCGCGCTCTGCCCGCTCCTGACCGACGGCGCGATCGAGGCGCTGCTCACGGCCGGCACGCCCGAGCAGCAGGCGCTGTACCTGCCGAAGATGAACGCCGGCGTATGGACCGGCACGATGAACCTGACCGAGCCGCAGGCGGGCTCCGATCTCGCGCTGGTGCGCACGCGCGCCGAGCCGCAGCCCGACGGCAGCTACAAGCTGTTCGGCACGAAGATCTTCATCACCTACGGCGAGCACGACATGGCGCCGAACATCGTGCACCTCGTGCTCGGGCGCGTCGCCGGCGCACCGGCCGGCGTGAAGGGCATCAGCCTCTTCATCGTGCCGAAGTTCCTCGTCCATGCCGATGGCAGCCTGGGTGCGCGCAACGACGTGCATTGCGTCTCGATCGAGCACAAGCTCGGCATCAAGGCGAGCCCGACCGCGGTGCTGCAGTTCGGCGACCATGGGGGTGCCGTGGGCTACCTGGTCGGCGAGGAGAACCGCGGCCTCGAGTACATGTTCATCATGATGAACTCGGCCCGCTATGCGGTCGGCATGCAGGGCATCGCGGTGGCCGAGCGCGCCTACCAGAAGGCCGCGGCGTACGCGAAGGATCGCGTGCAGTCGCGTCCGGTCGACGGCTCGCTGCCGGGCAGCGGGCCGATCATCCACCACCCCGACGTGCGCCGCATGCTGATGACGATGCGCGCCTACACCGAAGGCTGCCGTGCGATGGCGATCGCGGCCGCAGCCGCCTACGACGCCGCGCACCACCATCCCGATGCCGAGGTGCGCAAGGAGAACCAGGCGTTCTACGAGTTCATGGTGCCGCTCGTGAAGGGCTACAGCACCGAGATGAGCGTCGAGGTCGCGAGCCTCGGCGTGCAGGTGCACGGCGGCATGGGCTTCATCGAGGAGACCGGCGCGGCGCAATACCTGCGCGACGCGCGCATCCTGCCGATCTACGAAGGCACGACGGCGATTCAGGCCAACGACCTCGTCGGCCGCAAGACCGCGCGCGACGGCGGCCGGACGCCGAAGGCGGTGGCGGCGCGCATCGCGGCGACCGAGGCCGAGCTCGCCAAGCACGACAGCGCCGCGGCGCGTTCGATGGGCAAGCGCCTGAGCGCGGCGCGCCAGGCGTTCGAGGATGTCGTCGACTTCATCGCCGGCGACTCCAGCCCGAATGCCAAGTACGCCGGCTCGGTGCCTTACCTGATGCTCGCCGGCAACCTCGTCGCCGGCTGGCAGATGGCGCGCGCGCTGATGGTGGCCGAGGACCAGCTCGCCCGGGGCGAGGGCGACGAGGCGTTCCTGCAGGCCAAGGTCGCGACCGCGCGCTTCTATGCCGAGCACCTGCTCGGCAAGGCGCCGGGCATGCGCGACGCGATCGTCGAAGGCGCCGACAGCGTCACCGCGCTCGCGCTCGAGGCGTTCTGATCCTCACTCATCCACGTCGAAGCAACAACATGCCGCTGCCCGGAGCACTCGCCCGCTTGCCGCTGCCGATCATCGGCGCGCCGCTCTTCATCATCAGCAACCCGAAGCTCGTGATCGCGCAATGCACCGCCGGCGTGGTCGGCTCGATGCCGGCATTGAACGCCCGGCCGGCCGAGCAGCTCGACGAATGGCTGGCCGAGATCACCGAGACGCTGGCCGCGTGGGACCGCGCGCACCCGGAGCGACCGGCGGCGCCGTTCGCGATCAACCAGATCGTGCACAAGAGCAACGACCGGCTCGACCGCGACATGGCGGTGTGCGCCAAGTACAAGGTGCCCATCGTCATCACGTCGCTCGGCGCGCGCACCGACGTCAACGAGGCGGTGCACGGCTGGGGCGGCGTCGTGATGCACGACATCATCAACAACGCGTTCGCGAAGAAGGCGATCGAGAAGGGCGCCGACGGCGTGATCGCGGTGGCGGCCGGCGCCGGCGGGCATGCCGGCGTCAAGAGCCCGTTCGCGCTGGTGCAGGAGATCCGCGAGTGGTTCGACGGGCCGCTCGCGCTGTCGGGCGCGATCGCGCACGGCGGCGCGGTGCTCGCGGCGCAGGCGATGGGCGCCGACTTCGCCTACATCGGCTCGGCCTTCATCGCGACCGACGAGGCGCGCGCCACCGAGGCCTACAAGCAGGCGATCGTCGAAGGCAGCTCCGACGACATCGTCTACTCGAACCTCTTCACCGGCGTGCACGGCAACTACCTGAAGGCGTCCATCGTCGCGGCCGGCCTCGACCCCGAGAACCTGCCGGTCAGCGACCCCAGCACGATGAATTTCGGCGGCGGCGAAGGCTCGAAGAAGAAGGCCTGGAAGGACATCTGGGGCTCCGGCCAGGGCATCGGGCTGATCAAGCGCGTCGGCCCGGCGGGCGAGCTGGTGGCGCGGCTGGCGTCCGAGTACCGCGCCGCGAAAGCGCGCCTGGCCGCGGCCTGATCCCGGGCCCTTCAGGGCGCGCCGTGCGCCCTGTCACCAAGCCATCACCGCCGTCTTGCAGACTGGCCGCTCGTGCCCAACAGGGGTCGGAGGCGGTGGTACAGTTGCGCCCCTGTGACTTTCGGTCCTTCCCGTCCCCTTGCTGGTTGCAGGCAAGGCGGGTCGCTTGTCCGCAGTTCGGTCTAGCCGTGTCGCGGAAGGTTTGCCAACCCACTAACAGTGCCGGAAACCGGCGCGAAAGGTGAGCGAAATGATGCAGCAGTACAGGTCGAACTCGTACCTGTTCGGGGGCAATGCGCCCTACGTCGAGGAGATGTACGAGGCCTACCTCGACAATCCCGGCTCGGTGCCGGAGAACTGGCGCAAGTACTTCGATGCGCTCCAGCATGTGCCGGCGACCGACGGCAGCGATGCCCGCGACATCGCCCATGCGCCCGTGGTCGAGTCGTTCGCCCAGCGCGCCAAGGCCAACGCCTTCGGCAACAAGGCGTCGTCGACCGATCTCGCGATCGCCCGCAAGCAGGTCCACGTCCAGTCGCTGATCGCGGCCTATCGCTTCCTCGGCTCGCGCTGGGCCGACCTCGATCCGCTGAAGCGCCAGGAGCGGCCGAAGATTCCCGAGCTCGAGCCGGCGTTCTACGACCTGACCGAGTCCGACATGGACATCGTGTTCAGCGCGACGAACACCTACTTCACCGCCGCCGAGCACATGACCCTGCGCGAGATCGTGCAGGCGCTGCGCGACACCTATTGCGGGACGATAGGCGCCGAGTACATGCACGTCACCGAGCCGGTCGAGAAGCGCTGGTGGCAGGAGCGGCTCGAGTCGATCCGCAGCAAGCCGAGCTTCAACGCCGAGAAGAAGACGCACATCCTCGAGCGGCTGACCGCGGCCGAGGGCCTCGAGCGCTATCTGCACACCAAGTACGTCGGCCAGAAGCGCTTCTCGCTCGAAGGCGGCGAGAGCTTCATCGCGTCGATGGACGAGCTGGTGCAGCGCGCCGGCAGCAAGGGCGTGCAGGAGATCGTGATCGGCATGGCGCACCGCGGGCGCCTCAACGTGCTGGTCAACACGCTGGGCAAGATGCCCAAGGACCTGTTCGCCGAGTTCGACCACACCGCGCCCGAGAACCTGCCGTCGGGCGACGTGAAGTACCACCAGGGCTTCTCGAGCGACATCACGACCGAAGGCGGCCCGGTGCACCTGAGCCTGGCGTTCAACCCGTCGCACCTCGAGATCGTCAATTCGGTCGTCGAAGGCTCGGTGAAGGCGCGTCTCGACCGGCGCGGCGACCAGGAAGGCGATTCGGTCCTGCCCATCCTCGTGCACGGCGATGCCGCATTCGCCGGTCAGGGCGTCGTGATGGAGACCCTGGCGCTGGCACAGACGCGCGGCTACTACACCGGCGGCACGGTGCACATCGTCATCAACAACCAGATCGGCTTCACGACCAGCGATCCGCGCGACTCCCGCTCGACCTTGTACTGCACCGACGTCGTCAAGATGATCGAGGCGCCGGTGCTGCACGTGAACGGCGACGACCCGGAGGCGGTCGTGCTGTGCTCGCAACTCGCGCTCGACTACCGGCAGGAGTTCAACAAGGACGTCGTGGTCGACATCGTCTGCTTCCGCAAGCTCGGCCACAACGAGCAGGACACGCCGGCGCTGACGCAGCCGCTGATGTACAAGAAGATCGCGCAGCATCCGGGCACGCGCAAGCTCTACGGCGAGAAGCTCGTGACGCAGAACGTGCTGCCGGCGGGCGGCCCGGACGAGATGGTCAAGGCGCTGCGCGCCGCGATGGACGCCGGCAAGAGCACCTACGACCCGGTGCTCACGAACTACAAGAGCAAGTACGCGGTCGACTGGGCGCCGTTCCTCGGCAAGAAGTGGACCGATGCGGCCGACACCGCGCTGCCGCTGTCCGAGATCAAGCGTCTGGCCGAGCGCATCACGACCGTGCCCGCCAACTTCAAGCCGCATCCGCTCGTCGAGAAGGTGATCGCCGACCGCGCCGCGATGGGCCGCGGCGAGGTCAACGTCGACTGGGGCATGGGCGAGCACCTGGCGTTCGCATCGCTCGTCGCGAGCGGCTATGCGGTGCGGCTGTCCGGCGAGGACAGCGGCCGCGGCACCTTCAGCCATCGCCATTCGGTGCTGCACGACCAGAACCGGGAGCGCTGGGACGAGGGTACCTGGACGCCGCTGAAGCATGTGGCCGACGGTCAGGCGCCGTTCGTCGTGATCGACTCGATCCTGTCGGAAGAAGCGGTGCTCGGCTTCGAGTACGGCTATGCGTCGGCCGAACCGAACACGCTGGTCGTCTGGGAAGCGCAGTTCGGCGACTTCGCGAACGGCGCGCAGGTCGTGATCGACCAGTTCATCGCGGCCGGCGAGGTGAAGTGGGGCCGCGCCAACGGCATCGTGCTGATGCTGCCGCACGGCTATGAAGGGCAGGGGCCCGAGCACAGCTCGGCGCGCCTCGAGCGCTTCATGCAGCTCGCGGCCGACAACAACATGCAGGTCGTGCAGCCGACGTCGGCGAGCCAGATCTTCCACGTGCTGCGCCGCCAGATGGTGCGCATGTTCAGGAAGCCGCTGGTGTTGATGACGCCCAAGTCGCTGCTGCGCGCGAAGGATGCGACGTCGCCGCTGTCGGAGTTCACGAAGGGCGAGTTCCGCACCGTCATCGGCGAGGTCTCGGCCGACGTCAATGCCGAGAAGGTCAAGCGCGTGATCGCCTGCTCGGGCAAGGTCTACTACGACCTCGTGAAGGCGCGCGCGGAGCGGCGCAACGGCGATGTCGCGATCATGCGGATCGAGCAGCTCTATCCGTTCCCGCACAAGGCCTTCGCGGCCGAGATGAAGAAGTACCCGAACGCGACCGAGGTCGTCTGGTGCCAGGACGAGCCGCAGAACCAGGGCGCCTGGTTCTTCGTGCAGCACTACCTGCACGAGAACATGACCGAAGGGCAAAAGCTGGGCTATGCCGGCCGGCCGGCATCGGCGTCGCCTGCGGTCGGCTATGCGCACCTGCACCAGGACCAGCTGAAGGCGCTGCTCGACCAGGCCTACGGCAAGCTGCGGGGCTTCGTGCTCACCAAGTGACGTCGTGCGGCCGAGGCCGCAACGACTCGCCGTGTTCGGATCGGCCTGGCGGCCGCCGGACGCGGCGCTTCGGCGCCCGGGGCGCCGCTCAATGAAGACACATCATGGCAATCGTTGAAGTGAAGGTTCCGCAGCTGTCCGAGTCGGTGGCCGAGGCCACCTTGCTGACGTGGAAGAAGAAGCCGGGCGATCCGGTCGAGATGGACGAGATCCTGATCGAGATCGAGACCGACAAGGTCGTGCTCGAAGTGCCCGCGCCGTCTTCCGGCGTGATGGCACAGATCGTCAAGACCGACGGCGAGACCGTGGTTGCCGAGGAAGTGATCGCGAAGATCGACTCCGAAGGCTCGGCCGCGAAGGCGGCGATGACCTCCAACGAGGTCAAGGCGGTTGCGCCCGCCCAGCCGGCACCGGGCGCGACGCCCGGCGTCAGCCCGCCGCCGGCAGCCGACGCCGCGACGCGCGGCACCGCGATGCCCGCGGCCGCCAAGCTGATGGCCGACAACCGCATCGCGTCGGAGACCGTCACCGGCACCGGCCGCGACGGCCGCATCACCAAGGGCGACGTGCTCGCGGCGATGGAGAGCGGCGGCGCTCGGCCGCCGGTCGCCGCGACGCCGCCGGTCACGGCGCCGCCCGCACCCAAGGCGCCCGCGCAGGCCAGGCCGGCATTGCCGCCGGTGCCGACGCCGGCGATGCCGTCGCTCGGCGACCGGCCCGAGCAGCGCGTGCCGATGAGCCGCCTGCGCGCGCGCATCGCCGAGCGCCTCGTCGAGTCGCAGTCGACCAACGCGATCCTGACGACCTTCAACGAAGTCAACATGGCTCCGGTGATGGAGATGCGCAAGCGCTTCCAGGAGAAGTTCGAGAAGGAGCACGGCGTCAAGATCGGCTTCATGAGCTTCTTCGTGAAGGCGGCGGTCGCGGCGCTGAAGAAGTATCCCGTCGTCAACGCGTCGGTGGACGGCAACGACATCGTCTACCACGGCTACTTCGACATCGGCATCGCGGTCGGCTCGCCGCGCGGGTTGGTCGTGCCCATCCTGCGCAACGCCGACCAGATGAGCTTTGCCGACATCGAGAAGAAGATCGCCGAGTTCGGCACCAAGGCGCGCGACGGCAAGCTGGGCCTCGACGACCTGACCGGCGGCACCTTCTCGATCAGCAACGGCGGCGTGTTCGGCTCGATGCTGTCGACGCCGATCATCAACCCGCCGCAGTCGGCGATCCTCGGCGTGCATGCGACCAAGGACCGCGCGGTCGTCGAGAACGGCCAGGTCGTGGTCCGGCCGATGAACTACCTCGCGATGAGCTACGACCACCGCATCATCGACGGCCGCGAAGCAGTGCTGGCGCTGGTCGCGATGAAGGAAGCGCTCGAAGACCCGGCGCGCCTCCTGTTCGATATTTGAGAGCGACACGACCATGGCGAACAACTTCGATGTCGTCGTGATCGGCGGCGGCCCCGGCGGCTACGTCGCGGCGATCCGCGCGGCGCAGCTCGGCCTCAACACCGCCTGCATCGACGAGTGGAAGAACGACAAGGGCGGCCCGGCACTCGGCGGCACCTGTACCAACATCGGCTGCATCCCGAGCAAGGCGCTCCTGCAGTCGAGCGAGCACTACGAGCATGCCGGGCATGCGTTTGCCGATCACGGCATCAAGCTCGACAACCTGTCGATCGACGTCGCGAAGATGCAGGCGCGCCGCGCGACGGTGGTGAAGCAGAACAACGACGGCATCACCTACCTCTTCAAGAAGAACAAGGTGACGTTCTTCCACGGCCGCGGCTCGTTCGTGAAGGGCGGCGACGAGGGGTGGGAGATCGCGGTCGCCGGCGCCAAGCCCGATACCTTGACCGCACGCCACGTGATCGTCGCCACCGGCTCCAACCCGCGCGCGCTCCCGGGTGCCGCATTCGACGAGAAGACCATCCTGTCGAACGACGGCGCGCTCAGCATTCCCGAGGTGCCGAAGAAGCTCGGCCTGATCGGCGCCGGCGTGATCGGCCTCGAGATGGGCTCGGTGTGGCGGCGTCTCGGCGCCGACGTCACGGTGCTCGAAGCCTTGCCGGCGTTCCTCGGTGCCGTCGACGAGCAGGTTGCGAAGGAAGCGCAGAAGGCGTTCGCGAAGCAGGGCCTGAAGGTTCAGCTCGGCGTCAAGATCACCGAAGTGGAGGGCGGCGACGGCGGCGTGCAGGTGGCTTACACCGACGCGTCGGGCGCGGCGCAGAGCTTTGCCTGCGACAAGCTGATCGTCTCGATCGGCCGGGTGCCGAACACCGACGGCCTGAACGCGGAGGCGGTAGGCCTGAAACTCGACGAACGCGGCTTCGTCGCGGTCGACGGCGATTGCAAGACCAATCTGACCAACGTCTGGGCGATCGGCGACGTGGTACGCGGGCCGATGCTCGCGCACAAGGCCGAGGAAGAAGGCGTCGCGGTGGCCGAGCGCATCGTCGGCCAGCATCCGCACGTCGACTTCAACACCGTGCCGTGGGTGATCTACACCAGCCCCGAGATCGCCTGGGTCGGCCAGACCGAGCAGCAGCTCAAGGCGTCGGGCCGTGCCTACAAGGCCGGCACGTTCCCCTTCATGGCCAACGGCCGGGCGCGTGCGCTCGGCGACACGACCGGCTTCGTCAAGGTCATCGCCGACGCGAAGACCGACGAGATCCTCGGCGTCCACATGATCGGGCCGTATGTTTCTGAGCTGATCTCCGAGGCCGTGGTCGCGATGGAGTTCAAGGCATCGTCCGAGGACATCGGGCGCATCTGCCATGCGCATCCGAGCCTGAGCGAAGCGACGAAGGAAGCGGCGCTCGCGGTCGACAAGCGCGCGCTGAATTTCTGACCACGGCGGCCGACGTCACGCCGTGGTTCAAGTCGTGGGTGTGCGCGAGGTCTACGAGCAGGCGCTGAAGGAGCGTGGCTACACGGCCGATGCCGCGCAGCTGCGCGCGATCGATGCGCTCGAACGCTGCGAGAACGAATGGATCGCCTACAAGGCGCGCCGCAGCAACGCGCTGACCAAGCTGGTCGTGCGGCCGCCGATACCGCGCGGCGTCTACATGTACGGCGGCGTGGGCCGCGGGAAGAGCTTCCTGATGGACTGCTTCTTCCAGTCGGTGCCGCTGGTGCGCAAGACGCGGCTGCACTTCCACGAGTTCATGCGCGAGGTGCACCGCGAGCTCGCCGAGCTGCAGGGCACGGTCGATCCGCTGCAGGAGCTCGGCCGCCGCATCTCGCGCCGCCATCGGTTGATCTGCTTCGACGAGTTCCATGTCGCCGACGTCACCGACGCGATGATCCTGTACCGGCTGCTGGAGGCGATGTTGGCGAACCGCGTCAGCATCGTCACGACCTCGAACTTCAAGCCCGACGATCTCTATCCGAACGGCCTGCACCGCGACCGCATCCTGCCGGCGATCGCGCTCTTGAACGACAAGCTCGAGGTCATCGACGTCGATGCCGGTACCGACTACCGGCAGCTCACGCTCGAGCAGCTCGGCTTCTATCACACGCCGCTCGGCGCCGATGCCGATCGAGCGATGACGGATGCGTTCGATCGCCTCGCGGAAGCGCGCGACCAGGATCCGGTGCTGCACATCGAGCACCGCGAGATCCGCGCGCGCCGGCGTGCGGGCGGCGTGGTCTGGTTCGATTTCAAGGAGCTGTGCGGCGGTCCGCGCTCGCAGAACGACTACCTCGAGCTCGCGACGCAGTTCCACACCTTGCTGCTCTCGGGCGTGCCGCAGATGTCGCCGCGCATGGCGTCGGAGGCGCGCCGCTTCACGTGGCTGGTCGACGTGCTGTACGACCGGCGCGTCAAGCTGATCGTATCGGCCGAGGTCGAACCGGAGCAGCTCTACACCGAAGGCGCGCTGGCGCACGAGTTTGCGCGCACGGTATCCCGGTTGCGCGAGATGCAATCGGCGGAGTTCCTCGCGCTGGCGCGGCGCGACGTCGATACTTCATTGACATGATGAAGTTCCGGATCCGTGCCGCCGTCGCGGCGGGTGCGCTCGTCGCCTCGGCATCGGCGACCCACGCTGTCGAAGGCGCCGATGCCGAGCGCGCCGCGATCCGTCGCGATCGTGCCGATGCCGAAGCCGAGTTCGAGCGCCGCAAGGCCGAATGCGAGACGCGCTTCGTCGTGACGTCGTGCGTCGACATGGCGCGCCGCGAGGAGCGCGAGGCGTTGACGCGGCTGCGCCATCGCGAGACCGCGCTCGACGACGCCGAGCGCAAGGAGCGCGCGGCGCAGCGCCGTGGCGAGATCGCCGACAACCAGCAGCGCGACCGCGAGCGGCAGAGCGCCGCCAGCTCGCCGGAAGGCCGCGAAGCGTTGCACCGGCAATCCGAACCGCAGGTGATGGTGCGTCCGCAGCCGCAGCCGCAGCCGCGGCCGACACCGCGTCCGGCGGCCAGCGGCGTCGGTGCCGGGATACCGCTCGAACGCCGCACCGACGAGGCGCGCAGCCGTGCCGAGTTCGAGGCACGCCAGCAGGCCGCAGAGGCGCATCGCAAGGAAGTCGAGCAACGCAACCTCGAGCGTGCCGCGCGCGGCAAGGTGTCGGCGCCGTTGCCGCCCGCCAGCGCGCCCTGAGTCGCAGGAGCGAAGTCGCCTATCTCGGCTGTCAGCCCAGCGGGTCGACACGCACCAGCGCGAGCGACAGGTTGTCGCCGCCGCCGCGTGCGCGCTGGCGCGCCTTGGTCACCAGCATCTCGCTCGCCTCGCGCGGCGACAGCGAATGCACGATGGCACCGAGCTCGCGCGGCGTGAAGTAGTGCCACAGGCCATCGCTGCAGGCGAGCACCGAATCGCCGACTTCGAGCCGTTCGATGTTCTGCTGCGTGACCGGCGGGTCCTGGTTGGTGCCGAGGCAGCCGGTCAGCAGGTTCGACTGCGGGTGGATGTTGGCCTCTTCCTCGGTGATCTGGCCTTCGTTGACGAGGCGCTGCACGTACGAATGGTCGATCGTGCGCGACACCAGATCGGGGCCGCGGAAATGGTAGACGCGCGAATCGCCCGCATGCACGACGTTGCAGTCGCGGCCCGGGCCGATCAGGAAGGCGGCGACGGTGCTGTGCGGCTCTTCCTCCGACGTGATCGCGGTCAGCTTGATCATCAGGTGGGCTTCGAGCACGAGCTGCTTGAGCGCCTCGGCCGGATCGTCACGGTCGGGCGCATAGCCTTCGAAGAGCTGCTGCGCGGTCAGCAGCACCTGGTCGGCGGCCTTGCGCCCGCCGCTCTTGCCGCCCATGCCGTCGGCCACCACGCCCATCACGCAGCCGGCGACACGGCGGTGCGGGATGATCTCCACCTGGTCCTGCTGGTAGGCCCTGTCGCCGCGATGGATGCCGGTGGTGGCCGAGAGGCGATAGCCGGGGCTGCTGCTCATGGCCGAAAACTATAATGCGTTTGCCACGCCGCGCGGCCTCGTGTCGGGATGCGCGCCACGCGAAAACCGGACTAAGGTCGCGACACCGATGGACATGAACCTGCACTCGCTGTCGCGCCGCCTCATCGAGCTGCGCATGGAGCATGCCGATCTCGACGGCTTGATCGACCAGGCCGCCGTCACGGTCGCCGACGACGATCTGGCACTGCGCCGCCTGAAGAAACGCCGCCTCGCGCTGCGCGACCAGATCGCGCGCCTGGAGGCGGAGCTCGACCCGCCCGAGCCGGCTTGACCTCTGCGCTCTCGCAAGCGGTCGCGTCGGCGCTCGGACGCGGCGGCGCGCTCTCCCAGGCCGATCCGGGTCATCGCGAACGCGAGGTGCAGCTTCGCATGGCGCTCGCGGTTGCCGAGGCGATCGAGGAGCGCCGCACGCTCGTCGCCGAAGCCGGTACCGGCGTCGGCAAGACCTACGCCTATCTCGTGCCGGCCTTGCTGAGCGGCGCGCGCGCGCTGATCAGCACCGCGACCAAGAGCCTGCAGGACCAGCTCTTCCTGCGCGATCTGCCGCGCTTGCGGGCGGCGCTGAACGTGCCGGCGACCGTCGCATTGCTGAAGGGCCGCGGCAGCTATCTGTGCCTGCACCGGATGGCGCAGGCGCGCCTGAGCGGCGAGTTTCCCGATCGCTGGTCGATCCGCGCGCTGGCGAAGATCGAGCACTGGTCGCAGCGTACCGCGACCGGCGACCTCGCCGAGCTCGAGGGCCTCGACGAGCGCAGCAGCGTGATTCCGCTCGTCACGTCGACGCGCGAGAACTGCCTGGGCAGCGACTGCCCGGAGTTCCGCCGCTGCCATGTCGTGAAGGCGCGCCGCGAGGCGATGGCGGCCGACCTCGTCGTGGTCAATCACCACCTGTTCTTCGCCGACATGGCCCTGCGCGATACCGGCGTCGTCGAGCTGTTGCCGAGCGTCGAGGTCGCGGTGTTCGACGAGGCGCACCAACTCGCCGAGGCCGGCGTGCAGTTCCTCGGCCGTACGCTCGGCAGCTCGCAGGTGCTCGATTTCGCGCGCGATCTGCTCGGCATCGGGCTGCAGCAGGCGCGCGGGCTGGCGTCGTGGCAGGAGCTGTCGGGCGCGTGCGAGCAGGCCGCGCGGACGCTGCGCCTGGCCGCGGCGGGCAGCGCCGAGGCGGGCCGCGGCATGCGCAAGCTGCGCTGGGACGAACGCGCCGGCCGGCCCGACTTCAGCGCGGCGCTCGCGGCCCTGGCGCAGGCCTGCGATGCCGCGGCGGAGGCGCTCGGCGGCGTGGCGGAGTCGGCGCCCGATCTGGCCAAACTGCAGGAGCGCGGCCTGGAGATCGTTGCGCTGGCGCGGCGCTTCGAGTCGGCTGCGCCGTCCGGCCATGTACGCTGGATCGACCTGTCGATGCACCAGGCGCGCCTGGTCGAATCACCCCTGGACATCCGCGAGGCGCTGCGCGAGCAGATGGCCAAGTCGTCCAAGGCCTGGGTCTTCACGTCGGCGACGCTCGGCGACGACGAGGGGCTCACGTGGTTCACCGAGTCGGCCGGCCTGGAAGATGCGCGGGTACTGCGTCTCGGCAGTCCGTTCGACTACGCGGAGCACGCGCGCCTCTATGTGCCGCGCGGCATGCCGAAGCCGAATGATCCCGGCCACCTGCCGTCGGTCGCGATGCTCGCGTCCCGCTGCGCCCGCGCGCTCGGTGGCCGCACCTTCGTGCTCACGACGACCTTGCGTGCCTTGCCGGTGATCGCCGACCGGCTGCGGGAATTGCTCGCCGACGACGAGATCGAGGTGCTGGTGCAGGGACAGAGCTCGAAGCGCCAGCTCACGCAGAGCTTCCTGGCCCGGCCGCGCTCGGTGCTGGTCGGCTCGCAGAGCTTCTGGGAAGGCATCGACATCCCGGGCGAGGCCCTGCAATGCGTGCTGATCGACAAGCTGCCGTTCCCGCCGCCGAACGACCCGCTGGTCGAGGCGCGCGTCAAGCGTCTCGAGGACGAAGGCCGCAATCCGTTCGCCGACTATTTCGTCGCCGAGGCCGCGATCTCGCTGAAGCAGGGCGCGGGCCGGCTGATCCGCAGCGAGACCGACCGCGGGCTGCTCGTCGTCTGCGACGCGCGCATGGCCGGCATGAACTATGGGCGGCGCCTGCGCGACGCGTTGCCGCCGATGACGATGGTGCCGGACGAGGCCGCTGCGCTCGCCTGGCTCGCCGATCTGCGCGCGCTCGACGAGCTGCCGTTCTGACCGGCTACCAGATCTGGTACCAGGGCTTGGCCTTGGGCGCCACGCCTTCGACGAGGTCGGAGTTCGGGAAGTTCTTCTTCAGCACCCGGGTCGCATCGTCGCGCAGCTCGACGAGGCCGAGCTTGTCGTAGCTGCGCACCATGATCTGCAGCGCCTCTTCGTTCGACGGCGACTGCTGGAAGTCCTGCACGGTCTGCTGCGCGCGGTTCGCCGCCGCCACGTAGGCACCGCGCCGGTAGTAGTAGTCGGCGACGTGGACCTCGTAGGCCGCCAGCGCGTTGATGATGTAGTTCATGCGCGCCCGCGCGTCGTCGGCGTAGATCGACTGCGGGAACTGCTCGATGAGCTGCTTGTACGACTGGTAGGCGTCGCGCGAGGCCTGCTGGTCGCGCTCGGTCAGGTCCTGGCCGGCGAGGTTGCCGAGCAGCCCGAGATTGTCGTTGAAGTTGACGATGCCTTGCAGGTACAGCGCATAGTCGAGCGCCGGGCTCGTCGGATGCAGCTTGATGAAGCGCTCGAGCACGGTCAGCGCCTGCGCCTTCTCGCCGGTCTTGTAGAGCATGTAGGCGCGCTCGATCTGCGCCTGCTGCGCGAGCAGCGTTCCGGACGCGCGGCCTTCGAGGCGCTCGTAGAGCTTGCCGGCGCGGTCGTAGTTGCCGCTCGAGGCTTCTTCCTTGGCCTCTGAATACAATCGCTCGGCACTCCATTGCGCCTCGGGCTCCTTCGGCGTGCTGCCGCAGGCGGCCAGCATGAGCACCATCGCGAGCGCCGCGGCGCATGCGGCCGACGGCCGGGTCCAGGGTTGCGAAAGATCCATGAGCCTTGTGGGTCGCGCCGCCGGGCGGCGCCTGTCTCGACGTAGGCCGATTATAGGTTTCACCCCCGACGTGTCCTTTCCCCTGTTGCCCGACTCGGTTCCCGTCGCCGACGACGCGGAGCCCGATGCCGACGCGCTCGATGCGGGTGCGGCCGACGATGTCGAGCGGCGCAGCGCGACGGTCTCGGCCGCGTGGCACGGCCTACGGCTCGACAAGGTGCTGGTCGAGATGGCGGGCGAGTTCTCGCGCAGCCATTTGCAGGGGCTGATCGAAGCCGGTCATGTGCGGGTCGACGGCGTCGTCGCGCGCGTGGCGGCCCGCAAGCTCCGCGCCGGCCAGCGCGTGCAGGCCGACCTCGTGCCGACCGCCGAGAGCCGCGCATTCCGCGCCGAGCCGCTGGCACTGGCGATCGTCTACGAGGACGACGACCTGCTCGTGGTCGACAAGCCGGCGGGCCTCGTCGTGCATCCTGCCGCCGGCCATTGGTCGGGCACCTTGCTCAACGGGCTGCTGGCGCATCACGCGGGGGCGTCGGCGCTGCCGCGCGCCGGCATCGTGCACCGGCTCGACAAGGACACCTCCGGGCTGATGGTGGTCGGCAAGACCCTGACGGCCGTGACCGCGCTGGTGCGCGCGATCGCGGCGCGCGAGGTCGACCGGCGCTACCGGGCGATCGCGCATGGTGCGCTGAACCCGCCGGAACGCCAGGTCGAGGCGCCGATCGGGCGCGACCCGCGCTCGCGCACGCGCATGGCCGTCGTGGCGAGCGGACGGCCGGCGCGCACCGACATCCGGCGCGTCGCCGCCGCGTTCGACTGCAGCTCACTCGAGTGCCGGTTGCACACCGGGCGCACCCATCAGATCCGCGTGCATGCGGCATCGATAGGCCACCCGCTCGTGGGCGATGCGCTCTATGGCGGCCGGCCGTTGCTGGGCCTGACGCGCCAGGCGTTGCATGCCCACGAGCTCGCCTTCGAGCATCCGCGCAGCGGTGCGCCGCTCGCGTTCGCCGCGCCGCCGCCGCCCGACTTCGCCGCCGCCTGGGCGCAAATCTCCGCTTCGCCGACTTGAAGACGCGACAAGCGGCGCGACAGGCGGCCCGTACGTTGGCTACAATAGTCGCATAACCTTCCCGGAGTGCGGCCGGTGCATCGGGAGACGATGCGGGCCGGCAAGCATATCCCTGAGAAGAGAGAGGCTCGAGAGGATTCCGTCGCACGCGCGACCGGTTCGGACGACGATCAGGCCTTGTCCGCCCTTCATGGGCAAGCGCTGCGGTTCGACATCGACGTGCTCGGCAGGAAAACGCTCTGCCTTTGAATCGTGCGCCTTAGGGTGCGCTTGGCTACGACGCGAGCAGCGTCGCCTCTGCATCCGCCGCGTTGCGTCATGCCCCTGATGGGGTCGGCGATGGGGCGGAAGAACGGAATCCGTTCCCGAAGAAGACATCCGCCGGCGGCGGCCGAACAAAGTGTACGAATCTCATGAATAGCACGGACGCCAAGCGTGTCCTCGAGACGGCGCTCATCTGCGCCGCCCAGCCCTTGCCGTTGCGCGACATGCGCGTCCTGTTCGCCGACGAGATCGGGCCCGATACCTTGCGTGCGCTGCTCGACGACCTGCGGCGCGAGTGGGCCGACCGCGGGGTCGAGCTCGTCACGCTGGCCAGCGGCTGGCGCTTCCAGAGCCGGCCCGAGATGCGCGTCTACCTCGATCGGCTCAATCCCGAGAAGCCGCCGCGCTATTCGCGTGCGGTGATGGAGACGCTGGCGATCGTCGCCTATCGTCAGCCGGTGACGCGCGGCGACATCGAGGACATCCGCGGCGTCACGGTGGCCTCGCACATCGTCAAGCAGCTCGAGGACCGGGGCTGGGTCGAAGCGATCGGCTATCGCGAGGCGCCCGGCCGGCCGGCGCTCTTCGCGACGACGCGCCAGTTCCTCGACGACCTGGGCCTCACGAGCCTCGAAGACCTGCCGCCGCTCGAAGGCCATGCGCCGCCGGGCGCGTTGCTTGCCGAGGCGCTCGGCGAGCAGCCGTCGTTGCTCGACGTTGCCGATGATGTTGAAGCGGCCACGGTCGACGCGGCCGCGCCGCTCGGCGACGCCGCCGCTGCAGTTCCGCCGACCGATCCCGACGCGCCCGAGCTCGCAGCGGCATCGGCTGCCGATGAAGGCGCGGCGCACGATCCGGCCGCCGCGCCGCCGCCCCTTGCTTCCGCCCAAAATTCCGCCCAAGAGCCTGCGGCCGACGCCGCTCCGATGGAACCGACCGAATGAACGTCACGCCAGACACCTTGCAGATGCCCGATGCGGATGCCGAGGGCAGCGGTGCTGCCGAAGCCGAGCCGAAGCCGGTGCGTCGCCGACGCACTCCGAAGGCGGAAGCCGCTGCGGCGAATGTAGAGGCCGCACCGTCGGCTGCGACGTTGCCCGAAGTGCCGAATCCGTTCCAGGCGCCGGGCGCCGAGGAGGCGCCTGCGCCCAAGCCGCGCCGCCGTCGGACCACGGCGAAGGCCGCGGAGGCGCCGGCTGCCGAGTCGTCGCCCGATGCGCCGGTCGAACCGGCGGCGGCCCCCGCCGATGCCGGCGTCGCGCCGTTCGCAGCGGTAACGCCGGAGGCGGATGCCGGCAGCGCCGCTGCGCCTGCGGCCGAACCGCCGGAACCCGCAAATGACGAGCCGTCGCCGACCCCACCGGTGATGCGTGCGGACGAGGCCGAGGAGGCCTCGGCGCCCAGCGATGACGAGCAACGTCCCGGCCGTCGCCGCAACCGTCGCGACCGCCGCGAGCGGCGCGAGCAAGCCGAAGCCGCCGCGGCGAATGGCGGCACGACCGGCGCAGCGGTGCCCAAGCCGGAGGCCGGCGCGCTGTTCGCCCAGGTGCTGTCCGGCGAGTTCGATGTCGAGGACGCGGCCCCGGCGCCTGTCGCAGATCCCGCCGCGGCGGGCGACACCGCGGCGGCCGAGCCTGCCGCTCCGCCCAAGCGCGTGCTGCAGCCCGAGCCCGATGCACCCAAGCTGCACAAGGTGCTCGCGCAGTCGGGCATAGGCTCGCGGCGCGACATGGAAGACCTGATCGTCGATGGCCATGTCACCGTCAACGGCGAGGTCGCGCATGTCGGCCAGCGCGTGTCGTTCGGCGATCAGGTCAAGGTGCACGGCAAGCCGGTGAAGCTGCGCATCATGGCGCCGATGCCGCGCATCATTGCCTATCACAAGCCGGTGGGCGAGATCGTCACCAACGACGATCCGCAGAACCGGCCGACGGTATTCCGGCGCCTGCCGCGCCTGCCGCAAGGCAAGTGGCAATCGGTCGGCCGGCTCGACATCAACACCGAAGGGCTGTTGCTGTTCACGAACTCGGGCGAGCTGGCCAACCAGCTCATGCACCCGCGCTTCGGCGTCGAGCGCGAATATGCGGTGCGCGTGCTGGGGTCGCTGACCGAGGAGGACAAGGCCGAGTTGCTCGCCGGCGTCGACGTCGACGGGCAGAAGGCGAGCTTCCGCTCGGTCGAGGATGGCGGCGGCGACGGCGCCAACCACTGGTACCGCGTCGTCATCACCGAAGGCCGCAACCGCGAGGTGCGCAAGCTGTTCGAGTGCGTCGGCCTGATGGTGAGCCGGCTGATCCGCATCCGCTACGGCACCGTCGTGCTGCCGCTCGGCCTGAAGCGCGGCGTCTGGGTCGACCTCGACGACAACGACGTGCGCGCGATCCGGCGCCTCGCGAGCTCGCCGCAGCCGCAGCCCCGGGGCGGTGGCGACGAATCGCCGCGCGGCCCGCGTCCGGAGCGCGGCGGCGGCCGGCCGAACGAGCGCGGCCGTCCGCCGCGCCGTCCCGATGGCCTGCCCGGCCTCGAAGGCCAGGGCGATGCGCCGCGCGAGCGCGCCGAGCAGGATCCGGATGCCGACCTGGATTTCGACCCGTCGTCGATACCGAACCCGCTCGAGCAGACCTTCGACAAGCGCTTCGTGCAGAACCCGCGCACGCCGTTCGGCGGCCGCGGCTTCGGTCGCGGCGGCGGTGGGTTCGGGGCCGGCGGCAGTGCCCCGGCGCCGAGCAAGCCGCAGCGCGGCCCAGGGCCCAAGCAGCCCGATCCGCTGCAGACCTCGCTCGGGTATTTCGGTGCCGACGCGTTCCACCGCAAGAACCGCGGTGGCGGAGGCGGCGGCAACAAGGGCGGGGGCGGCGGCCGCGGCTTCGGCGGGGGCAAGCGCGGCCGCTGACCGCCGCGTGGTCCTGTGGCGCGCAGACCCTGCACGCGGGTCCGTGCAACATGCGCAGGCTACAATGCAAGGCTTTGCCAAGTGCTTGATTTCAGGAGAGAAAAGATGGCCGTCGAACGAACCCTGTCGATCATCAAACCGGATGCGGTCGCCAAGAACGTCATCGGGCAGATCTATGCCCGCTTCGAAGGCGCCGGCCTCAAGATCGTCGCGGCGAAGATGGCGCACCTGTCGCGCGGCGAGGCCGAGGCCTTCTACGCAGTGCACAAGGCGCGTCCCTTCTTCAAGGACCTCGTCGAGTTCATGATCTCGGGTCCGGTGATGATCCAGGCGCTCGAAGGCGAGGGCGCGATCGCGAAGAACCGCGACCTGATGGGCGCCACCGATCCGAAGAAGGCCGAGAAGGGCACGATCCGCGCCGACTTTGCCGACAGCATCGATGCCAATGCGGTGCACGGCTCGGACGCTCCGGAGACCGCCGCCGTCGAAGTGGCCTTCTTCTTCCCCGCGATGAACGTCTATACGCGCTGACGCATCCGCGTCGCGCCGCTCACGATGTCGCAGCCGGTCAATCTGCTCGAGTTCGATCGCGACGGGCTGACGGCGTATTGCGAGCAGCTCGGCGAGAAGCGCTTTCGGGCCACGCAGCTCGCGCGCTGGATCCATCAGCGCGGCGTCGCCGACTTCGCGGCGATGTCCGATCTCGCCAAGTCGCTGCGCGACAAGCTCGCGGGCCGCGCGGTCGTCGCGCCGCTGCCTGTCGTCAGCGAGCAGGCCTCGGCCGACGGCACGATCAAGTGGCTGTTCGACGTCGGCGGCGGCAATGCGGTCGAGACCGTCTACATCCCGGAGGACGACCGCGGCACCTTGTGCATCTCGTCGCAGGCCGGCTGTGCGGTCGGCTGCCGGTTCTGCTCGACCGGTCACCAGGGCTTCAGCCGCAACCTGACGACCGGCGAGATCGTGGCGCAGCTCTGGTACGCCGAGCACGCCTTGCGCGGGCGGCAGAACCGGCCCGAAGGCGAACGCGTCATCACCAACGTCGTGATGATGGGCATGGGCGAGCCGCTGCAGAACTACGCCGCGCTCGTGCCGGCACTTCGGCTGATGCTCGACGACCACGGCTACGGCCTGTCGCGGCGCCGCGTCACGGTGTCGACGTCCGGCGTCGTCCCGATGATCGACCGACTGCGCGACGACTGCCCGGTGGCGCTCGCGGTGTCGCTGCATGCGCCCGGTGACGCGCTGCGCAACGAGCTCGTGCCGCTGAACCGCAAGTACCCGATCGCCGAGCTGCTGGCGACCTGCCGCCGCTATCTCGACAAGGCGCCGCGCGACTTCATCACGATCGAGTACTGCATGCTCGACGGCGTCAACGACCAGGACGAGCATGCGCACCAACTGCTCGCGCTGCTGCGCGACGGACCGCAGGCCTTGCCGTGCAAGATCAACCTGATCCCGTTCAACCCGTTCCCGCAGTCGGGCCTGAAGCGCTCGCCGATGCCGCGTGTCGCGGCGTTCGCGCGCATCGTGCAGGACGGTGGCCTCGTCTGCACGGTGCGCAAGACGCGCGGCGACGACATCGATGCGGCCTGCGGCCAGCTCGCGGGCGAGGTGCAGGACCGCACGCGCGTCGCGCTGCGCATGGTGCGCGCGCCGGTCGGCAAGCGCACCCGGGCCGCGAGGTCGGAGTCGCCGGCATGAATGCCGTCGACCGCGCATGGCGCGCCGCGGCAGGCGGGCTGGTCGCATGGCTCGTCGTCGGCTGCACCACCACCACGACGGGCTCGCTCCAGCCGCTGGCCGCCGCACCGAGCGGCGAGCGCAAGGACATCGTCACCACGTCGGACGAAACCAACGTCGAAAAGCGCGTCCGCCTGCACATGGAGCTCGCCCTCGCGTACTTCGGGCAGCGCCAGTACACGTCGTCGCTGGACGAGGTCAAGCAGGCGCTGGCCGCCGATCCGAACTCGGGTCAGGCGTACAACTTGCGCGGACTGATCTACGCCAGCCTCAACGACCCGGCGCTCGCCGAGGACAGCTTCCGTCGTGCGCTGCAGATCGACCCGCGCGACGGCGACGCGATGCAGAACTACGGCTACTTCCTGTGCCAGCAGAAGCGCTATCCGGACGCCGACGCGCAATTCGAGCAGGCGCTTGCCTTGCCGAAATACCAGAGCCGCGCTCGTACCCTGCTGACGCAAGGCGTCTGCCAGGCGGTGGCCGGCCGGCTGCCCGACGCCGAGCAGACCTTGACGCAAGCCTATCAAGCCGATCCGGCCAATCCCGCGACGCTCGTCAACCTGGCCGAGGTGCTGTACCGGCGAGGCGCCTACGACCGCGCGCGCGACTACATCGATCGCGTCAATGCGCTGCCGGCGATCGCCAACGCGCAGACGCTGTGGCTCGCGGCGCGCGTCGAGAACCGCCTCGGCCATACCGGCGCAGTGCAAGATCTCGGCCGGCGCCTGGGTACCGGCTATGCCAGCTCGCCCGAATGGGCCAAGTTCCAGCGCGGGGCCTTCGATGAGTGAGACCGGCGATACCCGCATGCCCGCTGCCGGCCAGAGCGCCGGCGGCCTGATCCGCCAGGCGCGTCAGGCGCAGGGGCTGCACATCGCTGCGCTGGCCGCAGCGATCAAGGTCACGCCGCGCAAGCTCGAGATGCTCGAGGCGGACCGCTTCGACGAATTGCCGGACGCGACGTTCACGCGTGCCCTCGCCGGTGCGGTGTGCCGCCACCTGAAGGTGCCGCCCGGGCCGGTGCTCGCGCTGCTGCCGCCGCCAAGTGGCCAGGAGCGCCTCGAGCAGGTCGCCGAAGGCCTGAAGATGCCGTTTCGCGAGCATGGCGATCGCATGGCTGCCGAGCGCGACCTGGGTTGGCTGGCGAGCCCGCTCGTCTGGGGCCCGGCGTTGCTCGTGATCGGCCTGGTCGCGATCTACCTCGTGCCGACGCACTGGACCTTCCTCCGGACTTCGGTCAGCGGCGCGGCGTCGGCGCCCGCGAACGTGGCAGCTGCGGCATCGACGCCATTGGTGGCCGAGGCGGCGGCAGCTTCCGAGCCGGCGGCGGCGGCATCGCAAGCGACGCTTGCCGAAGCCGCGCCCGTGCCTCCGCCGGCCGCCGCGACCGATTCCACGCCGCCGCCGGCCGTGGAGCCCGCGGCCAGCGGCGTGGTGCAGTTGCAGGCCAGCGCCGATTCCTGGGTCGGCGTGACCGATGCGACCGGACGCTCGCTGGTGTCGCGCACGATCAAGGCGGGGGAAGACATCGATCTCGACGGCACGCCGCCGTTCAAGGTCACGATCGGCAATGCGCGCGACACCAAGCTGACGTATCGCGGCAAGCCCGTCGACCTCGGCACGCGCGACAACGTCGCCCGCTTGGAACTGAAGTAGCAAGACCTGCCATGAGCGACATCTTCGACTCCTACATCGAACCGGCGCGACCCGCGCCGCGCCGCTCGCGCCAGGTGCCGGTGCGCTGGGGCAGCCACGTCGTGACGGTCGGCGGCGACGCGCCGGTGCGCGTGCAGTCGATGACCAACACCGACACGGTCGATGCGATCGGCACGGCGATCCAGGTCAAGGAGCTCGCGCTCGCCGGCTCGGAGCTGGTGCGCATCACGGTCAACACGCCGGAAGCCGCGGCGGCCGTGCCGTACATCCGCGAGCAGCTCGATCGCATGGGCATCGCGGTGCCGCTGGTCGGCGACTTCCACTACAACGGCCACCGGCTGCTGGCCGACCATCCGGCCTGCGCCGAAGCACTGTCGAAGTACCGCATCAATCCCGGCAACGTCGGCAAGGGCGACAAGCACGACCGGCAGTTCGCGCAGATGGTCGAGGTCGCGGCGAAGTACGACAAGCCGGTGCGCATCGGCGTCAACTGGGGCAGCCTCGACCAGGAGCTGCTCGCCCAGCTGATGGACGAGAACGCGAAGCTCGCCGAGCCGCACGAGCCGCAGCAGATCATGTACCGCGCGATCATCATGTCGGCGCTGCAATCGGCGCGCCGTGCCGAGGCGCTCGGGCTGCCCGCCGAACGGATCATCCTGTCCTGCAAGATGTCCGGCGTGCAGGATCTGATCAGCGTCTACCGCGCGCTCGCGAAGGCGAGCGACTATGCGCTGCACCTCGGCCTCACCGAAGCCGGCATGGGCACCAAGGGCACGGTCGCGTCGACCGCGGCGCTCGCGGTGCTGCTGCAGGAAGGCATCGGCGACACGATCCGCGTGTCGCTGACGCCGCAGCCCGGCGAGGCGCGCACGCAGGAGGTCGTGATCGCGATGGAGATCCTGCAGGCGCTCGGCCTGCGCGTCTTCAACCCGAGCGTGACGGCCTGTCCCGGCTGCGGCCGCACGACGAGCACGACGTTCCAGGAGCTCGCCAAGCAGATCGACGACTTCCTGCGCGCGCAGATGCCGGTGTGGAAGGCGCGCTATCCGGGCGTCGAGACGATGAAGGTCGCGGTGATGGGCTGCATCGTCAACGGCCCCGGCGAGAGCAAGCATGCCGACATCGGCATCAGCCTGCCCGGTACCGGCGAGGCGCCGGCCGCGCCGGTCTTCATCGACGGCGAGAAGGCGCTGACCCTGCGCGGCGAAGGCATCGCGCGCGAATTCCAGACCTTGGTCGAGGACTACATCGAAAAGCGCTTCGGCGCGGTGACGGCGGCGCATTGACGCCGTCCGAGCCGACAGATCCTTCGACGGGATCGTCACCGCTGCGGCGGTGAAGGCTCCGTCGTGCGCCGCAAGATCACGGATGACCCATGGCTGACTCCAAACCCAAGCTCGCCGCCCTCCAAGCCGTCAAGGGCATGAACGACGTCCTGCCGCCCGAGTCGGCGCGCTGGGAATGGTTCGAGGCGAAGGTGCGCGCGCTGATGGCGCGCTACGGCTACCAGAACGTGCGCACGCCGGTCGTCGAGCCGACGGCACTCTTCGTGCGCGGCATCGGCGAAGTGACCGACATCGTCGAGAAGGAGATGTATTCCTTCGAGGACACGATGAACGGCGACAAGCTGACGTTGCGGCCCGAGGCCACCGCCGGCATCGTGCGCGCGATGATCGAGCACAACGCGCTCTACAACGGGCCGCTGCGCGTCTGGAGCGAGGTCGTGGTGTTTCGCCACGAACGGCCGCAGAAGGGGCGCTACCGGCAGTTCCACCAGATCGACGTCGAGGCGCTCGGCCATGCCGGCCCGGACGTCGACGCCGAGCAGATCCTGATGTGCCGCACCTTGCTGAAGGACCTCGGCATACCGCTCGCGGACGTGCGGCTCGAGCTCAACAGCCTTGGCCAGCCGGCCGAGCGGATGGCGCACCGTGCGGCGCTGATCGCGCACTTCGAGGCGCATGCCGACCGCCTCGACGACGACGCCAGGCGACGCCTGCACACCAACCCGCTGCGCATCCTCGACAGCAAGAACCCGGCGATGCAGGCGATCGTCGAGGCCGCGCCGAAGCTGTCGGAGTTCGTCGGCGCGGCCTCGAAGGCGCACCTCGATGCGGTCTGCGCGGCGCTCGACGCCGTCGGGCAGCCGTACCGCATCAACCCGCGCCTGGTGCGCGGCATGGACTACTACAACCTCACGGTCTTCGAGTGGATGACCGACAAGCTCGGCGCGCAGGGCACGGTGTGCGGCGGCGGCCGCTACGACGGACTCTTCGAGCAGCTCGGCGGCAAGCCGACGCCGGCGGTCGGCTGGGGCATGGGCATCGAGCGCATGCTGCTGCTGCTCGAAGCGGTCGGTGTCGAGCCGGTGCCGTTCGGGCCCGACGTCTACGCCATCGTGCCGGCGGCCGAAGCGCTGCCGACCGCCATCGCAGCCTGCGAGGCGCTCCGCGAGGTCGGCCTCGACGTGCTGATGCACGGCGCCGGCGCCGAATCGTGGGGCGGCATGAAGAGCCAGTTCAAGCGCGCCGACGCGAGCGGTGCGCGCCATGCGCTGATCTTCGGCGCCGACGAACTGGCGCGCGGCGAGGTGGCCGTCAAGCCGCTGCGCGGAGGCGGCGAGCAGCGCACGCTGCCGTTGACCGACATCGCCCGCTGGGCAGCCGAGCTGCGCGCGCAACCCGAAGGCGCCGTGCCTGCCGCCGCATAATCGCGGCTTCGCCCGAAGCCACCATCCCCGCTTCTCCTATGGCCACCCATCTCGACCTGCAAGAGCAGGAACAGCTCGACGAGCTGAAGAACTTCTGGAAGCAGTACGGCAACCTGATCACCTGGGTGCTCGTCCTCGTGCTGGGCGGCTTCGCGGCCTGGAACGGCTGGAACCTGTGGCAGCGCAACCAGTCCGTGAAGGCGAGCGCGATGTACGACGAGCTCGATCGCGCTGCGCAAGCCGGCAGCGCCGAACAGGCCGGCCGCGTCTTCGCCGACCTGAAGGACCGCTATCCGCGCACCACCTACGCCGAGCAGGGCGGGCTGCTCGCCGCCAAGACGCAGTACGACAAGGGGCAGGCCGATGCGGCGCTCGGCACGCTGGCCTGGGTGGCAGGCAATGCGGCAGACGCCGAATACCAGGCGATCGCGCGCCTGCGCGCCGCCGGCATCCTGCTCGACCAGAAGAAGTACGACGATGCGCTGAAGCAGCTCGACGGCGTGACGTCCAAGGATTTCGAGGCGCTCGCCGCCGATCGGCGCGGCGACGTGCTGATGGCGCAAGGCAAGAAGGACGATGCCAAGGCGGCGTACCAGAAGGCCTGGGCCGGCATGGATCCGGCCGTCGGCTATCGCCACCTGGTCGAGGCCAAGCTGACCGCGCTCGGCGCGCCGCCGGCGGCCGAACCGGCCAAGGCGGGAGCCGGTTCGTGATGGCGCGCCGTGGCTCGCCATGGCTGGCCGCTGCCGCCCTGGCCCTGCTGGCAGGCTGCTCGGAAATGTCGTCGCTCGGCTCGTCGGTGGGTTCGACGGTCTCGGGCTGGTTCACGTCGTCCAAGCCCAAACCCAAGCCGCTCGAGCCGATCACGTCGCCGATCGCCGGCCGCCAGGTCTGGAGCCAGCGGGTCGACAGCGTGCGCTTTCCGCTCACGGTATCGGTGCGCGACGGCGTCTTCACGGTCGCGGGCACCGACGGCACCGTCGTGGCGCTGCAGGCCGACACCGGCCGCGAGGTCTGGCGCGCCAACGTCGGCGCAAAGCTCTCCGCCGGAGTCGGCAGCGACGGCAAGGTCGCGGCGGTCGTCACGCGCGACAACGAGCTCGTCGTGCTGGCCGCGGGCGGCCAGGTCAAGTGGCGCAAGCCGCTCGGCGTGCGCGTCGCGACGGCGCCTTTGGTGGCGGGCGAGCGCGTCTTCGTGCTGAGCGTCGATCGCGCGGTGCAGGCGTTCGACGAGAACGACGGTTCGAAGATCTGGGTGCTGAAGCGCCCCGGCGATCCGCTGATGCTGGCGCAGACCGGCGTGCTCTCGGCCTACAAGGACACCTTGATCGTCGGCCAGGGACCGCGCATGACCGGCGTCGATCCGTTGCGCGGCACGGTGCGCTGGGAGGTGCCGGTGGCCACGCCGCGCGGCGCCAACGAGATCGAACGGCTCGCCGATCTGGTCGGGCCGGCGGTGCGCGTCGGCAACCTCGTCTGCGCGCGCTCGTTCCAGGCGGCGGTCGGCTGCGTCGATGCCGAGCGCGGAGCGCTCGGCTGGAGCAAGGTCGTCGGCGGCACCGAAGGCATCGCGGCGGACGACCAGTTCGTCGTCGCGGCCGATGCGACCGATCGCATCAGCGCCTGGAAGACCAGCAACGGCGAAGTCGCCTGGACGTCCGAGAAGCTCATCTACCGCGACCTGTCGACCCCGCTGGCGGTCGGGCCGATGGTGGTGTTCGGCGATGGCCAGGGCACGCTGCACTGGCTCGCGCGCGACACCGGCGCGACGCGCCTGCGCCTGCCGACCGACGGCAGCGCGATCGCCGCCGGGCCGGTGGTCTCGGGCACGACCTTGCTCGCGGTCACGCGCAACGGCGGGCTCTACGCCTTCCGTCCGGAATAGATGAAGCCCCTAGTCTTCGCTACGCTCCGCCGTCCCCCGAGGGGACGCTGCAGCGGACCGGCGAAGCCGGATCCGCGCAAGACGTGAAGCCGGTCCTGGCCATCGTCGGCCGTCCCAACGTCGGCAAGTCGACGCTGTTCAACCGGCTGACGAAAAGCCGCGATGCGATCGTCGCCGACTTCGCCGGCCTGACGCGCGACCGCCACTACGGCGACGGCCGCGTCGGCGAGCACGAGTTCATCGCGGTCGATACCGGCGGCTTCGAGCCCGACAGCACGACCGGCATCGTCAAGGAGATGGCCAGGCAGACGCGCCAGGCCGTCGCCGAGGCGGATGCGGTGATCTTCGTGACCGACATCCGCAGCGGCGTCTCCGGGCAGGATCAGGACATCGCGCGCTACCTGCGTGCGGCCGGCAAGAAGGTGATCCTCGCGGTCAACAAGGCCGAAGGCATGGCCGAGTCGCCCCTGCTCGCCGAGTTCCACGAGCTCGGCCTCGGCGAGCCGCATGCGATTTCGTCGGCGCACGGGCAGGGCATCCGCAGCCTCGTGGAGGCGGCGCTCGAAGGCATCGTCGACGACGTGGAAGAAGCGCTCGAGCCGGAGGAGGGCGCACCGATACGCCTCGCCGTGGCCGGGCGGCCGAACGTCGGCAAGTCGACCCTGATCAACACCTGGCTCGGCGAGGAGCGCCTCGTGGCGTTCGACCAGCCGGGCACGACGCGCGACGCGATCAGCGTGCCGTTCGAGCGCGCCGGCCAGCGCTTCGAGCTGATCGACACCGCGGGGCTGCGCCGCAAGGGCAAGGTGTTCGAGGCGATCGAGAAGTTCTCGGTCGTGAAGACCCTGCAGGCGATCGCCGATGCGAACGTCGTGCTGCTCTTGCTCGATGCGACGCAGGGCGTCACCGACCAGGACGCCCACATCGCCGGCTACATCCTCGAGAGCGGCCGCGCGGTGGTGATCGCGGTGAACAAATGGGATGCCGTCGACGCCTACCAGAAGGAAACGCTGCAGCGCTCGATCGAGCAGCGCCTCGCGTTCCTGAAGTTCGCGCCGGTGCTGCACATCTCGGCGATCCGCCGCCAGGGCCTGGGGCCGGTGTGGCAGGGGATCGCGGCGGCGCATGCGTCGGCCACCAAGAAGCTGCCGACCCCGGTGCTCACGCGCCTGCTGCAGGAGGCGGTCGAGCATCAGGCGCCGAAGCGTGCCGGCGCGTTCCGTCCGAAGCTGCGCTACGCGCACCAGGGCGGCATGAACCCGCCCGTCGTGGTCGTGCACGGCAATTCGCTCGACCACGTGACCGACGCGTACAAGCGCTATCTCGAAGGGCGCTTTCGCGCCCATTTCAAGCTGGTCGGCACGCCGATGCGCATCGAAATGCGCTCGTCGAAGAATCCATTCCGCGACGAGTAGGCGTCAGGGTTTCCCAGGGATATTTCGGGCTTGTACCGAGGGTAGCGGCGGTGCTGTGTTAACGTGCCTGCCTCGTCTTACTACATCACGGAGCATATCGTGAGCAACAAAGGGCAACTCCTACAAGACCCGTTCCTGAACCTGCTGCGCAAGGAGCACGTTCCGGTTTCGATCTACCTGGTCAACGGCATCAAGCTGCAAGGGCACATCGAATCGTTCGATCAGTATGTGGTCCTGCTGCGCAATACGGTGACCCAGATGGTCTACAAGCACGCCATCTCCACGGTCGTTCCCGGCCGTGCCGTGAACTTCCACGCCGCCGAGCCGGCCGAGCAGTCGTAAGCGCTCGGCCCCAGACTTCGCCGCCGACACGGTTGCACATCCCACCTTGAGTTCAGCGCCCGTAGCCACTGGCGCGCCCGATGCCGCCCGCGCGATCCTCGTGGGGGTGGACATCGGCGGCGCGCGCCACTTCGACGCCACGCTCGACGAGCTCGCGCTGCTGGCCGAATCGGCCGGCGACAACGTCGTCGCGCGCATCGTCGCGCGCCGCAAGGCGCCGGATGCGGCCTTGTTCATCGGCTCCGGCAAGGCCGACGAAATCAAGGAGATGGTGCAGGCCTACCAGGCCGAGGCGGTGCTGTTCGACCAGGCCTTGTCGCCGGCCCAGCAGCGCAACCTCGAGCGCCATCTCGGCGTGGCGGTGGCCGACCGCACGATGCTGATCCTCGAGATCTTCGGCGAACGCGCGCAGAGTCACGAGGGCAAGCTGCAGGTCGAGCTGGCGCGTCTGCAGTACCTCGCGACGCGGCTGGTGCGGCGCTGGAGTCACCTGGAGCGCCAGCGCGGCGGCATCGGCGCGCGCGGCGGTCCGGGCGAAGCGCAGATCGAGCTCGACCGCCGCATGATCGACGATCGCATCAAGGCGCTGAAGAAGCAGCTCGAGCGCGTCAAGCGCCAGCGCAACACGCAGCGGCGGGCGCGCACGCGCAACCAGACCTTCCGCGTCTCGCTCGCCGGCTACACGAATGCGGGCAAGTCGACCTTGTTCAACGCGCTCGTCGATGCGCGCGCCTATGCGGCCGACCAGCTCTTCGCGACGCTCGACACGACGACGCGCCAGCTCTACCTCGAAGGGCTGGAGCGCTCGGTGTCGCTGTCCGACACCGTCGGCTTCATCCGCGACCTGCCGCACAAGCTCGTCGAGGCGTTCGAGGCGACGCTGCAGGAAGCCAACGAGGCCGACCTGCTGCTGCATGTGGTCGACTGCGCGTCGCCGGTGCTCGCCGAGCAGATGGAAGAAGTGCGCCGCGTGCTGGCCGAGATCGGCGCCGCCGACATTCCGCAGATCCTCGTCTTCAACAAGCTCGACAAGCTCGAGCCGTCGCAGCGGCCGCGCGTGCTGCGCGACCACTTCGAGGTCGAGGCGGGTGTGCGCCTGCCGCGCATCTTCGTGAGCGCCAAGGACGGCACCGGCCTGGCCGAGTTGCGCACCATGATCGCCGAGGCAGCCATGGGCTTGAACGACGAGCACGCGGCCGCAGATCAGGCGGAGCCTGACGACCCCGCCGATGCGAACGAGCCGCTGTCCGAGCCGCGCACCGGAACCTTCCACTCGATCCGATGAACATGAGCCCATCGTCCCCCGTGACCGACGCCGTGCGCGCCGCGCTGGCGGCGGCACATGCCCTGTTGTCCGGCGCGTCGCGTCGCCTGTTCGGCCGCCCGCTGGCAATGAGCAACGGCCAGCGCGGCGACGGCCCCCCTGACCTCGAAGAGCTGTGGCGCGACTTCAACCGCAAGCTCAGCGGCCTGTTCGGCGGCAAGGGCGGCGCCCCCCGGCCGAACGGCTCCGGCGATGGCGGCGGCGGTCCGAACCTGCCGCCGGACATCAAGGGCGCCGGGCTCGGCGTCGGCCTGATCCTCGGCGTCGTCGTGCTGATCTGGATCGGCAACGGCATCTTCATCGTGCAGGAAGGCCAGCAGGCCGTCGTCACGACGTTCGGCAAGTACAGCCATACCGTCGACGCCGGCATCCAGTGGCGGCTGCCGTATCCGTTCCAGGCGCACGAGACGGTGAACGTCACGCAGCTGCGCTCGAAGGAGGTCGGCCGCAATTCGGTGAATCAGGCCACCGGTTTGCGCGACTCGTCGATGCTGACGCAGGACGAGAACATCGTCGACATCCGCTTCACCGTGCAGTACCGGCTGAAGGATGCGCGCTCGTTCCTGTTCGAGAACCGCGAACCGGAGGATGCGGTGCTGCTGGCCGCCGAATCGGCAGTGCGCGAGATCGTCGGGCGCAGCCGCATCGATTCGGTGCTCTACGAGCAGCGCGACGCGATCGCGACCGACCTCGTGAAGTCGGTGCAGGGACAGCTCGATCGGCTCAATGCCGGCATCCTCGTCGTGGCCGTCAACGTGCAGAGCGTGCAGCCGCCCGAACAGGTGCAGGCCGCGTTCGAAGACACCTTGAAGGCCGGCCAGGACGGCGATCGCCTGAAGAAGGAAGGCCAGGCGTACGCCAGCGACGTGATACCGAAGGCGCAGGGCACCGCGGCGCGCCTGCACGAAGAAGCCGAAGGCTACAAGGCGCGCGTGATCGCGCAGGCCGACGGCGACGCCAAGCGCTTCGACAGCATTCAGGCCGAGTATGCGAAAGCGCCCGCGGTGACGCGCGACCGCCTCTACATCGACACGATGCGCGAAGTGCTCGGCAACGTCAGCAAGGTCGAGATCGACAGCCGCAGCAGCTCGAACCTGCTCTACCTGCCGCTCGACAAGCTGCTGCAGCAGGGCGGCGGCAGCAGCGGCCCGGCGGTCGTGCCGGTGCCGACGCCGCCGCCGTCATCGGGCGACAGCAGCGCGTCGACCTCGTCGAGCGCGCCGACCAACCTCGATTCGCGCTCGCGCGACGGCAGCCGCGGCCGCGACCGCGAAGGCCGCTGACCGGAGCACACGAACATGAACCGCATCATCTTGTGGGTGGGCGCGCTGCTGCTGGCGCTGATGCTGCTGGCATCGACCGCCTTCGTGGTCGACCAGCGCCAGGTCGCCGTCGTCTATGCGCTCGGCGAGATCAAGGAAGTCGTGCCCGAACCCGGGCTGCACTGGAAGCTGCCGCCGCCGCTGCAGAACGTCGTGTTCCTGGATCGCCGCATCCAGACCATGGACAGCCCCGAGAGCCGGCCGATCTTCACCGCCGAGAAGAAGAGCCTCGTGATCGACTGGCTCGTCAAGTGGCGCATCAACGATCCGCGCCAGTTCATCCGCAACAACGGCGCGGACATGCGCAGCCTCGATACGCGCCTCGCGCCCATCGTGCATGCGGCTTTCAACGAAGAGGTGACGCGGCGCACCGTCGGCGAGGTGCTGTCGAGCGCGCGCGACAAGGTGATGCTCGACGTGCGCAACCGGCTGGCCGACGAGGCCAAGGCGTTCGGCATCGACATCCTCGACGTGCGCATCAAGCGCGTCGACTTCGTCGCCAACATCACCGAGTCGATCTACAGCCGCATGGCGTCCGAGCGCAAGCAGGTCGCCAACCAGCTGCGCTCGACCGGCGCGGCCGAAGGCGAGAAGATCCGCGCCGATGCCGACCGCCAGCGCGAGGTGATCGTCGCCGAGGCGTACCGCGACGCGCAGAAGATCAAGGGCGAGGGCGATGCGAAGGCGTCGCAGCTCTATGCCGACTCGTTCGGCCGCGACCCGCAGTTCGCCGCGCTGTACCGCAGCCTCGAGGCGTACCGCGCGACCTTCCGCAGCAAGTCCGACGTGATCGTCCTCGATCCGAGCAGCGACTTCTTCAAGGCGATGCGCGGCGCGCCCGTGCCCGCCGCACCGGCTGCCCCGAAGAAGTAGTCCGGCCTTGGCCTCGCCGAGCTTCTGGGATTCGCTGCTCGCGGCGTTCGCGCTGATGCTCGTCGTCGAGGGCGTGATGCCGTTCCTGAGCCCGGGCTCGTGGCGGCGCCTGTTCGAGCGCGTGACGCGGCTGAGCGACGGGCAGATCCGCTTCATCGGGCTGTCCAGCATGCTCGCCGGCATGCTGCTGCTCTACGTCTTCTGGAGCTGATGCCGCGCTCGGGCCCGTGCAGCCCGCCGGTACAATGCGGTTTTTAATCCCCCGCGGTTCTTCCATGTCTTCTGCTTGGCTGCTGCCCGAGCACATTGCAGACGTCCTGCCGGCGCAGGCCAGGCACATCGAGGAGCTGCGCAGCGGCCTGCTCGACGTGGCGCGCGGCTACGGTTGCGAGCTGGTGATGCCGCCGCTGCTCGAGCATCTGGATTCGCTGCTCAGCGGCACCGGGCGCGAGCTCGATCTGCGCACGTTCAAGCTGGTCGATCAGCTGAGCGGCCGTACCCTGGGCGTGCGCGCCGATGCGACGCCGCAGGTGGCGCGCATCGATGCGCACTTGCTCAACCGCGAAGGCGTGACGCGCCTGTGCTATTGCGGCCCGGTGCTGCATGCGCGGCCGGCGGGGATGCACTCGACGCGCGAACCGCTGCAGTTCGGCGCCGAGATCTACGGGCATGCGGGGCTGGAAGCCGATCTCGAGGTGCAGGATCTCGCGCTCGATTGCCTGCACCGCGCCGGGCTCGCCGCGCCGGTGCTCGACCTGGCCGATGCGCGCATCGCGCGCGGGCTGCTGGCCGGCGTGCCCTTGCCGGCCGAGCGCCTGGCCGATGTCTATGCGGCGCTGGCCGCGAAGGATGCGAGCTGGCTCGCGCGCGCCGCGCGCACGCTGCCCGGCGATGTGCAGCGGGGGCTCGCGGCGCTGGTATCGCTCTACGGCAGCGACGAGATCATCGCCGAGGCGCGCCGCGTGCTGCCGGCGCGACCCGGCGTGCAGGCCGCGCTCGATGAACTCGAGCGCCTCGCGCGCCATGCGCGCCAGGCGCATCCGGAGGTGCGCGTCGGGTTCGATCTGGCCGACGTCGGCGGCAACGCCTACTACAGTGGCGCGCGCTTCGCGATCTACGCGGCCGGCTCGAGCGATGCGATCGCGCGCGGCGGCCGCTACGACGAGGTCGGCTCGGTGTTCGGCCGCAACCGTCCTGCCGTCGGCTTCAGCCTCGACCTGAAGGAGCTGGCGGTGCTGGCGCCGGCGAAGGCGCCGCGTGCCGCAATCCGCGCACCGTGGGGCGAGGACGCCGCGCTGCGGGCCGAGATCCGGCGGCTGCGCGAGCAGGGCGAGATCGTCGTCTGCATCCTGCCCGGCCACCAGCCGGAGGCCAGCGAATTCGACTGCGACCGCGAACTCGTCGCGCAGCACGGCGCATGGGCCGTGCGCCCGCTCTGACGAACGACCAGCTGATACAACCAAGGCAAGCGATGAATTCAACTTCCGGCAGCACGCTGCCCGGCCGCAACGTGGTCGTCGTCGGTACCCAATGGGGCGACGAAGGCAAGGGCAAGATGGTCGACTGGCTGACCGACCATGCGCAGGCGGTCGTGCGCTTCCAGGGCGGCCACAACGCCGGCCACACGCTGGTGATCGAAGGCGTCAAGACCGCGCTGCAGCTCATCCCGTCGGGCATCATGCGCGCCGGCGTGCGCTGCTACATCGGCAATGGCGTGGTCGTCGATCCGACTCATCTGCTCGCCGAGATCGAGCGGCTCGAAGCCATCGGCCTCGAAGTGCGCTCGCGTCTCTACATCAGCGAGGCGTGCCCGCTGATCCTGCCGTTCCACGTCGAGGTCGACAAGGCGCGCGAAGCGCTGCGCGAATCGAGCGGCATCGGCAAGATCGGCACGACGGGCAAGGGCATCGGTCCGGCCTACGAAGACAAGGTCGCGCGCCGCGCGCTGCGCGTGCAGGATCTGAAGCATCCCGAGCGCTTCGCGAAGAAGCTGCGTGATCTGCTCGACCTGCACAACTTCGCGCTGGCCGGCTACCTGCACGCGAAGGCACTCGCATTCGAGCCGATCTACGACCTCGCGATGAAGGTCGCCGAGCAGCTCAAGCCGATGATGGGCGACGTGGGCTATGCGCTGCACACCGCGAACCTGGCGGGCGCCAACATCCTGTTCGAAGGCGCACAGGGCACGCTGCTCGACATCGACCACGGCACCTATCCGTACGTCACGTCGAGCAACTGCGTCGCGGGCAACGCCGCCGCCGGCGCAGGCGTCGGGCCGGACCAGTTGCACTACATCCTCGGCATCACGAAGGCCTACACGACGCGCGTCGGCGGCGGGCCGTTCCCGACCGAGCTCGAGATGGAAACGCCGGGCAGCGTCGGCCACCATCTGTCGACCGTCGGCCAGGAGCGCGGCACCGTCACCGGCCGTCCGCGCCGCTGCGGCTGGCTCGACGCGGCGCTGCTCAAGCGCTCGAAGATCATCAACGGCATCTCGGGCCTCTGCATCACCAAGCTCGACGTGCTCGACGGCCTGTCCGAGATCAAGGTCTGCGTGGGCTACGAGCTGCACGGCAGGCGCATCGACATCCTGCCGCTGGATGCCGACGACATCTACGCCTGCCGGCCGATCTACGACACCTTCCCGGGCTGGACCGAGAGCACCTTCGGCATGACGTCGTGGGATCAGCTGCCCCTCAACGCGCGCCGCTACCTCGAGCGCGTGCAGGGCTTCATCGGCGCGCCGATCGACATGGTGTCGACCGGCCCGGACCGCGAGCAGACGATCATGCTCCGCCATCCCTATCACCGCTGAACCACCCACCACCTCCGAGGACACCACCGCATGCTGACCGACGACGGCAAACACCTGTACGTGAGCTGGGACGAGTACCACCTGCTGATCGAGCGGCTGGCGCTGAAGATCGACCACTCGGGCTGGGAGTTCGATCAGATCCTGTGCCTGGCGCGCGGCGGCATGCGGCCGGGCGACGTGCTGTCGCGCGTGTTCGACAAGCCGCTCGCGATCATGTCGACCAGCTCCTACCGCGCCGAGGCGGGCACGATCCAGGGGCGCCTCGACCTCGCCAAGTACATCACGATGCCCAAGGGCGACCTCGCCGGGCGCGTGCTGCTGGTCGATGACCTCTCCGACTCCGGCGTCACGCTGCGTGCGGTGGTCGACCGGCTGCGCGGCATGCCGGCGATCAGCGAGCTGCGCTCGGCGGTGATCTGGAACAAGGGCGTCTCGACCTATACGCCCGACTACTACGTCGAACTGCTGCCGACGAGCCCGTGGATCCACCAGCCGTTCGAGGAATACGACAACCTGCGGCCCGAGGGCCTGGCGAAGAAATTCGCGATTTGACGCGGCCGGCTTGCACCGCCTCTGCGGTAAATTCAGACCCCAGACAAAAGAAAAGGCCGGCGTTCGCACGCCGGCCTTCGAATAACAACTGGTGCCCAGGAAGGGACTCGAACCCCCACGGAGTTACCCGCTAGTACCTGAAACTAGTGCGTCTACCAATTCCGCCACCTGGGCATTTCAGGAAGTCCGAGACTATATCATCAAAACAACCACATTCCAGAATCCCACCGGCGTCGGCAGCGAACTGATGAGCGAGGTCGAAGGCACGGTGCAAGGGCACCGCGACGGCCACGGCTTCGTCGTCCGCGATGACCGCCAACCCGACCTCTATCTCTCGCAGCAGGAGATGCGCGCGGTACTGCATCGCGATCGCGTGAAGGCGCGCATCATCCGCTACGACCGCAAGAACCGGCCCGAAGGCCGCATCGTCGAGATCCTCGAGCGCAAGAAGGCGCCGATCATCGGCCGGCTGCTGCACGAGAGCGGTGTCTGGCTCGTCGCGCCCGAGGACAAGCGCTACGGCCAGGACATCCTGATCCCGAAGAACGCGATCGCGAATGCGACCGCTGGGCAGGTCGTCGCGATCGAACTCACCGAGCCGCCGTCGATGTACTCGCAGCCGGTAGGCCGCGTCACCGAGGTGCTCGGGGAGATCGACGATCCCGGCATGGAGATCGAGATCGCGGTGCGCAAGTACGAAGTGCCGCACCGCTTCTCGCCCGAGACCTTGGCGCAGGCCGCGGCGCTGCCCGACAAGATCCGGCCCGCCGACCGCAAGAACCGCATCGACCTGACCGACGTCCCGCTCGTCACGATCGACGGCGAAGACGCGCGCGATTTCGACGATGCCGTCTACTGCGAGCCGGCCAAGATCGGCCGGGTCAAGAGCGCGAACGGCTGGCGCCTCGTCGTCGCGATCGCCGACGTCAGCCACTACGTGAAGCCCGCCGAGCCGATCGATGTCGATGCCTACGAGCGCGCGACGTCGGTCTACTTTCCGCGCCGCGTGATCCCGATGCTGCCGGAGAAGCTCTCCAACGGGCTGTGCTCGCTGAACCCGAACGAGGACCGCCTCGCGATGGTCTGCGACATGCTCGTCACCGCCGCCGGCGAGATTCACGCGTACCAGTTCTTCCCGGCGGTGATCTGTTCGCATGCGCGCTTCACCTACACCGAGGTCGCGGCGATCCTCGCCAACACGCGCGGTCCCGAGGCGGCGCGCCGCCAGGACCGCGTGCCCGACCTGCTGAACCTGCACGAGGTCTACCGGGCGCTGCTGAAGGAGCGCGCCAAGCGCGGCGCGGTCGACTTCGAGACCACCGAGACGCAGATCGTGGCCGACGAGAACGGCCGCATCGAGAAGATCGTCCCGCGCACGCGTACCGAGGCGCACAAGCTGATCGAGGAGGCGATGCTCGCCGCCAACGTCTGCGCCGCCGACTTCATCGAGCGCTCCAAGCATCCGTCGCTGTACCGCGTGCACGAAGGCCCGACGCCCGAGAAACGCACCTTGCTGCAGAGCTACCTGAAGGCGCTCGGCCTGGGCCTCGCGATCAGCGACGATCCGAAGCCGGGCGAGTTCCAGGCGATCGCGGCCGCGACCCAAGGGCGGCCCGATGCGCAGCAGATCCACATGATGCTGCTGCGCTCGATGCAGCAGGCGATCTACACCGCGACCAACAGCGGCCACTTCGGCCTGGCCTACGAGGCCTATACGCACTTCACGAGCCCGATCCGGCGCTATCCCGATCTGCTCGTGCATCGCGTGATCAAGGCGCTGTTGGGCGCGCGCCGCTACCACCTGAGCGGTGCGGCGATCGAGGAGCCGCCGCGCACGCGCAAGCTCGCGCATCCCGGCGCGCGCGCCAAGCCGGCCAAGGCGAGCGGCACCGAGCTCGAGCTGTGGGAAGCGGCCGGCGCCCATTGCAGCGTCAACGAGCGGCGCGCCGACGAGGCCTCGCGCGACGTCGAGGCGTGGCTGAAGTGCCGCTACATGCGCGAGCACCTCGGCGAGGAGTACGGCGGCACCGTCAGCGCCGTCACGCCGTTCGGCCTGTTCGTCCAGCTCGACGGGCTGTACGTCGAAGGCCTGGTGCACATCACCGAGCTCGGCGGCGAGTACTACCGCTTCGACGAAGTGCGCCAGGAGTTGCGCGGCGAGCGCAGCGGCATCCGCTACACCGTCGGCGCGCGCGTGCGGGTGCAGGTGAGCCGGGTCGACCTCGACGGCCGCAAGATCGACTTCCGCATGGTGCGCGATGCCGCCGAGGACGCCGCCGCGCTGCGCAGCCGGCGCGACCGGACGGCGAGCGACGAGCTGGCCGCCGTCAAGGGCGCCGACCGTGCCGCCAAGGCCGCGGCCAAGGGTAAGCAGCGCAGCCCGCGGCCGGCCAAATCCGCATCGCGCAAGTCGGCCGGGCGCTTGGCCGGCAAGTCGACACGGCGGCGGTGACGGGCCGAGCGCCCGCCATCGCGCGCCGGGCCGTGCAGCGGTCCGGTGCATCGCTCGGTCGTTCGCGCGCTCAACCGATTTCTTCACTCCACTGCACTGAACCAACATGACGATGCGATTCGATGGCCGCGTGGCCGTGGTGACCGGCGCCGGCGGCGGCCTCGGCCGGCGACATGCGCTGGCGCTCGCGGCCCGCGGCGCCAAGGTGATGGTCAACGACCTGGGTGCCGCGGTCGACGGCAACGGCGGCGCCTCCGCCGCGGCACGCGCGGTGGTCGACGAGATCCGCGCCGCCGGCGGCACGGCGCTCGCCAATGGCGCATCGGTGACCGATGCCGCCGCCGTGCAGGCGATGATCGACGAGACGCTCGCTGCCTGGGGCCGCGTCGACATCCTCGTCAACAACGCCGGCGTCCTGCGCGACAAGAGCTTCGCCAAGATGACGCTCGAAGACTTCCGCTTCGTCGTCGACGTGCACCTGATGGGCGCGGCGTATGGCAGCAAGGCGGTCTGGGAGACGATGCGCCAGCAGAACTACGGGCGCATCGTGATGACGACCTCGTCGTCCGGCCTCTACGGGAACTTCGGCCAGGCGAACTACGGCGCCGCGAAGATGGCACTGGTCGGCCTGATGCAGACCCTGGCGATCGAAGGCGAGAAGTACGGCATCCGCGTCAACTGCCTCGCGCCGACGGCGGCGACGCGCATGACCGAAGAGCTGCTGCCGCGCGAGATGCTCGACCTGCTGCAGCCCGAGACGGTGACGCCGGGCCTGCTCGCGCTCGTCGCCGAGGATGCGCCGACGCGCGCGATCCTCTGTGCCGGCGCGGGCAGCTTCGAGCGAGCGCACATCACCCTGACCCCGGGCATCTTCGTCGGCAAGCCGGCCGATGCGGCCGAGCAGGTCGCCGCGCGCTTCGACGAGATCTCCGACCGTCATGGCGAGACCGTGCCCGACAGCGGGCACGCGCAGGCCGTGGTCGAGACGGGCAAGGCGCAGCGCCGCCATCCGGGCTGAAGGTCCTGGAGCGGGCCGGTCTGCCGACGGGCGCTCGATCCAGCCGGCTGGTTCGTGCTTTGTGCACGGACCAACGGCCATCAGGGGTGGTAGATTGGTTTCACGATCCCCGCGCAGCACTTTGCCCCAGCCTCACGACATGACTCAGTTCCGCATTGCAACGCCCGAAGACGCGGACGACGTGGCCCGTCTGGACGAACACCTGATGGCCGTGCACCGGCGCGCCTGGCCGCATCTGTTCGCCGAGAACCCCACCGGACAGTCCGACCCTCCGCATTGGTTGTCGGAGCTCCAGTCCAGCCAGGCCAGGGTCTTCGTGGCCGAGCGGGACGGAACGATCGTCGGCTTCGTGTCGGTTCGACTGGCCGTCGAAGGTCATGCGCACCTGCGGCCGATGAAGTACGCCCTGGTCCCGTCGCTCGTCGTCGCGGAGCCCTATCGAAGCATGGGCATCGGATCGCGCCTCATGGCGCTCGCCGAGGAATGGTCCACGTCCGAAGGCGCGCAGGAGGCGCGCCTTTCGGTCTGGGCCTTCAACGAAGGGGCCTTGCACCTGTACCAGGCCGGCGGTTATCAGGTGCGGGCGCACTTCCTCGGCAAGCCGTTGACGGCTGCCGACGCGCGCTGACTTCGCGGGCCAAGGCCGCTGTCAGGCGTTCCCGCCGCGCAGGCGGCGATGCAAGGCCTCGACGAGATCGGCGGCGCGCATCGGTCCCGGCCGAGCCGGGTCGGCCGCCGCGCCGTGCAGCGCCACCGCGCGGACCGCGACGTCGCAGGCCGTCGCGCCGTCGTCGCCATGGGCTTGCGACCACAGTCCGGCGAGCCAGCCCGCCAGGACGTCGCCGGTGCCTGCGCTGCCCAGCGATGCGTTGCCGGTCGCGTTGATGCACGGCACCGCGTCGGGGGCGGCGATCACGCTGCCCGAGCCCTTCAGCACCACGACCGCGCCGTAACGTTCGGCGAGCGCACGTGCGGCCCTCAATCGATCGGCTTGCACGGCCCGCGTGTCGCTGCCGAGCAGGCGCGCCGCCTCGAGCGGATGCGGCGTCAGCACGGTCGGCGCGCCCCGCTTGCCGCGCGCCTGGAGCACCTGCTGCAGCATCGTGTCGCCGGCGATCGCGTTCAGGCCATCGGCATCGATGACGAGCCGGCCGGCATGCGCGATCAACGGCGGCAGCGCCTGCCGCACCGCATCGCCGCCGCCGCAGCCGCAAGCGACGGTCGCAGCGGCGAGCCGCTGCGCATCGCCTTGCCACCAGCCGGGGCGGAACATCAGCTCCGGATGGACGATGTCGATACCGGCCGCGTCGGCGCTCGCGCCGAGCAGGTCGACGTAAGTACGGCCGCTGCCCGCCGCATGCGCCGCGCGCGCTGCCAGCAACGCGGCGCCGGTCATGCCCGGCGCGCCGCCGACGATCGCGACGTCGCCGAAGCTGCCCTTGTGCTGCGCATGCCGACGCGGCTGCGGCGCTTCGGTGTCGCCGCCGAGCCGCGCGTCGGGCGCGGCGGTCGAAGCGTCGATGCCGAGCGTGTCGAGCCACACCATGCCCGCGTGGTCGCGGCCTGCCGCGGTGAACAGACCCGGCTTCAACGTCAGCAGCGACAAGGTATGGCGGGCCTGCACCGCGACGTCGCCGAGCGGCTGGCCGGTATCGACGTCGAGGCCGGTCGGCGCGTCGATCGCGAGCACCGCGCAGGGCAGGGCATTGAGCTGACGTACTGCTTCGGCCAGTGCGCCGTCCGGCGCGCGCGTCGCGCCGATGCCGAGCAGCGCGTCGAGCGCGATGTCATCGGCGCCCAGTCGAGGGCAGGACGACGCATCGATCGCGACGCCGGCCGTTTGCGCGCGCGCCAGCGCGTCGGCCGCGTCGTCGGGCAGGCGCTTGCCGGACAGGTGGCTGACGCGCACGTCCTTGCCGGCCTGCTTCAGATGGATCGCCGCCGCCAGGCCGTCGCCGCCGTTGTTGCCCGGGCCGGCAGCGATCCAGACTCGGCGTGCGTGCGGCGCGACCGCGAGCGCGAGTCGTGCAGTCGCTACACCGGCACGCTGCATCAACACGTGGGGCGGCGTTGCCGCGAGCCCCGCTTGCTCCAGACGGCGCGTCGCTGCAACGCCGTGCAGCGGCCATACATGGCGGACAGGAAAGACGGGCTCGATCGGCATGGCGAGCCCGACTGTGACACAACCCGCCGGCGCGGGCGTTCGTCGCGGCTACTTCAGCGCACGCCGCCGCCGGTCGCTTCCAGCCACGCCCACTCCGGCTCGGTGTAGAGGCGCGAGCGCGTCAGGAACCGCTGGCCGGTCGGTCCTTCGAGCGAGAACATGCCGCCGCGCCCCGGCACCACGTCGATGATGAGCTGCGTGTGCTGCCAGTACTCGAACTGCGACGCGCTGATGTAGAACGGCATGCCGCCTATCGTGCCGATGCGCCGGTCCGAGTCGCCGACGAGGAACTCGCCGTCGGCATAGCACATCGGCGCGCTGCCGTCGCAGCAGCCGCCCGACTGGTGGAACATCAGCGGGCCGTGGATCGCGGCGAGCCGTGCGATCAAGCCGAGCGCGGCCTCGGTCGCGACCACGCGATCGACCGGCACCATGCGCGCCGTGGAAGTCGTCATGGACTCTGTCTCCCATCTTCCGCGCCCGGCCTCCTCATGAAGCCGGGCGCGTCGTCCTCGATCAGAAGAACCCGAGCGCGTTCTCGCTGTAGCTCACCAGCAGGTTCTTCGTCTGCTGGTAGTGGTCGAGCATCATCTTGTGCGTCTCGCGACCGATGCCCGACTGCTTGTAGCCGCCGAACGCCGCGTGCGCCGGATAGGCGTGGTAGCAGTTGGTCCAGACGCGCCCGGCCTGGATGCCGCGGCCCATGCGGAACGACGTGTTCATGTCGCGGCTCCACACGCCGGCGCCGAGACCGTAGAGCGTGTCGTTGGCGATCGCCAGCGCCTCTTCCTCGTCCTTGAACGTCGTGACCGACACCACCGGCCCGAAGATCTCCTCCTGGAAGATGCGCATCTTGTTGTGGCCCTTGAAGACCGTCGGCTGCACGTAGTAGCCGCCTTCGAGGTCGCCCGACAGCATGTTGCGGTCGCCGCCGGTCAGGCAGGCCGCGCCTTCCTGCTTGCCGAGGTCGAGGTAGCTGAGGATCTTCTCGAGCTGCTCGCTCGACGCCTGCGCGCCGATCATCGTCGTCATGTCGAGCGGATTGCCCTGCTTGATCGCCTGCACGCGCTTGACGGCCCGCTCGATGAAGGCGTCGTAGATCGACTCCTGCACCAGTGCGCGCGACGGGCAGGTGCAGACCTCGCCCTGGTTCAGCGCGAAGAGCGCGAAGCCTTCGAGCGCCTTGTCGAAGAACTTGTCGTCCTTGGCCATCACGTCGGCGAAGAAGATGTTCGGGCTCTTGCCGCCGAGCTCGAGCGTCACCGGGATCAGGTTCTGGCTCGCGTACTGCATGATCAGCCGGCCGGTCGTCGTCTCGCCGGTGAAGGCGATCTTCGCGATCCGGTTGCTCGAGGCGAGCGGCTTGCCGGCCTCGATGCCGAAGCCGTTGACGACGTTGAGCACGCCGGGCGGCAGGAGGTCGCCGATCAGCTCCATCAGCACGAGGATGGATACCGGCGTCTGCTCGGCCGGCTTCAGCACCACGCAGTTGCCGGCGGCGAGCGCCGGCGCGAGCTTCCACACCGCCATCAGCAGCGGGAAGTTCCACGGGATGATCTGGCCGACGACGCCGAGCGGCTCGTGGAAGTGATAGGCGTAGGTCTGGTCGTCGATCTCGCTGATCGTGCCTTCCTGCGAGCGCACGCAGCCGGCGAAGTAGCGGAAGTGGTCGATCGCGAGCGGCAGGTCGGCGTACGTCGTCTCGCGGATCGGCTTGCCGTTGTCCCAGGTCTCGGCATGCGCCAGCATCGCGAGGTTGGCTTCCATGCGGTCGGCGATGCGGTTCAGCACCCCGGCGCGCTCGGCCGGCGACGTGCGGCCCCAGGCCGCCTTGGCGGCGTGCGCGGCATCGAGTGCACGCTCGACATCTTCCGCGGTCGAGCGCGGTATCTCGCAGAACGCGCGGCCCGTCACCGGCGTGATGTTGTCGAAGTACTGGCCTTGCGCGGGGGCCACCCACGCGCCGTTGATGAAGTTGCCGTAACGCTTCTTGAACGCGACGGGTTGGCCGAATTTGCCGGGCTCGAGCATGTCCATGGGTGATCTCCGCGATGGGTTGGCGATGGGTTGAATGAGGAAGCGGTGGCGCCGTCGGCGCCGTTGCACCAGGTCGACCGCGATGCCTCTTGGGCAGCTTGCGTGCCAGCGCGCCGCAGACCCGTCGCGGCGTCATCCGGACCGCGATGGCGGGTCTGCGACGAGGGAAACTACGGTCGCCATCGTCCCAATCTGCGACACACCGGCCGCCGCGTTGTGCCGTTTCGTGCCGTTCGCGACAGTCGCTCCACGGCAGCCGATGGCGCACGGAACTTGCTGTCGTCTCCGGCATGCGAATCCGGGTCGATCGCCGTGGCGCCTGCGGCCTCCTGCTCTGCGCGCCGTGGGCTGCGGTCGCGGCCGATGTCGACAGCGGCATGTCGACGGACGGCGATCCGTTCGGCTCGCTGCAGTGGCCCGAATTGCGGCGTCAGTACTTCGGCACGGCGGCCCTGCGCTTCGATACCCGCGTCCAGGTGCGCGCGCCGAGCTTTGCCGAAGACCCGATGAACGTGCCGGTGAGCATCGCCGCCGATCGCCTCGGCGACGTCGACGCCATCGTCGTGATCGTCGACCGCAACCCGATCCGCAAGGTGCTCGAATACCGGCCGCTCATGGCCTTGCCGCGCATCGCGCTGCGCTTCAAGCTCGAACAGGCGAGCCCGGTGCGTGCCGCGGTGCGCACGAAGGACGGTATCTGGCATGTCGGCGGCACGCTGGTCGACTCGGCCGGCGGCGGCTGCACGGTGCCGGGCGCGTCGCGGCGCGACGGCAGCTGGCCGAGCACGCTGGGTCGCGTCAGTGCGCGCGTGTTCCCGCACAGCAGCGGTATCGACGCCGCGGGGCAGGGCGATGGTGCGGCGCGCGTGCGCGTACGCGTGATGCACCCGATGGACACCGGCCTGGCCAACGGCATCCCGGCCTTCCACATCACGCGGCTTTCGCTGCGCGACGGCCAGGGCCGCGAACTGCTGCAGCTCTCGACCTTCGAGCCGGTGAGCGAGAACCCGGTGTTCAGCTTCGACTTCGCGTCGCTGCCCGCCGAGCCGTTGCGGCTGGACGGCGTCGACAACAACGGCAACCGCATCGCGGCGACGATCGACTGACATGCTGCGCACCCTGGCGATCGCGATGCTGCTGGTAGCGCTGTGCGGGCTCGCGCCCGCGGTCTTCGCCCAGGCCGCGCTCGACTACCGGCTGCAGGCGCGCGCCGTCGCGCCCGATGTCTACGTCGTCGAAGGCGCGCAGGCCGACTTCGCGCCGGCCAACGGCTGCAACATCATCAACACCGGCTTCATCGTCACCGGCGCCGGCGTGGTCGTCGTCGACACCGGGCCGTCGAAGCGCTACGGCGAGCAGCTGCGCGTGCTGATCGAGCGGACGACGCGGGAAGCCATCGTGCGGGTCGTCCACCTCAACCTGCATCCGGACTACTTCCTCGGCAGCCAGGCGTTCGCCGACGTGCCGCGCTACGCCACGGCGATCACCCGCGCCGGTATGCGGCGCGAGGCGGCCGCCTACGAGGACAACCTCTATCGCCTCTGCGGCGACTGGATGAAAGGGACCGAGGCGCTGCTGCCCGACCACGATGCGGTGCCCGGCAGCGAGCGCATCGGCAGGCACGAGCTCGAATGGCGCGAGCTGTCGGGCCACACCGCGAGCGACCTCGTGCTGATCGACCGGACCGCAGGCGTCACGTTCGCCGGCGGCCTGGTGTTCTCGGCGCGCATTCCGACGACGCCGCATGCGGAGCTGCCCGCGTGGCAGCAGAGCCTGGCGTGGCTGGCCGCGCATCGCACCGCCGTCGTCGTGCCCAGCCACGGCAGCCTCGCGGTTGCCGATGCGGCGATCGACGGCACGCAGCGTTACCTCGCCTGGATCGACGGCGCGTTCCGGCGCGCCGCCGAGCAGGGGCTGGACATGAACGACGTATTGCGCCTGCCGGTGCCGGCCGAGTTCAGGCAATGGGCGGCGTTCGACACCGAGTACGTGCGCAACGTCGCCCACCTCTATCCGCGCTACGAACAGGCGGCGCTGAACAGTCGCTAGCGCCTGTCACGCGCTGGCGCGGCGCACTGTTCGACGCTGGCACATCGCAGCGCCCGATCCGCGTGGAAACCCCGCGTCGCGCGGCCTGCCGGATGCGCCGGCGGCAGCCTTTCGACGCAGGTCCGCAATGGCACGCTTCATGCCCTTTCGAGGCTGCCGGCACGAGCGACTCGGGCCGACCATCCACCCTCGAGGAGACCTTTCCATGCGCCTGAAGACACTCACGCTGCTTACCCTGCTGGCCGCTGCCTCGATGGCACGCGCCGGCGTCACCGAACAGATGATCGAGGACTCCGCCAAGTCCGGCACCGAGGTGCTGTCGTGGGGCCTCGGCACGCAGGGCCAGCGCTATTCGGCGCTCAAGCAGGTGACGACCGCGAACGTCGGGCGCCTGACGCCGGTGTGGGCGTTCTCGTTCGGCGGCGAGAAGCAGCGCGGCCAGGAATCGCAGCCGCTGATCCACGACGGCAAGATGTTCGTCACCGCGTCCTACTCGCGCATCTATGCGCTCGATGCGGCCACCGGCAAGAAGCTGTGGAAGTACGAGCACCGGCTGCCCGAAGGGATCATGCCGTGCTGCGACGTCGTCAACCGCGGCGCGGCGCTGTTCGACAACCTCGTGATCTTCGCGACGCTGGATGCGCAGCTCGTCGCGCTCGACCAGGGCACGGGCGACGTGGTGTGGAAGGAGAAGATCGAAGACTATGCCGCCGGCTACTCGGCGACCGCCGCGCCCATCATTGCCGACGGCCTCTTGCTGACCGGGGTGTCGGGGGGCGAGTTCGGCGTGGTCGGACGCGTCGAGGCGCGCGACCCGAAGACCGGCAAGATGGTCTGGTCGCGTCCCACCGTCGAAGGCCACATGGGCTACATCTACGACAAGGACGGCAACAAGAAGGAGAACGGCATCTCCGGCACCACCAACAAGAGTTGGCCGGGTGACCTGTGGAAGAACGGCGGCGCCGCCACCTGGCTCGGCGGCAGCTACGACCCGAAGACCGGCCTGGCCTACTTCGGCACCGGCAACCCG
>JAFEEF010000024.1 GCA_018241265.1 Pseudomonadota bacterium | reverse complement strand
AACATCGCCGACTACGGCGCGTTCGTCGAGATCGAGCCGGGCATCGAAGGCCTGGTGCACGTCTCCGAGATGGACTGGACCAACAAGAACGTCGCGCCCAGCAAGATCGTCTCGCTCGGCGACGAGGTCGAGGTGATGGTGCTCGAGATCGACGAGGACAAGCGCCGCATCTCGCTCGGCATGAAGCAGTGCAAGGCCAATCCGTGGGAAGAGTTTTCCGCCACGGTGCAGCGCGGCGATCGCGTCAAGGGGCCGGTCAAGTCGATCACCGACTTCGGCGTGTTCGTGGGTCTCGCGGCCGGCATCGACGGCCTGGTGCACCTGTCCGACCTGTCGTGGAACGAGCCCGGCGAATCGGCCGTGCGCAACTACAAGAAGGGCCAGGAAGTCGAGGCCGTGGTGCTGGCGGTCGACGTCGATCGCGAGCGCATCTCGCTCGGCATCAAGCAGCTCGACTCCGATCCGTTCACCAGCTACAGCTCGGTCAACGACCGCGGCCAGGTGGTGACCGGCAAGGTCAAGACGGTCGATGCACGCGGCGCCGAGATCCAGCTGAACAACGACGTGACGGGCTACCTGCGCGCGTCGGAGATCAGCCGCGATCGCGTCGAGGACGCGCGCAACGTGCTGAAGGAAGGCGACGAAGTCACGGCACTGATCATCAACGTCGACCGCAAGACGCGTTCGATCCAGTTGTCGATCAAGGCCAAGGACAACGCCGACAGCCAGGAAGCGATGCAGCGCCTCGCACAGACGAGCGAGCGCGAGAACGCCGGCACGACGAGCCTGGGCGCGCTGCTGCGCGCGAAGCTGGACAATCAGAACAACAACAACTGACGGTCCTGGCGGCATGACCCGTTCCGACCTCGTCGCCAGGCTGGCGGAGCGGTTCAGCCAGCTCACGCACCGCGACACCGAGTTCGCGGTGAAGACGATCCTCGATGCGATGTCGGCCGCGCTCGCGCGCGGGCACCGCATCGAGATCCGCGGCTTCGGCAGCTTCTCGATCAACCGCCGGCCGCCGCGCATCGGGCGCAACCCGCGCTCGGGCGAGCAGGTCGTGATCCCCGAGAAGCTCGTGCCGCACTTCAAGCCGGGCAAGGCCCTGCGCGAGGCGGTGGACGAGCATGTGCCCGTCGTGGCCGCGACGATCCCGGACGACGAGCCGCGAGGCCTCGATCGCTTCTGACAGGAACGCTTCCAATACGAGCGCCGGGCATGTCCCGGCGTTGTTCTTGGTGCCGCAGGACCGCCACTAGAATGGCCGCGGCCGGCTCCTTCCTCCCATGCGCATCATCGTCTGGCTCTTCCGAGCCTTCATCTTCATCGTGCTGTTCACGTTCGCGCTGGGCAACCAGCAAGAAGGCAGCGTCTGGTGGTTCCCCGGCCATGAGTGGCGCACGCAGATGGTGTTCATCGTGCTGGCCGCATTCGGCCTGGGTTGCGCATTCGGCGTCTTCGCGATGGTGCCGAGCTGGTGGCGCCATCGGCGTGTCGCCAAGCGCCATGCCGCGTCGCTGCAACCGTCGCTCGACGCCACGGCACCGTTGCCTGACAGTGCCATCGTCCTGACCCAGCCGCCGCGCGATGGAATTTGACCAGCAGTGGCTGCTGCTGGCCCTGCCGCTGATGTTCGCGCTGGGCTGGCTGGCATCGCGCCTCGATGTGCGCCAATGGAAACGCGAGCAGCGCGACTCGCCGAAGGCCTACTACCAGGGCCTGAACCTGCTGCTCAACGAGCAGCACGACAAGGCGATCGACGCCTTCATCGAGGCGGTCCAGCAGGACCCCGACACGACCGATCTGCACTTCGCCTTGGGCGACCTGTTCCGGCGGCGCGGCGAGTACGAGCGCGCGGTGCGGGTGCACGAGCACCTGCTGCACCGCGGCGACCTGCCGGCCGCCGAGCGCGACCGCGCCCGGTACGCGCTGGCGCAGGACTTCATGCGCGCCGGCTTGTTCGATCGCGCCGAGGAAGCCTATCGCGCGCTCGAAGGCTCGCGCTTCGATACCGATGCGCGCCTCGCGCTGCTCACCTTGTACGAGCGCTCGCGCGACTGGCGCGCCGCGGTCGAGGTCGCCGGCAAGCTCGAGCAGCGCGGTACCGGCTCGTTCGCCGCGCGCATCGCGCACTACTGGTGCGAGCTCGCGCTCGAGGCCGATGCGCGCCGCGATGCCGATGAGGCCGCGCAGGCCCTCGAGCGCGCCCGCGACGCTGCGCCGCAAGCGGCGCGGCCGCTGGTGCTCGCCGGCCGCGCCGCCGCCAGGCGCGGCGATGCGGCCGAGGCGCTGTCGCTGTGGGGCGCGCTGATGGTGACGCAGCCCGGCGCGTTCAATCTCGTCGCGCGCGACTATGCGACGGCCGCGCTGCAATGCGGCGAGGTCGATGCCGCACGCGAACGCCTGCTCGCCGTCTACCAGCGCACGCCGACGCTCGACCTGCTCGATGCGCTGGCGTTGCTCGACCCCGATCCGCCGCGCGTGCATGCGCGCCTGCTCGCCCATCTGCGCGCCCATCCGAGCCTGTCGGCGACACGCGGCCTCCTGGCCCACGCCGACAGCGTGACCGCCGCCGACATCGGCGTCGTGCGCGACGCGGTCGGCCGCGCCGCCCAGCCGCTGCATCGCTACCGCTGCGCGGCCTGTGCGTTCGAGGCTCAGCACTATCACTGGCAATGCCCGGGCTGCCTGAACTGGGACAGCTATCCGCCGCAGCGCCTCGAGGATCTCCAAGGATGAAGTTACCCACCCGCCGCCGCATGGCGCGCGCTCGTGTGCTGGTGGTCGGCGACGCGATGCTCGACCGCTACTGGTTCGGCGCGGTGGACCGCATCTCGCCGGAGGCGCCGGTGCCGGTCGTGCGCGTGCACCGCGAGGAAGAGCGCCTCGGCGGCGCCGCCAACGTCGCGCTGAACGTCAAGACCCTGGGCGCGCATGCGACCTTGCTGACGGTCGTCGGCAACGACGAGCCGGCCACGCATCTGCGCCGCCTGCTCGCCGAGCAGGGCATAGCCGCGCTGCTCGGCGCCGACGAGCAGCTCTACACCATCGTCAAGCTGCGCGTCATCGGCCGCGCCCAGCAGTTGATCCGCGTCGACTTCGAGAACCAGCCCGACCACGAAGTGCTGGCCAGCATGCTGAGCGACTACGAGCGCGTCGTCGCCGCGCACGATGCGGTGCTGTTCTCCGATTACGGCAAGGGCGGGCTCACGCACATACCGCGCATGATCGAGCTCGCACGGCAGCACGGCAAGCCGGTGCTGGTCGATCCGAAGGGCGCCGACTGGACGCGCTATGCGGGCGCCACCGCGATCACGCCGAACCGCGCCGAGCTCGCGCAAGTCATCGGCGCGTGGCACGGCGAGGCGCAACTGTCGGACGCGGTGCAGGCGCTGCGCCGCGCCCATCGTCTCGAAGGGCTCGTGCTGACGCGCTCCGAAGACGGCATGTCGCTCTACGACGATACGGGCCACCTGCAAGTGCCGGCACAGGCGCGCGAGGTGTTCGACGTGACCGGTGCCGGCGATACCGTGATCGCGACCTTGGCCACGCTGCTCGCCTGCGGCATGAGCCTGCGCGACGCGATGCCGCTCGCCAACCGCGCCGGCGGCATCGTCGTCGGCAAGTTCGGCACCGCGAGCGTCGGCTACGACGAACTGTTCAAGGAGGCGCGATGAGAGTCGTCGTCACCGGCGCCGCCGGCATGATAGGCGCCAACCTGGTCCATGGTCTCAACGCGATCGGCATCGACGACGTGATCGCGGTCGACGACCTGACCGACGGGCCGAAGTACCGCAACCTGCTGGGCGCGCAGATCTCCGACTACTTCGACCGCAGCGACTTCTATACCCGCTTCGCCCGCGGCGAGTTCGGCCAGGTCGATGCAGTGCTGCACGAGGGTGCCTGCTCCGACACGATGGAGCACAACGGGCGCTACATGCTCGACACGAACTACCGCTGCTCCAAGGACCTGCTCGACGCCTGCCAGGCGCAGGGCGTGCGGCTGCTCTATGCCTCGTCGGCTGCGACCTACGGCGGCAGCAACTCGTTTCGCGAGGAGCCGGAGTTCGAGCGGCCGCTCAACGTCTACGGCTACTCCAAGCTGCTGTTCGACAACGTCGTGCGGCGCATGCTGCCGACCGCCGCCAGCCAGGTCGTGGGCTTTCGCTACTTCAACGTCTACGGCCCGCGCGAGCAGCACAAGGG
>JAFEEF010000023.1 GCA_018241265.1 Pseudomonadota bacterium | reverse complement strand
GCCTTCTTTTTGGGGATATTTGTTCTGTTTGTCACGCGATGTCATCCCCAACTCCGCTGATCGGCTCCGATCCCGCCCGGCGCCACCTGGGCAGCACCGGCATGGGCCCGGATCAGTGGAAAAAGAAGTAGAGGATGACCAGCACGAACGCCGGAACGCCCAGCAGCCACGCGAAGATGTACTTGCCCATGATGTCGTCTCCCGGTGTCGCTTCGATGACGCCAGCTTAGGAGGCCCGGCAACTTCGCACATGGCGGCGGACCGCCATGTTTGGCGTAGGAGCGCACCGACGCCCTGCTTCGCAAGGCTCCAAATGCGCGCAGTTTCAGAAGCCTTGAGGATTCCTTCAGGACTCCGCCGCGCACGCCGCGGATAGTGCGCTCACCCATGTTGCGTCCTCCGGACGCCGTGCAAAGGGAGCCCGCCGTGAAGACTTATTGCCTGACGCTCGCCGCCGCACTCGCCTCGGCGCTGATCACGCTGGCGCTGTTCCAGGACGTCGCGCGGCTCGCCGACAGCGCGCCCGCCCCGCATGCCGCCCGCATCGTGAACCGCACGCTGCCGACGCACGTCATCGGCACCGCGTGGCTCGACGCCTGATTCTGCAAACCATCCAAGGAGGTTGTCGATGAACGAGGATCCCTGGTCGCTGCTCGTCGAGACGCTGTCGGGTACGGTACGCAAGACCCCGGAGGCATGGCCGGCGCGGCGCATCCACCGCATGCAGGACGATCAGCCTCCGCCGATGCGCCGCCGCACGGCCAGTGCGCTGGGCGACCCTCAGCGCGCGAATATGCGCGCGCGTACGCCGCCCTGACGCGACGCCGCGGTTCGCTCGATCCCATTGCATCAGTCGTTCCCGCGTCATCGATCCGCATGGACGCCCGCGGCACGAGGCCAGACATCCTGTCGATCGGCAACTTCGAGGCCGAGCGCGCATCGATCGCGCCGGATCACGCCGACGCCGACGATGCCGCCGGCGACAACGCCACCGCGATCCGCCTCGCGCACAACCTGCGCGGCCTGGCGATCCTGAAGCAGACCGCGGCCCCGCCGGCGTAGGCGAGGCCCGGCCGGCGCGATCAGGCGGTCTGCAGCAGCGGGCGTGCAGCGCGCTCGACGTCCGGCGCGACGATCTCCTCGTACAGCGTCAAGTACTGACGCGCCGCGCCGTCCCACGAAAAATCCTGCGCCATCGCCCGCTGCATCAGACGATGCCAGCGCTCCGGCTGGCGGAACGCATGGATCGCCCGCTGCAGCGCATGCTCCAGCGCGGCCGGCGTCGCCGCATCGAACGCGAAGCCGGTGTTCGCCGGGTTGTCGTCGCCGGCGTCGACGACGGTATCGGCCAGACCGCCGACCCGCCGCACCACCGGCAAGGTGCCGTAGCGCAGGCCATAGAGCTGCGTCAGTCCGCACGGCTCGAAGCGCGACGGCACGAGGATCGCATCGGCGCCGCCGATCAGCCGGTGCGCGAACGCTTCGTCGTAGCCGATGCGCACCGCCACGCGGCCGGGATTGGCCTGCGCGGCGGCCTGGAACGCGGTCTCCAGCGCCGCGTCGCCGGTGCCCTGCAACCCGAGCTGCCCGCCTTGCCGCAACAGCCCGGGCAGCGCCCCCAGCACGAGGTCCAGGCCCTTCTGCGACGTGAGGCGGCTGACGACGCAGAACAGCGGCACGTCGGCCCGCTGCTCGAGGCCGAGCTCGGCCTGCAGGGTCTGCTTGCCGCGCGCCTTGCCGGACAGGTCCTTGGCCGTGTAGCGCGCCAGCAGGCCGACATCGTGCTCGGGATCCCAGACCTTGCCGTCGACGCCGTTCAGGATGCCGCGCACGTCGCCGCCGCGGCCCCGGATCACGCCGTCCAGCCCGAAGCCGAACTCGTGCGTTGCGATCTCGGTCGCGTAGGTCGGGCTCACCGTCGTGACGCGGCGCGCGAACTTCAGCCCGGCCTTCATGAACGACAGCTGGCCGTGGAACTCCAGGCCGGTGGCGGCCATGTAGCGCGACGGCAGGCCGAGCAGATGGAAGTCGCCGGGCGGAAAGAGTCCCTGGTAGGCCAGGTTGTGCACCGTGAAGACCGGCGCCGCCTGCGTCGGCGGATGCGCCGTCATGTAGGCGCACGACATCGCGGCGTGCCAGTCGTGCGCATGCATCACGTCGGGCAGCCAGGACGGATCGAGCTCGCCGGCCGCCAGGTGGGCGGCGGTCCAGCCGAGCAGCGCGAAGCGCTGCACGTTGTCGGCCCACTCCGCGCCCTTGGCATCCTGGTACGGGCTGCCGCCACGCCGATAGAGGTACGGCGCGTCGATCACGTACACCGGCACGTGGCTGTACGGCATCTGGCCGAGCCGCAGCGTGATGCGCGCGGCGCCGAACGCCGGGCCGATGTCGCGCACCACCTTCTGGTGCAGCACGGCGTCGACGATCGCGGGCAGGCCGGGCAGCAGCAGCCGCACGTCGGCGCCTGCACCCATCAGCGCCTGAGGCAACGCGCCGAGCACGTCGGCCAGCCCGCCGGTCTTGACGAGCGGGAAAACCTCCGCTCCGACTTGAAGTACGCGCATCGCGGTCACTGCGCCAGCTTCTCGAGCATTTCGCGCGTGACCAGCGTGATGCCGTTCTCCGATCGATGGAAGCGCTGCTCGTCGTGCGCGGCATCCTCGCCGATCACCATGCCGTCCGGGATGACGCAGCCGCGATCGATGACGGTGCGGTTGAGGCGCGCGCCGCGTCCGACCTGCACTTGCGGCAGCAGCACCGACCAGTTGACGCTCGAATAGGAATGCACCCGCACGCTGCTGAACAGCACCGAACGGAACACCTGCCCCGAGATGATGCAGCCGCCCGACACCATCGATTCGATCGCGAGCCCGCGCCGGTCCGGCTCGTTGTGCACGAACTTCGCCGGCGGCAGTTGCGCCTGGTGGGTCCAGATCGGCCAGCGCGTGTCGTACAGGTTGAGCAGCGGGTCGGTCGCGGTCAGGTCGATGTTGGCGTCCCAGTACGCGTCTATCGTGCCGACGTCGCGCCAGTACGGTGCCTCGTTGAGCCGCGAGCTGACCGCGCTCAACTCGAACGGATGCGCCGCCGCCTTGCCGTTGCGCACCGCGCGCGGAATGATGTCCTTGCCGAAGTCGTGGCTCGAGTCCGGATCGGCCATGTCGCGCTCGAGCTCCTTGTAGAGGTAGCGCGCGTTGAAGACGTAGATGCCCATGCTCGCCAGCGACTGGTCGGGATGACCGGGCATCGCCGGCGGGTCGGCGGGCTTCTCGAGAAAATCGGTGATGATGCTCTTGTCGTCGACCGCCATCACGCCGAACGCGCTCGCCTCGTGCCGCGGCACCGCGATGCAGCCGACCGTGCAGTCGCGTCCCTTGGCCACGTGGTCCGCCAGCATCAGCGCGTAGTTCATCTTGTAGATGTGGTCGCCGGCCAGCACGACGATGTAGTCGGCACGGTAGCTCGCGATGATGTCCTGGTTCTGGTAGACCGCATCGGCGGTGCCGCGGTACCAGCTTTCCTCGTCGGTGCGCTGCTGCGCCGGCAGGAGGTCGACGAACTCGTTCATCTCGCTCTTCAGGAACGCCCAGCCGCGCTGCATGTGCTGCAGGAGGCTGTGGCTCTTGTACTGCGTGATGACCGCGATGCGCCGGATGCCGGAGTTCAGGCAGTTGGACAGCGCGAAGTCGACGATGCGGAACTTGCCGCCGAAGTAGACGGCCGGCTTGGCGCGCCGGTCGGTCAGGTTCTTCAGCCGGCTGCCTCGGCCGCCCGCCAGCACCAGCGCCACGGTGCGCTTGGGCAGGTCCAGGCTCAAAGCGAGTTCGTTCGGTGTCATCACGTCGTCTCCTTCTCGGTCGTTGGCTGCCGTTCCGCACCCGGGTCGTGGAAAATAGCGCGGCGTCGCCATTGTTGCCGGCTTTGCCGATTTTTGCGCCGAGCCGGCAGCGCCGATCAACGGCAGACGCAGGCGCGGCGCGAGAATTGCATTCGCCGCTGCCGTTGCCGGCAGGCTCATTCTCAGGCTACCAAGGACTCCGCGGTGACTCAAAATCCCCTATCTCCCATACTCACGCAACCGACCCGCATCGAGGATCATCTCCTGAAAACGGTGGGCGTGGCGAGCGCCGACGCGAGCCCGACCGATCTGATGAAGGCGGTCGCGCACACCGCGCGCGATCAGCTCTCGAGCCGCTGGGTCGCGGCCGAGGCCGAGCAGCGCGCCGCCAAGGCACGCCGGGTCTACTACTTCTCGATGGAGTTCCTGATCGGCCGCACGATGGGCAATGCGCTCGCCGCGCTCGACCTGACCCCCGGCGTCGCCGAAGAAATCAAGCATCACGCCCACCGGCTCGAGGAGATCGCCGAGCGCGAGCCCGACGCCGCACTCGGCAACGGCGGCCTGGGGCGCCTGGCAGCGTGCTTTCTCGACTCGATGGCGACGCTCGGCCTGCCGTCGTTCGGCTACGGCATCCGCTACGAGTACGGCATGTTCGCGCAGGACATCGTCGACGGCGCGCAGGTCGAATACCCCGATCCATGGCTCGCCGACGGTACGCCGTGGGAGTTTCCGCGCGCCGACATCAGCTTCCCGGTGCGCTTCGGCGGCTGGGTCGAGCATGCCGGCAACAAGGCGATCTGGTCGCCCGCCGCCGAGGTCGGCGCCAAGGCCTACGACATGGTGATTCCGGGGCACGGCACCAGCAAGGTCTCGACCCTGCGCCTGTGGAAGGCAGTCGCTCCGTCGCACATCGACCTGCACGTCTTCAACACCGGCGACTACGCGCGTGCAGCGACCTACAAGAACGAGTTCGAGAACATCTCCTGGGTGCTCTACCCGAACGACAGCACCCCGGCCGGCCGCGAGCTGCGCCTGCGCCAGGAGTACTTCTTCGTCGCCGCATCGATGCAGGACCTGATCTGCCGCCACCTGCTCGAGCACGGCGGCAAGCTCGACAACCTGGCCGACAAGGTCGCGATCCACCTCAACGACACGCACCCGGCGATCGGCGTCGCCGAGCTGATGCGCATCCTGTGCGACGAGCACGGCATGGACTGGTCGCGCGCCTGGTCGCAGTGCGTGCGCATCTTCTCGTACACCAACCACACGCTGATGCCCGAGGCGCTCGAGACCTGGCCGGTCTCGCTGATGCAGCAGGTGCTGCCGCGCCACCTCGAGATCATCTTCCGCATCAACCAGGAGTTCCTCGACCTCGCGGCGCGCCATCGGCCGGGCGACGGCGAGTTCCTCGCACGGCTGTCGCTGATCGACGAGCGCGGCGAGCGGCGCGTGCGCATGGCGCATCTGTCGATCGTCGGCAGCCACAAGGTCAACGGCGTCTCGCAGCTGCATTCCGATCTGCTCGTGCAGACGATCTTCGCCGACTTCGCGAGCCTCTGGCCGGAGCGCTTCACGAACATGACCAACGGCGTGACGCCACGCCGCTGGCTCGCGCAGGCCAACCCGGGCCTCGCGGGCCTGCTCGACAAGACGCTGGGCCGCGGCTGGCGCTACGACCTCGACCAGCTGAAGCGCCTCGGCGACTGCCGCGACGATCCGTCCTTCGTCGCCGACTTCATGGCCGTCAAGCGCGCCAACAAGGAGCGGCTGGCCGACTACATCGACCGCGAGGCGCTGATCCGCGTCGACCCGGCGAGCCTGTTCGACGTGCACGTCAAGCGCATCCACGAGTACAAGCGCCAGCTCCTCAACGTGCTGCACGTCGTGACGCGCTACCAGGCGATCATCGCCGACCCGAACGCCGACTGGGTGCCGCGCACGGTCATCTTCGCCGGCAAGGCCGCGTCGAGCTATGCGATGGCCAAGACCATCATCCGGCTGATCCACGACGTCGGCCAGTCGATCAACAACGACAACCGCGTCGGCAACAAGCTGAAGGTGGTGTTCGTGCCGAACTACGGCGTCTCGGTGGCGGAGATCGTCATGCCGGGCGCCGACCTGTCGGAGCAGATCTCGACCGCAGGCACCGAAGCTTCGGGCACCGGCAACATGAAGCTGGCACTGAACGGCGCGCTGACGATAGGCACCGACGACGGCGCGAACATCGAGATCCGCCAGAACGTCGGTGACGACAACATCTTCATCTTCGGCCTGAAGACGCCCGAGGTGCAGGCGCTGAAGTCGAGCGGCTACCAGCCGATGCGCTTCTACGACGGCTCGACGCCGCTGAAGAACGTGCTCGATGCGATCGCCGGCGGCCAGTTCTCGCCCGAAGAGCCGGGGCGCTATCGCGGCCTCGTCGATTCGCTGCTGTGGGGCGGCGACCACTACCTGCTGCTCGCCGATTACGAGTCTTACGTCGCGACGCAAGCGAAGGTCGACGAGCTGTACCGCCAGCCGGCGGCCTGGGCATCGCGTGCGATCGCCAACGTCGCCGGCATGGGCGTGTTCTCGTCGGATCGCACGATCCGCGACTACGCGACGCAGATCTGGGGGCTCGAGCCGCAGACGCCGCGCTGACGTCCGCATCGACCTCTTGCCGAGTCCGGGCCTGGAACGCGCGCGCGCCGTCGGCGAGCCGCTTGCTACCATCACAGCCCGCACCCTGCGAGGCCGTCTCCATGCTGTCCGACGCCGAAGTCGACCTGATACGCCAAGCCCGGCACGCCGATCCGTTCGCGGTGCTGGGCCTGCATGCCGATGCCGGCGGCGCGTGGTGGCTGCGCGCGATGCTGCCCGGCGCAGCGCAGGTCACGGTCCTGTCGGCCGGCGGCCAAGGGCGGCTGGGTACGCTCGCCCGACGTCATCCGGACGGCGTGTTCGAAGGCAGCTTCGGCCCGCCGGGCAGCGCGCGTTTCGACTACCGGCTGCAAGTGCAATGGGAGAACGGCTCGTCGAGCCTGGTCGACGACCCGTACCGCTTCCCGCCGGTGCTCGGCGATGTCGACGTCTGGCTGCTCGGCGAAGGCTCGCACCTGCGCCCGTACGAGGTGCTCGGCGCGACGCAGCGCGTGATGGAAGGCGTCGCCGGCACGAGCTTCGCCGTGTGGGCGCCGAATGCCGCGCAGGTCAGCATCGTCGGCGACTTCAACTTCTGGGACGGCCGCCGCCATCCGATGCGGCGACGCGTCGAATGCGGCGTGTGGGAGATCTTCCTGCCCGGCGTCGGCAGCGGCGCACGCTACAAGTTCCAGGTGCGCGCCGGCTACGGCGACTTGCTGCCGCTGAAGTCCGATCCGTACGCGCTGCAATGCGAGCTCCGGCCCGGCACCGCGAGCGTGGTGGCGCGGCTGCCTTCGTTCGCCGCTCCGTCCGAGGCGCGCCGCAAGGCCAATGCGCTCGATGCGCCGATCAGCATCTACGAAGTCCATCTCGGCTCATGGCGCCGCAAGCCCGAGGACGGCGACCGCTGGCTCGACTGGGCGGAGCTCGCCGAGACGCTCGTGCCGTACGCGGTCGACATGGGCTACACCCACCTCGAGCTGCTGCCGGTCAGCGAACATCCGTTCGACGGCTCGTGGGGCTATCAGCCGATCGGCCTGTTCGCGCCGACGTCGCGCTTCGGGCCGGCGCTCGGCTTCCGCCGCTTCGTCAAGGCCTGCCACGATGCCGGCATCGGCATCCTGCTCGACTGGGTGCCGGCGCACTTCCCGACCGACGAGCACGGCCTCGGCCGCTTCGACGGCACCGCGCTCTACGAATACGCCGACCCGCGCGAAGGCTTCCATCAGGACTGGAACACGCTGATCTACAACGTCGGCCGCACCGAGGTGCGCAACTTCCTGGTCGGCAACGCCCTCTTCTGGCTGGAGCGCTACGACGTCGACGGCCTGCGCGTCGATGCCGTCGCGTCGATGCTGTACCGCGACTACAGCCGGCGCGCCGGCGAATGGGTGCCGAATGTGCACGGCGGGCGCGAGAACCTCGAGGCGATCGACTTCCTGCGGCGCATGAACGAAGTCGTCGGCGTCGAGCGCGGCCAGGCGGTGACCTTGGCCGAGGAGTCGACCGCGTTCCCGGCCGTCTCGCGGCCGACCTTCGCCGGCGGTCTCGGCTTCCACTACAAGTGGAACATGGGCTGGATGCACGACACCCTGCAGTACATGTCGCGCGATCCGGTGCACCGCAGCCACCACCACGGCGAGATGACCTTCGGCCTCGTCTATGCCTTCAACGAGAACTTCGTGTTGCCGCTGTCGCACGACGAGGTGGTGCACGGCAAAGGCTCGATGATCGGGAAGATGCCGGGCGACCGCTGGCAGAAGTTCGCCAACCTGCGCAGCTACTACGGCTTCATGTACGGCCATCCGGGCAAGAAGCTGCTGTTCATGGGCGGCGAGTTCGCGCAGGAGCGCGAATGGAGCCACGAGCGCAGCCTCGACTGGCACCTGCTCGACGACCCGATGCACGACGGCATCCGCAAGCTCGTGCGCGACCTGAACCGCGTCTACCGCAGCGCGCCGGCGCTCTACGAGCGCGATTTCGGCCCCGAAGGCTTCGAGTGGATCGACCATGCCGACGCCGGCCGCTCGATCCTGAGCTTCGTGCGCAAGAGCGCCGACGGCAGCTCGATCATGGTCGTGGTGTGCAACTTCACGCCTGTCGTGCGGCACGGCTTTCGGATCGGCGTGCCGCATGCGGGCGAGTACCGCGAGCGCATCAACACCGATTCGGCGCACTACGGCGGCAGCAATGTCGGCACGCCGCTCGGCGCCGCATCGGCCGAGCACCTGGCCTGGAACGACAAGCCCTGCTCCATCGTGATCGACCTGCCGCCGCTCGCCACCGTGATGTTCGAGTGGAAGGCTCCCGCGCCGCCGCCGCAGCCCGAATGAAGATCGAGCGCGGCCGGCCGTGGCCGATGGGTGCCTCGCACGACGGCGCCGGCGTCAATTTCGCCGTCGCATCGGAACGCGCCACGGCGATCGACGTCTGCCTGTTCGATGCGTCGGGCCGGACCGAGACCGGGCGCGTGCGCCTGCCCGAACGTACCGATGGCGTCTTTCACGGCTACCTGCCCGGCCTGGCCGAAGGTCAGGTCTACGGGCTGCGCGCCGAGGGGCCATGGGCGCCGCAGGATGGCGATCGATTCAATGCCGCGAAGCTGCTGCTCGATCCGTATGCGCGCGAGATCGTCGGGCGCTTCGAGTGGCGTCCCGAGCAGTTCGCATCGGTACGCGGCGACCTGACGCGGCCCGAGACCAGCGACAACGCCGCCTGGGCGCTGAAGGCGCGCGTCGTAGTCGACGATGCCTGCGACCGGGGCGGCGATCGCCGGCCGTCCACGCCGCTCGCCGACAGCGTGATCTACGAGCTGCACGTCAAGGGCTACTCGGCGCGCCGCGACGACGTCCCGGCGGCGCTGCGCGGCACCTACGCCGGGCTTGCGCATCCGGCGTCGATCGCGCACCTGGAACGCCTCGGCGTGACCGCCGTCTGCCTGCTGCCGATCCACCACCGCATCGACGAGGAACGGCTCGTCGGCCTCGGCCTCACGAACTACTGGGGCTACAACACCATCGGCTTCTTCTGCCCGGAGCCGCGGCTCGCGGCAGCCGAGGGCGGCAAGGCGCTGCGCGACGAGTTCCGGGCGATGGTGCGCGCGCTGCACGACGCAGGCATCGAGGTGATCCTCGACGTCGTCTACAACCACAGCGCCGAGACCGACAGCAATGGCCCGAGCGTCTCGTGGCGCGGCCTCGACAACCCCGGCAGCTATCGGCTCGAACCGCAAGACCGGCGGATCTACACCGACTACGCCGGCTGCGGCAACATCTTCGACATCCGCCGGCCGGCGGTACTCAGGCTCGTGATGGACAGCCTGCGCTTCTGGGTCGCCGAGATGCATGTCGACGGCTTCCGCTTCGACCTCGCGAGCGTGCTCGGTCGCGGCGACGCGGGCTTCGAGCGGCAGGCGGCGTTCTTCGCCGCGGTCGCGCAGGATCCGGCGCTCGCGGGCGTCAAGCTGATCGCCGAGCCGTGGGACATCGGACCGGGCGGCTACCAGCTCGGCGGCTTCCCGCGCGGCTGGGCGGAGTGGAACGACCGCTTTCGCGACACGATGCGCGCGTTCTGGCTGCGGGGCGGCCCATCTCGCGGCCCGTCCCGCGGCGCGTTCGCGCAGCGGCTGTGCGCCTCCGCAGGCGACTTCCGATCGCAGGGACGTGCGCCGTCGGCGTCGCTCAACTACGTCGTCTCGCACGACGGCTATACCTTGCGCGACCTCGTCAGCTACGTCGACAAGCACAACGAGGCCAACGGCGAAGGCAACCGCGACGGCACGAACGACAACTGGTCGACCAACGCCGGCGTCGAAGGACCGACCGACGATGCGCGCATCAACGCACTGCGCGGCCGGCTGCAGCGCGTGCTGCTCGCGACGACGCTGCTCGCGCAAGGCACGCCGATGCTGGCGGCCGGTGACGAGCTCGGCCACACCCAGGGCGGCAACAACAACCCCTACTGCCAGGACAACGAGATCACCTGGATCGCCTGGCCGGCGGCCGACGACGCCCTGATCGACTACACCGCACGCCTGATCGCGCTGCGCCGCACCTTGCGACCGTTCGGCAATGCCTGGTACGACGGCAGCCCGGACGGCCTGAGCTGGTTCGAAGCCGACGGCCGGCCGCTCGACACGGCGGCCTGGAACGACCCGAGCCAGCGCGTGCTCGGATGCCGCATCGGCAAGCCCGGCGGCGGCGGGCCGCCGCTGCTGCTGCTCTTCAACGGCGATGCCGATGCGCGCCGCTGCACGTTGCCGCCAGGCCCCTGGACGCTGGAGCTCGACAGCGCCGAGCCCGACGGCAGCACGCGCCGGCTCATCGCCGCCACGACCATCGACGTCGCTGCGCACAGCCTCGCCCTGCTCGCTTCCACTCCACGCTGACCTCCATGCGACTGCCACGCGCCAGCGGCGTGCTGCTGCACCCGACCTCGCTGCCCGGACCGCACGGTTCGGGCGACTTCGGCCCATCGGCCTACCACTTCGTCGACTGGCTGGCCGCGGCCGGCCAGAAGCTCTGGCAGATCCTGCCGCTCGGCGGCATCGGGCCGGGCAATTCGCCCTACATGAGCAGCTCGGCGTTCGCCGGCAATGTGCTGCTGATCGACCTCGGCGATCTCGCGCGGCACGGCTGGCTGGACGCCGCCGACCTCGAGCCGCCGCCCGATCTGCCCGCAGCGCGCGTCGACTACGAGCGCGTGATTCCGTTCCGCATGGAACGCCTCGCGCGCGCCGCGGCGCGCTTCGCCGAGCGTGCGACCGATGCCGAGCGCGCAGCGCTCGGCGCCTTCCGCGACGCCAACGCGGTCTGGCTCGACGACTATGCCCTCTTCATGGCGCTCGGCGAGGCGCACGACTGGGCGGTCTGGAACGACTGGCCGGCTCCGCTCGCGCGCCGCGAGCCGAAGGCCCTCGCCGAAGCCCGCACCCTGCACGCGCAGCGCATCGCCTTCTGGGCTTTCTGCCAGTGGCGCTTCTATGCGCAGTGGCATGCGCTGAAGGCCTATGCCAACCGGCACGACGTCCGCATCATCGGCGACACGCCGATCTTCATCGCGCTGCAGAGCGCCGAGGTCTGGGCACGCCAGGAATTGTTCGAACTCGATCCGGCCGGCCAGCCGCTGGTGGTCGCCGGCGTGCCGCCCGATGCCTTCAGCACGACCGGCCAGCATTGGGGCAATCCGCTCTACCGCTGGAGCGCGCACGCCGAGGAAGGCTACGCCTGGTGGGTCGAGCGGATCCGGCGCACCTTCGAGCTGGTCGACATCGTGCGCATCGACCACTTCCGCGGCTTCGCGGCGTACTGGGAGATTCCAGCGCACGAGCGCACGGCGATCAACGGGCGTTGGGTGCCCGGTCCCGGCGCGGCGCTCTTCACGGCGATCGCCCATGCGCTCGGCGCGATGCCGATCATTGCCGAGGACCTCGGCATCATCACGCCCGACGTCGTCGCGCTGCGCAAGCAGTTCGCTTTCCCGGGCATGCGCATCCTGCAGTTCGCGTTCGACGGGCCGAACAACAACCTCTACCTGCCGCACAACCACGAGCACGACTCGGCCATCTATCCGGGCACGCACGACAACGACACCGTCGTCGGCTGGTGGCGTGCCGCATCGCCCGACGAGCAGCAGCGGGTGCGCGACTACCTGCGCATCGACGGCTCGGAGATCCACTGGGATCTGATACGCGCGGCCTGCGCGAGCGTCGCCGACGTCGCGGTGCATGCGATGCAGGACGTGCTCGGCCTCGATGCGAGCGCGCGCATGAACTTCCCCGGCCAGGGCGAAGGCTGGTGGGCGTGGCGCTTCGACTGGTCGCAGGTCGAGGCATGGCACGCCGAGCGGCTGGCGCGGCTCGCGGTGATGTACCGCCGCGACGGCACGCCCATCGTGTGATGACCGCAAAGCGAAACGGGGTGCCAAATGGCACCCCGTTCGGGTTCTGGCTGGCGAACGGAGCGCCGCAAGGCGCCCCATCCTCCTCCGGTCCTTAGCGCACGACCGCGATCTGCTCGCGGTTGCCGCCCTTGTAGGTGTACAGCGTCAGCGCGCCGTTCTTGATGTCGCCCTTCTCGTCGAAGGCGATCGTGCCGGTCACGCCCTTGTAGCCTTCGGTCTTCGCCAGCACCGGCAGGTAGACCTTCGGATCGGCCGAGCCGGCCTTGACCATCGCCGCGACCATCACGTTCACCGCGTCGTAAACGTACGGCGCGTAGATCTGCACGTCGATGCCGAACTTCTTCTTGTAGGCGGCCTTGAAGTCGTCCATGCCCTTCTTCTGCTCGCCTTCGACGCCGCCGGCCTCGGCGCAGACGACCTGGCCGTCGCCCATCGAGCCGCCCGAGAGCTTCGGCAGGTCGGCGGTGCAGATGCCGTCGCCGCCCATGAACTTGGCGTTGATGCCGAGCTGCTTCATCTGGCGCAGCATCGGGCCGGCCACGGCGTCCATGCCGCCGAAGAAGATCACGTCCGGCTTCTTCGCCTTCACCGCGGTCAGGATGGCGGTGAAGTCGGTCGCCTTGTCGTTCGTGAACTGGCGCTCGGCGACGCTGCCGCCCGAAGCGGTCACGGCCTTGGCGAATTCCTCGGCGACACCCTGACCGTAGGCGGTGCGGTCGTCGATCACGGCGATCGTCTTGCCTTTGAGTTCCTTGGTGGCGTAGCGGCCGAGCGTGCCGCCCAGGTGCGCGTCATCCGCCACGACGCGGAACGCGGTCTTGAAGCCCTGGCGGGTGTAGGCCGGGTTGGTCGCCGAAGGCGAGATCTGCGGGATGCCGGCGTCGCTGTAGATCTTCGACGCGGGGATCGTCGTGCCGGAATTCAGGTGGCCGATCACGCCGTTGACCTTCGCATCGACCAGCTTGTTGGCGACCGCGGTGCCCTGCTTCGGGTCGGCCGCGTCGTCTTCGGCGAGCAGCTCGAACTTGGCCTTCTTGCCGCCGATCGTCACGCCCTTGGCGTTGAGTTCGTCGATCGCCATGCGGGCGCCGTTCTCGTTGTCCTTCCCGAGGTGGGCGATGGCGCCGCTGGTCGGGCCGACGTGGCCGATCTTCACGACGAGATCCTGTGCGTACGCGGTGCCGCCGATCAGCAGAGCCGCCGCGGTAGCGAGCACATTCAGTTTGACTTGCATGCAAAACCTCCGGTTGGAAAAACGAAGCAAAGAGGGAGTCACCATTTGCGACGCGCGAGAAGATACCGCAAAAAGTAACAAGTTCTCATGGGGAATCCTCCGGTCTCCCGGCTTGGGCGTTCGGCTATGTCCTGAGTGCCGGAAACGCCGCGCCGGGAGCAGCGCCGTCGCGTTCGCCGCAGCCGCGATGGCTGCGACGAGCAAGGCCCTAACGCGCCGTCCCGCGACCGCGATGACGGGACAGTTCCTGGGCCACCGCACGAGCCACGACGTCTCGCAAGGTCGATGCCAGTTCGCTGCGCGCTTCACGCACCAATCCGTCGGTCAGGCGCGCCAGCAGGGGGCTCAGCATCTCGCGCATGCGGTACTCGAGCAGCAGATCGACCTGGCGCTGCACCTCGGCAAGCACCTGCTGCGTCAGTTCCTGCTCGTTCGGCAGCTGCGCCGCGTCGATCACCGCCGGGGCGGCAGCCGGCTCGACGTTCGGCGGCGCGACCGCGGGTTCAATGCCGTCGGACGCGGCCGCGGATTCGCTGGCCGGCACCGGGCCGGCACCCGGCAGGTCGATGACTTCGGTCAGCGTCGGCACGCGCACCGGCGGAGCGGACGTGGTTGATTCGTCGTTCATGGTCGGTCTATTCGACCACCACCTCATGGCGCCGGATCGGATAGCCGCGCGCCGCATAGTGCTTCCAGCGCAAGCGCGCGCCGGCACGGTCGTCCTCGTCGTTGGACACGACTTCGATCAGCCGCGCGTAGCTCTCGAAGCCCTCCGGCGGCGTGGCGCCGAGATTCACGAGCACGTCCTGGCGCGCCAGCGTCGCGGGCTGCTCGGTGAGCACGATCGGCGTGGCGGCCAGCCGCGCCGGCAGCGTCTCGGCGCGACGCAGGAGCCGGTGCGGCAGGAACTCGATCGGGTCGAAGGTCCAGAGCACGCGGTCGAGCTCGTCGAGCACCGGCGCGGCGGCGGTCACCGCGACCTGCGCGCCCTGCCGCGTCGCCTTGCGCAACAGCCGGCACACGTACAGCGTGCGCTCGGGCACGTTGAAGTGGAAGCTGACCTCGGTCATGCGCCGCGGGGAATCGGGCCGGACGCGCCCGCTCAACGCGCCCGCGAAAGCACGAAGTGCGTCAGCAGCGGCACCGGCCGGCCGGTCGCGCCCTTGGCCGCGCCCGACTTCCAGGCGGTACCCGCCACGTCGAGGTGCGCCCACGGGTACTTGGCCGTGAAGCGGCTCAGGAAGCGTGCCGCGGTGATCGCGCCGCCCGGTCGTCCGCCGATGTTCGGGATGTCGGCGAAGTTGCTCTTCAGGCTGTCGTCGTACTCCTCGTCGAGCGGCATGCGCCAGGCCGGGTCGAGGCCGGCGCGGCTGGCCGCGAGCAGTTCGTCGGCGAGCCCATCGTCGGCCGTGAACAGGCCCGAATGATGATGGCCGAGCGCGATCACGCAGGCGCCGGTCAAGGTCGCGATGTCGACCACGGCCGCCGGCTTGTAGCGCTCGGCATAGGTCAGCGCATCGCAGAGGATCAGCCGGCCTTCGGCGTCGGTGTTGAGGATCTCGACCGTCTGGCCGGACATCGACGTGACGACATCGCCCGGCTTGATCGCGCGGCCGCTCGGCATGTTCTCGCAGGCCGGGATCAGCGCCACCAGGTTGACCTTGGGCTTGAGCTCGCCGATCGCGCGCAAGGTACCGAGCACGCTCGCCGCGCCACCCATGTCGAACTTCATCTCGTCCATCTCGGCGCCGGGCTTCAGCGAGATGCCGCCGGTGTCGAACGTGATGCCCTTGCCGACCAGCACCACCGGCGCCACGCCCTTGGCGGCACCGTCGTAGCGCGCCACGATGAAGCGCAGCGGCTCGTCCGAGCCCTGCGCCACGGCGAGGAACGCGCCCATCCCGAGCTTCTCGACGTCCTTCCTGTCGAGCACCTCGACCTTCAGGCCGTGGTCCTTGGCGAGCTTCTTCGCCTGCTCGGCGAGGTAGGTCGGCGTCGCATGGTTGGCCGGGCGATTCGCGCATTCGCGCGCCAGACCGACGCCGGCGGCGATCGCCTGACCGCGCTTCAGGCCTTCCTGCGCGGCCTTCGCATCGGCCTTGCGCACGAGCAGCGTGAACTTCTGAAACGGCGGCGCCGGCGGCGCGCTCGGCTTGGTGTGACGATAGAGGTAGGCGGTCTCGGCGGCGGCCGTCGCCAGCGCCTCGGCATGCGCGCCATCGAGCGCGAGATCGCCGGCCCAGCCGACCGCGACATGCTTGGCGCCGCCGGTCTTCAAGGCCGCGAGGCCGGCGACGATCGCGGCGCGGAACGCCTTGGCGGTCGTCGCGCCGGCGGCCGCGAACACGACGCGCTGCGCGCGCAGTCCGGCGGGCCGATGCACGTAGAGCACCTTGCCGGCCTTGAGCTGCAGGTCGCCTTGCGTGACGGCATCGGAGAGCAGCGTGGAAAGCGGCTGCTCCAGGGTCGGATCGACGGCGTCGCCCGGAACCACGAGCAGCAAGGCATCGCAAGTCAGTCCGGCAAGGCCGCCTGATGCGAGGGTCTGATGACGGAAGTCCATAATCGTTGTCGCTGTAGACAAGCAGACGATGTTATTCGATTCCACCTTGCGCCGAGACCTGGCGCGCAACTTCGGCGCCACCCTGGTCGTCATCGTGACGCTGGTGCTGACCATCATGCTGATCCGCACGCTCGGCCAGGCGGCCGGCGGGCAGGTCTCGCCGCAGGACGTCGCGCTGCTGCTCGGCTACATCGCGGTCGGCCAGCTGCCGACGATCATGGCGCTGTCGCTGTTCATCGCGGTCGTCGCGACCTTGACGCGCATGTACCGCGAGAGCGAGATGACGATCTGGTTCGCCAGCGGCGTCGGCCTGACGCGCTTCGTGCGGCCGGTGCTGCGCGTCGCGCTGCCGATGATCGTCGTGATCGGGCTGATGGCGCTCTTCGTCTGGCCGTGGCAGAACCAGCGCGCCGCCGAACTGAAGGACCGCTTCGAGCGGCGCTCCGACCTGTCGCGCGTTGCCGCGGGGCAGTTCCAGACCTCGAGCGACGGCACGCGGGTGTTCTTCATCGAGCGCGATCCGGTCGATGCACGCACCGGCCGCAACGTCTTCATCCTGCAATCGACGCCCGACTCCGAATCGGTGACGTCCGCGAAGAGCGGCCACATCGAGCTGCAGGGCGACGACCGCTACCTCGTGCTGACGCGCGGCCAGCGCAACGACAAGAACGCGAAGTCGGGCGAGAAGACCCTGGCGCGCTTCGAGAGCTATCGGGTGCAGGCCGGCGAGCGCATCCTGTCCAACGTCGAGAACCTGCCGCCCAAGGCACGGCCGACGCTCGAGCTCCTGCGCCAGCCGTCGGCGCCCTACCAGGGCGAACTCACCTGGCGGCTCGGGCTCGTGCTCGGCGCGTCGAACCTGGTGCTGCTCGGCATCGGCCTGTCGCAGTCGAACCCGCGCCGCGCCAACAACTGGAACCTGATGTTCGCGTTGCTCACCTTCGTCGTCTACTACAACCTGATCAACCTGAGCCAGGCCTGGGTCGCGGTGGGTCGCGTCGGCATGGGCACGGCGCTCGCGGGCGTGCACGGCACCGCGTTCATCCTCGCGGTCGCCCTGCTGTTCTGGCGCGAGGACCGCCACCTGTGGGCGCGCTGGCGGCGCCGCCACATCGGCCTGCCGGCGGCACAGCCGGCATGAAGACGGTCCGGCGGCTCTTCTACGTCGACATCCTGTCGGCGGTCGGCTTCATCGTGCTGGCGTTCCTTGCGCTCTTCTACTTCATCGACTTCGTCGACGAGGTCGGCGACGTCGGCAAGAACGGCTACACCTTGCTGCATGCCGCCGCGCGCTGCCTGCTGCTGATGCCCGGCCACTTCTACGAGGTCGCGCCGATCGCGGTGCTGATAGGCACCATCTACGCGCTGGCGCGCCTGGCGCAGTCGTCCGAATACACGATCCTGCGCACCGGCGGGCTCGGGCCGGGTCGCGCTCTGTCGCTGCTGGCGGGCCTGGGCCTGGCATTCGCGGTGCTGACCTATGTCGTCGGCGACTACGTCGCGCCGTATTCCGAGCAGCAGGCCACCTTGCTGAAGGCCGCGTTCAAGGGCGGCATCCGGCTCGGCCGCTCGGGCGCCTGGCTGAAGGACCATGCGGCGACACCGGATGGCGAGCGCAGCTACTCGATCAACGTCGGCTCGGCCGGGCCGGGCCGGATGCTGCACGACATCCGCATCTTCGAGTTCGACGCCGATGGGCGGCTGACGCGCAGCATCGCGGCGGCGCATGCCGTCGTCGGCAAGCGCTCGGGCTGGACCTTGCAGGACGTGACGATCACGCGCTGGATCAGCACGCCGACCGGCGCGAGCGCACCCGAGCAGAAGCTCGCGACGCTGGACTGGCCGACCGGGCTGTCGGCCGCCGTCGTGGCCGCCGCGGTGCTGCCCGCGGTCAACATGTCGACGATCGAGCTGGCGCGCTACATCGGCCACCTGTCGGAGAACGAGCAGGCGGCGCAGACCTACCAGATCCAGTTCTGGAAGCGCGCGCTCTACCCGTTCGCCTGCCTCGTGATGATGGCGCTCGCGCTGCCGTTCGCCTACCTGCATGCGCGCAACGGCAGCGTCAGCTTCAAGGTGTTCGGCGGCATCATGCTGGGCATCAGCTTCGTGCTGATCAACAACGTCGCCGGCCATCTGGGCCTGCTGCACGGCTGGACGCCGTGGGCCGTCGCGGCGACGCCGAGCGCCTTCTATCTGCTGCTCGCGCTCGGCGCGTTCAGCTGGCTGGTGCGCTATCGATGACGACGACGGGGCTGCTGCTGTTCGCGCACGGCGCGCGCGATGCGCGTTGGGCCGAGCCGTTCGAGGCGGTGGCGCAGCGGGTCGCGGCACGGCGTCCGGATGCGCACGTCCGCCTTGCCTTCCTCGAGTTCATGGCGCCCGACCTGCGCCAGGCCGCGAGCGACCTGGCCGCGGCCGGCTGCACGCGCGTCGACGTCGTGCCGCTGTTCCTCGGCGCCGGCGGCCACGTGCGCAAGGACCTGCCGGCGTTGCTCGAATCCTTGGCCGTCGATCATCCGCAAGTTCGATGGCGGCTTCGACCTGCGGTCGGCGAGCATCCTCATGTGATCGCCGCGATGGCGGACGCGGCCGTGGCCGTGCTCGGTGAATAATCCCGATGATCGACAGATCGCCGGGGAAGAATGAACCTGCACCAGTTCCGCTTCGTCCAGGAAGCCGTCCGCCGCGACCTCAACCTGACCGAGACGGCCAAGGCCCTCTTCACGTCGCAGCCGGGCGTGTCCAAGGCCATCCTCGAGCTCGAAGGCGAACTCGGCGTCGACATCTTCGCGCGCCACGGCAAGCGGCTGCGCCGCGTCACCGAGCCGGGGCAGTTGGTGCTGAAGTCGATCGAGCTGATCATGCGCGAGGTCGGCAACCTGAAGCGCATCGGCGAGGAGTTCTCGAAGCAGGACACCGGCACCTTGTCGATCGCGACCACGCACAGCCAGGCGCGCTACTTCCTGCCCGGCCCGGTGGCGCAGCTGCGCAAGCGCTTCCCGAAGGTCAACATCAGCCTGCACCAGGGCGCACCCGACCAGGTAGCGCGCATGGTGCTCGAAGAGGTCGCCGACGTCGGCATCGCGACCGAGGGCCTCGCGAACTACGGCGAGCTCGTCAGCATGCCGTGCTACGAGTGGTACCACGCCGTCGTGATGCCGGCCGGCCATCCGCTCGCGCAGCTCGAGCGCATCTCGCTCGAGGACCTGGCGCTGCAGCCGCTGGTGTCGTACCACCCGTCGTTCAGCGGCCGCACGCGCATCGACCAGGCCTTTGCGGCGCGGCGCCTGAAGCCCAACATCGTGCTCGAGGCGATCGACGCCGACGTCATCAAGACCTACGTGCGACTCGGCCTCGGCGTCGGCATCATCGCCGAGAGCGCGGCGCGCGACGACGCGCCCGGCGGCGATCTGGTGTGGCGGCCGGTCGGACACCTGTTCGGGCAGAACGTCACGCGCATCGCCTTCAAGCGCGGCGCCTACCTGCGCAACTTCGTCTACGCCTTCGCCGAGATGCTGTCCGATCGCCTGAGCCGCGCGCTGATCGATCGCAGCGTCGCCGGCGACGCGCAGGACTACGAGCTCTGACCACCACTACGCCAACGCCTGCCATGTCCGCTGTCGTCGAACCCCGCACGCCCGCCATCCAGAGCCGCCTGCCCGAGGTCGGCACGACGATCTTCACCGTGATGTCGGCGCTTGCGCAGCAGCATGGCGCCGTCAATCTCGGCCAAGGGTTCCCGGACTTCGACTGCGATCCGCGCCTCGTGGCCGCGGTCGACGAGGCGATGGCGAGCGGCCTCAACCAGTACCCGCCGATGGCCGGCGTGCCGGCGTTGCGCGAGGCCGTATCGGCCAAGATGGAGGCGCTCTACGGCCACCGCTACGACCCGGCGAGCGAGGTCACGATCACGGCCGGCGCCACGCAGGCCATCCTCACGGCGATCCTCGCCATCGTGCATCCGGGCGACGAAGTGATCGTGCTCGACCCGTGCTACGACAGCTACGAGCCCAACATCGTGCTGGCCGGCGCGCGCGCGGTGCACGTGCCGCTGGTACCCGGCACCTTCGTGCCCGATTTCGATCGCATCGCCGCGGCGCTGAACGCACGCACGCGCGCGATCGTCATCAACACGCCGCACAACCCGAGCGCGACCGTGTGGTCGGCCGCCGACATGCAACGCCTTGCCGACCTGCTCGCACCGACCGACGTGTTCGTGATCTCGGACGAGGTCTACGAGCACATGGTCTACGACGGTGCCGAGCATCAAAGCGTGGCGCGCTTTCCCGAACTGGCGGCGCGCAGCATCGTCGTCTCGAGCTTCGGCAAGACCTACCACGTGACCGGCTGGAAGGTCGGCTATGCGGCCGCGCCGGCGGCGCTCGCCGCCGAGTTCCGCAAGGTCCACCAGTTCAACGTCTTCACCGTCAACACGCCGATGCAGCACGGCCTGGCACGCTTCATGGCCGACCCGTCGCACCACCTCGGCCTGCCGGCGTTCTACCAGCGCAAGCGCGACCTGTTCCGCGCCGGCCTGGCGAACACCCGCTTCCGGCTGCTGCCCTGTCGCGGCAGCTACTTCCAGTGCGTCGACTATTCGGCGATCAGCGATCTGCCGGAAGAGGCGTTCTGCCGCTGGCTGACGACCGAGGTCGGCGTGGCCGCGATTCCGCTGGCGGCCTTCTACCAGGGCGGCTACGAGCAGCGGATTGCAAGGTTCTGCTTTGCGAAGAAGGACGAGACCTTGGAACTGGCGCTGCAGCGGCTGGCGCGGCTCTGAGACAGCCGTCGCGCGGATTGCTTGCGCCTTTGCATGCTCGCGGCAGCCCGCCGGTCTCGGCCGGCAGCCGACCTACTTTCTTCTGCTGGCCCAGAAGAGAGGGACTCGCCTGCCGGGGCGAATTCCCGGCGCGCTGCTGCCCGGAGCACAAGCGTCAACCAACGACTGCCTCGACCCGCCCCGCCTCGATCCGCAGCTGCCGATCGCAGCGCGCAGCAATCGACCGGTCATGCGTCACGAGCACGAGCGTCGTCCCCGCCTCGCGGTTCAGGTCGAACATCAGTTGCATGACGGTCTCGCCGGTCGCGAAGTCGAGGCTGCCGGTCGGCTCGTCGGCCAGCAGCACCGCCGGTCGCACGACGAAGGCGCGCGCCAGCGCGACGCGCTGCTGCTCGCCGCCCGACAGCACCTTCGGATAGTGGCGCAGCCGCTCGGCCAGGCCGACGCGGCCGAGCATCTCGGTGGCCAGCGCCCGCGCGTCGTTGCGGCCTTGCAGCTCGAGCGGCAGCATCACGTTCTCGAGCGCCGTCAGGTTGCCGAGCAGCTGAAAGCTCTGGAACACGAAGCCGACCTTGGCCGCCCGCACCGCGGCGCGCCGGTCCTCGTCGAAGGCGAACAGATCGCTGCCGGCCAGCTTGACGGTGCCGCTGGTCGGCGTGTCGAGCCCGGCGATGATGGACAGCAAGGTGCTCTTGCCGGAGCCCGAGGCCCCGACGATCGCGGCCGATTGCCGCGGCGCCAGCGTGAAGTCGATGTCGTGCAGTATCGTCAGCGTGCCGGTGGAATCGCGGACTTGCTTGGTGACGCGCTCGACGGAGATGATGGATTCGGACATGAAGGCGGGTGGTGAACTCTCGCAGGCCGCATCGCCGGCAAGGCGCCGTTGGCTGGCGCACTGTAGCGTGGCGGCGCTGGCGTCGATGGCCGGGCTCGCGATGTCCGTTCGGGCGCAGGCTCAGGATGCGCCGCACGGGGCGGTGGTCCTCGTCGTCGGCGACAGCCTGTCGGCCGAATACGGCTTGGCGCGCGGCAGCGGTTGGGTGGCGCTGCTCGCGCAGCGCATCGCCGCGCAGAAGATCCCGGCGAGCGTGGTCAATGCCAGCATCAGCGGCGACACGACGTCCGGCGGCCGCACGCGCCTGCCGGCTCTGCTGAAGGAACATCGCCCGGCGATCGTCGTGATCGAACTCGGTGCCAACGATGCGCTGCGCGGCTTGCCGCTCGACATGACGCGCGCCAACCTCGTCGCGATGACCGAGGCTGCGAAGGCCATGGGTGCCAAGGTCGTGCTGGTCGGCATGCAGATGCCGCCGAACTACGGGCGGCGCTATGCCGACGACTTCGCGGCGATCTTTCCGGGGGTCGCGAAGGCGGAAGGCACGGCCCTCGTGCCGTTCCTGCTCGCCGGCGTCGCCGATGCGCCGGATGCGGAGACGCTGTTCCAGGCCGACCACATCCATCCGGTCGCGAAGGCCCATCCGCGCCTGCTCGACAACGTGTGGGTGGCGCTGAAGCCGTTGCTGCCGCGCTGAGCGTGGCTCTGCGGCTCCTCGCCGCTAGCGGTCGGCCTGCGGCGCGCGGTCGTTGCGGCGCTCGGGCGCGGGCGCAGGCGCGCGCTGCGGCTGCTGCGGCGGCGGCGCGGGACGCGCCTCAGGGGCCGGCGCGCGCATCACGGGTGCCGGCGCGCGCGGCGCCTCCGCCGGAGCGCGCTGCGGCGGCGGCGTGAATTGCGGCTCGGCGCGCTGCGGTGGCCGCTGCTGCGCCGGTGCCGGCAATGTGCGCGGCTCGTCGTCGGGCCGCACGGCAGGCGGGCGCGTGACGCGTGGGTTGTTGGTCGCGGCGGGAAGCGGCGCCCGTTCTTCGACCGTCGGTGCGCGCTGCATACGCGGCGCGGCCGGCGCGTCGGGGCGATAGCCGGGCACCCGCGGATCGTTGCGTGCGCCCGGCAATGGTTGGCGCACCTCGGGCTCGGCCGGCGCCGCGGCTCGGGGAGCCGGCCGCGGTGCGACCGGTGCGGGCGTCACCGCCTGTGGCGCAGGTCGTGGTGCGACCGGCGCAGGCGTCACCGCCTGAGGCGCGGGCCGCTGCGCGATCGGCGCCGGCGCAGCCGCGGTCGCCGGCGGTGTCCCCGCGGGTCGGCCACCCTCGCCGGCCGGCTGGCGCACCTCGGCAGGCTCGCGCCCGATCAGCGGCCGCGCGCCGCCGCCCGCCATCGGCGGACGGATCGTGCGCGGATCGATGCGCCGCTGCGGCGCGGCCGGTGTTGCGACGGGCGGCGCGGTCAGCGCCGCGACGCGCGCCGGCTGCGTCGCGAGCTCGCGCGCCCACGGCATGCCGCGTGCCTGCGCCGCCGCGGCAGCGACCGGCTGGCGTCCGGTCACCACGCTGGCCGGCACGACCGTCACGGCATTCGCATAGCGCCGGTTCACGAATTCGCGCCGCTCCGCCGGCAGGTTGACCACACGGTTGATCTCGGTGACGTTGGTCACGTTGGCCACGTTGACCGCATGCACATAGCGCTGGCTGTAGCGATAGCTCGGCACGTATACATCGCGCGGGCCGAGCGGGAACCAGCCGACCGCGGGTCCGCCGATACCGACCGAGACGCCGCCGCCGACCCAGGCGACCAGCGCCGGCGCATACACCGGACGGGCGACATAACGGCCGGGTGCCCAGCACCAGCGGTTGCGCGCCCACAGCCAGCGGCCGTAGTGGAACGGCGCGAATCCCCACGGCGACGCGTCGATCCAGGTCCAGCCCCAGGGACGCACGAAGCTCCAGTAGCCGGTGCTGTACGGCGTCCAGCCGGCCGCCACCGTGGTGGGCGTCCAGACCGGACCGTCGTCGGCCGTCTGCTCCCAGGTGCCATAACGCCCCAGGTCCTCGACGCCGGTCATCTCGGGCGAGACGTACGACGGCGCCGCATAGCGGTCATCGGATGCGTCGCGCTCGTTGGCCCACGCGGCGAAGTCGTCCTGCACCGGCGCGCTGAGCGCGTACTGCGCGACCTGCTGGGCATCGATCCAGAACTGGGCGTGCTGGCCCGGCGTCACCGGCAGCGCGACACGATCGCGCTCGTAGGTCGCCTGGCCGCTGTAGACCGTGAGGTCGCTGGCGTTGTTCGCCGCGATGTCGATGCGATAGCGGCCCGGCTGGTCGAAGCGGAAATGCCCTTCGGGCGTCGTGACGCCGAGTTCCCGAGCGGCCTCCGCGCTGCGCACGCGCGCCGCCAGGCTGCCGCTGTGCAGCTGCAACGCGACCTGGCTGTCGTCGAGCTGCACGACCTCGAGCTCGCTGCTCGCGTCGAGCCGCAGCGCGGTCGAGCCGACGCGAACTTCGGCGCGCGCACTCGCGTCGGTGGCGATCCGGTCGCCGGTCGTCAGCGGTTGATTGACCGTGCCTGCGACCCATTCGCCGGCATCCGGCGTGTAGATCCAGATCTGGCCGTTGAGGTCGGAGACTCGCGCGACGCGGCCGGGCGGATCGCCCGCCGCGACGTCCTGCGCCCAGGCGCTGCTGCCTGCGACCAGCACCAGCAACGCCAGCACGGCGTAGAGACTTTCGAGCACGCGCCGGTGCGGCCTCGCCAGTAAGAGCGTTCGCATCAGATTCATCAATCCTGCCTCCCATCCCGGGCCGGTTCGATCGAGCACATGCGTGCCTGGCCATCGGGTGATGTGGCTACAACGCGATGCGGTGCCCGTGCGCTGACCGCGGCACGCGCTCGCGCCTCAAACCGACACGCCGCTTACCGCGGGCAACGGGCAACGTGCCCGCCGGGACGTCGACGGCTGCCGTTCAGTCGTCGGCGGTCGCGTCCAGCTCCGGGAACAGCACGCTGGTGTAGCCGAAGCGGCTGAAGTCGCGTACCCGCATCGGATACAGCTTGCCGACCAGGTGATCGCATTCGTGCTGCACGACGCGGGCATGGAAGCCTCCGGCCTCGCGATCGATGGGCGCGCCATCCGGATCGAAGCCGCGGTAGCGGATGTGGGCAAACCTCGGCACGACGCCCCGCAGGCCGGGCACCGACAGGCAGCCTTCCCAGCCCTCCTCTTCCTCGTCGGACAGCGGCGTGACGGTCGGATTGATCAGCACCGTCTCGGGGACCGGAGGCGCGTCGGGATAGCGCTGGTTCTGTTGCGGGAAGCCGAAGATCACGAGCTGCAGGTCGACGCCGATCTGCGGCGCCGCGAGGCCCGCGCCGGCGACCGCATGCATGGTCTCGAACATGTCGGCGATCAGCACGCGCAGCTCGGGCGTGTCGAAGCGCGCGACGGGCTGGGCGATGCGCAACAGGCGCGGATCGCCCATCTTGAGGATTTCACGAATGGCCATCGGCGAGACGGAGGCAGCGGCGTTGCCGCGACTGTAGCGGGCCGGCCGTGACCCGCGCCGGCGTGTGCCCGGCTAGGCGACGGCGAACGCCGCAAGCTGCGGCGCCATCTGCGGCTCCGACCATGCGAACGGCATCGCCGCCGGTGTCCACATGCCGGAGTCGACATGAAGCTGCACGAGCCGCTGTGCCCCCGGCCAGGCCCGCAGCGCAACTGCATCGGTGGCGATGGTCGCGCGACCCGTGAGCTGCAAGGTATCGCCGCACGCGTAGTCGATGAAGAGCAAGCCGGCGTAAGGCCAGGCCTCGATGTTGCCGAGCGTGTTGTAGAAGTTGTTGCCCGGATAGTCGGGCAGCGTCAGCACGTCGCCGCCGTCCACACCAGTGGTGAGCGTCACGAACCCGGGACGGCCGCCGCGGTGCGACACGTCGACGCCGCCGCTGCGCATGCCGCGCGCCTCGGGCGGCGCGGCGCTGGCGATGAAGAGCGTGTCCGCGCGCCCAATCCAACCCCGTGCCGCCGCACCCAGGCTCGGACCTAGGACACGCGCCGGCTCCAGCGCCGCGGTGGTGCGATCGACCCAGCGGGGTCGACGCGCCTGGATGTACCTCGGGCAGTTGCCGAAGCTCTGCTCGACGTGCATCGTGAAGCCGGCCGCATCGACGTCGATGATCGTGCCGTTGGCACGGTTGCGCCGCCGCGTCTGCGGCTCGAGTCCGAGCATGCCCACCGCCGCGCCGACCGCAAGCTGCGCCCGCAACGGATCGGCCGGATGCGGCAGCGCATCGACACGCAGCGTCTGCGCGTCGGGCGTCGCCATGTAGCCCGGCCAACCGGCCAGGACCGATGCCCACGGACGACCCGCCGGGTCGACGCTGCCGACGAGGAGCGTCGGCAGCTTCTCGAACAGCTCGCGGTGTTCGTCGGACATGCCCTCACGGATCACGCGCGGGCCGATCTGCGCCATCCGCGCATCGACGCCGGCGCGCTCCTGCCAGACGATCTCGCCGGCATGGAAGGTCGCGTCGCGGTCGGTCGGTTGCGCCATCGGCGAGTCCTTCGCGCGATCCATCGGGTGCCTCTTTCTATCCGGTTCACAACGTCCGGCCATGGTGAAGGCGCAGCACACCGAATGGAATCGCCACCATTGACATTTGACCGTTGCACCGGCTGGAATGCCGGCCGTGGACCATCTCGAGACCCTGAAGGCGTTCGTCGGCGTCGCCGACGCCAAGGGCTTCGCGCCCGCCGCGCGCAAGCTGCAGATGTCGCCGCCGGCCGTGACGCGCGCGATCGCCGCGCTCGAGCGACGCCTCGGCGCTCAGCTCCTCGAGCGCAGCACCCGCAGCGTGCGCCTGACGGAGATCGGCGAGCGCTTTCTCGGCGACTGCCGGCGCATCCTGGCCGAGCTCGACGAAGCCGAGGCGTCGGCCGGCGGTGCGCATGCCTCGCTTCGAGGCGAGTTGGCCGTGACGGCATCGTCCATGTTCGGGCGCCTGCACGTCGCACCCATCCTGCTCGACTTCCTGGTCGCCTATCCCGACGTATCGCTGCGCACGTTCTTCGTCGACCGCGTCGTGCACATGCTCGACGAAGGCTTCGACGTCGCCGTGCGTATCGCGCGGCTGCCCGATTCGGGCCTCACGGCCGTGCGGGTGGGCAGCGTGCGGCGCGTCGTCATCGCATCGCCGGCCTATCTCGCCGAGCGCGGAACGCCGCATGCGCCGGGCGACCTCGCAGCGCACGACGCGATCGGCTTCTCGCCGAGCGGAGGCAGCAACGTTCCGTGGTCGTTTCCGGCGCACTCGTCCGCCGGCGCGGATCGTCGCGAGATCGTGCAGCCGCGCATGCGGCTGGTGGCCAATGCAAGCGAACTCGCGATCGAGGCTGCGCTGCACGGCCGAGGCATCGCGCGGGCGCTGTCTTATCAGGTCGATGCGGAGGTGCGCAGCGGCCGGCTCGTCATCGTGCTCGGCGACCACGAGCCGGAGCCGATCCCCGTGCACCTCGTCTACATGGCCGGGCGCAAGGCGCCCGCCAAGGTGAGGGCCTTGGTCGACTTCGCAGCGGAGCGCCTGCGGCGCGAGCCGGTACTGCGAAACGACTGAACGGGCTACGCGGCCCGGCTGCCCAGCGTCGCGACCACCTCCGCCGGCGCCTGCACCAGCTCGATCAGCACGCCCTCCCCGCCGAACGGAAACTCGTCGTTCCCCTTCGGATGCACGAAGCAGATGTCGTGACCGGCCGCGCCCTTGCGGATGCCGCCCGGCGCGAAGCGCATCCCCTGCGCGGTGAGCCACTCGACCGCCTTCGGCAGGTCGTCGATCCACAGGCCGATGTGGTTCAGCGGCGTCGCGTGCACCGCCGGCTTCTTGTCGGGATCGAGCGGCTGCATCAGGTCGACCTCGACGGTGTGGGCGCCGCTGCCGATCGCGCAGATGTCCTCGTCGACGTTCTCGCGCTCGGAGCGGAACGTGCCGGTCGGCACGAGGCCGAAGAGGTCGATCCAGAGCGAGCGCAGCCGCGCCTTGTCGGCTCCGCCGATCGCGACCTGCTGGACGCCCAGCACCTTGAACGGCCTCTGTCCCGTCGTCGTCATGCCGTCGCTCCCTGTTCGAACTCCATGATGACCTGATCGACCACCAGGCTCTCGCCCTTGGCGGCCTTGATCTCCTTGACGGTGCCGTCCTGCGATGCGACGAGGATGTTCTCCATCTTCATCGCCTCGATCACGGCGAGCTTTTCGCCGGCGCGCACCGCCTGCCCCGGCTTCACGGCCACATCGACCAGCAGACCCGGCATCGGCGACAGCAGGAAGCGCGACAGGTCGGGCGGCGCCTTGAACGGCATCAACGCCTGCAGCTCGGCAGCGCGCGGCGACAGCACGCGCACCGTGATCTGGGCACCGCCATGCGTGACCCGGAACGGCAAGCCGAGGCGTTCGACCTGGGCATGGAACGGCGCGCCGTCGAAGGTGCCGCGCACCGCGATGTCGCGCAGCTGGTTGTCGATGCGCAGCGTGTGCGTGCGGTCTCCCAGCTCGACGACGTACAGGCTGTCGCCATTGCGCACGCGCACCGGCGTGGATGTGCGCTGGCCGACCTCGTCGGTCTCGACGATCACGAAGTCGGACCCCGGCTTGAACTCGTGCCCGGCGAGCTGGCCGCTGATGCCGGCTGCGCGCTCCAGCAGCCGCAAGTTGGTTGCGGCCGCGAGCGACAGCAGCAGCTCGGGGCGTTCGCGCTGCACGGCAGCGAGCGTGAATCCTTTCGGATAGTGCTCGGCGATGAAGCCGGTGTTGAAGCGCCCGGCGACGAAGTCCGGATGCGCGAGCAGCGCGGCCTGGAACGCGATATTGCTCGAGATGCCGCGGATCACGAAGGCGTTCAGCGCCTCGCGCATGCGCGCGATCGCCTCGTCGCGATCCCGGCCGTGCACGATGAGCTTGCAGATCATCGAGTCGTAGTACATCGGGATCTCGCCGCCTTCGTAGACGCCGGTATCGACTCGCACGCCGCCGAAGGCGGCACCTCGTGGACCTTCGCCACCTTCGGGCATGGGCTCGGCCGCGCGCAGGGTCTGTTCCGGCGGCTCGAACCGCACGAGGCGTCCGGTCGACGGCAGGAAGCCGCGCAGCGGATCCTCGGCATTGATGCGGCACTCGATCGCCCAGCCGCGGCGCGGCAGCTCATCCTGCGTGAAGGCCAGCTTCTCGCCGGCCGCGACGCGGATCATCTGCTCGACGAGGTCGAGCCCGGTGATGCATTCGGTGACCGGATGCTCGACCTGCAGCCGCGTGTTCATCTCGAGGAAGTAGAANNGTCCTTGCCGACCACGAACTCCACGGTGCCCGCGCTCTGGTACTGCACCGCCTTGGCGAGCGCGACCGCCTGCGCGCCCATCGCCTTTCGGGTCGCATCGCTGATGAAGGGGCTCGGCGCCTCCTCGATCACCTTCTGGTGGCGGCGCTGGATCGAGCACTCGCGCTCCCACAGGTAGACGACGTTGCCGTGCGCGTCGCCGAGCACCTGGATCTCGATGTGGCGCGGCTCCTCGACGAACTTCTCGATGAAGACGCGGTCGTCGCCGAAGCTCGCGCGCGCCTCGTTGCGGCACGACGTGTACCCTTCGAAGGCCTCCTTGTCGTTCCACGCGACGCGCAGCCCCTTGCCGCCGCCGCCGGCCGATGCCTTGATCATCACCGGATAACCGATGCCCTTGGCGATCTCGACCGCGTGCTCGGCGGTGTCGATCGCGGCGTTGTGGCCGGGGATGGTGTTGACCTCGGCTTCGCCGGCGAGCTTCTTCGATGCGATCTTGTCGCCCATCGCGGCGATGGCCGCGTGCTTCGGGCCGATGAAGACGATGCCGGCTTCTTCGACCGTGCGCGCGAAGACTTCGTTCTCGGACAGGAAGCCGTAGCCCGGATGGACCGCCTCGGCGCCGGTCTCCTTGCACGCGGCGATGATCTTGTCCATCACGAGGTAGGACTCGCGGCTCGGCGACGGGCCGATGCAGACGGCCTCGTCGGCCATCTCGACGTGCAACGCGTCCTTGTCGGCGTCCGAGTAGACGGCGACGGTCGCGATGCCCATCTTCTTCGCGGTCTTGATGACGCGGCAGGCGATCTCGCCACGATTGGCAATCAGGATCTTGTTAAACATGCTGTGGCTCCATCGTGGCGAGATCGCCTGCGTGCGCTACGCGCACCATGCGATGCGGCTGCGCCGAAGCGACCTGTCGGCCGCTTTCGCCACGATCGGCAATCAGGATCTTCTTGAACATGGATAGAGGTGTTCCGAGGTTGCCGTCGTCGATCAAAGCGGAATGTTCCGATGCTTGCGCCAAGGGTCGTCGACCTTCTTGCTCGCCAGCATCATGAGCGAGCGGCAGATGCGCTTGCGCGTCTCGTGCGGCTGGATCACGTCGTCGATGTAGCCGCGTGCGCCGGCGATGAAGGGATTGGCGAACTTGGCCTTGTATTCGGCCTCGCGCGCCGCGAGCTTGGCGGGATCGTTCTTCTCCTCGCGGAAGATGATCTCGACCGCCCCCTTGGCGCCCATCACCGCGATCTCGGCGTTCGGCCACGCCAGGTTGACGTCGCCGCGCAGGTGCTTGGAGCTCATCACGTCGTAAGCGCCGCCATAGGCCTTGCGCGTGATCACGGTGATCTTCGGCACCGTGCATTCCGCATAGGCGAACAGCAGCTTGGCG
>JAFEEF010000022.1:28272-67718 GCA_018241265.1 Pseudomonadota bacterium | reverse complement strand
TTCTCTTGGCCCTGTTGCAATGGGCACTGTATGCCCCGCGCAGGCCATCAGGCGGGCCCTGGAGCGATTTCGCGTCCAACAGACGCTCGGCACGGCTACTGTGCTGGCCGGCCTATCGTGTCACTCGGGCGGGGTGATTTCGCAGGGTCGACTACGGACGCCTTCTGGTCGCGACTTGCCAAGTGTTTCCCCATGCGTCCTGTACGGTGGCCCGTCGGTCCCCATACGGCATGTCGGCTGGCGGCTCTACGACTCGCGCCCCGGCTTCAATTGCGCGTTGATAAGTCGCATCGGTGTCTTCGACGTATACGTAAAGGAAGGCTGAGGGCGATTCGCGAATATCACCGCCATCGCTCACCATGATGATTGCGTCAAAAATCCTCATCTCCGCCGGACGGCCAGACACGAGGTCGCCCTCCGCTCCGAACGTCGAGCGAAGAACGTCGCGGCGCTGGAGACAGCGCGCCCACCCGTAGGTCGGTCATGCACGTTGCGCTCGAGGCGCTGCGCGACGACGTAGTCCACCACTGACTCGGCGCCAACAAACATCCTCAACATTGATGATGGGAGAGCCCCAAGGCCGTACAAATTTCGCCGTCGGTACTATCCTGCTGAAGCGGAGGCCGTGCGGATGCGACGGAACAAGGTGTCTCGCGGCATCGGTACAGAGGCCGTGCAAGCCGCGCGAGTTGAGGGTGACTCGAAGTGCTCTGCTTCCCTCGTGACGGAAGCGCCATGACCACTCAGCTTTCGTCATCGTACTGAGTATTTACCAGCAATCACTCCCCCGCAGCGGACCGCCAACTGGAATCATCTCAAACGATCGATAGTATTGGAGTATCATGAAGCAAGCATCTTGCCCGCGGCCTTCTGGTATATCCACCAGGGGATGGATGGAAGGGGTGGCTCTTCTCGTAGTTGCGTTCGCTCCCCTTTTTCATTTTGCCGACGCACACGCTGAAGCGCCAGCATCCCGAAACGTCAAATCCGCGAGAATTGCCGGGATGATGTCCCAGCTCAGGGGGCAGCCGGACGCTTCGCAAGCGCTCAGTTTCTTCGTGATTCCTCAAACACAGATCTTTGTCGACGCCTGGACGGAATATAGTCCAACGGACTGCACTGTTGTCTCCACTGGTGCCTGGACTGTCAATAGGAAGCCGAAGTTCGGTAAGACCACTACCGCGACCATAAATGGTCAACTCGGTAACGGTGATTGCCCTGGAGTAACGTTTCAATTTGCCGCAATCTACTATACGTGGACGAGTCCGGACAAGGTAGGCGCAACTGCGGATCCCTTTACCGCAACTTGGTCCAGCCCGGACTACAGCACCAAGGACGTCGTCTCGATAACGCTAACCGCACCTACCAATTATGCGCAGACAGGTCCGGGCGTGGCGCAGCCGAATGGTACACTTCATTTCGAGTACTCATGGCAGTCCACGACCGGGTCTCTGACGGACCTGTCGCAATGCCAAGTTGGCGAAAATGTCAAGTATCCGGGCACGGCAAACCCCTACCGCTGGCCAAGCCCGCCATATAATGGTGCGAGTCCAAATCCGACCGTCATCTGGTTAGCAGCCACAGAAGGTGGTCTGCAGGACAATCACTCGCACGCGGCCTTCCTCGCCCCGTACGTAGCTAATGTCTTCGATGCCACGCAGGCCTACCGCTATCGGTGTACCGGTCTTGATGCGGTAAGCTTTCCTAATTGGAGCAACATCACGATCGAACGCAGTGTAGCCGATAGCACGGGCAAAGGCTGCTGGAACTACACCATATCGAAGAGCGGCTCAAGCGCGTCGGTGCCCAGGCTGCCTGGTGTACCAAAGAGCGCCTGCACGGCGCTCGAGGTGGTCAGCGCAGAAGATGCCGCGATTCCGCAGGCCGACTTGGATCGTGAAATTGGCATTTCGATACAACCGCCGGATACGGACTCATCTCAACATGCACCAATCCGTGTCGAGCTTGGCGTGGTCAATCGGGGTCCGCGTACAGTTTCCGTGGATCTTGGCCTGAACAAGGTGGGCAATCTTCAATTGACCATCCAAGACCCAAGCGGTACCCAGCACTTGCGGACTCTGAGGCGGGTGGGCTTTGGGAGTATCGGATCCTTTGTCCTGAGCGCCGGAGCCAGTCAGACGCAGAAGATCCTATTGAACGAGTGGTACGACTTTCCGGTTGCCGGGATTTACAGGGCTCGGATAAGCCTGCTCGCTGAAACGGATGATGAGAGCGAAGTCGCAGCATCGTCGCGACCGTCGGCTGAGTTTGAAGTCCGGATTGGGGCACGTGACGCCGCCGCGCTGAGGCACACTGCGGAGCAGCTTGCGGACACCGCGACGAGCGACGCACCTGTTGCTGAGCGAATGGAGGCTGCGAACACCCTCAGCTTCATCCGCGATCCGGTAGCCGTCGCAAGTCTGGTCCGAGTCTTGACGCAAGGAAAATTGGTTGAGCATTATGCCGTGGACGGCTTGGCACGCGTTGCGACCCCTGATGCGATCGCTGCACTGGAGGCCGCTCGAAATTCTCTTGACGAGGATCTCAAGTCGAGGGCGGCGGTTGTCCTCGACGCGTTGAGGAAGCAAGGTGAAAGGCCGGAAGAGCACAAACAATAGGAAAAGCAGGCCGTTCGAGGCAATGCCCCCGCGAACGGCCGGCCGGTCCGCGAGGGATCGGCCCGCTCGGCGCGGCGGCCTGGAAATCATCGCAGCTCAGTCACCTGCCGGCGCGACCGACCCTGCTGCTAGGCGACGCGGCAGCAGCGACGGCCGCCGACCGACCCCCCTTGCTCGACGCGTTCCCCCGCTGAACCTCGCGCGGCACATCCCGCGTGACGCCGAACTCGCCACCCTGCGTGACCAATTGCTGCGTGGGAGCGAGCTGGCGATCGGCCTGTCGCCGCCGGACGAATACTCCCCGATTTCCGTCGGTTGAATACGTGCGACGGCGGATGCCTCATCCGGCGGTTGGGGTCGACATTCGATGCAGCGGTTCATTGACACACCGCTTTGCGCCGACATCGGATCGGTCTCGTCGAGAACTATCGCATCGAGGCGCGGTAATTCGGCATGATTTCATTCAAGCCGGAACCCGAACTGCCGATACCCCTCCAGCTTCGCCTGCACCTGACGCCGCTGGACGCGAACGCCATGGCGTCGGGGATGCAGCCTTACCCCACCTCCAACCGGAATGAGGTCCTGGACATGGACACACAGCGCATCGCGATCGTCGGGCTGGGCCGCATCGGGTCGGCGTTTCTGCGTCAGATCAGCAAGCGGCCTCACCCGAGCCTGGAACTGGTCTGCGTCGCCGAGGTGCAAGACACCCCCGGGCGTCGAGCGGCACAAGAGGCCGGCATCAGGATCTGTACGCTCGACGAGACCGTCGCCCTGGGCGGCAACGTACACGTGATCTTCGAACTGACGGGCTTGCCCGAGGTGCGCCGCGAACTGCGCGACAAGCTCGTCGCGAGCGGCAACACCCACACCATCGTCGCCTCGGAATCGATCATGCGCGTGATCTGGGCGCTGATCAGCGATGAAGTGCTGCCGGTGATCGCGGGACGCCCGATGGGCTACTGATCGCTCTGCCGGCAGGGGTTGCCTCGGACTGCGGGTGCAACGCACATCGAATGCCAAAGAAAAAGCGGCCGGTTCGCACCGGCCGCTTCTGGGATGAGGCTCTGAAGCCAGCGTCCTTTACTTGACCGTGATCTGCTGGCTCGTGGTGGTGCTCGCGCCGTCGTTGTCCGTCACCGTCAGCGTCACGGTGTACGTGCCGGCAGTGGCATAACGGAACAGCAGCGGGCTCTTCGTCGAGGTCCGGCCGTCGCCGACGTTCCAGAGGCGCGACGCGATCGTGCCGTCAGGATCGGTGGACGTGTCGACCAACTGCACAGCGAGGCCGCGCTGCTTCTCGGTGAAGCTCGCGACCGGCGGCTGGTTGGACGGGCCGAGATCGGCGTAGGCGCTGCTCACGATCATGCTGCCGCGGCCGCTGGCGAGGTCGTAGCCCGGGCCGGCCGGGTTGCCGTTGCTGCCTGAGGTGACGTCGTGGAAGTCGGTTGCCGACAGCGGATAGAGCAGCGGGGCGGCGAAGCCCAGGTTGCCCTTGCCGGTCATCACGCGCGACCAGAAGCCGACGAACATCGGCGACGACAGGCTGGTGCCGCCGACTTGCGTCGAGCGCGAGCCGTTGACGATCAGCGCACCCGACGACGGGTTGGCGTCGAACGCGACGTCCGGCGTCGCGCGGTTCGGGCCGCTCCACAGCGTCTGCCAGCTCGGCTTCGGCTCGACCGCGCTCTGCTCGCCGCCGGCGCTCGACCACACGGTTTCGCTGTTCCAGGTCGCGCCCGGACCGGTCGTCGCATCCAGCGTCGTGCCGCCGACGCCGACCACGTAGGCGGAGGTCGCCGGCCAGCAGGCGCTGTTGGTGTGCAGCGTGAAGCACTGGCTGGCGCCGTCGTCACCGGTCGAGAACGAGAAGGTCTGGCCCTGCGCCACGCCTTGGATCAGCGCCGCGTCGGTGGACGCGAAGGTGCCGTCGTTCTTCGCATCGACTTCGCTGACGCCGAGCGAGCCGTTGACGAGCTTGACGGTGTTGTCGCTGACCGCGAGGTTGATGCCTTCGGCCACGCCCGTGTCCGAGCTGATGTCCGGCATCATGTAGAAGACGAGCGAGCCGACCTGGCCGCCGGCCGCGCCGACGATGGTCTGGCTGTCCAGTTCCCATTCGAGCGTGCCGGAGGTGTCGCCGGTGGCGGTGCCGACTTGGCGGGTCGTCACGGTCGGCAGACCGTTCTGCGACGTGAAGGTGTTGAGCGACGTGATCGTCTTCGACAGATTGCCTTCGGCCAGGATGCCGATGTCCATGCCGGACGAGACCGGCAGGGTGGCAGCGCCGTAGATGTACTGGAAGTCGAGCGGGCTGTGACCGGTGACGGCATTGGTCGAGCTCGCCGGCACTTCGCGGTACATCAGGTGCGGGATGTGCACGTTCTGCAGGCCCATCACGCCGTTGACGAACGACTCCAGGGAGGCCGGGACGTGGGCATCCGTGGTGTTGGCGTAAGCCTGGCGCCCATCATGCGTCTGGACGCTGACGAGCGTCGTCTCGAATGCGCGCTGCACGGTGCCGGCTTGTGCGTCGCCGGAAACCAGGATGCGGTTCGGCGCGATCTTCACGTTGCTGAAGCCGTGCTGGGTCAGGAAATCGGCCACCGCCTGCGCTTGGGCGGCGCTCGGCGAATAACGCTCGGCGAACTGGGCGCTGGTCAGCGGCTTGAAGCCGGGCTTGGCGATCAGGGCGTCCAGTTCCGCCTTGTTCTGCAACTTGAGGCCGATCACGATATGCATCGGCTGCGATATCGCCAGCGGGCCGGCGACCATGTCTTCTTGCGCGATCCGCGTCGGCCGCGCCATTGCCGTGCCGGCGGCGCTGGCGGCAGTCGCCGACGCACCAGCCACCAGCGCCAAGGCTGCGGCAACCACCACTCTCATACGGAACTTGCTCGTCTTCAAAAGCTTCTCCTCGAGGGTAAAGAAAACCTGCGAGCGGCCAGAGGCGCGGTCGCAGGTGCAGCGCTGCGATCCACTTCCCTTGTCGGCAAGGTGGCCCCGAGTCCTTGGTAAAAGGACACAAATCGCAGTGTTAAGAATTCTCTCCGAACGTGAGTCGGTCCAATGTAAAGAACTGCGAAGCAAACCGCTCCGAGAATTTCTTCCTTTGCAAAAGCCCGTTTTCGGGCCTGCGTTCAGGGGGTGGTGCGTTCGGGCAAACCCGATATGCAATTTCGTAGCTCCGTGCTTAGCAGCGATGTCGACAGCCTGCCGACGGCCTCGGGGGCTGCTCCGGCGATGCATCCCCATAGGCAGGGGAACGGCAAACGATCACGCGCTCTTCCCGGGGGAATACGACGATCTTCGCGGCTAATTGAATAGGCGTGAATAGGCGCGAATTCATTGAATGGACGCAGTGTCATCAATGCTAAAGATTCTTTAATTGCAAAGAGTCGGCGCCCGATCTATCACCCGTCCCCCGCATCCGGTGGGTGGCTTCTCGCGCGGCGGCTCCCCGATGGCGCTCAAGTCGCCTCCGTGTCGGCCCGCGGGATCCCTCAAGCCTGCGGCAGGTAGGCGATGCGCCGGATCGGCGTGCACAGCGCACCCACCGCGACGACCGCCAGCAGGCACAGCGCCGCCGCGGTGAAGAGGCCGGTCACGTCGACCAAGCGCAGTGCCGCGCCCGACGCTGCCGACGCGAGCGGCCCGAGCCCGAGCACGATGAACATGAAGAGGGCCATGCTGCGGCCGAGCATGGCCGGCGCGATGCGGCGCTGCAGCCAGCTGTAGACGGCGACCTGCACGAAGCCCGCGAGGCCACCCAGCGGCAACAGCAGCAGCGCACCCTGCCAGGCCGCATGCACGTGGCCGAACGCCAGAAAGACGATGCCGCCGATGCTGTCGATCAGCAGCAAGGTGCCGCCCAAGGTCGACAGCCGCCACTCGGGCTTCAGGCCCGACAGTGTCATGCCGGCCAGTGTTCCGAGTCCGTGCGCCGCCAGCATGATGCCGAGCGCCGCGGCGCCGCCGGGCAGGCGCTCCTGCGCGAGCAACGGCAGCGCGACATGGATCGGCCCGCCGACGAAGAACGCGACCGCCGCGAAGTAGAGAAAGAGGGTGCGCAGCTCGCGGTCCTGCCAGGCAGCGCGCATGGCCTCGGCGATCGCCGCGAACACCGGCGGCGCGGCGCGCGCCTCGACCGCCGTCGTGCGGATGCGCGCCACGGTGCAGGCCGATACCGCGAAGCTGAGCGCGTCGAAGCCGAAGGCGGCCGCCAGGCCGGCGCGTCCCAGCGATCCGGCGCCGCCCGCCGTCACCAGCCAGCCGGCCAGCACCGGCCCGAGCAGCAGCACGAGCTGGCGCGCGGCCATCAGCATGCCGTTGGCCGGCTGCAGCAGCGCGGTCGGCACGGCTCGCGGCAAGAGTGCGCTGCTGGCCGGATAGCCGAAGGCGGTCGCCAGGCCGATGGCGAGCGTCAGCGCATAGATCGCCGGCAGCGTGATCGTGCCGGTCGCCGTCAGTACGGCGATCGCGCTCAGCAATCCGGCGTCGACCCACTTCGTGAGCAGCAGCACGCGCTTGGGCGAATAGCGGTCGACGATCGCGCCGCCGACCAGCACGAAGAGCGCGAGCGGCACGCTGGCGACCGCGAGCACGGTGCCCAGCACCAGCGGGTCGTGCGTCAGGCTGAGCACCAGCCACGGCAGCGCGAGCAGCGTGAACTGGTCGCCCAGCAGCGACAGCACGCCGCCGCCGATCAGCCAGCGGAAGTTGGCGTTGGCGAGCAGCGCGCGACGCGGATCGTTGACGTCGCTCACGATGCCTGCTCCTCGGAGGCGTCCTTCGGCAAGCTCTCGCGCGAGCGGCGCAGGTAGGCCAGCAGCTCGGGCGTCACGCCCGACTGGCGTGCGACCTCGGGCTCGTCGGCGTACATGCGCCGCATCGCGTCGGCGAGGCCCGGCTCGACCTTCATGAACTGCCGCTGCAGCGCGAGCCAGCGCTGCACGATCGCCTGCACCGCGGGGTCGGAAGGATCGGTGCCGGCGTCCATCAGCTCGCGTGCGCGGCGGATGATCTGCGGCCATTCGGTCTCGATCGCATCGCGCTGGCTTTCCGGTATCGCCTCCCACTCGCGGCGCAGCGCGCGGCGCTGCTCGGGCGTCAGCCAGCGTTCGCTCGCGCGGCCCATCGCCATCGCGTCGAGCAGCACCTGCAGCGCGTCGCCGCCGTCGCCGTGCAGTTCGAGCCGCTTCGCCGCATTGCGCAGCGTCTGCAGCAGCGTCTCCTGGTTCTGGATGCGCGCTTCGAGCTGCTCGATCTGCGCCTGCAGCACCGCGGCGAGCGGCTGCGGCGTCTCGCCGTCGAGCAGCGGCGCGATCCCCTTCAGCGACAGCCCGGCATCGCGCAGCGCGAGCACGCGGTGCAGCCGCAGCACGTCGGCCTCGCCGTAGCGGCGGTAGCCGGCTTCGCTGCGGCCCGACGGGCGCAGCAGCCCGAGCTGCTCGTAGTGGTGCAGGGTGCGGACCGTCAGGCCCGCGCGCTTGGCCAGTTCTCCTACCGTGTAGTCCATGTCGGCTCGGCGATGGTCTGTGATGGGGCCGATCATCGAGCCTGACGCTACGTGAGGGTCAAGCGTGTCGTGATGTTCGCTGGGTCGCTGCCGCCCGTAAGCGATCGGCGTATCGTGATGCGCATGTCGGCCGGGCTGACGATCACGACGCGGCACAGGCGGTTCCGCCATCGGCCATCGGCATGAACACGCCGATGCTGGTCTACGACGGCGACTGCGCGTTCTGCCGCTATTGGGTGGCGTACTGGCAGGCCCTCACCGGCGCACGGGTACGCTACGAGGCCTATCAGCGCGTCGCGGCCGACTACCCGCAGATCGATCCGGCCGACTTCCCGCGTGCGGTGCAGTTCGTCGATGTCGATGGGCGCGTCAGCCGCGCGGCCGAAGCGAGCCTGCGCGCGCTCGCCCATGCCGACGGGCGCCGCATCTGGCTCTGGCTGTACCGGCATGTGCCCGGGGCAGGCCTGCTGGCCGAAGCGGCCTATCGATGGATCGCAGCGCATCGCGGTCTGGCGCTGCACGTCAGCCATGGGCTCTGGGGCGCGCAGCGCGTGCCGGCGCAGCACGCGTTGACGGCGCGGTTGCTGGTCGACGGGCTGGCGCTCGTCTACCTGGCAGCCTTCCTGTCGATGGGCGTGCAGATCACGGGCCTGGTCGGGCAGCATGGGTTGCTGCCGGTCAGCGACTACCTGCAATCGGCCGCCCACGCCTATCGAGGTATCGAGCGCTACTGGCTCTTTCCGACGCTGTTCTGGGTCGGTGCGAACGACACGCTGCTGCAGGCCGCTTGCTGGGCCGGCGCGGCCGCTGCGGTGCTGCTGCTCCGGCATCGCGCGCCGATCGGGTTGCGCAGCGCGGCGCTTGCGGTCGCCTTCATCGCATGGCTGTCGCTGTTCTATGCGGGGCAGGACTTCACGGCCTACCAATGGGACCTGCTGCTGCTCGAGGCGGGCTTCCTGGCGCTGGCGTTTCATCGTCATCCGACGCTGCTGGTCTGGCTCGCGCGCTGGCTGGTGTTCCGCTTCATGCTGATGTCGGGCTGGGTCAAACTCGCCGGCGACCCCATGTGGCTCGACCTGTCTGCGCTGCGTCACTACTTCGAGACGCAGCCGCTGCCGTCTCCGTTCGCGTGGCGGGCGGCCCGTCTGCCCGACGGCGTGCTGTCGGCCGCGGCGTTCGCGACGCTCGCGATCGAGCTCGTCGTGCCGTTCCTGATCGTGCTGCCGCGCCGGATCCGCTACACCGCGGCTGGGCTCTTCATCGCCTTCCAGATCGCGATCGTCGCGACCGGCAACTATGGCTGGTTCAACCTGCTCGTCGTCGTGCTGTGCGTGAGCCTGTTCGACGACGCGGCGATATGTTCGACGTTGCCGTCACGCTGGCGCCGGCACGCGTACGACGAACGGCGAATGCCGACGCGCATTGCGATCTCGCTCGCGACGCTGCTCGTCGTGCTCGGCCTGCTGCAGATGATCGAGACCGTGCGCTCGCCGCTGCGCGACGACGCCTACACGCGTGCGCTCGACGAGGTCGACACGCTGCATGTCGCGAACCGCTACGGGCCGTTCAAGGCGCTGTCGAGCGAGCGCATCGAGGTCGTCGTCGAAGCCTCCGACGATGGCCGTCACTGGCGCGAGATCGAGTTCCGGTACAAGCCGGGCGCGCCCGACCGGCCGCCCGGCTGGAACGTGCCGCATCAGCCGCGGCTCGACTGGCAGATGTGGTTCGCCGCGATGGGCACGCAGCGCGAGCATCCCTGGTTCGCGAGCCTGCTGCTGCGGCTGCTGCAAGGCTCGCCCGATGTCGCTGCGCTGCTGGCGCCGCGCCCGGATCCGGCGCCGCCGAAGTTCGTCCGCGCGGTCGTCTACGACTACCGGTTCGCCGACGCGCAGCAGCGTTCGCGCGGTGTCTGGTGGGTGCGCCGGCCGGCGGGCTCGTACTTCCCCACGGTACGCCTCGGCCATGCCGAGGACGGCGAGCCCGCATTGATGCCCATCGACGAGCCCGGCGTCAGCGCCGGCGCGCTGCGCCCGTCGCGACCACCGCGAAGCCGGCGGCCAGCAGCGCGAAGGTCGAAGGCTCCGGCACGGCGGCGGCCACGTCGACGACGAACTCGTAGCCGGCGTCGGAGAACGGCGCGCCGCTGTAGACGAAGCTCGTCAGCACCGGCGTCCCCGGATAGAACGGGCTGTTGCCCGCCATCTGCTGCGGCGTCGTCGCGCTGTCGAACGTGAAGACGCCGCTGTGACCCGGCGTCAGCGCGGCGCCGGCGCCCGCCACCCATTGGATCGCGTAGCCGTTGTTCGGATTGCCGCCGGTGACGATGGCGTTCCACGACGCGGGACCGGTGATGCTGGTCGGCTGGGTCGGCATGTAGTCCTGGCCGGGTACCCAGGCGAACCAGAAGGTGCCGACGTTGGTGGTGCCGGTGTCGTTCAGGGTCACGCTGTATTGCCAGCTCGTCGGCGAGAGCGCGGTCGACATGATGGTCGCCGTCGCTGTTTCTGCCGCGGCGGCCGGGGCCGTCGCGACGACGCACGCCAATGCGACCGACGCGATGCCAAGCGCCGCGCAGCGTGACCAGGGGGTGTTGCGCATGAAGTTGTGCTCCTCGGTGAAGTTGCTTCGAGCCCTCCCGTATCGGCGCGCGGGGCGGCATGGGTCGCGCCACCCGAGCGAGATCGACGCTCGGGGTCGATCGAGCAACGAACACGCCGAACGCGCGGTTCATTCCCGCGCGCCCGGCGCGGGTTCACGCCGATGGCGCAGGCGTCTGCGCAGTCGCCTGCTGCTGGATGCGCCGGATGAGCCACACCGAGACCAGCGTCGTGCCGACCACGACATCGCCGACGACCTCCATGCGCTGCAGCTTGCCGCCCGGCAGCTGCGGCTCGGGCACGCCGGACACCAGCGCCTGGAACGGGATCATGCGCGAGAAGATGCCGACGAACATCACGATGTTGATCGCGATCACGATGGCCAGCGTGTAGCGCGGCTGCGCGAGCCGTCGTGGGTGCTGCGGGCATGCGGGGGATTCGTCGTGCTTGGAGGGTCCGCGGCCTTGGGGCGCGGTCGGACCGATGAAGAGGCGGCCCGTCGAGGCGAGCGCGGATGGTAGATCAGTGCCCGCCTCGATACGACGGTCGACCGCGGTCGCGAGCCTGTCATTTGCGCTGCCTAGCATGCCGCGTCGCCGTCTCTTCCCGGCGGCATCCCCTCTCGAGGAAGCGCAGGGCCGTTCCCGAGTTTCCTCGACCCCCTCGGGGGGCCTGACGCGTAGCGGCAGGTCTCGGGGCCCCACAACGCATCGTTGGAGGCTACCCTCATGTCCGATCTCAATCGTCGAAAGTTCCTGGGTGCCGGCGCCGCTGCCGCCGTCACCGCCGCGCTGCCTGCCGCCGCCAAGTCGGTGGCGGACGCCAGGCGCCATGGCGACCTGCGCGACATCAAGCATGTCGTCGTCGTGATGCAGGAGAACCGCAGCTTCGATCACTACTTCGGCTCGATGCAGGGCGTGCGCGGCTTCGGTGATCGCGCGACGATCATGCTGCCCGGCGGCAAGACCGTGTGGCAGCAGCCGCAGACGCCGGTGCTGGGCGCGCCCACGCAGTATCCGTGGCCGCTCAGCGGCGCCACCACCTACAGCGGCTCGGTGCCGCCGACGCCCGAGCTCGGCGCCGCCAACTATCCCGGCACCAGCCACAGCTGGGACGACCAGCACGGTGCGTGGTACGGCGGCGTGATGAACGGCTGGTACGGCGCCAAGGGCGGCCCGACGACGCTCGGCTTCCTCGATCGTCACGACCTGCCGTTCCACTACGCGCTCGCCGAGGCCTACACGATCGGCGATGCCTACCACTGCTCGGTGCTGAGCGCGACCGGCCCGAACCGCACCTACCACTGGGGCGGGTCGATCAACGCCAGCCAGCAGTACGGCAGCTATGTCGCCTACAACGGCGGCGACGAGATGGGCAAGTTCCTGCCGTGGCAAGCCTATGGCGAGACCTTGCAGCATGCCGGCGTGACGTGGCGCGTCTACCAGTGCGAGGACGACTACGGCGACAACGGCATGGAGTACTACGCGACCTTCGCGCAGTACGACCCCGACCAGGGCGGCACGCCGGCCCCGGGCAATCCGTACTACGACAACGGCGTCGCCAACGTCGGCACCGACACCGGCAACCAGATGGCCAACGCCGACGACCTGGCGCGCGCGATCCAGGCCGACGTGGTCGCCGGCAAGCTGCCGCAGGTGAGCTGGATCGTCAACAACCAGTTCTTCTCCGAGCACCCGGTGACCGCACCGAGCAACGGTGCCTACTTCCTCAACGCGGTGCTGAACGCGCTCAACGCCGATCCGGACGTCTTCAACTCGACCCTCGTGATCATCAACTACGACGAGAACGACGGGCAGTTCGACCACGTGCCGCCGCCGATCCCGATGCCGGGCGAGTACGACGAGTTCGTCACCGGCACGCTCGGCCAGTACGGCGTCACCGCGCCGGTGCCGGTGGGCTTCGGCTTCCGCGTGCCGCTGATCCTCGTGTCGCCGTGGACGCGCGGCGGCTGGGTGACGTCGGAAGTCGCCGACCACACGTCGGTGCTGCAGTTCCTCGAGCAATGGACGACGGCGATCGGCCGCCCTGCGATCTGCCCGAACATCAGCCCGTGGCGCCGCCAGGTCGCCGGCAACCTGCTGAACGCCTTCGATTTCAGCGCGCCGGTCTACGGCATGCCCGCGCTGCCCGATCCGGGCGCGCTCGTGCCCGAGACGCAGTACACGCCGCTGCCGGGCAGCAACGTGATGCCGGCGCAGGAGCCGGGCACGAAGAAGGCGCGGCCGCTGCCGGTCCAGCCGAACGCGAACCTCGTCGGCTTCGGCACCGACGGCAAGGCCAGGCTCGAGTTCGGCAACGTCGGCCCGTTCGTCACCAAGGCCAGCCACTTCGCGGTCTACAACAACCTGGCCGGCGTGCCGTCGCTCGCGACGTACCCGGTGGGTTTCCCGGGCCAGTACACCGTGTCGGCGAACAAGATGGTCGCCGGTGCCGGTGACGTGGGCGCGAGCGCCGGCGACACCGCCTACGACATCACCGTCGTAGGTGCGAACCGGTTCCTGCGCCGCTACACCGGCAACACCGCCGGCGCCGGCGTCGCGCTCTCGGTCCGCGCGGTCTACTACGAAGGCGGGCACTTCGGTCAGCCGAAGCTGAAGCTGTGGCTGGTCAACGGCGGTGCCGCGCCGGTGACCTTCACGATCGCCGCGAGCAACTACCAGAGCCTGACGCAGCAGGTGATGGTCGGCGCGCACCGCAAGGAAGCGTTCGAGATCGACCCCGTCGCGCAGAGCAGCGGCTGGTACGACCTGCGCATCACGGTCAGCAGCGACTCCAACTGGTCGCAGCGGCTGACCGGCCACCTCGAGAACGGCCGGGCCAGCATCACGGGCTGAAGCTCTTCGGGGCAGGGCTGATGGCGGTCGGGCGACCGCCACGGGTGATGCTGGTCCGAGGCGGCGCCGGCCTCGTCGCCTACGCGGTCACCGGGGTTCGCAGGCCCAGCAGGGCGCGGGCCTCGGCGGGCGTGGCCACGCGGCGCCCGTAGCGGCCGCACGCGTCGGCGATCTTCTTGACGAGTTCGGCGTTGCTGGCGGCGAGCCGGTTCTGGTCGTACTTGACGTTGTCTTCGAGGCCGGTGCGGCAGTGGCCGCCGGCTTCGAGGCACCACTGGTTCACTTCCCACTGGAAGCGGCCGGTGCCGGCGGCGACCCAGGTCGCGTCGGGCAGCACCGCGGCAAGTTCGGCGCGCAGGAAATCGAACACGCTGCGCCGCGCCGGCAAGGCGTTGGCGATGCCGAGCACGAACTGCACGTGCAGCGGGCCGTTGATCAGGCCCTTCTTCGCGAGGTTGGCGGCGTTGTAGAGCATCGCCAGGTCGAAGACCTCGATCTCGGGCTTGATGTCGAACTCGCGCATCGAGCGCGCAAGCCCTTCGACGAAGTCGGGCGGGTTCTCGTAGATGCTGGCCGGGAAGTTCACCGAGCCGGTCGCGAGCGACGCCATGTCGGGCCGCAGATGCAGCATCGCGCCGCGCGCCGTCTGGTCCCGGCCGCGGCCGCCGGTGGAGAACTGGACGATCATGTCCGGGCAGTGCTTGCGCACGCCTTCCTGGACCTGCCCGTACAGATCGGGGTTGGAGCTCGGGCTCTCGTCCGGGTTGCGCACGTGGATGTGCACCAGCGATGCGCCGGCCTCGTAGGCCTCGTGCGTCGACTCGATCTGCTCCTGCGGCGTGACCGGCACGGCCGGGTTGTCCTTCTTCCGCGGCAGTGCGCCCGTGATGGCGACCGTGATGATGGCCGGCGAATCCGACAAGGCTGTCTCCTGGGAAAGTTGCTAGGGGATTTCGATTAGTAACTATTGCCGTTTCATTATTGCGCGGCGCTCGATGCTGTGCAATGCTTTCCACTCATCGGCATTGGCATTTCGTTGATTGGAATTGCGTGGCAGCCCAACCGTTCGACTACCAACAGCTCCTGCAGATCATCGAGTTGATCGAGTCCTCGTCGCAGTTCTCCGAGTTCAAGCTCCGCTCGGGCGACCTCGAAATCGAATTGCGCCGCGGCGGCCCCGGCGCGGCGATGCCCGTGATGGCGGCGCCCGCGGCCGTCGCGACGCCCATGGCCCAGGCGCCTGCACCGGCCATCGCTGCAGCCGTGCCCGGGTCCGCGCCGCCGGCGGCGGCAGCGCCCGTCAAGGCGGCGCGCGCGGCGGTCGAGCACCTGCCCGGCCAGACCATCGTCACCGCGCCGATGGTCGGCACCTTCTACCGTGCGCCCGAGCCGGGTGCGGCGCCGTTCGTCGAGGTCGGCAAGCGCGTCGATGCCGACACGCCGGTGTGCATCGTCGAGGTGATGAAGCTCATGAGCACGATCCCGGCCGGCACGGCCGGCGTGGTCGTCGAGATCCTCGCCGCCGACGCCGAACCGGTCGAGTACGGCCAGCCGCTGTTCGTCATCGCCGCCGAGCGACCGCATGACGATGACGCCTGAAGTCCGGCCCGTCGCTGCACGTCCGATACGCAGCGTGCTGATCGCCAACCGCGGCGAGATCGCGGTGCGGATCCAGCGCGCCTGTCGCGAGCTCGGACTCGAGACCGTGCAGGTCTATTCGGAAGCCGACCGCGACTCGCTGGCCGTGCGCATGGCCGACCGCGCCGTCTGCATCGGCCCGGCGCGTTCGTCGGAAAGCTACCTGCGCGGCGAGCTGATCGTGCAGGCCGCGCGCATGCTGCGTGCCGATGCGGTGCATCCGGGCTACGGCTTCCTGTCCGAGAACGCCGCGTTCGCCGCGCTCTGCGAGCACGAAGACCTGACCTTCATCGGCCCGCCGTCGAGCGCGATCGCGACGATGGGCGACAAGGCGTCGGCACGGGCCGCCGCCGCCGAGGCCGGCATGCCGATCACGCCCGGCTCGCCCGGCCGCCTCGCTTCGGCCGACGAGGCGCGCCGCGTCGCCGCCGGGCTCGGCTATCCGGTGATCCTCAAGGCGGTCGCCGGCGGCGGCGGCCGCGGCATGCGCGTCGTCGAGCGCGAGTCCGACATCGCCGCGCAGTTCGAGACCGCGTCGCGCGAAGCCAAGGCCGCCTTCGGCGACGGCGCGATGTACGTCGAGAAGTACCTGACGAAGATCCGCCACGTCGAGATCCAGATCCTGTCCGACGGCGAGAACGTCGTGCACCTCGGCGAGCGCGACTGCTCGTCGCAGCGCCGCAACCAGAAGCTCGTCGAGGAGAGCCCGTCGCCCGGCCTGCCGGCCGACATCCGCGACGCCATGGGCGCCGCGGCGACGCGTCTGTGCCGCCACGTCGGCTACCGCAGCGCCGGCACGATCGAATGCATCTTCGATCCGGCGAGCGGGCGCTACTACTTCATGGAGATGAACACCCGCGTGCAGGTCGAGCATCCGGTCACCGAATGCGTCACCGGCATCGACATCGTCAAGGAGCAGATCCGCATCGCGCGGGGCGAGCGGCTGCCGTTCGGGCAGGGCGACGTCGTGCTGCGCGGCCATGCGATCGAATGCCGCATCAACGCCGAGGACCCGGAGCGCGGCTTCGCGCCGTCGCCCGGCGTCATCGCCGACCTGCACCTGCCGGGCGGGCCGGGCGTGCGCGTCGACACGCACGTCTACGCCGGCTACCGGATACCGCCCAACTACGACTCGCTGATCGCCAAGCTCGTCGTCTGGGGCCGCGACCGGTCCGAAGCGCTCGCGCGGGCGCGTCGCGCGCTGGGCGAACTGCACGTCGAGGGCATCCAGACGACCGCGCCGTTCCTCGCGCGGCTGCTGGCCAGCGACACGTTCGTGCGCGGCGACGTCCACACCCGTTTCGTCGAATCGTTCGACAAGGGGGGACGATGACCGCCGCCCTGGAACCCGGCCGCTTCGGCCTGATCGACGTCACGCTGCGCGACGGCCACCAGTGCCTGTGGTCGACGCGCATGACGACGCCGATGATGACGCCGATGCTGTCGACGATCGATCGCGTCGGCTATGCCTACATCAACATCCTCGGCGGCGCGGTGTTCGACGTCTGCGTGCGCTTCCTGCAGGAGAACCCGTGGGAGCGCATCGGCCTCTTGTGCGAGCGCTTCAAGACGCCGTGCGACGGCCTGACGCGCGGGCAGAGCCTCTACACGTTCGAGCTCTTTCCCGACGACCTCGTCGAGCTCAACTCCAAGGTGCTCGCCAAGCGCGGCATCCGCGTGCTGACGGTCTACGACGCGCTCAACGACAACCGCAACATCGAATCGTCGGTCCGGTCGGGGCGTGCCTGCGGCATGCTCGTCAACGCGATGGTGACCTACACGCTGTCGCCGGTGCACACCGACGCCTACTACGTCGAGCGGGTGCGCGAGCTCGTCGCGATGTCGGTCGACTTCATCTCGGTGAAGGACCCGACCGGCCTCCTGACGCCGGAGCGTGGCCGCACGCTGTTCCCGGCGCTGGTGGCCGCCGCGGGCGCGATCCCGATGGAGCTGCATTCGCATTGCCAGTCGGGTCTCGCGCCCGAGGTCTACGAGGTCGCGATCGAGAGCGGCTTCCGCTACGGCTACACCGCGTCCGAGCCGCTCGCCAACGGCGCCTCGCTGCCGTCGACCGAGGACATCGAAGCGCGCGCCCGCGCGCTCGGCCTACAGACCGGCATCGACCGCGCCGCGCTCGCCGACGTCAGCGGCTATTTCGGCGCGCTCGCCGAGCGCGAAGGCAAGCCGCGCGGCCGCATCGCGCAGTACGACCCGGCGCTCTACGAGCACCAGGTGCCGGGCGGGATGATCTCCAACCTGCGCGCGCAGCTCCAGGCGATGAAGCTCGAGCACCGCATGCCCGAGATCCTCGAGGAGGCGGCCCGGGTGCGCAAGGACCTCGGCTACCCGATCCTCGTGAGCCCGTTCGCGCAGTACATCGTCACGCAGTCGGTGCTCAACGTGATCCAGGGCGAGCGCTACAGGACGATCCCCGACGAGGTGCGCAAGTACGCGCTCGGGCACTACGGGCGCCTCGCGGCGCAGCCGTCGGACGAGTTCCTGGAGCGTGCCGGCATCCGTCCCGAGGACATCTCGACCGAGCCCGCGGGCGCCAAGCTCGCGCCGGCGCTCGGTCGGCTGCGCGCCGACCTCGGCGCGTCGGCCGACGACGAGGACCTGCTGCTCGCCGCGTTCTACGACGAGAGCCTGCTCGCGCCGCTGCGCCGTCCCGCGCCGCCGCTGCGCTTCGAGACCACGCCGCTGCTCGAGCTGCTGCGCTTCCTCGACTCGCGCCCGGATGCCGGCTATGCGCGCGTGCGCTGGGGCGCCTCCGAGATCACCCTGGCCGCCTGAGCGGCTCCACTGCTGTCCACCACCGAAGGAGACAAGACCATGAGACCCGACATCACCCGCCTCGACAAGGTCATCATCACGATCGCGACGACCGGCGGCCTGCACGGCAAGGAAGCCAACCCGGCCCTGCCCGAGCAGCCCAAGGAGATCGTGCAGGCGATGAAGGACTGCTACGACGCCGGCGCGTCGATCGCCCACATCCATGCGCGCGACAAGGACGGCCTGACGACGGCCGACCTGCGCGTCTACCACGAGATCGTGCAGGGCATCAACGATCGCTGCCCGGGCATGATCACGCAGGTCGGCAACGGCATCGGCGTGCGCTACACGCGCGGCCACAAGTTCCCCGGCGACGGCTTCACGCAGGACCAGCGCATGGCGCTGCTCGACATCGACCCGCGGCCCGACATGCTGACGGTCAACGCCGGCACGTTCCACTTCCAGCACCGCGAGACCGAGTTCCTGTTCGACAACTCCAAGGCCTGGAACACCAGGTTCATCACCGGCTGCAACGAGCGCGGCATCCAGAACGAGTTCGAGGTCTACGACCTGAGCCACATCGCCAACATCCTGAAGCTGAAGCAGCTCGGCATCGTCACCGGCCCGATGCACTTCAGCATGGTGCTGGGCATCGACGGCGGCATCCCGGCAACGCCGCAGAACCTGATGGCGATGGTCGACGCGCTGCCGGAAGGCTCGAGCTGGCAGGTCGTCTGCATCGGCAAGCACCAGATGCCGCTCTGCACGATGGTGCTCGCGATGGGCGGCAACATCCGCGCCGGCTTCGAGGACAACGTCTACTACTCGCACGGCGTGCTCGCGGTCAGCAACGTGCAGTTCGTCGAGCGCGCGGTGCGCCTCGCGCGCGAACTCGGCCGCGAGATCGCGTCGCCCGAGGAGGCGCGCCGGATGATGGAGATGCCCGCCTGGGACCGCCGCGCCGAGGTGATGCGCCGCGAGAAGAAGGCGGCGTAGCGGCCCGCCGAACGGCGCTGCCATGACGGCGCCGCGGCACGGATGAACCAAGGAGACGACATGAAGCGACGCGACGTGATCCGGGTCGGTGGTCTTGCGGCTTGCGCGGCTGCGTTCGGCACGCCGCGCTTCGCCGCCGCTGCCGTGCCCGCGAAGACCAGCGAATGGGGCTGGCCGCAACCCTACGAGCAGATCGGCGCGAAGTCCGTCGAGTGGCTCAAGGGCAAGGGCTGGTGGCCGCTGCGCATGGGCATCCAGGCCTACTACGCGTCGGTGCCGCTGTGGGGCCCGCTGAAGCTCGCCGAGGCGCGCGGCCTCGCCCTCGAGACGCCTTACTTCGTGTTCGGCGCGCAGCAGAACGAGGCGGCGGTGGCCGGCAACCTGCAGGCCAACATCTACGGCAGCTTCCCGTTCGTCTCGTACCTGCTGCGCAGCAAGGCGCCGATGAAAGTGATCGGCAACGGCGCGATCAACCTGCGGACCGCGTTGCTCGTGCCGCTCGACTCGCCGGTCAAGACGATCGACGACTTCACGAAGCTCGGCCACAAGCCGACGATCGGGCTCGTCGCCGGCTCGGTGTCGGAGTTCTACCTGCAGTCCGCGCTGCGCGCCCGCAACATCAAGCCGGCCGACGTCGTGCTGAAGACGCTCGCGCCCGCCGACATGCTGCTGATGCCCGAAGGTCTGGACGGCGTCGTGCAGTGGGACCCGTTCGTGACCCTGATGGCCGAGAGCCGCAAGAACGCGCGCATCGTCGACACCGCCTACCCGTACAACTTCGTTCACGGCGTGATGGCGCTGTCGGAGGAGATCATCGCCAACGCGCCCGACGTCGCGCAGGCGCTTGCCGACATGTACATCGAAGGCCTGCTGTACACCCGGCACGACCCGACGCGCGCCCGCGCGCTGCTGAAGCAGCAGGAGGCGTTCCGCTTCTTCGGCGACACCGAGATGAACGTGCTGATCAACGCCGCGGTGAGGTACAAGCCGACGATGACCTACGCGTTCCCCGAGTTCTGGGCCACCGAGGACGAGCAGGTCACGAGGTGGCTGGCCGACACCGGCCGCATCCAGCGCGCGCTGCCGAAGGCCGAACTGGTCGCGGCGTTCGACCCGCGCTTTCTCGCCAACACCTACGCCAAGCTCGGCTGGAAGGTGCCGACCGAGCCGCCGTGGCTGCCGGCCGGCTGGAAGGGCACGGTCGGCAAGGCGCCGTATCCGGCCTACCGCACGCCCGAGGACCCGCCGCAGCCGTGGCCGGAGCCGTCCGATCTGGCGGGCTGACGTCGACCCTCGAAGCCCACGGGAGATGCGCATGGAACTCGAAGGCAAGGTCGCGATCGTGACCGGCGGCGGCGGCGGGCTGGGGCGCGCCATCGCGCTGAAGCTCGCATCGCGCGGCGCGCGCATCGTCGTGGCCGACATCGACCGCGCGGCGGCCGAAGGTGCCGCGCACGCGGTCGAGGCGGCCGGCGGCAGCGCGCTCGCGGTCGCCGGCGACATCACGCAGGCGCGCGACGTGCAGGCGCTCGTCGAGGCGGCCCAGGCGCGCTACGCGGGCGTCGACATCCTCGTCAACAACGCCGGCTTCGCGCGGCTGCGGCCTTCGATCCTCGACATCGCCGAAGAGGAATGGGACCGCACGTTGACGGTCAACCTGAAGAGTGTCTTCCTCTGCACGAAGGAAGTGCTCAAGGTCATGCTGCCGAAGCGTGCCGGCCAGATCATCAACCTCGCATCGCTCGCCGGGCGCAGCACCAGCACGATAGGCAGCGCCGACTACACCGCGTCGAAGGCCGGCGTGATCGGCCTGACGCGCCACGTGGCGCGCGAGGTGGCGGCGCACGGCATCCGCGTCAACGCGGTCTGCCCCGGACCGACCGATACGGTGATGGTGCGCGGCCCGCTCGATGCGGGCCAGATCGACAGCGTCGAGAGCCGCATACCGATGCGGCGCCTCGGCCGGCCCGAGGAAGTGGCGGGTGTGGTGGCGTTCCTCGCCTCCGGCGATTCGGCCTACGTGACCGGCGCGTGCATCGACGTGAACGGCGGGCTCTTGATGGTTTGAAGGCACAGTGCAAGGAGACAGGCATGAAAAGACGCGATGTGATGAAGGCGGGCGGCGCGGCCGCCGTGAGCGCGCTGACCGGCGCCATCGGCATGCCGGCGGCGCATGCGCAAGGTGCCGGCAAGTTCACCGACTGGGGCTGGCCGCAGCCCTACGAGCAGGTCAGCGCCAAGTCGGTGGCGTGGATGAAGGACAAGGGCTGGTGGCCGCTCAAGATGGGCAGCCAGCCGGCCTTCACGTCGCTGCCGGTGGCGGTGCCCAAGGGCTTCATGAAGTCGCGCGGGCTCGAGATCGAGGTGGTGCCGTTCCTGAGCGGCCCGGCGATCAACGAGGCGGCCGCCGCAGGCCGCATCCAGGCCGGCATGGAAGGCAACCTGCCGTTCACGAGCCTGATCGCCAACGACACGCCGATCCGCTGCATCGCCGCCGTCAATCCGGTGCTCAAGCACGCGACCCTGGTGCCGCCGAACTCGCCGCTGAAGAGCCTGGCCGACATCAAGGGCATGTCGCCGGCACCGGCCTTCGGCATCGTGGCCGGCTCGTCGGCCGAGTTCTACTTCCAGGAAGCCTTGCGCACGCACGGCCTGGAGGTCGGCCGCGACCTCACGTTGAAGAGCCTGACGCCGCCCGACCTGCTGCTGATGCCCGAAGGGCTGGCCGGCGTCGTGCAGTGGCAGCCGTACATCTGGGATCACCTCGACTTCCGCAAGAACGCGCGCCAGATCGACGCGATCTTTCCGTACAACATGTACATGGGCAACCTCTGGATCTCGAAGGAGATCATCGACAACGCGCCCGACGTCGTGCAGGCGCTGCTCGATGCGTATGCCGAGGGCGTGCTCTACACGCGCTTCGACCCGAAGGACGCGATCGAGATCACGACGCGCGACGTGATGCACAAGCGCTTCCCGCCGGAGATCGTCGGCCGCCTGATCACCAAGCTCAACAACCTGCACAAGCCGACCTGGTGGTATCCGTTCCGCGACCTGTGGTCGCACGAGAACGCACGCGTCTCCGAGTGGCTGTCGAAGAACGGGCGGCTGAAGAAGCCGGTGACCGAGCCGCTCTATGCGAGCTACTTCGAGACGCGCTTCGCCGACCAGACGTTCGCGAAGCTCGGATGGAAGGTGCCGGCGGTGCCGCCGTGGATACCGCCGAACTGGAGCGGCAAGATCGGCAACGTGCCGTATCCGGCGTACCTGAACGAGGACACGCTGACGCAGCAGCAGGCGTTTCCCGAGCCCGGCGATCTGGTGAAGGCCTGGTCCTTCGGCGGCAGGTCGTATGCCGCCTGACGACGGGAGCGCCGACATGAGCGTACCGACGCAACTGCACCCCGCGGCGCCGGTCGACGAGGTCGACGCCGATGCGGGCCCGGGCGCGCTGGCCGAGTTCGAACGGCGCTTCGCCGGCATCGCGGTGATCGTCGTGCTGCTGCTCGCCTGGGAGGCGGCGGCGCGCTGGCTGATCCCGGCCGTGAAGCCGTCGCTCGCGGTGCTGATCCCGCCGCCGTCCGAAGTGCTGCATGCGGCGATCACGATGGCGCGCTCCGGCGAGCTCCTGACGCACGTCGTCGCGAGCTCCCAGCGCGTGCTGATCGCCTGGGCGCTCGTCGTCGTCACCGCGGTGCCGCTCGGCATCGCGATGGGCTGGTCGACGCGCTTCAACCGCTACGTCGATCCGCTGATCGAGCTGCTGCGGCCGATCCCGCCGCTCGCCTGGATACCGATCAGCATCCTGTGGTTCGGCATCGGCATCACGCAGAACCTCTTCATCATCATGATCGGCGTGTTCTTCCCGGTGCTGCTGAACACGATCCACGGCGTGCGCGGCATCGAGCCGGTGCTGATCCGCGCGGCCCGCAACCTCGGCGCGCCGCCGCGCAAGCTCCTGACGCGGGTCGTGCTGATGGGCGCGCTGCCGGCGATCTTCAACGGCATCCGCATCGGCCTCGGCGTCGCGTGGATGGTGCTCGTCGCCGCCGAGCTGGTGGCCGCGACGTCGGGCCTGGGCTACATGATCCAGGACGCGCGCAACTTCCTGCGCACCGACATCATCTTCATGGGCATGTTCATGATCGGCTTCATGGGCATCCTGATGGACGTGGTGCTGCGCTTCCTGGCGCGGCCATTGCTGTCCTGGCATCACGGGTCGGGTGACCTCTGACCGCGGGAGATCTCTCATGACCTTTATCGTCGCCGACAACGTCAGCAAGACGTTTCTCACGAAGCACCGGCAGAAGGTGCGCGCGATCGCGAACGCGTCGCTCGGCATCGAGCGCAACGAGTTCGTCTGCATCGTCGGCCCGAGCGGCGGCGGCAAGTCGACCCTGCTCAACATCGTCGCCGGCTTCGAGAAGCCGACCCAGGGCGAGGTGCTGGTCGACGGCACCGTGGTCGACGGGCCGCATCCGAGCCGGACCATGGTGTTCCAGGAGTTCGCGCTGTTCCCGTGGCTCTCGGTGCGCGGCAACATCGCGTTCGGCCTCGAGATGAAGAATATCGACAAGGCCACCTGCCGGCAGCGCGTCGACCGCTACCTGCAGCTCGTCGGCCTCGAGCGCTTCGCCGACAGCTTTCCGTCGGAGCTGTCGGGCGGCATGAAGCAGCGCGTCGCGATCGCGCGGGCGCTCGCGGTGCAGCCGGAGATGCTGCTGATGGACGAGCCGTTCGGCGCGCTCGATGCCTACACGCGCGAGACGATGCAGGAGGAGCTGCTGCGCATCTGGCAGCAGGAGCCGAAGACGGTGCTGTTCGTCACGCACAGCGTCGAGGAGGCGGTGATCCTGTCCGACACCGTCGTCGTGATGGCCGGCCGGCCCGGCACGGTGCGCGACGTGATCCGCATCGACCTGCCGCGCCCGCGCCGCAACACCGACCCGCGCTTCGTCGAGATCAAGGGCCGCATCCAGGCCGAGGTGCGCGCCGCGTCCGGCGCCACGCCGAACGGCCCGTCGACGGTCGCGCGGCTGCGTGCCTGAAGTCACCGGAGGAGCATCGAGCAGCATGAGACTCGAAGGCAGGAGGGCCATCGTGACCGGTGCGGCCAGCGGCATCGGCCGCCGCATCGCCGAGTTCTATGCGCGCGAAGGCGCGATCGTCGGCGTCGCCGACCTCGATGCGGGCGCCGCCGAGCGGGCCGCGCGCGAGCTCGAGGCGGCCGGCGGCCGCGCGTCGGCGCACCGCATGGACGTGACGAGCGAGGCGGAGGTCGATGCGGGCATCGATGCCTATGCCGAGCGCTGGGGCGGCGTCGACATCCTGGTGTCGAACGCCGGCATCCAGCACCTCGACACGATCGCCGACGTGTCCTTCGCCGACTGGAAACGCGTGCTCGCGGTGCACCTCGACGGCAGCTTCCTGACGACGCGCGCGGCGTTGCGCCGCATGATCGGCGGCAAGCGCGGCGGCAGCATCATCCTGATGGGTTCGGTGCATTCCTACTTCGCGTCGGTGAAGAAGGGGCCGTATGTGGTCGCCAAGCATGGCCTGCTCGGCCTCTGCCGCACGATCGCGAAGGAGGGCGCGCCGCACGGCGTGCGCGCCAACGCGATCTGTCCCGGCGTCGTGCGCACGCCGCTGATCGAGCGGCAGCTGCCGGTGCTGGCGCGCGAGGCGGGCGTCAGCGAGGAGCAGATCGTGCACGACCTGTTCCTGCGCCTGACGGTCGACGGCGAGTACACGACCGAGGCCGACCTGGCCGAGGTCGCGGTGTTCCTCGCGGCGTTCCCGACGAATGCCTTGACCGGCCAGTCGATCAGCGTCAGCCACGGCATGCACATGCTCTGACGCGCAGCTTCGATTCACGGCCACGGCGATGACGATCACCTATCACGACCTGGCGGGTGCCGACGAGCGCTTGCGCTTCAGTCCGTACTGCTGGCGGGTCAGGCTCGCGCTCGCCCACAAGGGGCTCGTTGCGGATGCGCTGCCGTGGCGCTTTACCGACAAGGAGGCGATCGCGTTCAGCGGCCAGGAGCGCGTGCCGGTGCTGGTCGACGGCCGGCATGTCGTCGCCGACAGCTTCGAGATCGCGCGCTATCTCGACAGCGCCTATCCCGACCGGCCCGGCCTGTTCGGCGGGCCGCAGGCCGAGGCGCAGGCGGGCTTCCTGCGGTTCTGGTGCGAGCAGGCGCTGCAGCCGGCGCTGGTGCGCCTGGTGATTCCGTACGTCCATGCCTGCATCGCCGAGCGGGACCGCGCCTATTTCCGCGCGAGCCGCGAGGCGCGCTTCGGACGGCCGCTCGAGCAGATCGCCGTGGCGCCTGCCGACGGCATTGCCGAGCTTCGGCGCACGTTGTTGCCGCTGCGCGCGACGCTCGAGCGCCAGCCATGGCTCGCCGGCAGCGCGCCGGCGTTCGTCGACTACATGGTGTTCGGCCATTTCCAGTTCGTGCGCCTCGTGACGCCGTTCGAGGTCGTCGAGCCCACCGATCCGGTGCATGCATGGCAGGAGCGGCTGCTCGATGCCTACGACGGCCTGGCCCGATCGGCATGGCGCGTGCCCGCCGCCTGCGAGGCGCCGGCATGACGGCGACGATCGCGTACGCCTGCCTGATCGGCCTGCTCGGCGGCCTGGTGCGCGGCACGACCGGCTTCGGCGCGGCGATGGTGATGACGCCGCTGCTCGCGCTGCTGCTCGGCGGCAGCACCGCGGTGCCGCTGTCGCTGATGCTCGAGGCCTTCGCCGCGGCGACGATGCTGCGTGCAGCCTGGCTGATCGCGCGCTGGCGCGTCATCGCGCCGATCTGCGTGGCCGCGGCCTGCACCGTGCCGATCGGCGGCTACCTGCTGCGCGCGGCGAGCGCGGGCACCTTGCGCGCGGCGATCGCGATCACCGTCATCGTGTTCTCGCTCGCGATGCTGTCGGGCTACCGCTACCACGGCCCGCAGCGCGTCTCGACGTCGATGGCGCTCGGCGCGCTGAGCGGCACGATGCTCGGCGCGACCAGCATCGGCGCGCCGCCGGTCATCCTGTACCTGCTGTCCGGCTCCGATCCGATCGCCGTGACGCGCGCCAACCTGACGCTCTACGTCGTCGCGATCTCGATCTTCGGGCTGACCATGCTGGCGGCCAGCGACATGATCACGTCGACGGTGCTGCACCTGACGGCGTGGCTCTTTCCGTGCTTCGTGATCGGCGTGACGGCGGGATCGAAGCTCTTCGCGCGCTTCTCGGACCAGCGCTTCCGGCAGTTCACGATCGTCTTCATGCTGCTGGTGGCGATCTGGGTGCTCGTCGCCTGAGGAGCGCGCGCAGGAAGTCGGACGACGACGAGGCATCATTGCCACCCTTTTCCCTTCAGGTATAGACGCCACAGCATGGCCAAGCTGCGTGATTCGGAAGGCGGCGAGTCGATCGCACTGCGCGCCGTCGCGGTGCTCGAAACGATTGCCGGTGCGAGCGGACCGCTGTCGCTGGACGAGGTGACCCAGCTCGTCGGTCTGCCGAAGCCGACGCTGTTCCGCATCCTCAACATGCTGCACGGCGCCGAGCTGCTGCGGCGCGACCAGCTGAGCCGGCGCTACACCGTCGGGCCGCGGCTGGCCGCGCTCGGCGCCGACCTGTGGCGCAACGCCAGCCTGCGCAGCCAGTGGCACGACGCGCTGGAAGCCGCGGTGCAGGAGACCGGCGAGAGCTGCAACCTCACGGTGCTCGAAGGACGCGAGGTGCTGTACCTCGACCGCGTCGAGACCAGCCATCCGCTGCGCATGCACCTCGAGTCGGGCACGCGCGTGCCGCTGCACTGCACCGCGAGCGGCAAGCTGCTGCTCAGCCAGATGCCGCCCGACAAGGTGCGCCAGATCCTCGGCAGCGAGCCGTACAAGGCGTACACCAAGACGACGATCACGACCTATGCCGAGCTCGAGGCCGAGCTGAAGAAGGTGCGCAAGACGCTCGTCGGCCTGCACGACGGCGAGCTGTTCGCCGACTCGGTGGCGCTCGCGGTGCCGGTGATGGACGCACGCGGCCGCGTCATCGCCGCGGTGGCGCTGCACGCGCCGTCGTCGCGCGGCAACCTGAAGCATTTCATGCGGACCCTGCCTGCGTTGCGCCGCGCCGCGGAGCAGATCTCGGCCACCTTGCGGCCGGGCGAGGAAGAGCCGCCGGCCGATGCCGGCAAGGCGACAGCCGATCGCCGGCGCGCCTATGCCGAGGAAGCTGCTGCGCCTGCAGCGGACTGAGGCCGGTCATCGTAGCGGCCGCCATCGCCGACCGCATGGCCTGCACTTTGTTCAGTTGAACGATGCGATGCTGCCGATGTTGCAGCTTGCCGCTCATGCCATCCCTGAAGTGGATGCCTCGGGATCAGGGAATCGCCGACATCTCGGACGGCGCTGGCCGCAGACTGGCTCCCGACTCGATTCGAAGGTTGTCGACTTCGCAATCGGGCGCGACTGCCGATATACGCCTTGTAGACCGACGAGGTGCGCATGGGAACGAGACTACTGGACCGGATCGCTGCTTGGGCCAGGCAGAAACTGGCCTGGGTCGCCGGCTTCGGCGCCCGCGCGCAATTCGGCGTGCATGGCTGCGACGCCTGCACGTTGAATTGCCGGCAGGGGCGATCCTGCGCTTCGCGCGTGCAAGCGTCCCGATCGGCTCGATCCTGAAGGACAGGCCGCCGATCCGTGCCGCCTAGCGCCGCGTCCTGACGCCGAGGTTGATGGCCTTGGCGTACTTCGGCGTCTCGCCGGTGCCGACGAGGTCGTCGTACAGCCAGAGGCCGCCGCCGACGATGGCGCACTGGGTGTGCCAGTTGTGCATGCGCTCGTAGACCTGCGCCGGCGTGTCGTTGGCATCCCACAGGAACGGGAAGACCGGCACCGTGCCGAAGTCCCAGCCGTTGCACGGGCTGTTGCCGGCGCCGCCTGCATAGGCCTGCAGGTGCACGCCGTCGACGGTGCCCGGGAGCTGCGTGTTGATCTGCGAGACGACCTGCTTCCAGTAACCCGCATCGAAATAGGGATCGGGCATCACGTGGTAGCCCATCTGCCCCAGCATGACGCCGAACTGCACCGTGCTGGCGAGGTCGAAGCTGTTCTCGTCGTCGAAGTCGATGGCGTCGATCGCCGGGATCGCGGCCTTGAGCGCAGCAAAGGTCTTGTAGAGGATGCTGTCCGGTCCGGTGCCTTGGTTCTGTACCAGTGCGGCGATGTCCTCCCAGTCGCCGAAGTTCGACGAGCCGATGCTGAAGGTGACGCGCTTGACCTTGCCTTGCTTGAGCCGGGCCATGTCCGACGCGAAGGCGGGATAGGTCTGGTCGCCGATGTAGACGCCGTTGGACGTCAACGGGAACTCGCCGTTCAGGTTGAGGTCGCCGTTGGGCTTGACCTCGACGCTCCAGACGATGATTTCCGTAAAGCCGGAGTTTTCGAGTTCGGTGATGTTCTGCGAGGCGCCTTTCGAGGTGATGTAGAGCGGTCCGCCGCCGAAGATGCCGGAATAGCCTTTCGGCGCCGCCGAGGCGGCAGCCGGGAGCAAGGCTGCAAGGCACGCCGATGCGAGCAGCGGAGAGAACGTACGGAGGGGGTTCATCAGGTCTCCAAGTGGCGTTGTGGTTGGAAGCGGGGCGCATTATTGGTGCCCGTCCGCTGGCCGTCTACCGCGACCTGATCGCCGACCGAAGAATCGTGCTGCCGCGCGAAGCAACCCTGATGAATGCAGCGATGCCGTATCGTCGAGGTCTACGGCCGACGCCTACTTGGCGACGTGCCAGATGTCCTTGAAGTTGTCGCCGGTCGCGTCGCCGGCCTTCTTGTCGTTCGAGTACGTATAGATGGGCTTGCCCTTGTAGGCCCACTGCTTGCTGCCGTCGTCTCGCGTGACGATGGTCAGGTCGCCTTCCGGCTTGGCATCGGCCGAAGCGGCGGCCGGCGGCCACAGCGTCGCGCAAGGACCGTTGCAGACGCTCTTGCCGCTGCCGGCGACGTCCTTGTCGAAGGTGTAGAGCGTCATCCCGCTCTTGTCGACGAGCATGCCGCCGGCCATCTTGGCGGCGGGCTCGGCGTAGGCGTGCGAGCAGGCGGCGGCTGCCAGCGTCAGGGCCGCGATGGGAAGGAACGGGTTTGTCATGTCGAGTGTCCGGAGACGAGTTGATCAACAGTCGGGTGGACGTACGGCATGGTCGATTTATTCCCTGGACCTGCAAGAAACTCGGATGCAGGCGCAAGCCGTACCAGAGCCGTTCATGGCGGCCGCGGTGTAAGGCCCTCGGGCCGACCCGCGACTGACGCGTGCCAAGGATCATGCATCGCGACGCGACGTCCCGCTGCCGATCCCTGTCCATCCCTCGACGCTACAGGAGACCGAGATGAAGCACCACCTGCTCGCAGGCGCCGTCACGACCGCGCTGATGACCATTGCCAGCACGCCCGCCGCCCATGCGGCAACGCTGTTCGACCAGTTGATCGTCGCGGCGTCGAACGCCAGCGCGAACCAGCTGATGTTCTTCAATCCGTCCGGGACGCTGCTGCAGTCGCTGCCGACCGAAGGGCAGGGCGGCGTCTCGGGCAACGCCGGCGGCATCGCCGCGACGCGCGATCGCATCGCGGTCGTCAACTACGGCTCGAGCAACGTCTCGGTCTTCGTGCGCGACGACGGGCCCACGACCTTCCATCTCGAAGCCATCGTGCCGACCGCCGCCAACCCGGTGAGCGTCGCATTCGCCAACGACCATCTGTATGTGCTGAGCGGAACCCGCGTCGAGTCGCACTTCGTCGGCTCGAACGGCGTCGCGGCGGCCGCCGATGGCAGCGCGGCGCTGCTGCATGCCGATGGCACCGCCGGCCAGGTCGGGGCGACGAGGCATGCGCTCGTCATCACCGAGAAGAGCAATGCCGTCGAGACCGTGGCCCTGAGCGCGCGCGGCGTCGTTACCGGCACCGCCGTGATGGCGGCGAACATCCCGTCCAACATCGACACGCCGCTCGGCCTGGTGACGACCAGCGATGAAGCCTACGTGACGCTCGCCCATGCCGACGAGATCAGCCTCGTGCGCGACAACGCAGTCCTGACCACCGTGGGCTCGGGCACGCAGCATGCGCCCTGCTGGCTGGCGCTCGACGGCCCGTTCCTGTTCTCGGCCAACTCGCCCAGCATGAGCGTGTCGCGCTATGCGGTCTATGGCCAGCAGATCGTCCAGGACGCGGCGGTCGCGGCGCAGTTCGCCGGCAACCCGACCGACATCGCCTACCGCGCGGGGCTCGCGGCGGTCGTCGATTCGAACGGCACGGTGTCGCACGTCAACGTCTTCAGCGTCGACATCGACGGCAACCTGACGCCCCAGGGCGTCGCGACGGTGAGCGGCAAGACGACGAACGGCATCGCGATCGTTCCGGCCCACGGACATTGAGTCCTGCGCCGGTGCGGCTCGCTCAGGGCCGCGGTCGACCGGGCGATTCGCGCCTGCCTTCGTCGGGCAGGCGCGCCAGTTGCGCCAGGGCCAGCCGATGGTAGATCGGCACGCTGATCCAGCGCGAGACCAGGCTCGCGATGAGTGCCGCGCCCATGAGGCTGAGCACCATGGCGTGACCGTCGACCATCTCCATCACGATGATGAAGGCGGTCACCGGTGCCTGGGTGACGGCCGAGAGGAAGGCCGTCATGCCGATCGCGATCAGCACGACGCTGCCTTCGTGCGTGCCGGTGAGCAGCGCGATGTCGCTGCCGATGCCGGCACCGATGGCGAGCGACGGCGCGAAGATGCCGCCCGGAACGCCGGACCAGACCGACAGCCACGTCGCCACGAACCGCAGGACGACGTAGAGGACCGGCAGGTCGAAGTGGCCCTCGACGAGGTTGCGCGTGTAGTCGTAGCCGCTGCCCGCCGTCGCGCCGTGGCTGACCCAGGCCAGCAACGCGATGGCCAGACCGCAGCCGAAGGCGAAGCGCACCGGCCAGCGCGCGCGCCATCTGCTGAAGCGATCGGTGCCGCCGAGCAGGCTGCGTTGCAGCAGGCGCGAGAACACGCCGCCGAGCAGCCCGCTGCCGACCGCGGTCGCCAGGCCCGGCAGGAGCTGCGCCCAGGTCAGCCGGTCGACATGCAATCGGCCGAAGTAGCTGGCGTTGCCGAAGAACGAAACGGCCACCAGGCCGGCGAGCACGATGCCTGCAACGATGAGGCCGCTGCTGCGCTGCTCGATCTTGCGGGTCAGCTCCTCGATCGCGAACATCACGCCGGCGAGCGGCGCGTTGAAGGTGGCCGCGATGCCGGCCGCGCCGCCCGCGACGAGCAGGCCGTCCTGGTTCAACGGTGAGCGCCGCGGCAGCCAGCGTTGCGCATGCTGCATGACGCCGGCGGCGATCTGCACCGACGGGCCTTCGCGTCCGATCGCCAGGCCGCCCAGCAGGCCGCCCGAGGTCAGGAGGATCTTCGCGACGCTCAACCGCAGCGAGACGAACAGCGAGCGCTGTCCGGCCGGTACGCGCGGCGACAGGGCCGCCATCACTTGCGGGATGCCCGAGCCGGCGGCGCCGGGCGCATAGCGACGCGTGAGCCAGACGAGGCCGGCGGTCCAGCACGGGATCCAGACGAAGAGCGCCAGCGGCGCCCAGGCGCTCAGGTGCGCATAGCCTTCGATCGCCCGGTTGCTGAGCCAGGTGAAGAGCACCACGGCGAGGCCGGCCGCCAGCGCATAGCTCAGCACGATCGCCCGTGCGAGCCAGTGGCGCCAGTCGGCCAGGTCCGCCCGCAGCGACGCGAGGAAGTCCGGCTCCGCGGGGACATGGAGGCCGGCAGGCGCTGCAGGCGGCGGCGCGCCGCCGGCGCCTTCGGACGACGTGCCGTCGCGTGGAGTAGAGGTCATGCGCGCCAGTATCGCGCCGGCACCCCCCGATCCCGCTGTCCGTCGCACGCTGTCACATCTCCTTGCGCGCCTCGAGCACGAGAACGGACCTTGGTCGTACGCGACGGAAGCGGCCGACTTCGAGCCGGGGTGGACCGGCGAAAGTCTGCAGGTCGGCGTAAGGACGGATGAAGTCCATCGACAGAGGCTGGTGCCGGTTCAAGGCGCACCCGACCTCAACCTCTAGGAGACCTCCATGGACACGAAAGCGCTCGTCATTCAATCCGCCTATGCCTCCGTCCTCGCGCTCGGCATGATCTCGGCGGCGCACGCCGGTCCGGTCGCTCCCGATCCGTCGAAGGACAAGTGCTTCGGCGTCGCCATGAGCGGCCAGAACGATTGCGCCAGCGCCTCCGGCTCGCACAGCTGCGCCGGCACCGCGACGAAGGACCACGATCCGGGCGACTGGAAGTACGTCGCCAAGGGCACCTGCGAAAAGATGGGCGGCACGCTGACGCCGCCGATGAAGAAGTAGGCTGCGGCAACTCCCGCCGCGCGGCACGGCAGGCGGCCAGGCTGCCGTGCCCCGCGGACGCTGCAGGCGGGCCGGGCATCACCTTGCGAGGAAGACCGACATGACTCATTGGATACGACGCGGCGCGCAGCTGGGCCGCCGGCTCGATCGTCTGCAGCCGGTGCTGCTGCTGGCAGCGCGGGCGTATGTCGCGATGGTTTTCCTGCGGGCCGGATGGCTGAAGGTCTCCGACTGGGGCAATACGCTGGCGCTGTTTCACGACACGTACAAGGTGCCAGTGCTGCCGCCGGACCTCGCTGCCTATGCCGGCACCTTCGGCGAGCTGTTCTTTCCGCTGCTCGTCGTGTGCGGCCTGGCGGGACGTCTCGGCGCCGCCGGTCTCTTCGCCGTCAACGCGATGGCCGTCGTGTCGTATCCCGATCTCTACACGTTCGACTGCCCGGCGGCGATCAACTCGCACTTCTACTGGGGCTCGATCCTGCTGGCACTGGTGGCGTTCGGCCCGGGGAAGCTCTCGATCGACGAACTCCTGCTGCGGCGATACGGCGTGTCGGGTTCCGACGCGCGCGCAACGCCTGCGGCCTTGGGCGGAGCCGTGGCGCGATGACACGGCCGCATTGGAGCGGCTGAGAACGCCCGATCGCGATTGGCGTTTTCGGTCCCCTAGTCGTCCTGTGCACGTCTGGCGGAGACTGCTCCATCCTTCCACGATCGAGGCCCGATCAGCTCACCGAAGGGAGCAAACCGTGGCCTCCATCCATCACCCAGCCGCAGGTTATCGCGCCTGCGCCAAGACCCTGGCCGTCCTCGCGGCCGCGGCCGCCGCCGGCCTGATCTGCCAACAGGCGTTCGCGCAGGCGACCGCGCACCGCCACATCGTGCCGTCGTCCGGCGGCGTCACATCCGCCAACGCGGCGCCGCAGGACGTGCTGCCGGCGCCGCGCCTGATCCCGTTGCAGGCGGTGATGAGCCAAGCCTATCCGACGATAGGCGGCAACGCCGACGGCAGCGACGTGTGGCCGTGCTACGGCCGATCGACCCCGAACGCCGACTGCCCGACGATCGGCAACCCGGTGCTGCCGCTGCCGCACGGCACGCTGGTCAACGGCCTGCCGGCTTATTCATGGGCGCTGAAGAACGACGACATCTTCGGCTACGGCGGCATGGGCAACGGCATCGGCTGCGATGCCTACATCAACGGCACCACCGGCCTGCCGTACAGCCAGTACAAGCCCTGCGGCCAGATCACGACCTTCTTCGAGGACGACACCAACGACCCCGACGACGACCTGCTGCAGCGCGTGCTCGTCACGCAGGGGTCGAACGTGATCTACGACTCCGGCGTCGTCGATTTCGGACCGGCCGGCCCGATCACCTATCCGGTCAACGTCGAGCTCTACTACGACGCCAACTTCGGCTACTGGCCCGGCGCGGACAACGGGCCGAACAACGGCAACTGCGTGCCCGACATCGGCTACCCGTTGCCGGCACCTGCGTTCCCGGGCTACATCTACCAGATCGCCACCGGCAGCACCTGCCATCGGCCCATCCCCGGCAAGGCGCACATCCACACCGAGACCACGCTCGGCACGCCCAGCTACCATCAGGTCAGCGGCCAGCGCTGCACGGCGCGCAACGTCCCCAGCCCGTGCTATGTGGTCAGCTGGACGCAGAAGCACCAGATGGTTCAGGACTGGGACGTGTTCATGCGGTAGAAGGATGCGCCGCGGCTGCGGACGCGGCGGCACCGGCCGTCACAACGAGCGTATCGAGGTGAGAAGGATCCAGGTCTACGTCGTGCTGCCGCCGCGTGTCCTGCTGCTCGACGTGGCGGGGCCGGTGGAGGTGCTGCGCTGCGCGAACCAGGTGCAATCGGCGGTGCAGTTCGACGTCCACTACGTGGCCGCGACCGGCACGGTTCAATCGTCGATCGGCTTGCCGATCGCGGCGGCGGAGCCGCTTCCGAGCCGGCTGCCGGAGACCGCCTGGGTCGTCGTGGCCGGCGACGTCGACGACGTGATGCTGCCGGACGGTCGCGATCGAGCCCGGCTGCCGGTCGACGCGGACTCTGCCGACGAGTGCGCCATCGTCGCCTGGCTGCGCGACGTGGTGCAGCCGGACACGATGCTGATCTGCATCTGCACCGGTGCGCTGCTGGCCGCGCGCGCCGGCCTGCTCGACGGGCGGGCCTGCACGACGCACCATGCGAGCTGCGCCGAGCTGGCGCAGATCGCGCCGTCGGCGCGCGTGCTCGAGAACCGGCTCTACGTGTCCGAGGGTCTGTGCCACACGAGCGCGGGCATCACGACCGGCATCGACCTGATGCTGCACATCGTGGGCGAGCTGACCGCGCCGTCCTGCTGCGCGGCGATCGCGCGCTACCTCGTGATGTACCTGCGTCGCAGCGGCGCGGACCCGCAGCTGTCGCCGTGGCTGGAGGGCCGCAACCATGTCCATCCGGCGATCCATCGCGTGCAGGATGCCGTCGCGGCCGACCTGACGCGCGCCTGGTCGCTGAGCGCGCTCGCGCGCATCGCCTGCGTCAGCGACCGGCACCTGTCGCGGCTGTTCAACGAGCACGTCGGCATGAGCATCGTGCAGTACGTCAACCGTTTGCGGGTCGCGCGCGCGCAGGACCTGCTGAGCAAGACGCAGCTCGCGATGGAGCATGTCGCCGAGCAGACCGGCTTCGGCTCGGTGCGCCAGTTCCGGCGCGCGTGGCACCGCGTGCATGCGATGGCGCCGCGCAAGATGCGGGGCGATGCGGACGCGGTGTCGCATTAGCCCACTGCGTTGATCTGATGCGTCGCCGGCACGGGCGGCGTTGGCTACGCGCCGCCCTGTGAGAGAGCCTCAGCCTATGTCCGCCCGCGGGTAGTACGGCCTGTCGCCCAGTGCATCCACGCGCTCCCAGAACGCCGGGCCGGCGGCCAAGCCGCGCTCGTTCTTGGGCGCGGCCTGCCGCCACATCGCCCACGAATCGGGATGGAGCCGCGTCGCTTCGTCGATCTGTGCGCGGCCCTCGTCGGCCTGGCCGGCCTGCATCAGGTGTCGCCCGAGGCGAAAGCGCGCATGCGCCTCGGCGATCGCATCGCCGGGCAGGTGCAGGCGCGCCGCCGCCTGGCGCTCACCCAGCACATGCGCGCTGGCGCTGCCGTGCAGCACCCAGTCGCGTACCGCGGCGACGTAGTGCGTCTTCACGCGATTGCGCTCGGCGACCACGCTTTCGGGCACGACGCCGGTCTCGCGGTTCATCTCGCGAAAGCCATCGGTCGAGCCCGCCGTTTCCGGCGGCCGCACGATGCGGCCCTGCTCGTCGATCCAGACCGCCTGCGGCACGTTCACGAGGTTGTAGAGGTCGGCGACGCGATGGGTCGCGTCGATCAGGCAAGGGAAGCTCGGTTGCGCGGCCTCGATCCAGTGGCGCGCGGACTCCGGGTTGTCGAGCGCGATCGCGAGCACGGTGAAGGCCTGGTCTGCCAGCTCGCCCGCCAGCGACTCCCAGATCGGCAAGTCCAGCCGGCAGCCGCACCAGCTCGCCCAGGTCGCGAGAAAGACCTTGCGGCCGCGGTAGTCCGAAAGCCGGTGCATGTTCCCGTCGAGATCGGGCAGCTCGAAGTCGGGCGCCTGCAAGGTCGCGAGCGCCGCGCCGCGTTGCTGCGCGCCGGTGCCGAGCACCCAGGTGCGCGATGCCGCGTCGTGCACCACCGGCTGGCCGCTGCGGCGCCATGCCGCGGCGATGTCGAGTCGGCCGTCGCGGAGCTCGCCGGCGCCCGCCGCCGCCAGTGGCATGCAGACCGTGCCGCGGCAGAGCCCCTCGGGCTTCCACTGCCAGCCGGTGGCCGCCTCGACGGCCGGCGCATCGAGCCAGAGGGCTTCGCCGTCGGCCGAGCTGTCAGGGTGACGCGTCTCGCGCGCTTCGTGCAGGATGGTGATCATCGCAGCCGCTCCGCGGATGTCCCGGGAGCCGGATTGTGTCGCGATGCGGGGTCGCCGTCCAAAGTCCCTGTGCAGACGTCTGCCGCGCAGCAGATGGCGGCAGTCGCGGGCTCGGGTTTGCGGCGCGGCGCCGGCAACGCGCGTAGGATGCGGGCTTCGCCGGCCGCCGGCCCGCGGAGCCGACCCCTGGCGTATCGGGTGCGCCGCCGCCGTGCGCGGATGGCCGCCGATCGCTCGCCTTCATGTCCCCGGGAGAACGCCGTGAGCACGCTCGTCCACAGTGCCTACCTCGACTCATCGCTCGGCGAGCTGACGGAGCTGCCGTCGGCCGGCACCTCGCTCGAAAATCCCTACGTCTACGACTCGGCGGCGCGCGAGCTCAAGCAGATGGCCGATCGCGGCCTCGTGCGCATCGTCGACGAGCAGGCGGCCGAGCGATCCGGCGATCAGATGATCAGCCGGATCCGCTTCGTGCGGGTCCGATAGCGACGTTCGAGCGCAGGGCCGTAGTGCGGCTCTGCGGCCGTCGAACTCGGGAGTCGTGGCGTGTACAGTCGGCGTCTCCTGTCCGGGAGACCGCGATGGAACGCCTGCAGCGCGAACACATCCACGCCGTGATGCGGCAGGCCGGCGACGGCCTGGCGTACAACGATCCGCTGCGGCCCGACACGGTGATCCGCGAGAGCTGGTCGCGCTGCGTGCATCAGCACGGGCTCGACCCGACGCGCATGCAGGAGGCGGTGATCCTGCCGTTCGACCGCGTGCGCGAACACCAGGACCGGCTCGACGAGTTCCTGCACATCGCGCGGCACGGCCTCGAAGCGCTCTACCAGCAGGTCGCCGGCATGGGCTACTGCGTGCTGCTGACCGATGCGCGCGGCGTCACGGTCGACTTCATCGGCGACCTGCAGCTCGATGCGACGTTGCGGCGCGCCGGTCTCTATCTCGGCAGCGACTGGAGCGAACACCACGCCGGCACCTGCGGCGTCGGCACCGCGATCGCGACCGGCCAGGCGCTGACGGTGCACCAGGGCGATCACTTCGACGCGACGCACATACCGCTGACCTGCACCGCGGCGCCGGTCTACGATCCGCTCGGTCGGCTGAATGCGATCCTCGACATCTCGGCGCTGACGTCGCCGCAGGCCAAGACCAGCCAGCACCTCGCGCTGCAGCTCGTGAAGGTCTATGCGCACCGCGTCGAGAACGCGAACTTCCTGCGCTGGTTCCGCAACGACTGGGTGCTGAAGCTGCATCCGTCGCCGGAGTTCGTCGAGATCAGCCCGGACTGCCTCGTCGCACTCGATGCAGCCGGCCGCATCATCGGCCACAACCACGAGGCGCAGCTGCTGCTCGAGGCCGAGCACGGCAGCAACGTCCTCGGGCTGCCGTTCGAGGTGCTCTTCAACGTGCGCTTCGACGACCTCGGCCGCTTCCTGCGAGCGATGCCGGGCGACCGGCGGGCGCTGACCTTGAAGCGCACCGCGCGCGTGCTGTTCCTGCATGCGGTGCCGCCGCCGTCGCGCTGGGGCACGCCGATCGCGGCCGCCGCGCCCCTGGTCGAGACGGCGGCCATACCCGCGCCGCTGGCGGCGCTGTCGGGCGGCGATCCGCTGCTCGACCGGCAGATCCGGCGCGCCGCGCGGCTCGTCGACACGCCGGTCAGCGTGCTGATCACCGGCGAGACCGGCAGCGGCAAGGAATACTTCGCGAAGGCGATCCACGAGGCCAGCCAGCGCCGCGGGCAGGCCTTCATCGCGGTCAACTGCGCGGCGATCCCCGAGACGCTGATCGAAAGCGAGCTGTTCGGACATCTGCCCGGCAGCTTCAGCGGCGCGGCGCCCAAGGGCAAGCGCGGGCTGATCCAGGAGGCCGACGGCGGCACCTTGTTCCTCGACGAGATCGGCGACATGGCGCTGCCGCTGCAGGCGCGGCTGCTGCGTGTGCTGGCCGAACGCGAGGTGCTGCCGATCGGCGCGACGCGCGCCGTCAAGGTCGATGTGCGCGTGATCGCCGCAACCCATGCCGATCTGCTGGCCGGCGTGCAGGCCGGGCGGTTCCGCGACGACCTCTACTATCGTCTCGCCGGCGCGCACCTCGCGCTGCCGCCGCTGCGGCAGCGTCGCGACCTGCCGTGGCTGGTGCACAAGCTGCTGCGCGAGTCGGCGCGGCCTGCACAGCTCGCGCGCGAGGTCGAGGAATGGCTGCATGCCTATGCCTGGCCCGGCAACCTGCGCGAGCTGAAGAACGTCGTCGAGTTCGCGAGCGCGATGGCGGCGGAGAGCGGCGTCGTCGGCCTCGACGATCTGCCCGATGGGCTCGTCGCGGCGATCTCGGCCGCATCGACCGCACCCGCGGCGTCGGCCTCGGGTACCTTGCCGCCGGAAGCGCAGCTGCTGCTGCAGTACCTGCGTGCCGCGCGCTGGAACATCAGCGCGGTCGCGCATCAGCTCGGCGTGGCGCGCATGACGATCTACCGTCGCATGAAGCGCTGGGGCATCCGCGAGCCGGAGCGCGACGGCCCTTGAGCGCGTGCGCTTCGTGCGCTCGTTGCTTACGCATCGTGGGCAGTAAACCGGTTCTACAGCTCATATCCTGTATGAACCAGTCCCGGCGCAAAACCAACGGGCCTGCATCGGCAGGCCCGTCGACCGGGTGGGGCCTGGGCGCAGTCTGGCTGGAGGCTACTTCAGCGTCACCTCGACGCGCCGCGCTTCGGCCGCATCGCCGCTGCCGGTCGACTCCTGCGGCTTCGCGAGTTCGATCTTGTCGTCGGCCACGCCGGCGCCCTTCAGTGCCTCGCGCACGGCATCGGCGCGCTGCTTGGCGAGCTCGGCGTTCTTCGCCGCGTCGCCCGACGCGTCGTGGTAGCCGCTGACGAGCGCGACCTTGCCGGCCGCGACGGCCTGCGCGACCGCGTTCAGCGCATTCGCGGCGCCCGGCGCCACATCGGCCTTGCCGGTCGCGAAGTAGAACTTCACGATGCCGCCGTCGACCTTCACCGACGCGACATCGGTCGCGCCGGCCGTCGCCGAACTCGCCGTCGGCGCCGCGGTCGACATCGCGCCGGTCGCGGGCAGCAGCGGCACGATCAGGAGCGCCACGATGTTGATGATCTTGATC
>JAFEEF010000022.1:17474-28246 GCA_018241265.1 Pseudomonadota bacterium | reverse complement strand
GGGTCGCCGACGGTGTCGCCGGTGACCGCGGCCTTGTGCGCATCGCTGCCCTTGCCGCCGTAGTGGCCGTCCTCGATGTACTTCTTCGCGTTGTCCCAGGCGCCGCCGCCGGTGCACATCGAGATCGCGACGAAGAGGCCGGTGACGATCGTGCCCATCAGCAGGCCGCCGAGCGCCGCCGGGCCGAGGAAGAGGCCGACGAGGATGGGCACGACGACCGGCAGCAGGCTCGGGACGATCATCTCCTTGATCGCCGCGCTGGTCAGCATGTCGACCGCCTTGCCGTACTGCGGCTTGCCGGTGCCTTCCATGATGCCCTTGATCTCGCGGAACTGGCGGCGCACTTCCTCGACCACCGAGCCGGCCGCGCGGCCGACCGCTTCCATCGCCATCGCGCCGAAGAGATAGGGAATCAGGCCACCGATGAAGAGGCCGACGATCACCTTGTGGTTCGACAGGTCGAAGGTCGTCGCGAGGCCGCGCGATTCGAGCGCGTGGGTGTAGTCGGCGAACAGCACGAGCGCGGCGAGGCCGGCCGAACCGATCGCGTAGCCCTTGGTCACCGCCTTCGTCGTGTTGCCGACCGCGTCGAGCGGGTCGGTGATGTCGCGCACGCTGTCGGGCAGCTCCGACATCTCGGCGATGCCGCCGGCGTTGTCGGTGATCGGGCCATAGGCGTCGAGCGCGACGATGATGCCGGCCATGCTCAGCATCGACGTCGCGCCGATCGCGATGCCGTAGAGGCCGCCGAGCGCATACGCGACCCAGATCGCGATGCAGACGAAGATCACCGGCCAGGCGGTCGAGCGCATCGACACGCCGAGGCCGGCGATGATGTTGGTGCCGTGGCCGGTGGTCGAGGCCTTGGCGACGTGCTGCACCGGCTTGTAGTCGGTGCCGGTATAGAACTCGGTGATCCAGACCATCGCCGCGGTCAGCACGAGGCCGACGACGCAGGCGCCGAAGAGTGCCATGCTGGTGACGGTCTGGCCGTTGGCGAGCTGCACCGGCTGCGGGAAGAGCGCGCTGACGACGAAGTAGAAGGCGATCAACGACAGCACGCCGGCGACGATCAGGCCCTTGTAGAGCGCCGGCATGACGTTCTTCATGCCGGGCGAGGCCTTCACGAAGCTGCAGCCGATGATCGACGCGATGATCGACACCGCGCCGAGCGCGAGCGGAAGCACGACGGCGTTGATCGCCGAAGCGCCGCTGATCATCAGTGCGCCGAGCGCCATCGTCGCGATCAACGTCACGGCATAGGTCTCGAACAGGTCGGCGGCCATGCCGGCGCAGTCGCCGACGTTGTCGCCGACGTTGTCGGCGATCACCGCCGGGTTGCGCGGATCGTCCTCCGGAATGCCGGCTTCGACCTTGCCGACGAGGTCGGCACCGACGTCGGCGCCCTTCGTGAAGATGCCGCCGCCGAGACGCGCGAAGATCGAGATCAGCGACGAGCCGAACGCGAAGCCGAGCAGCGGCTTGAGCGTCGCCGGGTCGACCTTGGTGCCGCCGGTGATCCAGTAGAAGAACAGCGTTACGCCGAGCAGGCCCAGGCCGACGACCAGCATGCCGGTGATGGCACCGCCCTTGAACGCGACGTTCAGCGCCGGCGCCATGCCTTGCGTGGCGGCCTGTGCGGTGCGCACGTTGGCGCGCACCGAGACGTTCATGCCGATGAAGCCGCAGGCGCCCGACAGCACCGCGCCGAGCACGAAGCCGATCGCGGTCGTCGTGCCGAGGAAGACGCCGATCAGGATCGCGAGGATCACGCCGACGATCGCGATCGTCTTGTACTGGCGCGCGAGGTACGCGCCGGCGCCTTGCTGGATGGCAGAGGCGATCTCCTGCATGCGCGCATTGCCGGCGCTCTGGCTGAGGATCCAGCTTCGCTGCACGAAGCCGTAGACGACGGCCACGAGGCCGCAAGCCAGCGCCGCATAGAGCGCCATCGATGGAGACATCGGGGGATTCCTTTCTGGTTGGACTGCCGGCTCGCCAGATGGATCGAGCCTTCGTGCCCCAAGGTGGGGCGGGCCTGACCGGGCCCCGGGCATGCTAAGGGAAGGTACGGATGAAGGCAACGCTGGCAGCATGGTGTTTTCCATCGGTTGCCCGCCGTAGGCGTCCTTTGAAAAGCACGTGGCGACGGGACTTAGAATCCGTGATTCCCCTGACACCCCGCGAGACCATGAGCCTGCACGACGTGACCCCCGGCGCGAACGCGCCCGAGCAGTTCAACGTGATCATCGAGATCCCGATGAACGCCGACCCGATCAAGTACGAGGTCGACAAGGCCACCGGCGCGCTGTTCGTCGATCGCTTCATGACGACCGCGATGCACTACCCGTGCAACTACGGCTACGTGCCGCAGACCTTGTCCGACGACGGCGATCCGGTCGACGTGCTGGTGATCACGCCGTTCCCGCTGTCGCCGGGCGTGGTCGTGACCTGCCGGCCGATCGGCGTGCTGAAGATGGAAGACGAGGCGGGCGGCGACAGCAAGTTGCTCGCGGTGCCGATCGACAAGGTCCTGCCGATCTATACCCATTGGCAGAAGCCCGAGGACATCAACCAGATGCGCCTGAAGGCGATCCAGCACTTCTTCGAGCACTACAAGGACCTCGAGCCCGGCAAGTGGGTCAAGGTGCAGAGCTGGGAAGGCCCGGAGGCCGCGAAGGAGGAGATTCGTTCGGGCATCCGCAGCTACCTGGAGCACCGTTCCAAGTAAAGCGCCGCCGGCTCGCTTCAGGCCTTGAACGGGCGGCGTTCCGCCAGCTCGTCGAGGTAGGTCTCGATGCCGGCGCCTTCGCGCTCGAGGTAGTCGCCTACCGCGCGTGCGAACTGCGGATGGGCGAGCCAGTGCGCCGACCACGTCTGCACCGGCAGCAACCCGCGCGCCATCTTGTGTTCGCCCTGCGCGCCGCCTTCGAAGCGCGCGTAGCCGTGGGCGATGCACCAGGCGAGCGGCTGGTAGTAGCAGGCGTCGAAGTGCAGGCAGGGCACGTATTCGGTCGCGCCCCAATAGCGGCCGTAGGCCTGGCCGCGCGCCGCATCGATGCCGATCAGCGAAGCGGCGATGCGCTCGCCGTCCTTCCGTGCGATGAAGAGCAGCCAGTGCTCGGGCATCGTCGCGGCCATGCGCGCGAAGAAGTCGCGCATCAGGTACGGCGTCGAATGGTGCGCGCGGTAGGTGAGCCGGTAGCAGCGGTAGAAGTAGTCCCAGTCATCCTCCGTGATCTCGGTACCGCGCAGCGCCGTGAAGGTGACGCCCGCATCGGCGACCCGGCGCCGCTCCTGCTGGATCTTCTTGCGCTTCTCGCGTTGCAGGCTCCCGAGGAAGTCGGCGAAGTCGGCATACGGTGACGGCGTGCGGTTGGTCCAGTGGAACTGCACCGTGCTGCGCATCATCCAGCCTTCGGCGCGCGCCGCGGCGACGTCGTTGTCATCGAGGAACAAGACGTGCGCCGAAGACAGCCCGGCCTGCCCGGCGATCTGTTGCATCGCGCGCAGCAGCAGGCGCCGGTCGATGTCGTCGCGCGCCAGCAACCGCGGACCCGGCACCGGCGTGAACGGGACGGCCGAGACCAGCTTCGGGTAGTACTCGAGGCCATGGCGCTGATAGGCGTCGGCCCAGGCCCAGTCGAACACGTATTCGCCGTAGGAGTGCGACTTGGCGTACAGCGGGCAAGCCGCGCGCAGCTCGCCGCCGGCGGCGAGCGTCAGGAACTGCGCAGCCCAGCCGCTCTCGCCGGTCGCGCTGTCGGAAGCCTGCAGCGCTGCGAGGTAGGCATGGCGCATGAAAGGCGTCGCCGACGGCTGCGCGTCGACCAGCGCGTCCCATGCCCGTGCGTCGATCGTGGAGATGTCCGAGGCGATGTCGACGACGGTCTCGTCGGATGAAGCAGGGGATCGTCGTGTAGGAGGGCGGCTGCGCACGCGTGGGCGTCGATCTTCGGTTGGGACGGTGGCACGGCTGCCGGGATACGGCAGCCCGGCGATGTTAGGTGCTTGCCGCCGGAGCCGTCCTGCGGCGGGCTATTCGGCGCGCGCCACACGCATGGGATTCGAAGGTTCCGCGCTTAAACTAGCTGCGGATCAATCTTCTCGGGAGTCGGAGCGATGAAACAGATCACTGCGATCGTCAAGCCGTTCAAGCTGGAGGAGGTTCGCGAAGCCCTCGGCCAGGTCGGCGTGACGGGCTTGACGGTCACCGAAGTGAAGGGCTTCGGGCGCCAGAAGGGCCACACCGAGCTGTACCGCGGCGCCGAATACGTGGTCGACTTCCTGCCCAAGGTCAAGGTCGAGGTGGTCGTGAAGGACGAGGACACCGATCGCTGCATCGAAGCCATCGTCAAGGCCGCGAAGACCGGCAAGATCGGCGACGGCAAGATCTTCGTGACGGCCGTCGAGCAGGTGGTGCGCATCCGCACCGGCGAGACCAACGCCGACGCGATCTGAGCGGTACGGCGCGCGCCGCGGGGCGTGCGCTCAGATGCGCCGCAGGTCTTGTGCCGCGCCGCGGGATGCCGCGGCCGCGAGGCGGTCCAGCAGCGGCGCCGGTTCGCTGCCCACATCGAGCAGCGCATGCTGTTCCGACGTCATGAGCCCGAGGCGCTCGGCCTGCGCCAGAAATGCCAGCAGCGCATCGTAGTAGCTCGCTGCATTGAGCAGGCCGATCGGCTTGACGTGGTAGCCGAGCTGGCGCCACGACCACACCTCGAACAGCTCCTCGAACGTGCCGATGCCGCCCGGCAGCGCCAGGAATGCGTCGGCGCGCTCGGCCATCATCAGCTTGCGCTGGTGCATGGTGTCGACGACGTGAAGTTCGGTCAGCTCGAAGTGGCCGAGCTCCTTGCTCATCAAGCTCGTCGGGATCACGCCGACGGTGGTCGCGCCGGCCGCGATCGCCGCGTCGGCCACGGTGCCCATCAGGCCGGCGCGCCCGCCGCCGTAGACGAGCCGCCAGCCGCGCCGGCCGATCTCGTGGCCGACCTGCCGCGCGGCTTCGGCATAGGCCGGTTCGGTGCCGGGCCGCGAGCCGCAATAGACGCAAAGAGAAAACGGACGGGAGGACGATTCCATGGCGGCGATTGTGCCGCCCGTGGCGTGTCAGGTTCGTTGCTTCGGCGGAGCGTTGACGAGTCGCGTACCGCAGACCGCGTCGTGCCAGAACTGGCGCTGCGGATGCAGCAGCGCGAGCAGCGCGTAGGCCACGACGCCGACGACGATGGCGCCCAGGCCTTCCCAGCCGGTCCAGCCGTTCAGCAGCGCGAGCAGCGCCGCCGGCGCAAACCAGGCGCACGCCGCGACGTAGCGCAACAGCGCGCGCGCCTGTGACAGCGGCCGGCCGTCGGCGGTGACCACGCGGATGTGCCAGGTCTGCATCGCCAGGGTCTGGCCGCGGGCCGACCAGAACCACGTGAAGTAGACCGCGTAGATCACGAAGGTGATGACGCGCAGCGCGGTGTCGCTCTGGAGCGGATGGTGGTGTCCGGAGATGGCGGTGAAGACCGCCCCGATCGCGCCCGGGATCAGCCCGATGCCGAACAGCAGCAGGCCCTCGTAGACGAAGCAGGCCATGCGGCGCAGCAGCCCGGGCGTTGCCGCCGCGGCCGGCGGCAGGCCAGCGGCGGGCGCTTCGCTCGAGGAAGACGCCGCCGTCACTTCTTGGCCGCGTCGTTGCCGGCCTGCGGCGGCATGCGGGCGGCGGCCGCACCTTGCGGGCCGCGTTGCGGCAACAGCGTCGACTTGTTGACGAAGCCCGGCGTCGCGGCGATCTTCGGCATGCCGGTCTGCTGGTGCGGCGGCGGCGCCGGGCGCCTGGAGATCAAGGTCGTCGTCGCGCCGGGCTGCGCCTGCAGCACGGTCGGCCCGATCGGCCGCGGCGGCGCCGCGTAGGCCGGGTTCGGCACGATGTTGGACTTGGTCTCCGGCCGCGGCTCGGTGCGCCGGGCATCGGCCGCGGGTGCCGCGGCGCGCGCCGCGAGTGCGCGTTTCTGCTCGGGATCGAGCGCCTGGTAAGCGGCCCAGCGCGCTTGGCGGTCTTGCGACGGCACCTGCTTGGCTTCCTCGAAGTTCAGGCGCGTGCGGCCGCGCTCGGCCGGCGTCATGCGGGCCCAGTCCGCCATCCGGGCCTGGATCCGGCCGCGCTCCTCGGACGACATCCGACCGATAGGGCCGGACAGTTCGACCCACTTCTGCTTGCGCTGTGCATCGATGCCGGACCACTCGTGCTCGAGCGGCGCGAGCGCGGTGCGCTGGCTCGGCGACAGGTCCTTCCAGCGGATGCCTGCCTCGGCGGGCGGCACCGGGCGGGCCGGCACCGGCGTCTGCGCGCTGGCCGCCAGCGAGGCGAGCGCAAGCGCGAGAGCGGCGGCGCCGGAGCGGAGCAGCGGAATCATGCGTGGCGGCGCGGCACGAACGGCAAGCGGGCTTCCGGGGCGCTCCGGCGACTCACTCGCGCGGCGGCGTTTTCAGGAACTCGACGAAGCCGGTATCGCTGTACGCGCTCGGCGGCAGGTCGTCGGAGAGCAGCGCGGCATCGATCTCGGCGGCGTCGTCGATCTCGGCGCGCGCCTGCCACTGCTGGATCACGACCAGGCCGGCGGCGAGCGCCAGCATCGGCAGCACCGCGGCGACCTTGAACCACCAGCCGCCGCCGAAGGCGAGGCCGGCAGCGCCGCCCCGGCGCGACACGACCTGCGGAGCCGGCGCGGCGGCAGCCACCTCGGCGCGGCGCACCTCTTGCGCCCGCGCGAGGGCGCGCTCGCGCGCGAAGCGCAGACGCTCGCTGAGGTCGGGGGCCATATCCCCCGTGCGCTCGCTCAGGCGTGCGGCAACGGTCAAACCGAAGCGCGTTTCGAGCGCCTCCAGCGTCGCGGGTACAGGCAGGCGGGTCACAGCGAAATTCCTTTTGCCTTCAAGGCCTTCGCCAGGGCATGCACGGCACGCGAGCAGTGCGTCTTCACGCTGCCCTCGGAGCACCCCATCGCGACGGCGGTTTCGGCCACGTCCAATTCTTCCCAGTAACGTAGCAAGAAAGCCTCGCGTTGACGGCCGGGCAGTTCGGAAACCTCGTTTTCGATGGCTAGCAGAATCTGCGCCCGCGACGCCTGGTCGGCGGTGCTCTCCGAGGCCATCGAGCCGCCGAGATCCTGCAGCGCTTCGAGAATATCGAACTCGCCGTCGCCACTGGAAGGCTCGAAGTCGGAAAAGTTCCGTGTCACCGCGTTGCGAACTTTCTGGCGCCGGAACCAGTCCATCGTCGCGTTCGACAGGATGCGCTGGAACAGCAGCGGCAACTCCGCCGGTGGCCGGTCCGCATAGCGCTCCGAGAGCTTGATCATCGCGTCCTGCACGATGTCGAGCGCCGCGTCCTCGTCGCGTACGGCGTAGACGGTGCGCTTGTAGGCTCGCTTCTCGACGCTCTTGAGGAAGTCGGAGAGTTCTTTGTCGGATGCCAAGAGACGGTTCGCGCTGTGACGACGATAGGCGTGGAGTGCACCGCCGGCGCAACGCCTGGACCGGCGTGGAAACGCAAACGACGGCTCCGGGCGAGGCCCGGAACGACGGCGCGGATTATCGCATCGGCCCCGCCGGCGACTTTCCGGCCCCGGTCCGGCCGAATTGCTGCAGCGCAATGACATAATCGCGGCTTGCACGACAGTCTTGGCCGTCGCGCCGGATCGACCCGACCCGGCTGCAGCGCGCCTCAGGCACCACACCCGCCTCAAAAGGGCGAGGAAAGGCGCACCGATGGTTTTTCGTCAGAGAAATTCGCAAAGGTACTCGACCATGGAAATCTCTCCCGCAGAAGTGAAGCGGGCCGCCTCCGCGCAACCGCCCACGCCGCCGCACGAGCCGAACGGCTCCGAAATCCTCGTCCGCTGCCTTCAGGCCGAAGGCGTCCGGTTCCTCTGGGGCTATCCGGGCGGTGCGGTCCTCTACATCTACGACGCGCTTTACAAGCAGCAATCGATCGAGCACGTGCTCGTGCGGCACGAACAGGCGGCGATCCATGCGGCCGACGGCTATGCGCGCGCGACCGGCGAGGTCGGCGTCGCGCTCGTCACGTCCGGCCCGGGCGTGACGAATGCCGTGACCGGCATCGCGACGGCCTACATGGACTCGATCCCGATGGTGATCATCACCGGGCAGGTGCCGACGCCGGCGATCGGGCTCGACGCATTCCAGGAGTGCGACACGGTCGGCATCACGCGGCCTATCGTCAAGCACAACTTCCTCGTGAAGGACGTGCGCGATCTGGCGATCACGATCAAGAAGGCGTTCCACATCGCGCGCACCGGCCGGCCGGGCCCGGTCGTCGTCGACATCCCGAAGGACGTGTCGCTGCACACGGCGCCGTTCCACTACCCCGAGCGCATCGAGATGCGCTCGTACAACCCGGTGAAGAAGGGCCACGGCGGGCAGATCCGCAAGGCGGTCGCGCTGCTGCTCGCGGCCAAGCGGCCCTACATCTACACCGGCGGCGGCGTGATTCTCGGCAACGCCGCGGCCGAACTGCGCGAACTGGTCGATCTGCTCGGCGTGCCGTGCACGAACACGCTGATGGGCCTGGGCGCGATGAGCGCGATGGACCCGAAGTTCCTCGGCATGCTCGGCATGCACGGCACCTTCGAGGCCAACATGACGATGCAGCACTGCGACGTGCTGCTCGCGGTCGGCGCGCGCTTCGACGACCGCGTGATCGGCAACCCCAAGCACTTCGCGTCGGTCGAGCGCAAGATCGTCCACATCGACATCGACCCGTCGTCGATCTCCAAGCGCGTCAAGGTCGACATCCCGATCGTCGGCGACGTCAAGGACGTGCTGCAGGAACTGATCGCGCAAGTGCGTGAGGCGCAGGTCAAGCCCGACGTGAAGGCGATGTCGGCCTGGTGGGGCCAGATCAACGAATGGCGCAAGCGCGAGTGCCTGGCCTACAAGAACAGCAAGGACGTCATCAAGCCGCAGTACGTCGTCGAGACGCTCTGGGAACTAACGAAGGACCGCGACACCTACATCACGTCCGACGTCGGCCAGCATCAGATGTGGGCGGCGCAGTACTACCGCTTCGACGAGCCGCGGCGCTGGATCAACTCCGGCGGCCTCGGGACCATGGGCGTCGGCCTGCCGTATGCGATGGGCATCAAGCTCGCGAAGCCCGATGCCGACGTGTTCTGCATCACCGGGGAAGGCTCGATCCAGATGTGCCTGCAGGAGCTCTCGACCTGCCTGCAGTACAAGACGCCGGTGAAGATCGTCTCGCTGAACAACCGCTACCTCGGCATGGTGCGGCAGTGGCAGCAGATCGACTACGGCGGCCGCTACTCGCACAGCTACATGGACGCGCTGCCCGACTTCGTGAAGCTCGCCGAGGCCTACGGCCACGTCGGCCTCTTGGTCGAGAAGCCGTCCGACGTCGAGCCGGCGCTGCGCGAGGCGATCAAGCTGAAGGATCGCACCGTGTTCCTCGACGTGCGCACCGACCCGACCGAGAACGTCTGGCCGATGGTGCAGGCCGGCAAGGGCATCACCGAAATGCTGTTGGGGTCCGAAGACCTGTGACGCGCTGAATGCCGCCGCGGCGCCGCGTGTTACCGCACCGGCGCAGAAGGCGGCAGGACGCGAGGATAGTCTTCGGCAGACTTTTCTTCCATCTCGCCACAGCGTGGCCAAGGGCCGCCGGTTACCGCCGTCGGTCTGAAGAGCGCGCTACAACGAACCATGAAACACATCATTGCTTTGCTCCTCGAGAACGAGCCGGGCGCGCTGTCGCGCGTCGTCGCGCTGTTCTCGGCCCGCGGCTACAACATCGAGAGCCTGACGGTCGCGCCGACCGAGGACGCCTCGCTGTCGCGCATGACGATCGTCACCACCGGCTCGGACGAGGTGATCGAGCAGATCACCAAGCATTTGAACCGGCTCATCGAGGTGGTGAAGGTCGTCGACCTCACCGAAGGCGCGTTCACCGAGCGTGAGCTGATGCTCATCAAGGTACGCGCCGTCGGCAAGGAGCGCGAGGAGATGAAGCGCATGGCCGACATCTTCCGCGGCCGCATCGTCGACGTCACCGAGAAGAGCTACACGATCGAGCTGACCGGCGACGCCGGCAAGCTCGACGCGTTCATCGAGGCGATGGAGCGCGGCTCCATCCTCGAGACCGTGCGCACCGGCACGAGCGGCATCGGCCGAGGCGAGCGCATTTTGCGCATCTAGATTTTCACCAAGGAAAGACCATGAAGGTTTACTACGACAAGGACGCGGACCTGAGCCTCGTCAAGGGCAAGAACGTCACGATCATCGGCTACGGCTCGCAAGGCCACGCGCATGCGCAGAACCTGTCGGACAGCGGCGTCAAGGTGACGGTCGGCCTGCGCAAGGGCGGCGCCTCGTGGGGCAAGGTCGAGAAGGCGGGGCTCAAGGTCGCCGAGATCGCCGAAGCGGTGAAGGGCGCCGACGTCGTGATGATGCTGTTGCCCGACGAGCAGATCGCGTCGGTCTACAACGCCGAAGTCGAGCCGAACATCAAGCAGGGCGCGTCGCTCGCGTTCGCGCACGGCTTCAACGTGCATTACGGTCAGGTCGTGCCGCGCTCCGACCTCGACGTCTGGATGGTCGCGCCGAAGGCGCCCGGCCACACCGTGCGTTCGACCTATGCGCAGGGCGGCGGCGTGCCGCACCTGATCGCGGTGCATGCCGACAAGAGCGGCAAGGCGCGCGACCTCGCGCTCAGCTATGCGGCCGCCAACGGCGGCGGCAAGGCCGGC
>JAFEEF010000022.1:0-17460 GCA_018241265.1 Pseudomonadota bacterium | reverse complement strand
CGAGACCGACCTGTTCGGCGAGCAGACCGTGCTCTGCGGCGGCACCGTCGAGCTGATCAAGGCCGGCTTCGAGACGCTGGTCGAGGCCGGCTACGCGCCGGAGATGGCGTATTTCGAGTGCCTGCACGAGCTGAAGCTCATCGTCGACCTGATCTACGAAGGCGGCATCGGGACGATGAACTACTCGATCTCCAACAACGCCGAGTACGGCGAGTACGTCACGGGACCGAAGATCGTCAACGAGGAGACCAAGCAGGCGATGCGCGCCGCGCTGAAGGACATCCAGACCGGCGAGTACGCGAAGAACTTCATCATCGAGAACCGCGCCGGCGCGCCGACCCTGCTGTCGCGCCGCCGCCTGACCGCCGAGCATCCGATCGAGGTGGTCGGCGAGAAGCTGCGCGCGATGATGCCGTGGATCAAGAAGAACCGCCTGGTCGACACCTCGCGCAACTGAGGGCCGCGGCGTGCGCGCGCTCGGCTATCCTCGCGCGCGATGAACGACGCCACCAAGCCGCCCGACGACGAGCCGCTCGCGCCGATCGCGCCGATGCGGCCGCGGCGCAAGGGCCTGTACATGCTGCCGAATGCGATCACGCTGGCAGCGCTGTTTTCGGGCTTCTACGCCGTCGTGATGGCGATCAACGGCCGCTTCGAGGTGTCGTGCATCGCGATCTTCGTGGCCGCGGTACTCGACAGTCTGGATGGCCGCGTCGCCCGCATGACGCACTCGCAGAGCGCGTTCGGCGAACAGATGGACAGCCTGTCGGACATGGTGAGCTTCGGCGCCGCGCCGGCGCTCATCGTCTACATCTGGGCGCTGAAGGATCTCGGCAAGGCCGGCTGGATTCCGGCGTTCGTCTACATCGCCGGCGCGGCGCTGCGGCTGGCGCGCTTCAACGTCAACATCGGCGTCGTCGACAAGCGCTTCTTCCAGGGCTTGCCGAGCCCGGCCGCGGCGGCGCTGGTGATCGGTCTGGTATGGGTGGTGGATGACGCAGGCTACAAGGGCGGCGTGTCGGGCATCACGCCGGTGGCGGTCACGGCGTTCATCGTCACCTTGTACGCCGGGCTCACGATGGTGACGAACGCGCCGTTCTACAGCTTCAAGGTCGTCGGCGCGCGGCGCACCGTACCGTTCGCCGTGATCGTCGCGATCGCGCTGGTGATCGCGATCATCAGCCTCGACCCGCCGAAGGTGCTGTTCGCGATCTTCTGCGTCTATGGCTTGTCGGGCTATGTCGTCTATGGCTGGCGCCGGATGAAGGGCAAGCCGACGAGCGTGATTGCAACATCGACCGACGATCCCGACGAGCAGGGCTTGCATCGTTGACGGGTTCCCGTGCTACATTTCCAGCCATGACGTCGTTGCGCGCGCTCGACCTACTACTCCTAGGAGAACCACGGGTACGCTGATCGCGCGCGTCTGAACGTCATCGATCCAACGGCCCGTATGCAACCTGCAGCGGGCCGTTTGTCATTTCATGATTTCGAGGCTGCCGGTTGCGAAACCCTCCAATCGCCAACCGACCATGCTCCAGCATCCGCAGACCAAGTACCGCGCGTTCCCTCCCGTCGGCCTCCGCGACCGCACCTGGCCGGACGCCGTGCTGACCCGAGCGCCGATCTGGCTGTCGACCGACCTGCGCGACGGCAACCAGGCGCTGATCGAGCCGATGGACCCGCGCCGCAAGCTGCGCATGTTCGAGATGCTGGTGAAGCTCGGCTTCAAGGAGATCGAGGTCGGCTTCCCGTCCGCGTCGCAGACCGACTTCGACTTCGTGCGGCTGCTGATCGAGGAAGACCGCATCCCCGATGACGTGACGATCCAGGTGCTGACGCAGGCGCGCGAGCCGCTGATCCGGCGCACCTTCGAGGCGATCCGCGGCGCGCGGGGCGCGATCGTGCACCTCTACAACGCGACCGCGCCGCTGATGCGCCGCGTCGTCCTCGGGATGAGCGAGGACGAGGTGGTCGAACTGGCGGTGAGCCACACGCGGCTGATCCGCGAACTGGCCGCCAGTGTGCCCGGCACCGAGGTCGGCTTCGAGTATTCGCCCGAGATGTTCTCCGGCACCGAGCTCGCGTTCTCGAAGCGCGTCGTCGACGCGGTGAGCGATGCGTGGGACGCGACGCCGGACCGCAAGGTCATCGTCAACCTGCCGTCGACGGTCGAGCATTCGACGCCGAACATCTTCGCCGACATGATCGAGTGGATGCATCGTCATCTGGCGCAGCGCGATGCGATCGTGCTGTCGGTCCATCCGCACAACGATCGCGGCACCGGCACGGCCGCGGGCGAATTCGCGCTGATGGCGGGCGCCGATCGCATCGAAGGGTGCCTGTTCGGCAACGGCGAGCGCACCGGCAATGTCGACGTCGTCAACATCGCGCTCAACCTCTACACGCAAGGCGTTTCGCCGGGCCTCGACTTCTCCGACATCGACGAGGTGCGGCGCTGCGTCGAGGACTGCAACCAGCTGCCGGTGCATCCGCGCCATCCGTACGTCGGCGATCTGGTCTACACGTCGTTCTCCGGCTCGCACCAGGACGCGATCAAGAAGGCCTTCGCCGCGCGGCGCGAAGGCGACGTCTGGGAGATGCCTTATCTGCCGATCGACCCGAAGGACCTCGGCCGCAGCTACGACGCGGTGATCCGCGTCAACAGCCAGTCGGGCAAGGGCGGCATCGCCTATCTGCTCGAGAACGAGTACGGCCTCGAGCTGCCGCGGCGCCTGCAGATCGAGTTCAGCCAGGTCGTGCAGGCGGTGATGGACGACAGCGGCAAGGAGCAGACCGCGGCCGACATCTGGGGCATCTTCCAGCGCGAGTACGGCCTCGATGATCCGGCGCGCGGCCGCATCGCGCACATGGCGACGACGCAGGACGACGACGGCCACGTGCGCGTCGCGGCCGATGTGTCGCTGGGGACTGCGGCGTGGCGCATCGAAGGCCGCGGGACCGGACCGATCGACGCCTTCGTGGCCGGTCTGAGCGATGCGATCGGCAGCGCCGTGCGCGTGCTCGACTACCACGAGCATGCGATCGGCAGCGGCGCCGACGCGCGCGCTGTCGCCTACCTCGAGATGCGCATCGGGCACGGCATCACGCGCTTCGGGGTCGCGGTCGACACCGACATCGTGATGGCGTCGCTGAAGGCGGTGCTGTCGGCGGTCGGCCGCACCGACATCGCGCGGCAGCCGCAACGCACGACCGAAGGCGCACCGGCCTAAGATCGCGCACCGCCGCCCGTCACGAGGAGACTCTTCATGGCCGACAAGCTGATCGTCTTCGACACCACCCTGCGCGATGGCGAGCAGTCGCCCGGCGCCTCGATGACGCGCGACGAGAAGATGCGCATCGCACGCCAGCTCGAGCGGCTCAAGGTCGACGTCATCGAGGCAGGCTTTCCGGCGTCGTCGAACGGCGACTTCGAGGCGGTGCGCGCGATCGCCAACGCCATCAAGGACAGCACGGTGTGCGGCCTCGCGCGCGCGAACGACCGCGACATCTCGCGCGCCGCCGACGCGCTGAAGGGCGGCCACCGCACGCGTGTCCACCTCTTCCTCGCGACCAGCCCGCTGCACATGGAGAAGAAGCTGCGCATGACGCCGGATCAGGTGTACGAGCAGGCGCGGCTGTCGACGCGCTTCGCGCGCAACCTGACCGGCGACGTCGAGTTCTCGCCCGAGGACGGCTACCGCTCCGAGCCCGACTTCCTGTGCCGCGTGCTCGAAGCGGTGATCGCCGAAGGCGCGACGACGATCAACATCCCCGACACCGTCGGCTACGCGATCCCCGAGCTCTACGGCGAGTTCATCCGCAACCTGCGCGAGCGCATCCCCAATTCCGGCAAGGCGGTCTGGTCGGTGCATTGCCACAACGACCTCGGCATGGCGGTCGCCAATTCGCTCGCCGGCGTGAAGATCGGCGGCGCACGCCAGATCGAATGCACGATCAACGGCCTCGGCGAGCGCGCCGGCAACTGCTCGCTCGAAGAGATCGTGATGGCCGTGAAGACGCGCAAGGACTACTTCGGCCTCGAGCTCGGCATCGACACGACGCAGATCGTGCCGGTGTCGCGGCTGGTCTCGCAGACCACCGGCTTCGTCGTGCAGCCGAACAAGGCGGTGGTCGGCGCCAATGCCTTCGCGCATGCGTCCGGCATCCACCAGGACGGCGTGCTGAAGGCGCGCGACACCTACGAGATCATGCGCGCCGAGGATGTGGGCTGGTCGGCCAACAAGATCGTGCTGGGGAAGCTGTCGGGACGCAACGCCTTCAAGCAGCGGCTCGTCGAGCTCGGCATCGAGATGGAGTCCGAGGCCGACATCAACACCGCGTTCCTGCGCTTCAAGGAGCTCGCCGACCGCAAGAGCGAGATCTTCGACGAGGACATCCTCGCGCTGGTGATGGACGAAGCCGTCGTCACCGAGCACGAGCACTACCGGCTGCTGTCGCTCGCGCAGCATTCCGAGACCGGCGAGCGGCCGCATGCGAAGGTCGCCTTCGCGGCGGGCGACGCCGAGATCCATGCCGAGAGCGACGGCAACGGGCCGGTCGACGCGAGCCTGCGCGCGATCGAATCCAAGCTCGCGACTGGCGCCGAAATGCTGCTCTATTCGGTCAATGCCATCACCTCCGGCAGCACAGAATCGCAGGGCGAAGTGACGGTGCGGCTGCAGCATGCAGGACGCGTCGTCAACGGCGTCGGAGCGGATCCGGACATCGTCGTGGCCTCGGCCAAGGCGTACCTGTCCGCGCTGAACAAGCTGCACAGCAAGGTCGAACGGGTGGCCGCGCAAGGGTGATGGCCCCGTCGCGCGGGACGCGCGCGAGGCTCGCGGGCAGCTTTACAAATTGGCTGGCGAGAGTCACCCGGGCGACTTGAAGAAGGGCGCGTAAGTTTTTGATCTTGTGCGCTTTTTTTCTTTCCCCTACACTCGCGCCACTCAACGCAAAAGGAATGCCCGTGGCATCGTTCCAGAAGTCATTTACCGCCGGCTTGCTTGCGTTGCTCGCCTCGGCTGTGTTGGTGCTCCCTGTCACCGGCGAGGCCGCCACTTCCACGACGAAGAAAAAGGCGCATGCCGCCAAGGTCGCGACCGCGAAGCGCGCGAACACGAAACACGCGAACGCGAAACGCGCTTCGGTGCGGCCGGTGGCCGTCATCGTCCCGGCCAAGCCGTCGTTCGGCCAGATCTATGGACTGCACGGCGCGAACGACCCGCTGGCGCTGAAGTCCAGCGTCGCGCTCGTCGTCGACCAGGACACCAACGAGGTGCTGTTCAGCAAGAACTCGCAGGCCGTGCTGCCGATCGCGTCGCTGACCAAGCTGATGACGGGTCTCGTCGTGACCGAGGCCAAGCAGCCTCTCGACGAGATGATCACGATCACCGACAACGACGTCGATACCGAGAAGCACAGCAGCTCGCGGCTGCGCGTCGGCACCGAGCTGTCGCGCGGCGAGATGCTGCACCTGGCGCTGATGTCGTCCGAGAACCGCGCCGCGCATGCGCTCGGGCGCTACTACCCCGGCGGCCTGGAAGCGTTCGTCGCTGCAATGAACCACAAGGCGCACGAACTCGGCATGAACGACACGCACTACATCGAGCCGACCGGCCTGTCGAGCGAGAACCAGTCGAGCGCGCACGACCTCGCGACGCTCGTGAAGGCGGCCTACCAGTACCCGATCCTGCGCGAGCTGACCACGTCGCCCGAGTACGCCGTCGAGATCGGCAACCGCGAAATGCAGTTCCACAACACCAACGGCCTCGTGAAGAGCCCGCGCTGGGACATCGGCCTGCAGAAGACCGGCTACATCAGCGAGGCGGGCCGCTGCCTCGTGATGCAGGCGAAGATGGCAGGGCGCCAGCTCATCATGGTGTTCCTCGATTCGACCGGCAAGTACTCGCGCCAGGCCGATGCCGAGCGCGTGCGGCGCTGGGTCACCGAGCTGCCGGCGCACGCCGCGCCGGCCACGGTGAGCGCCGAGGCCAAGGTCACCTCCTGAGCAGGCCGTAGGCGCGGCCTCGCCGGCCGCCCCTTCAGGTGGTACGGTGCCCGAGCGCCGCGGAGATCTGCGCCGCGGTCGCCTTCAACCGCTCGAGCCAGCCTTCCTCCAGCCGGTCGGCCGGTGCGGAGATCGACAGCCCGGCGATCAGCTTGCCCTGATCGTCGACGATGCCGGCTGCCATGCAGCGCACGCCGAGCTCGAGTTCCTCGTCGTCGCGCGCCGTGCCGTGCTGGTTGACGCGCGCCAGCTCGCGCTCCAGCGCCGGCAGCTCGGTGATGCTGTTGCGGGTGTGGCCGGCCAGGCCGGTGCGGGTCGCGTAGGCGCGCACGCGCTGGGCGTCGTCCTGCGCCAGGAACAGCTTGCCGACCGAGGTCAGATGCAGCGGCGCCCGGCCGCCGACCGCACGCACGACCTGCATGCCGGAACGTTCGCTGTAGGTGCGCTCGATGTAGATGATCTCGTCGCCCTGCCGCATCGACAGGTTCACCGGCTGGTGCGTCAGCTTGTGCAGTTCGCGCATCGGTACGAGCGCGACCTCGCGCACGTCGAGCCTGGCCTTCACCAGGTTGCCGAGCTCCAGCAGCCGCATGCCGAGCCGATAACTGCCTGCCTCCGGCCGATCGACGTAGCGGCCTATCGTCAGGTCGTTGAGGATGCGGTGCGCGGTCGACGGATGCAGGCCGGTCTGTTCGCTGATGACCTTGAGCGACACCGGATCCTGATAGGCGGCCAGTACGTCGAGCAGGCCGAAGGCGCGTTCGAGCACCTGTATCGTGGGGTTCTTGGCTTCCGACTTGGGCATGGCTTCGATTGTCTCTCATTTGCGCTCGATTTTGTATCGCGAAACGGTGCGATGCCATCCGGCACGCGGAGGCGCCCGGGCGCTGGCCCGCGCACTGGTCGGACTCGGCACGGTCGCCTGCGTTTCCTGCACCTGGCCGACCGCCGGGGCGCAACAACCCGACGGTTTGCAGGAACGCCCGCCCGAGCCGGCGGTGGCCGCGTCGGACATCACCGTACGCAAGGGCGACTTCCGCAATCCGACCGGCCCGTCGTGGATTTCGGTGCCGCGCCTCGGCGGACGGCTGACGAACAAGGACATCGGGCTCGTCGTCAACGACGCCGATCCGTACTCGGTCGAGGTCGGCGCGACCTACGCCAAGGCGCGCCGTCTGGCGCCGGACCAGGTGCTGCACGTGACGCTGCCGGTCAAGAGCAGCCTGAGCCCCGACGACTTCCGCGCCTTCGCCGAGCGGATCGACGCCTACTACGGCGCACGCGTACAGGCGCTCGCGCTGGCGTGGGTGCAGCCGTATGCGGTCGGCTGCAACTCGATCACCGGCGCGCTCGCGCTCGGCTACGACGGCGCGATGTGCGCGAAGACCTGCGCGCCGACGCGGCGTTCGGCCTATTTCGATGCGCCGACGCCGCGGCCGTACACCGACCTGCACATGCGGCTGTCGATGCTGCTCGCCGCACCCGACGCGGCGGCCGCCAAGGCATTGATCCGGCGCGGCGTCGCGGCCGATGGCAGCCTCGGGCTGCGCGGTGCGCCGCCGGCGAATGTCTACCTCGTGAAGACGCCCGACGCGGCACGCAGCGTGCGCTGGGTGCTGTTTCCGCCGCCGGGCCTGCTGCCGAACGTCGGCATCGACGTCCATGTCGAACAGGCGGGCTCGCTCGCCGACCTGGACCGCGTGCTGCTCTATGAGACCGGACTCGTGCGCGTCGACCGCCTGGACAGCATCCGGTGGTTGCCGGGCGCGCTCGCCGACCACCTGACGTCGAACGGCGGCCAACTCGTCGGCGGCAGCCAGATGTCGGCACTGGAGTGGATCGCGTCCGGCGCGACCGCGAGCTACGGCACGGTCTCCGAGCCGTGCAACCACCTGCAGAAGTTCCCGCACCCGCAGGTGCTGCTGCTGAACTACGTGCAGGGCGCGACCGCGATCGAGGCCTACTGGCGCAGCGTGGCCTGGCCGCAGCAGGGGCTCTTCATCGGCGAGCCGCTGGCGGCGCCGTTCGCACGGCGCTGACGCGCATCAGCGCACGCTGCCGATCGCGGCCAGCCCGCTGCGGATGGCGCCTTCGAGCGTCGCCGGGTAGGGGCCCTCGATGTAGTCGCCGGCCGCCGAGAGCCCCGGCGCGACGGCCTGCGGCGGTCGCTCGAGCGCCGGCGTGCAGGCGAAGGTGGCGCGCTTTTCGGTCAGCACGCTCACCGTCTCGAGGCGTCCCGGCACGAAGCGGCCGAGCGCCGCTTCGGCCTGGCGTTTCGTCGCGTTGAGCGTGATGTCGCGGCCGCGCGAGGTCCAGACCTGCGCGCCGCTGATGACGAAGGCCAGCAGGCCCGCCTCGCCGCCGAGCTGACCGCGGTCGAACACGAACTGCGCCGGCATGTCGTGGCCGGACGGCAGCGCCAGCATCGGCGCGGGCAGCCGCACGCCGGTACCGCGCAGATAGACACTGACGATGGGCTCGTGCTGCAGCGCGGTCGCTCGCGCCGACCAATCGGGCGCGATCGGCTGCGCCAGACGCGCCGCCTCGCCGGCCGGCGCGGCCAGCACGACGCGGTCGTACCGAGTGCCATCGATCTCCCAGCCGCCGGCCGCCGGCGCGATGCGCTGCACGCGCTGACCGCAGCGGACCGCGGCGCCGGCTTGCGTGAGCCAGGCCGCCGCAGGCTGCGGGAAGAGGGCGCTCAGGCCGGCGCGCGGCAGCAGCAGATCGGCCGAACCGGGCCCGGAGAAAAGAGCGTCCTTCAGCACGCGCAGGAACACCGCGCCGCTGGCGGACGCCGCCGGCGTGTTCAGCGCGGCGACGCAGAGCGGATCGATCAGCTCGTCGCGCACCCGCGCCGGCAGTGCAGCGGTCAAGGCGGCGACGTCGAGCGTCGGCGCGCAGACGAAGCCGTTGCGCGCCCAGCCGGCCGCCGCGAGCAGCAGTGCATAGCGCTCGCGCCACGGCCAGGCGCGTTGCGCCAGCACGCCGCGCACGAACGCGATGGCCGGATGGCCGGACGGCAGCGCGAGACCGTGGCCGTCGGCATCGACCAGCCGCAGCGGCGTGCGCAGCAGCGCCCCGTCGGGGTCCGCGCCGACCAGGCGCATCATGCGCAAGGTCTCGGTGTAGGCGCCGATCAGGATGTGCTGGCCGTTGTCCAGTTCGCGCGCGCCGACGCTCACGCTGCGCGCGCGACCGCCGAGCTGCGCGGCCGTCTCGTAGAGGGTGACCACCAGACCGCGCTGCACACCCTCGACCGCGGCGGCCAGGCCCGCCCAGCCGCCGCCGATCACCGCGAGCGTGGCCATCAGCGGCCGCGCCAGTGCGTGCGCATCGCGATCCAGAGCTTGCGCAGCGGTGTCAGCGACGTGCGCTGGTGCAGCACCTGGAAGCCGTCGGCTTCGATCTCGCGCAGCAGTGCCCGATAGATGTTGGCCATCATCAATCCGGGCTTCTGCGCCGCGCGGTCCGGCTCGGCGAGCAGCGCGCAGGCTTCGTCGTAGGTGCGGTGCGCGCGCTCGGCCTGGAACGTCATCAGCGCCGTGAAGCGGTCGCTGTAGCCGCGGTTGAGGATCTCCTGCGCCTTGACGTCGAACTGCTTCATCTCCGACATCGGCAGGTAGATGCGGCCGCGCCGCGCGTCGTCGCCGACGTCGCGGATGATGTTGGTGAGCTGCATCGCGAGGCCGAGCCGGCGCGCATATTCGAGCGTCGACGCCTCGGTGCGGCCGAAGATGTTGGACGCGACCTCGCCGACGACGCCGGCCACCAGGTGGCAATAGCGCGCGAGACCCGCGAAGTCGAGGTAGCGCGCCTGCTCGAGGTCCATCTGGCAGCCGTCGATCACGGCAGCGAGCTGCGTCGGTGCGATGTCGAACCCGGCGACGTGCGGCATCAGCGCCTGCATCACCGGGTGGCTCGGCCGTCCCGCATAGGCGTCGGTAACCTCCTTGCGCCACCACGCCAGCTTGGTGGCGGCCACGCCGGGATCGACCATCTCGTCCACGACGTCGTCGACCTCGCGGCAGAACGCGTAGAACGCGGTGATCGCGGCGCGCCGCGGCGGCGGCAGGAAGAGGAAGGCGTAGTAGAAGCTCGAGCCGCTCTTCGCCGCCTTGTCCTGGACGTATTGCTCGGGGGTCATGTGGCCGCTCCGGGCGCGACGACGCCGCGGTCGGGCCGCATGCGCAACGCGCGCCAGGCGAGCTTCGGCACGTCGAGCGGCGTCAGCGTCGGGCGTCGGCGCCAGCTCGCGTGGCCGAGCGCCGCGATCTTGTCGAGGATCGCGAGTCCGCCCTGGACGACGAGGCGCAACTCCCAGCCGGCGCGGCCCGGCACGGCATGGACCAGCGGCGCGCCGGCGAGCATCAGCTCGCGGGTCCAGCCGACCAGATCGGCCACCAGCGCCGGCGCCGCGGCCGGCGCTTCGGCGCGCAGCAGGTCGTGCGGCGCGAGCCCATGGCGCTGCCAGTCGGTGTCGGGCACGTAGACGCGGCCGCGCGGCAGGTCGACGCCGAGGTCCTGCCAGAAGTTGGCAAGCTGCAAGGCGCTGCAGATCGCGTCCGACCGGCGCAGCGCCGCGGCGTCGGTGACGCCGTAGAGATGCAGCAGCAGCCGCCCGATCGGGTTCGCGGAGCGCCGGCAATAGTCGAGCACTTCGGCGCGATCGGCGTAGCGGGTCTTGGTGACGTCCTGCTCGAAGGCGCTCAGCAGGTCGCCGAGCAGGGCGGCCGGCAGCGCATGCCGGGCCATCATCGCCGCGAGCGGCTCGAAGACGCGCTGCCAGCGCGGCGACGGCGTGCGTCCCGCGGCGACCGCGGCCAGGTCGGCGCGGTAGGCGGCCAGATCGGCGAGCCGCTGCCCGGCCGGCGCATCGCCTTCGTCCGCCAGGTCGTCGGCAGTGCGGGCGAACCAGTAGATGGCCGTGATCGGCGGCCGCAGCGCCGGTGGGCACAGGACCGAGGCGACCGGAAAATTCTCGTAGTGATCGACGCTCACGCGCCGATTGTCATGCAGGCGTGCAGACGGACGCCCGCCCGCCGCCGCACGTGCCGCTAAAATCCGCTGTTTACCAATCGCAGAGCAGGCGGGACGGGGCGTTTTTTCGGCAGCTCCGTCGCCGGGTTGCCCCGTTGCGCGGGTGGCGAAATTGGTAGACGCACCAGGTTTAGGTCCTGACGCCAGCGATGGTGTGCGGGTTCGAGTCCCGCCCCGCGCACCACCAGCCTCATCAGCACAGCCAGAGAAAGAGCATGTCCGTCCAAGTCGAAACTCTCGAGAAGCTCGAGCGCCGCATCACGCTCACCCTGCCGGCCGAAGCGGTCGCCGCCGAGGTGCAATCCCGCCTGCGGCGCCTGTCGCGTACCGTCAAGGCCGCAGGCTTTCGCCCCGGCAAGGTGCCGATGAGCGTCGTGGCCCAGCGCTACGGCTGGTCGGTGCAGAACGAGGTGATGAACGACAAGGTCGGCCAGGTCTTCTCCGAAGCCGTCAACGAGGCCAAGCTGCGCGTCGCCGGCGTGCCGCGCATCACCGAGAAGCAGGGCGCCCCCGAAGGCCAGATGGCGTTCGACGCGACCTTCGAGATCTACCCGGAAGTGAAGATCGGCGACCTCGCCGGCGCCGAGGTCGAGCGCGTCTCGGCCGACGTGACCGAAGAGGCGATCGACAAGACGCTCGACATCCTGCGCAAGCAGCGCCGCACCTTCGCGCAGCGCCCGGCCGACGCGGCCGCTGCCGCGGACGACCGCGTGACGATCGATTTCGAGGGCAAGATCGACGGCGTGCCGTTCCCCGGCGGCAAGGCCGAGGCGTTCCAGTTCATCATTGGCGAAGGCCAGATGCTCGAGCAGTTCGATGCGGCGGTGCGCGGCATGAAGGCCGGCGAGTCGAAGACCTTCCCGCTGCAGTTCCCCGAGGACTACCAGGGCAAGGACGTCGCCGGCAAGGAAGCCGACTTCCTCGTGACGGTGAAGAAGATCGAGGCGCAGCACCTGCCCGAGGTCGACGAAGCCTTTGCCAAGGTGCTCGGCATCGCCGACGCGAGCGTCGCCGGCCTGCGTGCCGACATCAAGAAGAACCTCGAGCGCGAGGTCAAGTTCCGCGTGCTGGCGCGCAACAAGGCCAACGTGATGGATGCGCTGGTGAAGGTCGCCGAACTCGACGTGCCCAACGCCCTCGTCGACGGCGAAGTCGAGCGCCTCGTCGAGGGCGCGCGCGCCGACCTGAAGAAGCGCGGCGTGAAGGACTCCGAGAACGCGCCCATCCCGGCCGAGATCTTCAAGCCGCAGGCCGAGCGGCGCGTGCGCCTCGGCCTCGTGGTCGGCGAGCTGGTGCGCAGCAACAACCTGCAGGCGCGGCCCGACCAGTTGCAGGCGCACATCGAGGAGATGGCGCAGAGCTACGAGAAGCCGTCGGAGGTGGTGCGCTGGTACCTCGGCGACCGCGAGCGCATGGCCGAGGTCGAGGCGATGGTGGTCGAGAACAACGTCGCCGACTTCGTGCTCGGCAAGGCCAAGGTCAACGACAAGGCCGTGCCGTTCGACGAGCTGATGGCCGGCAGCTGAACGCGATCCGCATGCCGCGTGAAAGGCGCCGCGCCGCAAGGCCCGGCGCCTTTTCGCTGGGCGGCGCCGGCTGCCCTTGTGGCGAGATAATCCGCCCCAAATTCACACCGACTTTCCTTCAAGGATCCTCATGAGCGCGTTGGACACCACCGGCCTGGGCATGGTCCCGATGGTCATCGAAACCTCGGGCCGCGGCGAGCGGGCCTACGACATCTACAGCCGGCTGCTGCGCGAGCGCATCATCTTCCTGGTCGGCCCGGTGACGGACCAGACGGCGAGCGTGGTCGTGGCTCAGCTGCTCTTCCTCGAGAGCGAGAACCCCGACAAGGACATCCACTTCTACATCAACTCGCCGGGCGGCTCGGTGAGCGCCGGGCTGTCGATCTACGACACGATGGAGTTCATCAAGCCGGACGTCTCGACGATGTGCATCGGGCTGGCTGCGAGCATGGGTTCGTTCCTGCTGATGGCGGGCGCGAAGGGCAAGCGCCTCGCGCTGCCGAACTCGCGCGTGATGATCCACCAGCCGTCCGGCGGCGCGCAGGGCCAGGCCACCGACATCGAGATCCACGCGCGCGAGATCCTGAAGACGCGCGAGCAGCTCAACAAGATCTACGCCGAGCGCACCGGCCAGCCGCTCGAGAAGATCCGGACCGACATGGAGCGCGACTTCTTCATGGATCCGGAGGAGTCGAAGGCCTACGGCCTGATCGACCACGTGATGAAGCACCGCGGCACGCCGGCGGCCAGCTGATCCTGCTCGCCTGACCGTCTCGAAAGAGGCGTCCAACAACACCGGGAACGAGGCCTTTTTTACCCGGAAGGCCCCGTTTTCTTTTCCTTTATCATCCGCTCACTACCCCAGAAGGGATCGAACGGCAAGCCCATGGCCGACAAAAAAGGCGCCTCGACCGAAAAGGTTCTGTACTGCTCGTTCTGCGGCAAGAGTCAGCACGAGGTGAAGAAGCTCATCGCCGGCCCGAGCGTGTTCATCTGCGACGAGTGCATCGAGCTCTGCAACGACATCATCCGCGATGAAGTGCCCGCCGAGGGCAGCGACGCGAAGGCGGCCAAGTCCGACCTGCCGATCCCGAGCGAGATCAAGGCCAGCCTCGACCAGTACGTGATCGGCCAGGACGTGGCCAAGCGCACGCTGTCGGTCGCGGTCTACAACCACTACAAGCGGCTCAAGCACATGAGCCGCACGAAGGACGATGTCGAGCTCGCGAAGAGCAACATCCTCCTGATCGGCCCGACCGGCTCCGGCAAGACGCTGCTCGCGCAGACCCTGGCGCGCCTGCTCAACGTGCCGTTCGTGATCGCCGACGCCACGACCCTGACCGAAGCCGGCTACGTCGGCGAGGACGTCGAGAACATCATCCAGAAGCTGCTGCAGAACTGCGGCTACGACGTCGAGAAGGCGCAGCGCGGCATCGTCTACATCGACGAGATCGACAAGATCAGCCGCAAGGCCGACAACCCGTCGATCACGCGCGACGTGTCGGGCGAGGGCGTGCAGCAGGCGCTGCTCAAGCTCGTCGAAGGCACGATGGCGAGCGTGCCGCCGCAGGGCGGCCGCAAGCACCCCAATCAGGACTTCCTGCAGATCGACACGACGAACATCCTGTTCATCTGCGGCGGCGCGTTCGACGGCCTCGAGAAGGTGATCCAGAACCGCTCGGAGAAATCCGGCATCGGCTTCGGCGCGACGGTGCACAGCAAGAGCGAGAGGCGCGTCTCCGAGGTGTTCCGCGACGTCGAGCCCGAGGACCTGATCAAGTTCGGCCTGATCCCCGAACTGGTCGGCCGCCTGCCGGTCGTCGCGACGCTCGGCGAGCTGACCGAAGAGGCGCTGGTGCGCATCCTCACCGAGCCGAAGAACGCGCTCGTCAAGCAGTACCAGAAGCTGTTTTCGATGGACGGCGTCGAGCTCGAGATCCGGCCGTCCGCGCTGCTCTCGATCGCTCGCAAGGCGCTCGCCCGCAAGATCGGTGCGCGCGGTCTGCGCTCGATCATGGAGCAGTCGCTGATCGACACGATGTTCGACCTGCCGACGCTCGACGGCGTGGCCAAGGTCGTGCTCGACGAGCACACCATCGAAGACGAGGCCAAGCCGCTGCTCGTCTACCGGGAGCAAGCCAAGGCAAGCGCCTGAAGTCCGCAAGCGCGCGCCACCGACGCAGAACAACAAGAACAGTCCGGCTTCAGTCCGACGGCCCATCCGCCGAAGGACTTCTTGCAAACCATCGCTCGGGCCTCACATCGGCACGAGAAAGAGAGGAACCTTCGATGTCCGGACATCCCGTACTGCCCGCTGAACCCATCACCCTGCCGCTGCTCCCGTTGCGCGACGTGGTGGTCTTTCCTCACATGGTGATCCCGCTGTTCGTGGGTCGCCCGAAGTCGATCAAGGCGCTCGAAGTGGCGATGGAAGCCGGGCGCCAGATCATGCTGGTCGCGCAGAAGGCCGCCGGCAAGGACGAGCCCAAGCCCGACGACATGTTCGAGGTCGGCTGCGTCTCGTCGATCCTGCAGATGCTCAAGCTCCCCGACGGCACCGTGAAGGTGCTGGTCGAAGGCATCCAGCGCGCCAACACCCGCCGCATCAGCGACAACGGCGAATACTTCGTCGCCGACGTCACGCCCGTCCCGCCCGAGACCGACACCAAGCCCGAGATCGAGGCGCTGCGCCGCGCGGTCACGCAGCAGTTCGACCAGTACGTCAAGCTCAACAAGAAGATCCCGCCGGAGATCCTCACGTCGATCGCCGGCATCGACGATGCGGGCCGCCTGGCCGACACGATCGCCGCGCACCTGCCGCTGAAGCTCGAGAACAAGCAATCGGTGCTCGACCTCTATGCGATCGACAAGCGCCTCGAGCGCTTGCTCGAACAACTCGAGCACGAGGTCGACATCCTGCAGGTCGAGAAGCGCATCCGCGGCCGCGTGAAGCGGCAGATGGAGAAGAGCCAGCGCGAGTACTACCTGAACGAGCAGGTCAAGGCGATCCAGAAGGAGCTCGGTGACGGCGAAGAAGGCGCCGACATGGAGGAGCTCGAGAAGAAGATCATCGCCGCGAAGATGCCGAAGGACGCGCGCAAGAAGGCCGACGCCGAGTTCAAGAAGTTGAAGCTGATGTCGCCGATGTCGGCCGAAGCGACGGTCGTGCGCAACTACATCGATACCCTGGTCAACCTGCCGTGGGCGAAGAAGACCAAGATCAAGCACGACCTCGGGTTCGCCGAGCAGGTGCTGAACGAAGACCACTACGGTCTCGACAAGGTCAAGGACCGCATCCTCGAATACCTCGCGGTGCAGCAGCGCGTCGACAAGGTGAAGTCGCCGATCCTGTGTCTCGTCGGGCCTCCGGGCGTCGGCAAGACGTCGCTCGGCCAGTCGGTCGCGCGCGCGACCGGCCGCAAGTTCGTGCGCATGGCGCTCGGCGGCGTGCGCGACGAGGCGGAGATCCGCGGTCATCGCCGCACCTACATCGGCTCGATGCCGGGCAAGGTGCTGCAGAGCCTGACCAAGGTCGGCACGAGGAACCCCTTGTTCCTGCTCGACGAGATCGACAAGCTCGGCATGGACTTCCGCGGCGATCCGTCGTCGGCGCTGCTCGAGGTGCTCGACCCGGAGCAGAACCACACGTTCAGCGACCACTACGTCGAGGTCGACTTCGATCTGTCGGACACGATGTTCATCGCGACGTCCAATTCGATGAACATCCCGCCGGCGCTGCTCGACCGGATGGAGGTGATCCGCCTGTCCGGCTACACCGAGGACGAGAAGGTCAACATCGCGCTGCGCTACCTGCTGCCCAAGCAGGCCAAGAACAACGGCGTGCGCGAAGGCGAGCTCGATGTCACCGAGTCGGCGGTGCGCGGCATCATCCGCTACTACACGCGGGAGGCCGGCGTGCGCTCGCTCGAGCGCGAGATCAGCAAGATCTGCCGCAAGGTCATCAAGTCCGTGCAGCTGAAGCAGGTGGCCGACAAGGTCGTCGTGACCGAGGGCAACCTCAACGACTACCTCGGCGTGCGCAAGTTCAACTTTGGCCAGGCCGAGAAGCAGAACCAGGTCGGCCAGGTCGTGGGCCTCGCGTGGACCGAAGTCGGCGGCGATCTGCTGACGATCGAGTCCGCGGTGATGCCGGGCAAGGGAAACATCATCCGCACCGGCCAGCTCGGCGACGTGATGAAGGAGTCGGTCGAAGCCGCACGGTCCGTGGTGCGCAGCCGCGCTCGACGCCTCGGCATCAAGGACGAGATGTTCGAGAAGCGCGACGTGCACATCCACGTGCCCGACGGCGCGACGCCTAAGGATGGTCCGAGCGCCGGCGCGGCGATGACGACGGCCTTCGTGTCGGCACTGACCGGCATCCCGGTCAAGGCCAACGTCGCGATGACCGGCGAGATCACCTTGCGTGGCGAAGTCACCGCGATCGGCGGCCTGAAGGAGAAACTGCTCGCGGCGCACCGCGGCGGCATCACGACGGTGCTGATCCCGGAAGAGAACGTCAAGGACCTGCAGGACATCCCGGAGAACGTGAAGAACAAGCTCGAGATCGTTCCGGTGAAATGGATCGATCGGGTGCTCGAGGTCGCGCTCGAAACGCAGCCGCAGCCGCTGGCGGACGACGAAGCCGCCAAGGAAACGGCACCGGCCGACGGCGGTGCCGCCAAGCCGGCCGCACCGGCTGCTGGGAGCACCGAGGTCGTCACGCACTAAGCGCTGCTCGCCCGGAACGGTGCAGTTTTCGGGTTATACTGCGCGTCTTGCCGCAGCATGACCCGCAGCGGCGCTACGCGGGAGTAGCCCAGTTGGTACAGCGCAACCTTGCCAAGGTTGAGGTCGCGAGTTCGAGACTCGTCTCCCGCTCCA
>JAFEEF010000021.1:1908-240317 GCA_018241265.1 Pseudomonadota bacterium | reverse complement strand
AACAACGTGATCTACCGCGTGCCGGTGAACTATCCCGGCGGCGGCCGGCCGGTCTATCCCGGCTTCCTGCAGCACAGCGGGTTCATCGCGATGAACCCGGATCGCCACCTCAGCTCGCATTACGACTACTTCCGTTCGCTGCTGCGCGGCGACGACGAGAGCGCCGAGTTCCATCGCGACTTCTACGACGAGTACAACGCCGTGNNCGACATGCCGGCCGAGTACTACCTGGACACCATCAAGGTGGTGTTCCAGGACTTCGCGCTCGTCAACGGCACCTGGGAAGTGAAGAGCAAGCCGGTGCGCCCGCAGGACATCGAGACGACGGCGCTGCTGACGATCGAAGGCGAGCTGGACGATATCTCCGGCGCCGGCCAAACGCGCGCCGCGCACGGCCTGTGCACCGGCGTGCCGAAGGACCGCCAGTTCCACTACGACGTGGTCGGCGCCGGCCACTACGGCATCTTCTCGGGGCGGCGCTGGCGCGAGAAGGTCTATCCGCGGGTGCGCGACTTCATCAACGAGTTCCAGCAGCAGGCGCCCGCGCCGGTGAAGGCGCTGACCGCCGCGGCTCGCAAGACGGTGGGCAAGAGGGTGGTCAAGTCCGCCGCGGCCGAACCGCCCGCCAGGCGCACGCGCCGCAGCGCGTCGCGATAATCGCGCGGTGCTTGCCGCCGCACCGACCGAAACCTCCACGCTCGTCGACGCCCTCGACGCCGTACTGCCGCAGACGCAGTGCACGCGCTGCGGCTATCCCGACTGCCGCAGCTATGCCGCGGCGATCGCCGAAGGCAGCGCCGACATCGACCGCTGCCCGCCGGGCGGCGCCGAAGGCATCGAGCGACTCGCGCGTTTGACCGGGCGCCCGGCGCGTCCGCTCGATCCCGCCTGCGGCACCGAGGGACCGCGCCTCCTTGCGGTCGTCGACGAGAACTGGTGCATCGGCTGCACGCTGTGCTTGAAGGCCTGCCCGGTCGACAGCATCGTCGGCGGGCGCAAGCGCATGCACACCGTGATCGACCGCCTGTGCACCGGCTGCGAGCTGTGCATTCCGGTCTGCCCGGTCGATTGCATTTCGCTGGTCGATGCGAGCGCAGGCCGCACCGGCTGGGCCGCGTGGAGCGCCGCGCAGGCCGACGAGGCGCGCGACCGCTACGCGGCTCACCGCGCGCGCCTCGAACGCGAACGCGACGACGAACAGCGCCGCCTGCGCCGCCACGACGAGCCGGTCGACGCCACGACGGCCGAAGCCGGCGCGGCCGCACGCAAGAACGCCATCATCGAAGCCGCCCTCGCACGCGCCCGCGCGAACCGACCGTGAACGCATCCGACATCGAACCCTTCTTCGCGACCTTGAAGGCCGCCAATCCGCAGCCGGTGAGCGAGCTCGAGTACACCAACGTGTTCGAGCTGCTGGCCGCGGTGCTGCTGTCGGCGCAGGCCACCGATGCCGGCGTCAACAAGGCGACGCGGCGCCTCTTCGCGGTCGCCAACTCGCCGCAGAAGATCCTCGATCTCGGGCTCGACGCGCTGACCGAGGCGATCCGCACGATCGGCCTCTATCGCAACAAGGCGAAGAACCTCTACGCGACCTGCCGCATCCTCGTCGACCGGTACGCCGGCCAGGTGCCGCGCACGCGCGAAGCGCTCGAAGCGCTGCCCGGCGTCGGCCGCAAGACGGCCAACGTCGTGCTCAACGTCGCGTTCGGCGAGCCGACGATGGCGGTCGACACGCACATCTTCCGCGTGTCGAACCGCACCGGCCTCGCGCCCGGACGCAACCCCCTCGAGGTCGAGCATCGACTGCTCGAGCGCGTGCCGCCGCAGTACATGGTCGATGCGCACCACTGGCTGATCCTGCACGGGCGCTATGTGTGCCTGGCGCGCAAGCCGCAGTGCGAGCGCTGCGGGGTCGCGCGCTATTGCGACTGGGCCAAGGCCAACGGCGTCGCGCCGCGCTGACCCGCCTTCAGCGATCCAGGTCCGGCAGCGCGAGCCAGCGTCCGCCGAAGCGTTCGACGCGTATCGCGCCGCCGAAGACGTCGACGAGCGCACGATGCAAGGCCGGGTCGTCGCGCGAGCCTTCGGCGTGCACCCGGCCTGCAAGCATCACGATCAATCGATCGGCTTGCAGCGCGAGCGGCAGGTCGTGCAGCACGCTGACGATCGTTCGACCCTCGCTCGCAAGGCGATGCAGCAGGCGCACCAGCGCGACCTGATGCGGCGGATCGAGATGGGTCGTCGGCTCGTCGAGCAGCAGCAGCGGCGCATCGACCGCGAGCGCACGGGCCAGCAGCACGCGCTGCCGCTCGCCGCCCGACAGTTCGGCCAGGCGTCGCCGCTGCAGGCCGCCGGCTTCGGTCGCTTCCATCGCCTGCATCACCAACGCTTCGTCGGCCGGCGCGACATCGCCGAACAGACCCAGACGCGGCAGCCGCCCGAGCCGCACGATCTCGCGCGCGGTCAGCTCGCCGTGCGCATCGCCCTGCTGCGCGAGCCAAGCGATGCGCACGGCGCGCTGCCGCGGCGGCCAGTCGGCGAGTGCGCGGCCGTCGAGCGTCACGTGCCCGGAGTCGGGCTGCTGCAGCCCGGCCAAGGTCCGCAGCAACGTCGACTTGCCCGCGCCGTTCGGCCCGACGATCGCGCTCCAGCCGACCTGCGGCGCGACGCTGACATCGCGCAGCGCCTGCGTCGATCCGAGCCGGACCGCGACATGCTCGGCGCGCAGGACCGCGGTCACGCGATCCTCCGGCGATGCAGCAGCCACAGCAGATAGATGCCCCCCAGCACCGCCGTCAGCACGCCGACCGGCAGTTCCTGCGGCGCGATCATGCAGCGCGCCAGGATGTCGGCGGCGAGCAGCAGGCAGCCGCCGGCCGCGGTGCTCGCGACGAGCGTGTAGCCGTGCGGTGCCGGTGCCTGGCGCCGCACGAGGTGCGGGGCGACGAGGCCGACGAACGCGACCAGCCCGGCCTGCGAGACGGCCAGTCCGGTCGCCAGCGCGAGCGTCGCGACGAGCGCCATCCGCACCGGACCGAGCGCAAGGCCGAGGCTGCGCGCGGTGTCCTCGCCCAGCGTCAGCGCATCGAGGCCGCGCGCCAGGCGCCAGGCGATCGGCAAGGCGACGACGAGTCCTGCGGCCAGTGCGGCACAGCTCTGCCAGCCGAGGTAGCCGGTGTTGCCGAGCAGGAAGGCCTGCTTGCCGCGCAGCGCATCCGGCGCGGCGCTCGTGATCAGGTCGCTGACCGCGGACAGCAGCACGCCGACGACCACGCCGGCCAGCAGCAGCCGCGTCGTCTCCCGGGCGCCGCGCGACAGCGCGAGCGTCAGTGCGATGCCGCACCAGGCCCCGACGAACGCGACGACGACGATGCCGCCGCGCGCCAGCAGGCCGGCCGCCTCGACGCCGATCGCCGAGCCGGCGAGCGAGGCGCCGGCCAGCAGCATGACGACGCCGAGCGAAGCGCCCGATGCCGACCCGAGCAGATAGGGATCGGCCAACGGGTTGCGGAACAGCCCTTGCGCGATCGCACCGGCCAGGCCCAGCAATGCGCCGACCAGCCAGGCGCCCAGCGCGCGCGGGGCACGGATCCGGCCGACGATCAAGGTGGCATCGGGACCCGCGAGCAAGGCCTGCAGCGCGCGCGGCGACCAGCCGTCGCTGCCCGCCGCCAGCGCCGCGACCAGCAGCAGCACGCTCAGCAGCGCCAACGCGAGGCCGAGGCGATGACGACGGCGCGCATCCGCATCGGCAACCGGCGTCATCGATGGCGCTCCGCGCCCAGGCCGGCGAGGCAATCGGCGATCACGCCGGCGGCGACGCCCATGCGCGGACCGGGCCGCACCAGCGCGTCGTAGGTCTCGGTCGGAAAGCCGCAACTGCGGCCGTCGCGCAAGGCGCGCAATGCCGACCAGCCGGGCCGCGTGCGCATCTCCGCCAGCTCGGCCTGCGATGCCATCACGATGTCCGGCTGCAGCCGCACGACGTATTCGGGGTTCAGCTTCGGAAACGGCCCGAGCTCCGCGGGCAGCGCATTGCGCATGTGCAATCGCGCGAGGATCTCGCCGATGAACGAATCGGCGCCGGCGGCGTACGGGCCGGTATCGACTTCGAAGTAGATGCGCTGGCCGCGCAGGTCGACGGGCACGCGCGCAGAGGCCGCAGCGATCTGGGCCTCGATCTCGGCCCACAGCGACTCGGCACGCGCCGGCCGGTCGAGCAGGCGCGCGAGGACGGCGAGATCGCGCTGCACATCGGCCTGGTTGCGCGACTGCAGCGCGACGACCGGAATGCCGAGCGCCTCGAGCCGCTCGACCGCACGGGCAGCGGGTGCAGCCAGCACCACGTCCGGATGCAGCGCGACCATCGCTTCGATCAGCGCATCGTCGAGGCCGCCGAGACGCGGCAGACCGCGCACGCTGGCCGGCGCGTTCGAATAGCGGTCGACGCCGACCAGCCGATCGCAGCCGCCGAGCGCACAGACGCTCTCGGTCAGCGCCGGGGCCAGGCTCACGATGCGCTGCGGCGCGGTCGGCCAGCGCAGCGTGCGCCCTCGGTCGTCCTGCACGCTGACATCCGCATGCGCAATGCCGACGCCGGCCAGCAGTGCGGCAAGGCCGCGCGCGCGCCAACCTCGCCACGCCATCTACAGCCCCTGCCCTTCGTAGCGCACGCCGATCCAGCCTTGCCGGCCCAGCGCCTGGTAGCCGAGCGCCGGCTGGTACCGGCGATCGCCCGCGTTCAACAGCTTCGCCTGCGCGCGCCAATGCGGCGCGAAGGCCCAGCTCGCCTGCAGGTCGAGCGTCGCATAGGCGGCCAGGGTCGAGCCGCCATCCGGCCGCGCGCCGACGTCGAGCAGCGCCGCGCCGACGCTCCATGTGCCGGAGGTGTAGTCGGCGGTCAGGCTCTCCTGGTGCGCCGCACGACGCCCCAGGCGCTGGCCGAGCGTGGTGTCGATCGCATCGACGAAGTCGATCGTGCCGCTCAGCGAGAAGCCGCCCCAGCGCTCACTGCCGCTGAGCGTCACGCCCTGCAGCCGTGCATGGTCGACGTTGTCGGCACAGCCGAAGTCGTACGACGGATCGCTCGGGCAGTGGCTGCGGTCGGGCTGGTAGACGATCAGGTCGCGCACGAGGTTGCGGTAGGCGGTGGCGGACGCGGTCGTGTCGCCCGACTGCCAGTTGAGCCCGACCTCCATGCTCCGTCCATGCTCCGGCTGGATCGTCGGCACGCCGTAGCCCGGATAGTAGAGGTCGTTGAAGCTCGGCGCGCGGTAGGTCGTGCCGGCGAGCGCACGCACGCGCAGGCCCGGCAGCAGCGCCATGCTCCAGCCGAGGCGGCCGGTCGTGACGCCGCCATAGACCGAGTTGCGGTCGTAGCGGACGTCGGCCTGCAGCGACTGGATGCCGAAGGTTCCCGCATAGCCGAGCACCGCGGCCTCGTTGCGCCGGCCGACCGGCCCGGTGTAGCCGTCGGCGGTCGCGCGTTCGTCGATGTACTCGAGCGCGCCGACGAACTGCTGGCCTTGCATCGGCGTCCAGGCGTTCTGCCAGGTCGCCTGGTCGCGCCGCGTGACGTAGCGGCTCACGAGGTTGCCGCCGCTCTTCAGGTCTTCTTCCTCGTGCGACAACTGCGCCGTCGTGGTCCAGGTCGGCGACAAGGTGCCGCGATAGTCGAGCGCGGCCAGGCTGGTCGTCAGGTGGTTGCGGAAGTCCGGCGTCGAGTCCTGTACGTAGTTGGGCGGCGGAAACTCGCCGCTGTCGTACTGCGCATTCAGGTGCGTCTCGATCACGTTCAAGCCGATGTGGTGGCCGGCCGCCGGCGCATAGCCGATCCGGACCTGGCCGGTGTCGCGCGTGTAGCCGTCGCGGTCCGGGTTGTAGTTGCCGAACGGATCGCCGGGCAGCAGCGCCGAGACGCCCTTGCTCTGCTCGTGGCCGACCGACGCCGAGTAGTCGAAGTCGCCGTGCATCCCCGACAGGTCCGCTTCGGCCTGACCCGACGCGTAGCCGCCGACCGCGGCCTGCGCGCCGAAGCGCGATGCGGCGCCGCCGCGCCGCGTGAAGATCTGCACGACGCCGCCGACTGCATCGGCGCCATAGAGGCTCGAGCCCGGCCCGCGCAGCACCTCGATGTGGTCGATGTCGGTCAGGCTGATGCCTTCGAACGCGACCTGGCCCAAGGTCGACGAGCCGACGCGCACGCCGTCGATCAGCACGACGGTCTGCGAGACGTTGGCGCCGCGGATCGACACGCCGGCGCTCTGGCCCGGCCCGCCGTTGCGCGATACCTGGATGCCGGCTTCGCGGCGCAGCAGGTCTTCCACCGAATCGGCGGTGCTGTTGGCGATCGCGTCGCGATCGATCACGACGACGTCGGCGGCGACACGATCGAGCGAGATCGGTTCGCGCGTCGCGGTCACGACGACGGGACTGAGCGACGTCGTCGTCTGTGCAGCCGCCGACGCGACCAAGGTGGAAAGGACGAGCAAGCCAAGGCTACGCGAGCCGCTGGGCGCATGGCGCGCCGGAACGTTGAACTCCATGATGTAGAACGAACCCATGCTGGATGCACGCGACCCGCTTCCCCGCAGGCGCATGCGACATGGCCGCGATCGACGACCGCGGGCCGCTTGCTGGCCGGTATCCGGGCTGGCGGAGCCGTCCTCGCGACCTTCCCGAAAGCCGTCGGCTTTCAGTGGCATGTGCGCGAGAGCTGTAGCGCTCGATCGGGAAATCGAACGCACGTCCGCCGTACCGTTGCGGGGGCAGCGCAGTTTGGGCTGCATGCGCTCGGCATGCATCCGCTTGCTTCCCGTTTAACTGTGCCGCCAGGACAGGCGGCACGGGCACCAACGCGGCCGATTGTAGTGAGGGCCGACGCAAGGGGCCGACCTACAATCGCCGCAGGCCCACCACCGCATGCGCCGATGTCGAAGATCGAAGAACTCGCAGACCGCGTCGAGCGCCTGCTGTTGCGGCACGAGGAACTGCGGCGCACCAACGCGCTGCTCGAAGCGCAGTTGGCGGGCGTGACGCAGGAGCGCGATCAGCTGCGCTCGCGCCTGAATGCGGCGCGCAGCCGCATCGATGCGCTGCTCGAGCGGCTACCCGCAGAAGCGGCCGCGCCCAACGCATCGGAGGGCAAGGCGTGAAGCAGATCGAAGTGACGATCATGGGGCAGAGCTATCGCCTCGGCTGCCCGGAGGGCGGCGAGCAGTCGCTGCTCGAAGCGGTCGGCAACGTCGATCGCGAGATGAGCGCGATACGCGATGCCGGCAAGGTCAAGGCACGCGAGCGCATCGCCGTGCTGGCGGCGCTGAACCTCGCGTTCGCGCTCGCCGAACGCCCGGCCCAGAAGCCGGCAGCACCACGCGGCGCGCCAGCCGAAGCGGATCCGCGCACGCCCGATGTCGAGGCATTGATCGAGCGCATCGATCAGGTGCTCAGTGCCGACGGCCAGCTTCTTTGAAGCGTGGAACAAGCCGGACAAAACGGCGCAACCGCACTTGCTTGTCGGCCGGCTTGCACGCGTAGAATGATCTTCGTCCGTCGCGTTCGCGTGAGCTTTATATTTCCTTGAACCGATGCTCGTATGAGCTAGGGCTTGGAACATCGCCCTGTTGGTGTGATCGTCTCGCGTCAGATGAACCCGAAGCTTGGCTGACCTCGCCCACCTGAACTCCTGGGTTCAGGAATGCGGCTCCCGGTCCGCGGCGGACACCCTACTTCCTTGTCCATCCGTCCGACGCCGATGCACTACTGGCTGATGAAGAGCGAGCCGAGCGAATGCTCGGTCGATGACGTGCTGGCCAGCCCCAAGCACAGCGTGCCGTGGTTCGGCGTCCGCAACTTCCAGGCGCGCAACTTCATGCGCGAGCAGATGGCGATCGGCGACGGCGTGCTGTTCTATCACTCGTCGTGCCCCGAGCCGGGCATCGTCGGCCTCGCCGAAGTGGCGAGCACGCCGTATCCCGACGAGACGCAGTTCGATCCGAAGAGCCACTACTACGACGCGGCGTCGCGTCCCGACAAGCCGCGCTGGTATCTCGTGGACGTGAAGGTCATCGAGAAGACGCGCCTGTTGTCGCTGCCCGAGATGCGCGCCGCACCGCAGCTCGCGTCGATGATCGTGCTCCGGCGCGGCAACCGGCTGTCGATCACGCCGGTGACCGATAGCGAGTGGAAAGACGTGCTGCGGTTGCTGAAGGCCCCGGGCTAGGGGCTCAGTTCGAACCTGATGCTCGCCAGCGTCACGTGGTTGCCCCCACGGCGCTGCGCCTCCGCGAGCGCGTCGTCGGCCGCCTTCAGCAGCTCTTCCTCGGTGTGCGCGGTGTGCGGAAAGCTCGCGACGCCCATCGACACCGTGAAGCCGATGTCGCGGCCATCGAGGACGACGATCTGCGTCGCGCATTGGCGCCGCAGTCCTTCCATGCGCGAATGAGCGGTCGCGAGGCCGACGCCGGACAGCAGCACCGCGAAGCGGTCCTCCTGGAGGCGGCACGACGCATCCATCGCTCGGGTATTGCTGCGCAGCAGCCGGCCCAGCGCTTCCAGCGTGCGCGTACGCGCGATGTCGCCGAGCAGCCGCACGCTTTCGCTCGGCGGATCGAGCGCGATCGAGACCAACGCGAATTCGCGATGCTCGCGCGACGACAGGTCCACCTCGCGACGCAACTGGTCGTCGAAGTGCAGCCGCTGATAGAGACCGGTGACCTGATCGCGCAGGGAGTGATCCTGCGACTCCCGACGCAGGGCCTCGACCGCGAGCTGTTGCTGCTCGAGCTGCGCGAGCGCCTGCTGCAACTGCATCTCGCGCTCCTTGTCGGGCGTGACGTCGAGCCACACGCTCAGCACATGGCGCGGTCCGGCGCCGTCGGTGCGCGGCACCGCGATGCGCGTCACATTGAATTCGCGCCGCTGGCCCTGGATGTCGAGGCGGTGATCGCTCGGCGTCGGCGCGGCCTGCGCGAGTGCGGCGTGCTCGGCGGTGCGCATCGCGGCGGCGTCCGCACTGTCCATCAACTCGGCATCGGTGGCGCCGGCCATCGCCGCAGCGCTGCGCCCGAAGAGCGCTGCCATCGATTCGTTGGCGTGCAGGTAGCGGCCCGTCGAGACGTCCTTGATCGCCACCAGTGCGCCGGTCCGCTCCAGCATCTGCAGGGCCAGCCCGGCAACGACGGCCTCTTCCGCACCCACCGCGCCGGCGATCGTACTCGCGGTGCCGGCGTAAGCCTGCGCGGTGGAGGGGGTGGTCGGGTTCATCAAGTGGCAGTTCCTCGAGGCGCGGTACCGCAACGGATCGCGCATGATCTTGTTCGACGCCCGCGGGCTTGGCAAGCTCGCACAGACGAATTCGCTGCGCTCCCCCTAGGTTGATGATATCCGGGCGCTACGAGCACGTGACCAACTTCGCAGCGCGGCTGCGGCCATACGACGGACCGACGGGCCTGAAAATTGCGGAAGAACCGGTGGGGAGACGAACATGACATTGCCTGCGTGCAAACGACGGTCGCCGCCTGAGCAACGAGGGCCGACTGCCGGCCGGATCGGACTTCGATGAGCATCGCGGCCTACCTCCGCGAGATCGGTCGCGGCAAGGATGGTGCACGCTCGCTGACGCGCGCGCAGGCGCACGACTTGATGTGCCAGGTGCTCGACGGGCGGGTGAGCGACCTCGAGGTCGGCGGATTCGCGTTGGCCATGCGCATCAAGGGCGAGTCGGCCGCCGAGCTCGAAGGCTTCCTCGACGCGGTCCACGAGCGCTCGGTCGCACTCGTTGCCGATCGCCCGTGGGTCGTGCTGCCGTCGTACAACGGCGCGCGCAGGCTGCCGAATCTGACGCCCTTGCTGGCGTTGCTGCTCGCCCAGGAAGGCGTGCCGGTGCTGGTGCACGGGCCGTTGCAGGATCCTGCGCGCGTGACCAGCGCCGACATCTTCCGCGACCTGGGCCTGCCGTTCGCGAACGATGCCTCCGACGTCGCGCACGCCTGGGCGCGCCACGAGCCGGTCTTCATGCGCACCGAAGCGCTCTGTCCGGCGCTGGCGCGGCTGCTCGACGTGCGGCGGGTCGTCGGGCTGCGCAATTCCGGCCACACCGTGGCCAAGTTGCTCGCGCCGGGCAGCACGGCGCTGCGCGTCGTCAACTACACCCATCCCGAATACGCGAGCCTGCTCGGCGAGTTCCTGCCCCGCATCGCGGCGCATGCGCTGCTGATGCGCGGCACCGAAGGCGAGCCGGTCGCCGATCCGCGTCGCTTTCCGCGGCTCGAGGTCTACGTCGGCGGCGTATCGCGGCCCGACCTGTCGCGCGCCGCGCAGGAAGGCGTGCTGACCGAGCTGCCGGTGTTGCCGCTCGGTCGCGATGCAGCCACCACGGCGGTCTACATCCAGGCCGTCGTCAGCGGCGAGAAGCCGGCACCGACGCCGATCGCGCGGCAGGTCGAATGCATGGTGCAGACATTGACAGCGCTGGCGACGGCATCGGCTCAGGAGCGCTTCGCGTAGAGCTCGGCGTCGGTCGTGCCAAGCTAGGCAGTCATGCGATCCCGCCGCCATCCAAGCTCGTGAGCAGCTACGACGCCGTCGTCATCGGCGCCGGCGCAGCCGGCCTGTTCTGTGCCGGCATCGCCGGGCAGCGCGGCCTGTCGGTCCTGGTGCTCGACCATGCCGCGCAGGTCGCCGAGAAGATCCGCATCTCCGGCGGCGGCCGCTGCAATTTCACCAACCGCGACGCGGCGCCGGCCCACTTCGTGTCGGCCAATCCGCACTTCTGCCGTTCGGCGCTGGCGCGCTATACGCCGCGCGATTTCATCGATCTGGTGCAGCGGCACGGCATCGGCTGGCATGAAAAGCACAAAGGCCAGCTCTTTTGCAACGAAAGCAGTCAGGCGATCATCGATCTGCTGCTGCGCGAATGCGGCGCCGGCCGCGTCTTGCGGCGGCAGCCCTGCGCGGTGCGGGCGCTGCGCCGTGCCGGCGATGGCTACGAGCTCGACACCGACGACGGCCTCGTCATCGCCACCCAGGTCGTGGTCGCGACCGGCGGGCTGTCGATACCGAAGATCGGCGCGAGCGACTTCGGCTATCGCATCGCCCGGCAGTTCGGCATTCCCATCGTGCCGACACGACCTGCGCTCGTGCCGCTGGAATTCGATGGCGCGGACTGGGCGCCGTTCGCCGGACTCGCCGGTCTCGCGCTACCGGTCGGCGTGGCCACCGGCAGCGGCCGCGCTCGGGCCGAGTTCGCGGACGACCTGCTGTTCACGCACCGCGGCCTGAGCGGCCCGGCGATCCTGCAGATCTCGACCTGCTGGCAGCCCGGCGAGCCGCTGCGCATCGACCTCGCGCCCGGGCACGACCTCGCGGCCGAACTCGCCGACGCCAAGCGCCATTCCCAGCGCCAGCTCGTGACGCAGCTCGCCGAATGGATGCCGCGCCGCCTCGCCGAAGCCTCGCTGGCCACGGCCGGGTTGCCCGCTGCGCTGGCGCTCGCCGAGTACCGCAACGCCGATCTGGTGCGCCTGGCCGAGCGGCTGCAACGCTGGCAGATCGTTCCGACCGGCACCGAGGGCTACCGCAAGGCCGAGGTGACTGCCGGTGGCATCGACACGCGGGAGCTCAGTTCGCAGACGATGGAGTGCCGGCGCGCGCCGGGTCTGCACTTCATCGGCGAAGTGGTCGACGTGACCGGCTGGCTCGGCGGCTACAACTTCCAGTGGGCCTGGGCGAGCGCCGCCGCCTGCGGCCGGGCGCTGCGGCACGCCACGGAGCATCCCGCCTGACCGGCTCCGTGGCGGCGTTGCCGGCAGCGCATTGCAAATGCGCCGAAAAGCAGCATACAATCGCGGTCTTTGCCATAGCCATACTCCCGGAAGCCGGTCCCGAGTGACCCTGAGCTTTGGGCCACGCCAAATACACATGACTACGATTCGCGTCAAAGAAAACGAGCCCTTCGACGTTGCGCTGCGCCGCTTCAAGCGCACGATCGAGAAACTGGGCCTGCTGACCGATCTGCGTGCCCGCGAGTTCTACGAAAAGCCCACCGCCGAGCGCAAGCGCAAGAAGGCCGCGGCGATCAAGCGCCACTTCAAGCGCGTGCGCAGCATGCAGCTGCCGAAGAAGCTGTTCTGACCGGCCAGCCGCTGCGGCGGCGCGACGGGTCGGCCAGCACAGACCCGAGTCCGACAAGCCCGCAGCGTGCGGGCTTTTTCGTTTTCGATCACCCCGCCCGACGTCACCGGATCGACATCGCCATGAGCCTCAAAGATCGCATCACCGACGACATGAAGACCGCGATGCGCGCGAAGGACAGCGCACGCCTGCTGACGATCCGCGGCCTGCTCGCGGCGCTGAAGCAGCGCGAGGTCGACGAGCGCATCGTGCTGGACGACACCGCGGTGATCGGCGTCATCGACAAGCTCGTCAAGCAGCGCAAGGATTCGATCGCCCAGTTCAGCGCCGGCAACCGGCAGGACCTCGTCGACAAGGAATCCGCCGAGCTCGCGGTGCTGGAAGCCTATCTGCCGCAGCGCCTGTCGGCTGACGAGGTCGCCAAGGTCGTCGCCGAAGTCGTCGCGGCGACCGGTGCGAGCGGACCCGGCGACATGGGCAAGGTGATGGGCGCGGCGAAGACTCGGCTGGCCGGGCAGGCCGACATGGCGATGGTCTCGGCCGCCGTCAAGCAAGCCCTGTCACGCTGACAGACCCGTTGAACCGCGCGTCGCAAGCAAGGAGCCTCGACATGAACGACAACCTGACGATCAATCCGCTCACGCCCGAGCTCAGTGTCTCGCCGCAGCTCGAGCCGTCGGCCATGCAGGCGGTCGCCGCGCGCGGCTACAAGAGCGTGATCAACAACCGTCCCGACGGCGAAGGCGGCCCGGCCCAACCGACCGCCGCCGCGATCGAAGCCGAGGCACGCGCCGCCGGCCTCGCCTACGTGCACCTGCCGGTCAGCCCGGCGGTGCAGACGCCGGAGGAAGCGGCACGCTTCAAGGAACTGCTGGCCACGTTGCCGAAGCCTGTCCTCGCGTTCTGCCGCACCGGCACGCGCTCGACCAAGCTCTACAACTTGTCGCAGGCAATCTGACCGGGCGCACGGGCTCGGGGGCTGAGAGTCATTCGCTCGCGTCAGCCGCCCATGTAGGCGGCCAGCACCTTCGGGTCGTTCAGCATGTTCGGCGCGGAGTCGGCCAGCACGATGCGGCCGCTCTCGATCACATAGCCGTGGCTCGCCACCTTGAGCGCCTGGCGCACGTTCTGCTCGACGAGGAAGATCGTCAGCCCGTCGCGGTTGATCTCGCGCAGGATCGCGAAGATGTCGCGCACGATGATCGGCGCCAAGCCCATCGACGGCTCGTCGAGCAGCAGCAGGCGCGGCTTGGCGAGCAGCGCGCGGCCGATCGCGAGCATCTGCTGCTCGCCGCCCGAGAGGTTGCCGGCCATCGCGTCGATGCGCTCGCGCAGCCGCGGGAAGAGGCCCAGCACGCGGTCGAGATCGCGAGGAACATCGGCGCGGTCCTTGCGCCGGTAAGCGCCGAGTTCGAGGTTTTCGCGCACCGTCAAGGTCGTGAGGATCGCCCGCCCTTCGGCGACCTGCACCAGTCCGCGCTCGACGATCTGGTGCGGCGCCAGGCGCGTCAGCTCCTCGCCGGCGAGCCGGATCGAGCCCGCCTTCGGCCGCACCAGGCCCGACAGCGCGAGCAGCGTCGTCGACTTGCCGGCACCGTTGGCGCCGACCAAGGTGCAGATCTCGCCGTCCTCGACCTTGAAGTCGATGCCCTGCACCGCTTCGATGTGGCCGTAGGCGACCTGCAGGCCGCGGACTTCCAGCAGCGCGGTCACGCCGCGACCTCCGCATCGTCCTCGCGCCCGAGGTAGGCCTCGATCACGTCCGGATCGGTCTTGATCTCGTCCGGCGTGCCTTCGGCGATGATGCGGCCGAAGTTCAGCACCGCGATGCGCCGGCACAGCCCCATCACGAAGCGCATGTCGTGCTCGATCATGAAGATCGTGTACCCGCGGGCCGCGATGCGCGTGATCTCGGCCATCAGCTCGACCTTCTCGCCGGTGTTCATGCCGGCCACCGGCTCGTCGAGCAGCAAGAGCTTCGGATCGGTCGCGAGCGCCCGGGCCAGCTCGAGCTTGCGCTGTTCGCCGTAGGAGAGCTCGTCGGCGATGTCGTCGGCCTTGGCATCGAGACCGACCCAGGTCAGCAGCTCGTGCGCGCGTTCGCGGGCGCGCTGCTCCTCGGCGCGGAAGCCCGGCAGCGAGAACAGGAAGCCCGGCACGCCGTAGCCCAGATGCGCATGCATGCCGACGACGACGTTCTCGATCAGCGTCATCTCCTTGAAGACGCGGATGTTCTGGAACGTGCGCCCGAGGCCCAGCCGCGTGATGCGGTGCGGCGCCATGCCGACGAGGCTCTGCCCGTTCAGCGCGATGGTGCCGCCGGTCGGTGCGAGCAGGCCGGTGATGAGGTTGAAAACCGTCGTCTTGCCCGCGCCGTTCGGGCCGATCAGGCCGAAGACGCTGCCGGCGGGCACCTCGAAGGTCACATCCTGCAGGACCGCGAGGCCGCCGAAATGCTTCGAGACCTTGTCGAGCCGCAGCATCAGCGCGCCCCCGCCGCGGCGCGCCGCGGTGCACGCCCGAACCAGCTGCGAAAGCGCTGCGGATCCCACAGGCCCTTCGGCAGGAACAGCACGATCAGCACCAGGATCAGGCCGTTGACCATGGTGCGGAAGTCGCGCAGGCCGCGCAGCAGTTCGGGCAGCAAGGTGACGATGAGCGCACCCAGCACCGGTCCGGGCGGCCCGGAGATGCCGCCGAGGATGGCCATCGTCAGGATGTCGACGCCGCGGTCGAAGCCGAACTCGTTCGGCCCGATGAAGAACGTCAGGTGCGCGTTCAGCGCGCCCGCCAGGCCGGCGATCGCCGCGCCGAGCGCGAACGCCAGCATCTTGTGCGCGAGCACGCCGATGCCCATCAGCGATGCGGCGACGGCGTCTTCCTTGATCGCCTCGAAGGCCCGCCCGATGCGCGAGCGCCGCAGACGCCACAGCACGAGCAGCACCACGGCCAGCGCCACGACCACGTGCCACCATTGCGTGAGCTGCGGTATGCCGTTGAGCCCGAGCGCGCCGCCGGTGAGCGAGTCGGCGTTCAGGATCAGGACCCGCACCACCTCGCCGAAGCCGAGCGTCGCCATCGCGAGGTAGACGCCCGACAGCCGCAAGGTCGGGCCGCCGATCGCCAGCGCCACCAGCGTCGGCGCAACCATGCCGCCGACGAGCGCGACCCAGAACGGCGCACCGGCATTCATCGTCAACAGCGATGCGGTGTAGGCGCCGATGCCCATGAACGCGGCATTGGCCATCGCGAGCAGCCCGCACGACAGCGTCAGCCAGATCGACAGCGCGAGCAGCGCATTGATGCCGATCGTCAGCACGAGGTTGCTGTAGACCGACCAGAAGTTGTCGAACCACTCCATGGCGGGCTACGCCTTGCGCTCCAAGACCTTGCCGAACAAGCCTTGAGGCCGCATCAGCAGCACGAGGAACAGCAGGCCGAACGCCACCGCATCGCGCATCGTCGAGCCGATGTAGGCGACCGACATCACTTCGGCGAAGCCGAGGAACAGGCCGCCGAGCAGCGCGCCGCGGATGTCGCCCATGCCGCCGAGAATGATGACGGCGATGCCCTTGTGCAGCATCGGCTGGCCCATCAGCGGGAACACCGCGTTCGAATAGAGCGCGATCAGCACGCCGGCGACGCCGCCGAGCCCCGCGGCGGTGAAGGACGTCAGGTAGAACAGCCCTTCGACATTGATGCCGAGCAGTGCAGCCGCTTTCGGCGACTCGGCGATCGCGCGCAGCGCGCGGCCGAGCTGCGTGCGCCGCATCACGGCGAAGAGCACCGCCATCAGCGCGAACGACAGCAGCACGATCGCGAGCTCGAGCACGGTCATCTGCACGCCGCCGAACTCGATCTGCCCGGACGGCACCGCCTCGACCGGAAAGCGCAGGTTCTCGGCGCCGAACAGCCCTTGCGCGCCGTTGTTGAACAGGATCGCGAGGCCGATCGTCGCGATCATCGGGATCAGGTGCGGCGCATTGCGCTTGCGCAGCGGCTTCAGCACCAGCACGTCGATCAGGAGGCCGAGCGCGCCGCTGACCAGGAGCGCCGCCAGCAGCGCTGCCCACAGCGGCCATTCGAGGTGCCGCACGAGCTGCAGCGCCGCATACGCGCCCACCATGAAGACCGCGCCATGCGACAGGTTGATCACGCCCAGCACGCCGAACACCAGCGTGAAGCCCAGCGCGAAGAGCGCATAGACGCAGCCCAGCGAGAGCGCGTTGACGAGCTGTTGTTCGAGCATCGGTTCAGCGTCGAGGCACTTCGCCGACCCTCACCCGGAGTGCCACTGCTACTTCTCGATCGAGTACTTCCCGTCCTTCGTCACGCTGACGATCGCGGCCTGCTGCGCATCGTAGCCGGCCGGCTTGCCGTCCTTGCCGTTGACCTGGCGGAACTTGAACGGGCCGGTCGCGCCGGTATGGGTCACCGACGGCAGCGCGTCGCGCAGCGCCTTGCGGTCGGCCTCGAGGTTGCCGGTCAGCTTCACCTTGGCGAGCGCCGCGGCGACGATGTGCATCGCGTCGTAGGCCTGCGCGCCGAACTGGTCGGGCGCGGCCTTGTACTTCTGCGTGTAGGCCACCACGAAGTGCTGGTTCTCCGGCGTCTGGCTGCCGAGCGCCCACGGGCTGCCGACCCAGAGGTTGTCGCTCGCGCCCTTGGCGAGGTCGAACACCTTGACCGAATTCATGCCATTGCCGCCGATGAACGGCAGGTTGATGCCGAGCTGGCGCGCCTGCACCATGATGGGCGCGCCTTCGGCGATCAGCGCCGACAGCACGATCGCATCGGGGTTGCTCGCCTTGATCTTCGTCAGCTGCGCCTTGAAGTCGACGTCGCCCTTGGCGAAGGTCTCGGTCGTCGTGACCGGGATCTTCAGGTCCTCGAGCGCCTTCTTGAAGGCGTCGTAGCCGCTCTTCGTGAAGACGTCGTCGTTGCCGTAGAGCACCGCGACCTTCTTGACGCCGGCGTGCTTGGACGCGACGCGCAACGTTTCGGGCAGCACGTCGGCTTCGGTCACCGAGTTGCGGAACACCCAGTCGCCGATCGACGTGATGCCGTCGGCGGTGTTCGAGGTGCCGAAGGCGACGATCTTCGCGGCCTGCGCGATCGGATCGGCGGCCTGGGCCGAGTTCGACAGGGTCGGGCCGAACAGCATCAGCACCTTGTCCTGGAAGATCAGCTTCTTGAAGACGTCGATCGCCTGCTCTTTCTTGCCCTGCTCGTCCTCGAACTGGATCGCGATCCTGCTGCCCTTGATGCCGCCGGCCGCGTTGATCTCGTCGGCAGCGAGCTGGAAGCCGTTCCGGATCGACTGGCCGTATTGGCCGGCCGGGCCGGACAGCGCCTCGGCAGCGCCGATCTTGATGTCGGCGGCCTGGGCCGACGCGAACGCGCCGGCGGCCAGCACGGCACCGATGGCCAGGCGCAAGGGGGTGGGCAAACCCATCGTCGAATCTCCAATCAGGTGAATGAGGTGCGGCTGCAGCGCTCGGTGAACGCGCGCCGGGCAGCCATCGATTATCGCGGCAGCACGCGCCGGCCGCGCTGGTGGAACCACCGGCCCGTGCGCAGACCCACGCGTTCAGGTGCCGGCGATCTTCATGCGGTCGATCAGCACCGAGCCGGTGGTCTTCGCGCCCATCGTGTAGGCGTCGGCGCCGACCGCGGCGATGCCGGCGAACATCGTCTTCAGGTTGCCGGCGATCGTGATCTCGTGCACCGGATAGCGGATGCGCCCGCCGTCGACCCAGAAGCCCGCGGCGCCGCGCGAATAGTCGCCGGTGACGTAGTTGACGCCCTGCCCCATCAGCTCGATGACGAAGAGGCCGCGGTGCAGCTTCCTGAGCATCGCGTCGAGGTCGTCGCCCGGCGCGGTCAGGCGCGAACTCATCGTCAGGTTGTGCGCGCCGCCGGCGTGGCCGGTCGTGTGCATGCCGAGCTTGCGCGCCGAGTAGCTCGACAGGAAATAGCCTTGCACGACACCGGCACTGACGACTTCGCGGGCACGCGTCACGACGCCTTCGTCGTCGAACGGCGCACTGCCCTTGCCGCGCAGCAGGTGCGGATCCTCGCGGATGTCGATGTGCTCGGGCAGCACGCGGCGGCCGAGGCTGTCGAGCAGAAAGGTCGACTTGCGGTACAGCGCGCCGCCGCTCGTGGCCTGCACATACGCCCCGAGCAGACCCGACGCCAGCGTCGATTCGAACAGCACCGGCAGTTCGCAGGTCTTGATCTTGCGCGACTTCAGCCGCGACAGCGCGCGTTCGGCGGCATAGCGCCCTACCGCTTCGGGCGACGCCAGGTCGTCCGGCGAGCGCATCGACGTGTACCAGGCATCGCGCTGCATGTCGTCGCCGCCGCGCGCCGGGACCGACGCGATCGGCGCCACCGACAGCGAATGGCGCGAACTCGCATAGCCGCCGCGAAAGCCGCGCGAGTTGCCGGCATAGAAGTGCGACTGCTGCGCCGACACCCCCGCGCCGTCGGAATTGGTGATGCGCGGATCGACCTCGAGCGCGGCCGCCTCGCAGCGCAGCGCGATCTGCATCGCGGCATCGGCATCGATCGCCCAGGGATGGAACAGATCGAGCTCCGGCCGCGCATCCGGACCCGCGGCCAGATCCGCTGCATCGGGCAACCCGGCGGCGGGATCCTCGGCGGTGAAGCGCGCGATGTCGTAGGCAGCGCGCACCGTGTCCTCGAGTGCGTTGCGCGAAAAATCGGAAGTGCTGGCGTTGCCGCGGCGCTGACCCAGATAGACGGTGACGCCCAGCGACTTGTCGCGATTGCGCTCGACATTCTCGACCTCGCCCTTGCGCACCGATACCGACAGGCCGACGCCTTCGGACACTTCCGCGCCGGCATCGCTGGCGCCGAGGTCGCGTGCGCAGGCGAGCGCATCCTCGACGGCTTGCCGGAATCGGTCGCGTGTGTAGGCGAAGCCTTGGGCGGGCAAAGCGGATGCGGTACGGGATCGCGCCATCGAGGGTGTCGCCATTCAGTCTTGGGGGGGCCGGCCGGCCGGCTTCCGGCAAGGCGCGGCTATCATACCCACCCCCTACTCGCAACGCCGTGCGGCGCTGCCATGGCCGACCAGGAACTCCCCGATGACGCTGTCGCCGCGCCCGATCGCCCGAGCAAGAGTCGGCTGAAGCGGGAGTCGCATGCATTGCAGGATCTGGGGCTGGCTGCAGCCGAGTTGCCCGAGGCGCATCTGGCCGACCTGGCGATCCCCGACGTGCTGCGCGACGCGATCCTCGCCTACAAGCGCACCCGCTCGCACGAAGGCCGTCGCAGGGCGCTGCAGTACGTCGGCAAGCTGATGCGCAACAACGATCCGGCGCCGATCCGCGACGCCGTCGATGCGCTCCGGCTCGGCCGCGCGCAGGACGCACTCGCGCTGCACGAAGCCGAGCGCTGGCGCGCCGAGCTGATCGCGAGCGACGACGCGTTGACGCGCTGGGTCGCCGAGCATCCGGATGGCGACCTGCAGCGGCTGCGAGGTCTGGTGCGCCAGGCACGCAAGGATGCCGCGCCGGAGCCGGAACAGCGCAGCGGCCGTGCCTACCGAGAACTGTTCCAGTGGATCAAAGAGGAGCTCGCCGATGGCTGAATCGCAAGCCGACGCCGCACCCGACGGCGTGCGGATCGGCGTCGTGTCGGTCAGCGACCGCGCGTCGAGCGGCGTCTACGCCGACCAGGGGATTCCCGCTCTGCGGGACTGGCTGACCCGTGCGCTGAAGAACCCGGTGCACTGGGAGTCGCGATTGATCCCCGACGACGAAGCCGCCATCGGCGCGACCCTGCGCGAGCTCGTCGACGATGCGCATTGCGACCTCGTGCTGACGACCGGCGGCACCGGCCCCGCAGCGCGCGATGTGACGCCCGAGGCCACGCTCGCCGTCGCGACCAAGGTGATGCCCGGCTTCGGCGAGCAGATGCGGCGCATCAGCCTGCACTTCGTGCCGACCGCCGTGCTGTCGCGCCAGGTGGCGGTGATCCGCGACAAGGCCTTGATCATGAACCTGCCCGGCCAGCCGAAAGCGATCGCCGAGACCCTCGGCGGCCTGCCGGACGCCGAGCCGCCGGTGGCCGGCATCTTCGCTGCCGTGCCTTATTGCATCGACCTCATCGGCGGCCCCTACCTGGAGACCGACGAGGCGGTGTGCAAGGCGTTCCGACCCAAGTCGGCGATCCGTCCGCAACAGTCCTGACGCCATGCAGCGCCTTCCCTTTGGCCGCCGCGCCTCGCCCGCCCCGACGCTGCGGCACCTCGTCGCGGCGCTGGCGCTAGCCTCCGCCATTCCAGCCGGCATGGCCGCCGGTGTCGCGTCGAAGGTTCCCCCGGGACGCGTCGAAGAGCCGACGATCGATATCACGATCAACGAGCACGACACGCTGATCGCGCTCGCGCGCGACCGCTTCGTGTCGCCGCGCGCCTGGCGCGAGATCGCGAAGCTGAATCGCCTGCCCGATCCGAGCCGCATCTATCCCGGCCAGGTGCTGCGCGTGCCGGAGCGGCTGCTGCGCTCGCAGCCGGTGGCCGCGAGACTCGTCAGCGCGGTAGGCGACGTGCGCGTCGCCGACGCGACGGCACAGTCCGGCAGCGATGTCGCCGAAGGCCAGCGCATCGAGACCGGCAACGACGGCTCGGCGGTCATCGAGCTGGCCGACGGTTCGCGCATGCGCCTGGCGCCATCGAGCCTTGCCGAGCTGAGCGCGAGCCGCAGCTATGCGCCCGCCAGCACCGACGCCACCGGCACCAACGGATGGTTCAGCGGCGCGATGCGCGTGCTGCGCGGTTCGGTCGAGGTGTTCGCCACCAAGGTGCTGCGCGCCAAGCCGCTCGAGGTGACGACGCCGACCGCGGTGGCCGGCGTGCGCGGCACGCACTATCGGGTCGACTACGCCGAGGCCGACAGCCAGGCGAGCCGCGCCGGCGTGCTCGAAGGCCGCGTGCGGCTCGATACGGCCGACCGTCGCAAGGGCGCCGATCTGGATGCGGGCTACGGCGGCGCGATCGATGCGAGCGCCGCGGCGCCGACCGCGATCGCACTGCCCGGGCCGCCCGATCTCGACGCCCTGCCCGAGCGCTTCGAGCGGCCTATCGTCCGCTTCACGCTCGCCGGCGAAACGGCGCCGGTGCGCGTCCAGATCGCCGAGGATCCGGCGTTCGACCGCATCGTGCGCGACCTTCAGGCCGCGCCGGGCGCCGAGTTCCGCATCACGGGCCTGCCCGACAGCGCCTGGTACCTGCGCGCGCGCCGCGTCGGCGAGCAAGGCATCGAAGGCGTCGACGCGACCCATCCGTTCGTGCTGAAGGCCCGGCCCGAGCCTCCGGTGCCGAGCCGGCCGCGCGCCGACGGCAAGGTCTCGGCCGGCAGCGTCGAGTTCGCGTGGGCGCAGAACGCCGCGGCGCCTCAGGCGCGATTGCAGGTCGCCGACGACGACGCCTTCACGCACATCGTCGCGGACGTCGATCCGATCGACGCCGCCAACCGCGTGGTCGCGCTCGAGACGCCGGGTGTCTACCACTGGCGCCTCGCGAGCATCCGCCCGGACGGCGACCACGGACCGTTCGGCGATCCGCTGCACTTCGAGGTGCGCCCGCAGGCGCCCGCTCCTACCGGCGGTGTGGCCGGCGACGGCAAATCGCTGATCTTCCATCTCGGCGGGCGGCCGCAGGATCATCAGCTCGTGCAGCTGGCACGCGACGTCGAATTCAAGAACGTGGTCACCGAGCAGGAACTCGCGAGCGCCGACTGGAGCCTGCCGCTGCCGGCCGAAGGCGGCCGCTACTACTTCCGCTATCGCGTCAAGGAGCCGGACGGTTTCATCGGCGACTACACCGCGCCGCTCGTCGTGGACGTGCCGGTCGACCGCAGCTACCTGTGGCTGCTGGCGCCGCTGCTGCTGCTGCTTTGAGGCGCCGGGCCGCGGCGCCCGTACCGACGCACGCCGCGGCTACTTGACGAGCCGGTTCAGCCGCTCGGCGTCGAACTGCTCGACGGTCTGCGCGTCCTTCGGCACGCATTCGGGCGACGGCAGCTCGCGCGACGTGCCCGAGAGCTTCTCGATCGCCTGCCAGAGCAACGCGATCTGGTGATCCTGCCCGGCAGCGTTGTCGATCAGGCCCTTCATCGCCAGCGCGACCGGATCGTCGCCCTGGGTCAAGCCATACGCCGAGAAACCCATGCGCTGCGCGGCCACTTCGCGCGCCGCATCCGCTTCCGACTGGATGATGCGCGCCGGATTGCCGACCGCCGTCGCGCCTGCCGGCACCGGCTTGACGACCACCGCGCCCGAGCCGATGCGCGCGCCGTCGCCGACCGTGAAGCCGCCGAGCACCTGCGAATTGGCGCCGACGATCACGTTGCGGCCGAGCGTCGGATGGCGCTTGGCGCCGCGCGTCAGCGACGTGCCGCCCAGCGTCACGCCCTGGTAGATCGTGCACTCGTCACCGACCTCGGCGGTCTCGCCGATCACGACGCCCATCCCATGGTCGATGAAGACGCGCCGCCCGATCGTCGCCCCCGGATGGATCTCGATGCCGGTCAGGAAGCGGCCGAGGTGCGAGATGAAGCGCGCGAGCCAGTGCAGCCCATGCCGCCGGCACCAGTTGGCGCGCCGGTGCAGCACCAGCGCATGCAGACCGGGATAGCAGGTGAGCACCTCCCATACGCCGCGCGCGGCGGGGTCGCGTTCGAGGATGCAGGCGATGTCTTCGCGGAGGCGCTGGAACATGGTCGAGCCCAGACGGCAGTCGTGAGGCTCGAGCAGTGTAGCGCCGGGGTTCGACGGCTGCAGCCGGCCCGCGGAGACCCCACGGCCGGCCCGCCGAGCGCCTCTGGGGGCGCGGGCTCGTTCAGCCGCGACGGCGGCGCGCGACGAACGCCATCGCGGCCAGGCCACCGGCCATCAGGCCCCAGGTGCCGGGCTCCGGGACCGCGGCCGCCATCGCGAGCTCGAACGAGTTGCCGGTGCTGCTGAAGTTCACGTTCGTGATCGTCTCGCCGGGGCCGGCATGGATCGTGAACCAGCGGGTGTCCTCGTTGTGCCCGCCGACGCTCGCGCCGAGTTCGGACAGCAAGGTCGCGCCCGAATACTGCTCGACGCCGCCCGTCGTCGTGACGGTCACGAAGTTGTAGGCATCCGGCGAGCCCCACAGGAAGCTGAACGACGCCGCATGGTCGACCGCGACGTCGGCCGAGCCGCCCTGGAGGATGTTCAGGTAGTTGGTGGCGCCCAGCGGCGTGAGCTGCACGTTCAGCACGTCGCCCGACGTGCCGTAGGCCAGGCTGGGCGCGCTCGTCGTGAACAGCGGCGCCGCAAAACTCGTGTTCGGCGCCGCCGCCTCGCTGAACGTCATGGCCTGCGCGGCAGGCGCGGCCAGGGCGAGCAGAGCGACGATGGCGGCGGACTCTCGGAGCAAGTTCATTCGGGTTCTCGGTGATCGAAGCGTGGATGCCTTTTCAGGCTGGCTTCGATGCTAGGAAAGACGATAACGCCGGGCATCCCGCGAGCGCGGGGCTCGCGTTCGCAAAGCGTGATCAATACCGCGGATCGGAAGTCCCCGAACCCGGGGGCGATGTCGCGGTGCGCTTTTCGATCGCCCGCGCGATGCCGCGCAGGATGTTCAACTCGTCCGTCGTCAGGCCGACCCGGTGCGCCAACTGCAGCAGCCGCGGCATCAACTTCTTCGGCGCGGCCGGGTCGAGGTAGTCGAGCTCGACCAGCACGCGCTGCCAATGGTCGAGCAGGCCTTGCAGCGCCGGCCCATCGGCCCAGGTCGGCGCTGCCGTGCGCGGCTCGACCGCAAAACCGCCGAGCGCCTGGCGCCACTCGTAGGCGATGAGCTGGACCGCTTGCGCGAGGTTCAGCGACCCATAGCCAGGCGCCGTTGGAATGCTCAGGCAGGCGTGACAGCGGTAGACGTCGTCGTTCGACAGGCCATAGCGCTCGGAGCCGAAGACGAAGGCGATGCGATGGGTCGAGGTCGCGAGCGACGGCAGCAGCGCGCGCGGCGCATGCGTGGCTGGCCCGAAGTCGCGCGGCGTCATCGCCGTCGCGCAGGCGTAGCTGACGCCGTCGAGCGCGTCGACCAGCGTCGATACGATGCGCGCAGCGGCCAGCACGTCGGTCGCCCCGCTCGCCATCGCATGTGCATCGGGATGCGTCAGCACGTCCGCGTAGCGCGGCGCGACGAGCACGAGGTCGACGAAGCCCATCACCTTCATCGCCCGCGCGGCGGCGCCGACGTTGCCCGGATGGCTGGGCTCGACGAGGATGAAGCGGGTCGGGTCGGCGGTCACGGCGTCGATCGGCAAGAAGCCGGCATGAAGGAGCGGCGAGGGGCCGGGTAAACTTCGATTATCGGCAGCGGCCTCTCCATGGCCCGTCGCCCGCAAGGCGAAACGCCACCCTCCCCCTCTCGCCCGCAGCTCACTGCAAGCCCATGTCGCAAGCGCTCCACCCGATGCTCAACATCGCCATCAAGGCCGCACGCGCGGCCGGGGCGATCATCAACCGGGCGTCGCTCGACCTCGACCTGCTGAAGGTCAACGCGAAGGCACCGAACGACTTCGTCACCGAGGTCGACCACATGGCCGAGGCCGCGATCATCGACACGCTGCTCGGTGCATATCCCGGCCACGGCATCCTCGCCGAAGAGTCCGGTCGCGCGCGCGGCGCGAAGGACAGCGAGTACGTCTGGATCATCGACCCGCTCGACGGCACGACCAACTTCATCCACGGCTTCCCGGTGTATTCGGTGTCGATCGCGCTCGCGGTCAAGGGCCAGTTGCAGCAGGCCGTCGTCTACGACCCGTCGCGCAACGACCTCTTCTACGCGTCCAAGGGCCGCGGCGCGTTTCTGAACGACAAGCGGCTGCGCGTGTCGCGGCGCATACGCATGAACGAATGCCTGATCGGCACCGGCTTTCCGTTCCGCAAGGGCGACAACTTCAAGCGCTACATGCAGATGCTCGAGCTCGTGATGCAGGCCACCGCCGGCGTGCGCCGTCCGGGGTCTGCCGCGCTCGACCTCTGCTACTGCGCGGCCGGCTACACCGACGGCTTCTTCGAGACCGGCCTGTCGCCCTGGGACATCGCGGCCGGCGCGCTGATGGTCACGGAGGCGGGCGGCCTGATCGGCAACTTCACCGGCGAAGCCGACTTCCTCTACCAGCGCGAAGTCGTGGCAGGGAATCCCAAGGTCTATGGGCACCTCGTGCAGATGCTCGCGCCCTATACGCATGTCATCGCGAAGACCGACGACGTCGCCACGCCGCACGCGGCACCGGCCATGACGCCGGAAGACGCGCTGATCGCGACCACCGAGCCGGCACCGACGCCCGCACCTGCACCCAGGGTGACGCGTATCCGCAAGGCCGAGGCAGCGCCGGCCAAGACCACCCGTCGCTGAGGCGGCCGCGACAGCGACCGCTGTCGACCCGCCCGACATCGATCACGACGCCGCGATGAACGACTTCAGCGCTCACACGCCGATGATGCAGCAGTACCTGCGCATCAAGGCCGAGTTCCCCGACACGCTGGTGTTCTATCGCATGGGAGACTTCTACGAGGTCTTCTACGACGACGCGCGCAAGGCCAACCGGCTGATCGACATCACGCTGACGTCGCGCGGCCAGAGCGCCGGCGAGCCGGTGGTGATGGCGGGCGTGCCGGTGCATGCGGTCGAGAACTACCTCGCCAAGCTGATCCGCATGGGCGAGGCGGTCGCGATCTGCGAGCAGGTCGGCGACGTCGCGACCGCCAAGGGCCCGGTCGAGCGCAAGGTGGTGCGCGTCGTCACGCCGGGCACCGTGACCGACACCGAACTGCTCGCCGACAAGAGCGATGCGCTGCTCGTCGCGCTGCACCGGCACGGCAAGACGCTGGGCCTCGCGTGGCTCGCGCTCAGCAGCGGCGAGCTGGGCCTGACCGAATGCAGCGAAGCCGAGCTGCCCGGCTGGCTGGCGCGGCTGTCGGCCGCGGAGGTGCTGGTCGGCAGCGATGCCGTTCCGCCGGCCTTGCAGCAGGCGCGCGTCGCGATCACGACGCGGCCCGCGTGGCAGTTCGATCCGGGGCTCGGCCTGCGCAAGCTCTGCGAGCAGCTCCGCGTCGCGAGCCTCGCCGGCTACGACGCGCAGGACCTGACGGCGGCGCATGCCGCCGCTGCCGCGCTGCTCAGTTATGCCGAGCACACCAGCGGCCGCGGCAGCGATGGGACGCCGGGCCGGCCGCTCGCCCATGTGCGCGGCTTGAGCGTGCGCCGCACCAGCGAGCTGCTGATGCTGCCGCCGGCCACGCACCGCAACCTCGAGCTGACGCAGACCTTGCGCGGCGAGGACGCGCCGACCCTGCTGTCGCTGCTCGATACCTGCCGCACCGGCATGGGCAGCCGCGCGCTGCGCCAGTGGCTGACGCATCCGCTCCGCGAGCGCCGCGTCGCGCTGCAGCGCCACGACGCGATCGATGCGCTGCACGTCGCCGGCATCGAGTCGCTGCGCGATGCGCTGCGCGGCATCAGCGATGTCGAGCGCATCGTCGCGCGCATCGCGCTGCGCCAGGTGCGTCCGCGCGAGCTCGCCGGCCTGCGCGCGACGCTGGCGCTGCTGCCGGCGCTGCGCATGCGCGTGCCGCGCGAAGCGGCGGCGCTGCTCGACATGCTGGCCGAGGCCATGCAACCGCCGGACGCGATCGAGGCGCTGCTGAGCACGGCGATCGCCGACGAGCCGGCCGTCCTCGTGCGCGACGGCGGCGTCATCGCAACCGGCTACGACGCCGAGCTCGACGAACTGCGCGGCATCGCACAGAACTGCGACGCCTTCCTGCTCGAGCTCGAAGGCCGCGAGCGCGCGCGCACCGGCATCGCGAACCTGCGCGTGCAGTTCAACCGCGTGCACGGCTTCTACATCGAGGTGACGCAAGGGCAGGCGAGCAAGGTGCCGCTCGACTACCAGCGCCGCCAGACCCTGAAGAACGCCGAGCGCTACATCACGCCCGAGCTGAAGGCCTTCGAGGACAAGGCGCTGTCGGCGCAGGAGCGCGCGCTGGCGCGCGAGAAGCTGCTCTACGAGCAAGTGCTGGACGCGCTGATCGAACACCTCGAGCCGCTGACCGCGCTCGCCCGCGCGCTGGCGGCGCTCGACGCGCTGGCGGCGCTCGCCGAGCGCGCGCGCACGCTCGGCTGGTGCCGGCCGGAGTTCGTGCGCGAACCCTGCATCCGGATCGAGGCCGGCCGCCATCCGGTCGTCGAGGCGCGCCTGCTCGAGACCGGCGCCGGCCCGTTCATGCCGAACGACTGCCGGCTCGACGCGGCGCAGAAGATGCTCGTCATCACCGGCCCGAACATGGGCGGCAAGAGCACCTTCATGCGGCAAGTGGCGCTGATCGCGCTGCTCGCCGCGATCGGCTCCTACGTGCCGGCCAAGGCCTGCCGGCTCGGCCCGATCGACGCGATCCACACCCGCATCGGCGCCGCCGACGACCTCGCCAATGCGCAGTCGACGTTCATGCTCGAGATGACCGAAGCCGCCGCGATCGTGCACGGCGCCACCGACCACACGCTGGTGCTGATGGACGAGATCGGCCGCGGCACGTCGACCTTCGACGGCCTCGCGCTCGCGAGCGCGATCGCGAGCCATCTGCACGACCGCAACCGCGCCTTCACGCTGTTCGCGACGCACTACTTCGAGCTGACCGAGTTCCCGATCAAGCACGAGCGCGCGCTCAACGTGCATGTGTCCGCCGTCGAGAGCCGCGACGACATCGTGTTCCTGCACGATCTGAAGCCCGGCCCGGCGAGCCGCAGCTACGGCGTGCAGGTGGCGCGCCTCGCGGGCATGCCGGCGAGCCTGATCCGCCAGGCGCGCGCCACGCTCGAAGCATTGGAGACCAGCAAGCACGCGGCCGATGCGCAGATCGACCTGTTCGCCGCGCCGCCGCCCGCGCCCGCTGCCGCCGACCCATCGCCGGTCGCGCAGGCGCTCGCGGCGATCGACCCCGATCTGCTGACGCCGCGCGAAGCGCTCGACGCGCTGTACCGGCTGAAGCGCCTCCACCACGACGACCACGATCAAGTCGCTGATGCGACCGGAGACTCACGATGACTTATTGCGTGGGCATCAAGCTCGATGCCGGCCTGGTGTTCCTGTCCGACTCGCGCACCAACGCCGGGCTCGACCAGATCAGCACCTACCGCAAGATGATCGTCTATGAAAAGCTCGGCGACCGCTTCATGGTGATGCTGTCGGCCGGCAACCTGTCCATCAGCCAGTCGGTGCGCGAGATCCTGCAGGTCGAGAAGGTACCGAACGGCGACGGCGAGCCGATCACGATCTGGAACGCGCCCAGCATGTTCGATGCCGCGCGCGTGCTCGGCAGCGCGATGCGCCGCGTCTACGAGCAGGATGGCCTGTCGCTGAAGAAGGCCGGCATCGACTTCAACGCGACGATGATCTTCGGCGGCCAGATCAACGGCGAAGCGATGCGGCTCTTCCTCGTCTACTCGGCCGGCAACTTCATCGAGGCGACACGCGAGACCTGCTACTTCCAGGTCGGCGAATCGAAGTACGGCAAGCCGGTGCTGGACCGCATGGTGACGCCGGCGACGCAGCTCGACGAGGCGGCCAAGTGCGCGCTCGTCTCGATGGACTCGACATTGAAGTCCAACCTGTCGGTCGGGCTGCCGCTCGACCTGCTGGTCTACCAGCGCGACCGCTTCCAGACCGACCAGATCGTCTGCATCGACGAGCACAACCCTTACTTCCAGATGATCCGCGGCACCTGGGGCCAGAAGCTGCGCCAGAGCTTCCTGTCGATCGAGGATCCGCAATGGGAGGAAGGCGGCGCGACCAGCGTGCCGCTGTGCGTCGCATCGGCGCGTTACGAGCCGATGAGGAAGATCACGCATCCCGGCGAAAAGATCGTCTGATCAGCGCGGAGCACTCGTCCAAACCCCCTGGACGAGTGCCCGGCGATGGCGCACCATTCGCCGCCGCGCGCCCTTGCGCGCGCCGACGGAGGAAGCATGAAGCAGCATCTGTGGCGCCGGATCGCGATCCTCGGCGCGGGCTTGGGCATGGCTCTGTCGGCGCAGGCCGGCCTGTATTCGAGCCTGTACGTGTTCGGCGACAGCCTCTCCGACGCCGGCAACGACCTCATCATCACCGGCGGTACGGTACCCACTGCGACGTACTACACCGACGGCATCCACACCGGGCGCTTCACCAACGGCCTGACGTATGCGGACCGTCTGGCCTCCGGGCTCGGGCTGAGCCTCACGGCATCGCTGTCCGGCGGCACCGATTATGCGTACGGCGGCGCCCGCACGACCTACGTCAACCCGGGCCTGCCCCCCAGCGCGCTGAGCTTCAACCAGCAGATCGCCGCTTACGACACGACGCATGCGCAGGCCGATGCCGGCGGCCTGTACGTGCTGTGGATAGGCGCGAACGACCTCGCCGATGCGATACCGCTCGCGGCTGCAGGCAATCCGACCGCGATCAGTTCGGCGATCACGATCGCGATGCAGGGCATCGGCAGCGCGATCCAGGACCTGTCGAGCAAGGGCGCAGAGCACTTCCTGATCCCGAACGTGCCCGATCTCTCGCTGACGCCGCAGGTTCGCGGCAACCCGCCGCAGATCGGGCCGATCGCCCAGGGCGCCAGCCAGCAGTTCAATGCCGCGCTCGACAACCTGTTGGCCCAGTACAGCACGCTGGACATCCGCCAGCTCGACATCTATGGGCTGCAGACCGACGTCACGAACAACCCGGCGGCCTACGGCTTCAACAACGTCTCGATGTCCTGCTACACCGGCGACGTGAACGGCGCCGCGCTGCCCGGTGGCCCGAATCCGCCGACGGTCTGCGGCACGCCCGGCACCTACATGTACTGGGACTACGAGCATCCGACCGATGCGCTGCACGCCGTGCTGGGTGCGGACGCGCTGGCGGCGGTCGTGCCCGAACCGGCGTCGTGGGCGCTGCTCGCGATCGGCCTGGGCGCCCTCGGCGGGTTGCGCGCGCGGCGGCGTGGCTGAACCCCGTACGCAGACGCACCGGTGACAGGGTGGCGGGTGGCGCGACACCTATAATCGCGCTTTACCACCAGGGCATTTGCGTGTGCCGCAGATGTCGCCAGCAATGACCAAGTTCGTCTTTGTCACCGGCGGTGTGGTGTCCTCGCTGGGCAAGGGCATCGCTTCGGCTTCCTTGGGCGCGATCCTCGAGTCGCGCGGCCTCAAGGTCACGCTGATCAAGCTCGATCCTTACCTCAACGTCGATCCGGGCACGATGAGCCCGTTTCAACACGGCGAGGTGTTCGTCACCGACGACGGCGCGGAGACCGACCTCGACCTCGGCCACTACGAGCGCTTCATCTCCACCAGGATGAAGCGCAGCAACAACTTCACGACCGGGCAGATCTACAAGTCCGTGCTCGAGAAGGAACGCCGCGGCGACTACCTCGGCAAGACGGTGCAGGTGATACCGCACGTCACCAACGAAATCCAGGACTTCATCAAGCGCGGTGCGGCCGATGTCGACGTCGCGATCGTCGAGGTCGGCGGCACGGTGGGCGACATCGAGTCGCTGCCGTTCCTCGAAGCCGTGCGCCAGATGGGCCTGCGCGCCGGGCCCAACAGCACCGCCTTCGTCCACTTGACCTACGTGCCGTGGATCGCCGCGGCCGGCGAGCTGAAGACCAAGCCGACCCAGCACACGGTGCAGAAGATGCGCGAGATCGGCATCCAGCCCGATGCGCTGATCTGCCGCGCCGACCGCGAGATACCGGACGACGAGCGCGAGAAGATCTCGCTCTTCACCAACGTGATGCTGCCGGGCGTGATCTCGATGTGGGACGTCGACACGATCTACAAGGTGCCGCGCATGCTGCACGAGCAGCGGCTCGACGAGCTGATCTGCATGAAGCTGCAGCTCCTGACGAAGTCCGCCAACCTGCACCGCTGGGATCATCTGGTGCACGAGGTCGAGCATCCGAAGCACGAAGTCACGATCGCGATGTGCGGCAAGTACACCGATCTGTCGGACTCGTACAAGTCGCTCAACGAAGCGCTGCGCCACGCCGGCATCCACAACCACGCGCGCGTGAAGATCGAGTACGTCGATTCCGAGACGCTCGACGACGGCAACGTCGCGCAGCTCGCGCGCTTCGACGCGATCCTCGTGCCGGGCGGCTTCGGCAAGCGCGGCGTCGAGGGCAAGATCCTCGCGGCGCGCTATGCGCGCGAGCACCGCGTGCCCTACCTCGGCATCTGCCTCGGCATGCAGGTCGCGACGATCGAGGTGGCGCGCCATCTGGCCGGCCTCGCCGGCGCCAACAGCACCGAGTTCGATCCGGCCACGCCGCATCCGGTGATCGCGCTGATCGACGAATGGCAGGACCGCGACGGCACGATCCAGAAGCGCGATGCGCAGTCCGATCTCGGCGGCACGATGCGGCTGGGCGCGCAGAGCTCCGACGTGAAGGCCGGGACACTCGCGCACCAGATCTACGGCAGCGTCGTCACCGAACGGCACCGCCACCGCTACGAGGCCAACGAGCACTACCTCGACCGCCTGCAGCAGGCCGGCCTCGTGATCTCGGCGATCACGCAGCGCGAGAAGCTGACCGAGATGGTCGAGCTGCCGCAAGCCGAGCATCCCTGGTTCGTGGGCGTGCAGTTCCACCCCGAGTTCAAGAGCACGCCGTGGGACGGGCATCCGCTGTTCACGAGCTATGTGAAGGCGGCACTCGAACACCAGGCCGAGCGGCGCGGCGGGACGCTGGCGGCGGTGCCTTCGGCGAAGGCGGCCGCATGAAACTCTGCGGCTTCGAGGTCGGCCTCGACCGGCCGTTCTTCCTGATCGCCGGCCCGTGCGTCGTCGAGTCCGAAGGCCTGCAGACGGAAGTGGCCGGGCGCCTGAAAGAGATGACGAGCGCGCTCGGCATACCGTTCATCTTCAAGTCGAGCTACGACAAGGCGAACCGCTCGAGCGGCACGTCGTTCCGTGGCCCGGGCATGGACAAGGGCCTGGAGATCCTCGCCAAGGTACGCCGCGAACTCAAGGTGCCCATCCTGACCGACGTGCACAGCGAGCCCGAGATCGCCGCGGCGGCCGCAGCGGTCGACGTGCTGCAGACGCCGGCGTTCCTTTGCCGCCAGACCGACTTCATCCGCGCCGTCGCGCAGTCGGGCAAGCCGGTCAACATCAAGAAGGGCCAGTTCCTCGCGCCGCACGACATGAAGAACGTGATCGACAAGGCGCGTGCGGCCGCGAAGGACAAGGGCCTGCCCGAGGACAGCTTCCTCGCTTGCGAGCGCGGCGCGAGCTTCGGCTACAACAACCTCGTCTCCGACATGCGCAGCCTCGCGATCATGCGCGAGACCGGCGCGCCGGTCGTGTTCGATGCGACGCACTCGGTGCAATTGCCGGGCGGCCAGGGCACGAGTTCGGGCGGCCAGCGCGAGTTCGTGCCGGTGCTGGCGCGCGCGGCGATCGCGGTCGGCGTCGCCGGCGTGTTCATGGAGACCCATCCCGATCCGGCCAAGGCGCTGAGCGACGGGCCGAATGCGGTGCCGCTGCGCCACATGCAGGCGCTGCTCGAGCAGCTCGTCGCGCTCGATCGCGTCGTGAAGGCGCAGCCGCTGCTCGAGAACGACTTCAGCTGCTGAGCGGGACGCGACGATGCCGTCCGCCTACATCCTCGCCAACGTGCGCGTCACGAACCCGGCGCAGTACGAGGACTACAAGAAGCTCTCGTCCATCGCGATCCAGGCGCACGGCGCAGAAGTCTGCGTGCGCGGCGGCGGGGTCGACGTGCTCGAAGGCGACTGGCAGCCCGATCGCGTCGTGCTGCTCAGGTTCGAGAGCGCCGAGCAGGCGCGGCGCTTCTACGATTCGGAGGAATACCGCCGCGCGCGGCAGGCCCGCGAGGGTGCGGCGGTGATGCGGATGGTGCTGATCGAAGGCGCGATCTGATCGGAACGCGGCCTCGACCACGGTCCACAATGGTCAGCCCGGGAACTCCCCATGGCGCAGGCCGGCGTGGGCTTGCCGCAACAGCGATGAAATACACTCGTGGCCGATCGGCGCGCGGCCGCTCGGGTCGCATGCCAGCCTCTATTGCAGCAGGGCATCGCAGCCCATCCAGCGGAGTACCTCTATGAGCGCCATCGTCGACATCGTCGGCCGCGAGATCCTCGACAGTCGCGGCAATCCCACCGTCGAATGCGACGTGTTGCTCGAGTCCGGCACCATGGGCCGCGCGGCCGTGCCGTCGGGCGCCTCGACCGGCTCGCGCGAAGCGATCGAACTGCGCGACGGCGACAAGGGCCGCTACCTCGGCAAGGGCGTGCTGAAGGCGGTCGAGCACATCAACACCGAGATCAGCGAAGCGGTGCTCGGCCTCGATGCGAGCGAGCAGGCCTTCCTCGACCGCACGCTGATCGACCTCGACGGCACCGACAACAAGAGCCGGCTCGGCGCCAACGCGACGCTCGCGGTCAGCATGGCCGTGGCACGCGCCGCGGCCGAAGAATCGGGCCTGCCGCTCTATCGCTACTTCGGCGGCTCGGGCGGCATGCAGATGCCGGTGCCGATGATGAACGTCATCAACGGCGGCGCGCACGCCAACAACAACCTCGACCTGCAGGAGCTGATGATCATCCCGGTCGGCGCGCCGAGCTTCCGCGAGGCGGTGCGCTACGGCGCCGAGGTCTTCCATGCGCTGAAGAAGATCATCGACGGCAAGGGCATGACGACCGCGGTCGGCGACGAAGGCGGCTTCGCGCCCAGCGTCGCCAACCACGAGGCCGCGATCCAGCTGATCCTCGAGGCGATCGACAAGGCCGGCTATACGCCGGGCACGCAGGTCGCGATCGGCCTCGACTGCGCCGCCAGCGAGTTCTACAAGGACGGCAAGTACGCGCTCGAGAGCGAAGGCCTGACGCTCGAAGCGCCGGCCTGGACCGACATCCTCGCGACCTGGGTCGACAAGTACCCGATCCTCAGCATCGAGGACGGCATGGCCGAAGGCGACTGGGACGGCTGGAAGCACCTCGCCGATCGGCTCGGCCAGAAGGTGCAGCTCGTCGGCGACGACCTGTTCGTCACCAACACGAAGATCCTGAAGGAAGGCATCGAGAAGCGCGTCGCCAACTCGATCCTCATCAAGATCAACCAGATCGGCACCTTGACCGAGACCTTCGCCGCGATCGAAATGGCCAAGCGCGCCGGCTGGACCGCGGTGATCAGCCACCGCTCCGGCGAGACCGAGGATTCGACGATCGCCGACATCGCGGTCGGCACCAACGCCGGCCAGATCAAGACCGGCTCGATGTCGCGCTCGGACCGCATCGCCAAGTACAACCAGCTGCTGCGCATCGAGGAAGACCTCGGCGACGTCGCGAGCTACCCGGGCCGGGCCGCGTTCTACAGCATCCGCTAGGGCGGCGCCGGCGCCCGGCCCATGCGGTTCATCAGCCTCGCCTTCGTCGCGCTGCTCGGCTTCGTGCATGCCGAGCTCTGGTTCGGCAAGGGCGGCGTGCCGCGCATGATGGAGCTGCAGGCCAAGCTGAAGGCGCAGCAGGCCGACAACGCGCTCGCGCGCCAGCGCAATGCCCAGCTCGATGCCGAAGTGCGCGACCTGAAGGAAGGCCTCGAGATGGTCGAGGAGCGCGCCCGCTACGAGCTCGGCATGGTCAAGCCGGACGAGATCCTGGTGCAGATCCCGGCGACGCCGCGGCGGTGATCCTCGGGTTCCGATGAGCGCGTTGCTGCAGTGGCTGCAGCCGCTGTTCGCGGCCGCGTTCAGCTTCCTGGGCACCGACGTCACCTGGGTCGAGGTGGTCGCGTTCGTGCTGGCGATCGCGATGGTCGTGCTCAACATGCGCGTCAACCCGCTCGGCTGGCCGCTCGCGATCGTCAGCTCGCTGCTCTACTTTGCGCTGTTCTGGAAGAGCCGGCTGTACGGCGACGCGAGCCTGCAGATCTTCTTCGCGGTCGTTGCCGGCTGGGGCTGGTGGCAGTGGCTGAAGGGCAGAAGCGCCGACGGCCATGCGCTGCGCGTCCGCGCGCTCGACACGCGAGCGACCTATGGCGTGCTCATCGCGATGGTGATCGCGTGGCCGCTGACCGGCCTCTTCCTGAAGCGCTACACCGACACCGACGTGCCATGGTGGGATGCCTTCCCGACCGCGGGCAGCGTGATCGGCCAATGGCTGCTCGGCCGCAAGTACGTCGAGAACTGGCTCGCATGGCTGGTCGTCAACATCGCGAGCGTCGGGCTCTTCGCCTACAAGGGCCTCTGGCTGACGCTCGTGCTGTACGCGCTCTTCATCGCGATGTCGTGGGCCGGCTGGCGCGCCTGGCGGCGTCTCGCGGCGGAGGCCGCGGCATGAGGCGGCGCGGCTTCGTCGTGGCGCTGCTCGGCGCGGAAAGCACCGGCAAGACGACCTTGTCGATCGCGCTGCGCGACGCGCTCGTCGCGCAACGCCGCGACGCGGTGCAGATCGGCGAATACCTGCGCGAGTTCTGCGACCGCCACGGCCGCACGCCGCGGCAGGACGAGCAGGCGGGCATCGCTGCCGAGCAGACCGGACGCATCGCCGCGGCCGCGGCCGCGCACGAGATCGTCGTCGCAGACACGACAGCGCTGATGATCGCGGTCTACAGCGATCAGGTGTTCGGCGACTTCGGCCTCTATGCGAGTGCGGAAGCGGATCACCGGCGCGCTGATCTGACCTTGCTGACCGCGCTCGATCTGCCTTGGCAGGCCGACGTGCTGCGCGATGGTCCGCACGTCCGCGAGCCGGTGGATGCGAAGGTACGCGCGGCCTTGACGCGCGCCGGTTGTGCCTATGCGGTGGTCGCCGGGGAAGGCGACGCGCGCGTCGAAGCGGCGCTCGCTGCCATCCTCACTGCGCTGGAGCAGCGTGCAGGCCGCGTCGCCGCGCCGCGCTGGCAGTGGCATTGCGAACGCTGCGGCGAGGCCGGTTGCGAGCGCCACGGGCTCGCGCCGCGCAGCGACTAGGGCTTGGTCAGATCGCAGTTCCGAGCCGCATCGCCAGCACGATCACGACGCCGAGCACGAGGTTCAGCACGACGCGCTGGCGGATGATGCCGAGCACGACGCCGCCGGCCGCCGCATCGCCGGCAGCGGCCGCTGTCTTCAGGCGCCGCAGCAACGGCCCGCGCACCTGCCCGGCCACGCCCATCATCACGATGCCGAGCAGGATCATCGCGTACCAGGCATGCGGCACGCGCAAACCGGCATCGAGCGCGATCCACAGCATCGCGCCGCCGGCAGCCAGCACCACCGTCATCGCGACCATCACGATGCGCAGGAAGCGCTCGAGCACCGCGACCATCAATGCGAGCCGCTGCGGCGGCTGCAGGACCGTCAGCGCCGGACGCAGACAGGCCAGCACGAAGAACATGCCGCCGACCCAGGCGATCACGGCCAGCAGATGCAGCGCCTTCAAGGCAGCGTAGAGCAGCGTCAAGTCGAGTTCTCCAGGTCGTGCAAGGCGCCCGTACACGGTGCGTGCGCTATAACGGCCTCCCTGCTTCGTCTCGTCCCGGCGGCCGGCCATCGGAAACCGCCCAGTCACCATGCCCAAGCGATGCGCGCAATGCGCGGCCGATAACCCGGACGACGCACCATTCTGCCGTGCCTGCGGCGAGCCGTTGCCCGCCATGCCGCCGGTATCGGCCGACCTGAGCTGCATCGAGTGCGGACACCTGAACCCGCCGGGGGTGCGCTATTGCGAGCGCTGCAACGAGAGCCTGCTCGGCTCGTTGATCATGCGCCAAGCGGCGCTGCAGAAGGCCGCACCGCCGCCGCCCGCGGCCGGGACGCCGGCCAGCAGCGTCTGGCCGCCGCTGCCGCCGTCGCTGATGGATCCGGCGATCTTCGCGCCGCAGGCTCCGCAGGCGATGCCCCTGCCTGCGCCTGCGCCGGCGCCGCGTCCGACATCGCCGACGACGCAGCCGTCGCCGGCACGCGAGCGGCCGACGAGCCCGCCGCCCGCCGCGCGTACCGCACCGCCACGGCCTGCGGAACCGCTGCCACGAACACCCGAGCCTGCCGGGCCGGCTCCAGTCCCGGCTCCAGTCCCGCCGCCGCGTCCTGCAGCTCAGCCCAAGGTCGTTGCGCCGGCCCCGATCGCACCCCGCTCGACCGCCGTCGCCGCCGCACGGCTGCGCCGGACGCTCTGGCTGGCGATCGGCGTTGCGGTTGCCGTCGCAGCCGGCGTCGGCGGCTGGCTCTCGACGCGGCCGCGAGACTTGGCGACCGGCAACGTCGAATTGCCTGCGCCGCTGCCGCCCGAGACATCGGCATCGACCGCCGAAGCCGCGTCCGCGCCGGCACAGCAGCCGTCCGCAGCCGCGAGCGCACCGGCCGCGGAAGCCGCACCGGCGTCCGCGGCGAGCGAGGTCGCGATCGAGCCGGCGCCCACCGCGCAGAGCGCATCGACAGCGACTGCAACGCCCGCCGCGGTGCCTGACATCGCTTCCGCGCCGAAACGCGCCGCCATCGACCCGCGCCAGCGCGACAAGGCGGCCCGCGACCGCGCCGCGCGCGCCGCGCGCGCCGCCTCGGCCGCCGCCGAACGCGCCGAAGCGGCCCGGCGCCAGGCCGAGACACCCGCACCTGCGCCGGAGCGGTCCACCGAGCCGGCTGCAACGCCGCCGGTCGCGGCCGCACCACCGCGCCCGCAGACCGTCGACGAGGAATGCGCCGGCCGCAGCGGCATCAGCCTGGGCATCTGCCAGCAACGCCTTTGCCTGTCTGCGACGCATGCGGCGGAGGCGACCTGCCAGCGGGTGCGCGACGCCGATGCGCGACGCCGCGGCGACGTGCCGCCCTGATCGTTCAGCGCCTTCGCCCCCCGCGCCTCAGTTCAGCGCACTGGACCCCGGCGGCTGGTCTCGCGCCGGCGTGAACAGCTCGCCGACGTCGACCGGATCGAACTCGTAGCGTCGCCCGCAGAACTCGCAGCCGATCTCGACGCGGCCCTGCTCGCGCAGGATGTCGTCGACCTCCTCGCGGCCCAGGCCCTTGAGCATCGCGCCGACGCGCTCGCGCGAGCAACTGCACGCGAAGCGCGGGCCTTCGGGGCCGGCGAGCGGCGCATAGCGCACCATCGGCTCTTCCCAGAACAACCGGCGCAGCAAGGCATCGGGGTCGAGCGTCAGCAGCTCGTCGCGCGTCAAGGTGCCGGCCAGCATCGCGATGCGGCGGTAGTCCTCGCTGCGGCCGATGTCTTCCTCGCGGCTTCGGCCCTCGAGATTGCCGGCGCCCTGCACCGGCAGGCGCTGGATCAAGAGCCCCGCGGCGACCTGATCGTCGGCAGCGAGCACGAGCCGCGTATCGAGTTGCTCGGACTGCAGCATGTAGTGCTCGAGCACGTCGGACAGCGCCTGCAGCGGCTCGCGCCTGTCGCCGTGCAGCGAGACCACGCCCTGATACGGCTGCTGCCCGGCCCGCTTGGCGTCGAGCGTGATCGCGCAACGCCCCTTGCCGTGCACGTTGAGCATCGCCTCGAGCCGTGCGTCGTGCGCGACGTCGCCGACCACGTTGGCGGTGACGCGGAAGGCGAGGTCCGATTGCACCTCCGCCACCGCCAGGCGCACCGGCCCGTCGCCGTGCATCTGCAGGATCAGCGCGCCGTTGAACTGGATGTTGGCCTGCATCAGCACGCCGGCCGCCGCCATCTCGCCGAGCAGCGCACGCACCGGCGCCGGATACGGGCTGTTGGCCGCGGCGCGCCGGCGCAGGACTTCCTGCCAGTCGTCGGTCAGCCGCACCAGCATGCCGCGCACCGGCATGCCTTCGAACAGGAACTTGTGCAGGACGCTCAAGCGATCTTCTTCAGCCCGGCGCGGTAGCGGCGGCCGTTCGCCACATAGTGCTCGGCGGCGCGCTTCAGGCCGGCGATCTGCTCGGGCGTCAGCTCGCGCACGACCTTGGCCGGCGCGCCGAGGATCATCGAGCCGTCGGGGAAGCTCTTGCCTTCGGTGACCACCGCGCCCGCTCCGACGAGGCAGTTGCGGCCTATCGTCGCGCCGTTCAGCACCACGGCCTGGATGCCGATCAGCGAGCCGTCGCCGACCGTGCAGCCATGCAGCATCACCTGGTGCCCGACCGTGACGTACTCCCCCAACGTGAGCGGAAAGCCCGGATCGGAATGGATCACGCAGCCGTCCTGGATGTTCGAGCCGCGGCCGATCGTGACCGTCTCGACGTTGTCGCCGCGCACGATGCTGCCGAACCAGACGCTGGTGTCCTCGGCGAGATCGACGTTGCCGATCACCTCGGCGCTGTCGGCCACGTAGGCGGTGGGCGCGAGGCGCGGGGCGATGCCGTCGAGTTCGTAGAGGGCCATGGGGATGCGACGCGGAGGCTGGGCGAGGACCGCCATTTTAGGAGTGCACCGTCGAGCGCGCCGGGCATCGACCGGCACGGGCTATCGATGCCGTCAGTGGAATGCAAGCCACACCGCGCCGAGCAGCCCGGCCACCGTGGCGCAACGCTCGACCGTTTTCATCCGCGGCGTCTGCCCGTCGCGCAGCTGGCGATAGAGCTGGCCCGGGGTCTTGTGCAGTTGGACCCACGTGCCCGGCATCAGCGCGACGAAGAAGAGCGGCTTGAACACCCAGTTCGCGAACCACTCGGGTCGGTGCGGGAAGCCGATCAGCCAGAAGACGCTCAGGATCAGGGCGATCTGCGCCGTCGGCAGCACAACGTTCGATAACGAGGGTCGCATCAACTTCTCCGTCAGCCACAACAACCGGAACCCGCGATGGGCCCGACGCCGTTCGCGATAGTAGCCAGATCGGCAGACCTCGGGGAACTCCGGCGCGACGGCGCTGTGGCAGTCCGACCAGCCTGCGCGGCTGCGACCTATGATCCCGCCCATGAGCCTCGCCGCCCCGACGGTTCGCCGGATCCCGCTGCCGCAGCGCTCGCGCGCGGCAGGCTGGTACGACCGCACCGACCTGGCCGACGCCTATGCGATCGCCCTGCCCGACGATGCGATCGACGATCCCGAGCAGCTCGCGCGTCATGTCTTCGGTCGGCAGCCGCGCTGGATCGGTAGGCTGATGCGCGTTCGCGATGCGATCGTGCAAGGCTTCGGCCTGAAGACGGCGGCGCAGCTCGAAGGCGCGCCGACGCCGGCCGGCGCGGGACGCATCCGCTTCTTCCGCATCTATGAGCGCCGCGCCGACGAGATCGTGCTCGGCGAGGACGATCGCCATCTGGACTTCCGCGTGTCGGTCCTGCAGCGCGCGCGCACCGACGCCGGGCGTGAACGCGAGGTCGTCCTGACCACGGTCGTGCACTGCCACAACCTGCTCGGCCGGACCTATATCGCGCTGATCGCGCCGTTCCATCGACTGGTCGTGCAGGCCAGCCTGCGTGCCGCGGCACGCGCCGGCTGGCCGCGGCGTGCGCCGTGATGCATCCTCCGACCTTGCGCCGCCATGCGCTGGCGCTGATCCTGCTGCGCGACAGTGACGGCAAGGCCGCCGGCACACGGCAACTCGACATCGACGCGGATGCGGTGCCCGACGACGTCATCGCCGAACCCGACGGCGTCCCGGGCCGGACCGAGCGGCCATTGCTCGTCGCGCACACCGCGCTGAGGCAGCGCTCGGCGAACACGCACGAAGGCCGCGCCACGCTGCTGCATTCGATCGTCCACATCGAGCGCAATGCGATCGACCTCGCGCTCGATGCCGTCTGGCGCTTTCCCGGCATGCCGGCCGCCTACTACCGCGACTGGGCGCTCGTCGCACGCGAGGAAGCGCTGCACTTCGAGCTGCTGCGCGACCACCTCGCGACGCTCGGCTTTCGCTACGGCGACTTCCCGGCCCACGCGGCCCTGTGGGAGATGGCCGAGAAGACCAAGGACGACCTGCTCGCCCGCCTCGCGCTCGTGCCGCGCACGCTGGAAGCGCGCGGGCTCGATGCCTCGCCGCTCGTCAAGGCCAAGCTGGTCGCGGCCGGCGATCATGCGGCCGGCGCGATCCTCGACATCATCCTGCGCGACGAGATCGGCCACGTCGCGATCGGCAACCGCTGGTACCGCTGGCTGTGCGCGCAGCGCGGGCTCGATCCGGTGGCGACCTACGCCGTGCTCGCCGAGCGCCATGGCGCCCCGCGGCCGCGTGGCCCGTTCAACCTGGCCGCGCGCCGCGCCGCCGGCTTCAGCGACGAGGAGCTGGCGACACTCGACGACGCGCGTTGAGCACGCACGCTCAGCGCGACCCCACGTCGAGCCGCCGCTCCAGCGCATTCGACATCTGCGTCAGCACCGTCGTCAGCACGAGGTAGATCGTCGCGCTCGTCAGCAGCACCGGCACCGGCTGGAAGGTCGAGGCCTGGATGCGGTTGCCGACGTTGGTCAATTCGACGACGCCGATCGCATAGGCGAGCGACGAATCCTTCAGCAGCGCGACGAGGTTGTTGACGAGCGGCGGCAGGCTGACCTTGAAGGCCTGCGGAAAGATCACGTCGATGAACGCATGCCACGGCGACAGCGCCAGCGCCCGTGCCGCCTCGCGCTGTCCGATCGGCACGGCCTGCAGGCCGGCGCGGATCGCCTCGGCGTTGTAGGCGCCGGCATTGAACCCGAGCGCGACGCAGGCCGACGCGAAGTCCGACAGCCGCAAGGCCGGCAGCAGCGCCGGCAGCGCGAAATAGACGAACAGCACCTGCACCAGCAGCGGCGTGCCGCGGATGATCCAGATGTAGGCCGATGCCAGCAGCGCGAGCGGCCGCCACGGCGAGAGCTTGCCGAGCGCCGCGAGCACGCCGAGCAGCACGCCCGAGGCGCCGGCGACGATGGTCAGCTCGACCGTGACGCGCGTGCCTTCGGCGAAGAACTTCGCATTGCTGCCGATCGGCTCGGGCGCCCACGACAGCGGCAGCGCGAGCAGCCACAGCAAGAGCACGAGCAGCGCGGCGCACAGCGCGATCGTCGCCGAGCTCTGCGCGGCACGGCTCCAGCCGCGCGGCCAGAGGCTCAGCACGTCCGCCATCACGCGCAGACCCGGGCGCTCATTTGCAGCGGATGTCTTCCTTGAACCACTTCTCGGAGATCTTCGCGTAGGTGCCGTCGGCCATGATGGCCGCGAGCGCCTTGTCGATCTCGGTGACGAGCGGCGTGTTGCCCTTGGCGACCGCCGCCGCGATGCGCTCGACGAACAGGAAGCCGCCGGTCTTCAGGCCGCCGGCCGGGTTGGCTTCGAGCGCCGCCTTGCCGGCGAAGCGGTCGGTCACCCAGGCATCGACGCGCCCGGTCAGCAGCGCACCGCGCGCGTCGGTGTCCTGCGGGAAGGTCTTGACTTCCTTCACGCCGGCGACCTTCTTGACGTTGTCGAGGTAGGTCGTGCCGGTCTGCACCGCGACCGTCTTGCCGGCGAGGTCGGCCGCGGTCTTCAGCGTGCCGCCCTTGCTGACGATGACGCCGCCCGAGCAGTAGTGCGGGTCGGCGAAGGTCACCGCCTTGGCGCGCTCGTCGGTGATGCCGTGCGATGCGATCACCATGTCCCAGCGGTCCTGGTTCAGGCCGGCGAGCAAGGCGTCGAAGCCTATCGTCTTCCAGTCGACCTTCAGGCCCATCTTGGCGGCGACCGCATCGGCGACGTCGACCTCGAAGCCGGTGAGCTTGGAGCCCTCGAAGTAGTTGAACGGCGCGAACTGCCCTTCGGTCGCGATGACGATGGTGCCGCTCTTCCTGATCGCGTCGAGCGTGCGTGCCGGCGCCAGCGGCGCGGCGAGCAGCACGACGGCCAGGGCGATCACGAGATGCAGAGGGCGACGCAGCAGGGTCATGAGCGAGCTCCGGGATTGGAACGAGATGCCGGACGCCGTCAGAGCGGCGCCATGAAATAGCGCTTCAAGCCGGCGAGGATCATCTCGACCGCGATCGCGGTCAAGACCAGGCCCATCAGCTTCTCGAGCGCCGAGACCACCGAATCGCCGACCAGACGCCGGATGCGCGAGCACAGCAGCAGCACCGCGCCCGACACCGCCATCGCGCAGGCCAGCGCGCCGACCCAGGTCAGCACGCGATCCGGCTGGCGCGATGCGAGCAACAGCACCGTCGCCATGGCCGACGGCCCGGCGAGCAGCGGCACCGCGAGCGGGAAGACCAGCGGCTCGCGCCCTTCGGGCACGCCGTAGACGCCGCCTTCGGGCGTGAAGATCATGCGAATCGCGACCATCAGCAGGATCACGCCGCCGGCGACCTCGAGCGAGCGCTCCGACAGGTGCATCACGCGCAGGAACGACTCGCCGAAGAACATGAACGCGAACAGCACCGCGAACGCGATGCCGACCTCGCGCACCGCGACCCAGCGACGTCGCTCCGGCGCCACGTCGCGCATGATCGGTATGAAGACCGGCAGGCTGCCGAGCGGGTCCAGCACCAGCAGCAACAGAACGAAGGCGGACAGGAAGCTGTGGTCCATCAGGCCGGGGGGCTGCTCGGGTGGGCGGGATTGTGCGCGATGGCGGGCCGAACGCCCGGACCTTGCCGCGGACGCCGGCGAGCGGACCCCCGCGTATGCGGAAGGACGATTCCTACAGGCGATCGGCGGGTCCACCGCAACGCTCGCGCTCGCGTTCCGACGTTGGCGACATGCGCCAGCCGCCAGACTGTCAGCCGCGACAAGCTCGCCAGACCAGGAGAACGCCATGACCCAGCTTCGACACGCCTTCCGCCCCGCCACCCTTGCCGCGCTGTTCGGCGGATTGATGTTCGCCGCCGCCAGCCACGCCGAGGTGGGCGACGCCGCGGGTGCCAAAGCGCGCTATGACCACGACCGCGCGGCCTGCATGGCCGGGAAGACCTATGAAGACCGCAACACCTGCCTGCGCGAGGCCGGCGCGGCCTACGAGGAATCCAAGCGCAACGCGCTGACCGGCGTATCGACCGACTACCGCCGCAACGCGCTGGCGCGCTGCGCCAACCTGCCGCCGCGTGACCGCGACGACTGCGTGGCGCGCGTCGAACGCGACCGGACCACGACGAGCGGCAGCGTCGGCGGCGGCGGCGAGCTGCACGAGCGCACGACGACGACCGTGATCGTGCCGGCGCCGCCGCGCTGAACCGTCGGCGCGCCTCGGCGCACCGCGCCGAGGCCGCACGAAACGTCGGCTCGGCATCCTCGATGGCGAGCCGATTTCCATGGCGCTTCGATCGATCCGATCCTCGCCAACCTGTGCAGCTTGCATCACATGCGCTACGATGCAGCGCGACTGAAACTGGTTTCAGTCGCAGTCGCTCATCAGCCATGCCTGCCAGGAAGCCCACCCTCGCTGCCCCGTCCTTGTCATCGCCGGCCGCTATGGCGCCGCGGGCGACCATCGCGGACGTGGCCCGCGCCGCGGGCGTGTCCAAGGCCACGGTCTCGCGCTTCCTCAACCACCGCGACCGGCTGCTGACGCGCGACATCGCGAGCAAGGTCGAGCGCGCCGTGGAAGCGCTCGGCTACACGCCGAGCCCGATGGCGCAGGCGCTGAAACGCGGCCGCTCGCGGCTCATCGGACTGGTCGTCGCCGACGTCACCAACCCGTTCTCGGTCGCGGTGCTGCGCGGCGCCGAGAAGGCCTGCAAGGACGCCGGCTACCTCGTGATGCTGTTCAACCTCGGCAACGAGGGCGAGCGCGAGCAGGAGGCGATCGCCGCGCTCTCGTCGTACCAGGTGGACGGCCTGATCCTCAACACGCTGGGCCGCGATGCCGGCGCCGCCGCCGAGGCGGCACGTCACGGCAAGCCCGCCGTGCTGATCGACCGGCGCCATCCCGACATGCAGTCGGACTTCGTGTCGCTCGACAACGTCGGTGCGGTGCGGCTCGCGACGCAGCACCTGCTCGACGCCGGCTACCGCGAGCTGCTCTATGTTTCCGAACCGATCGCCGGCGTCAGCTCTCGCACCGAGCGCGACGCGGCGTTCCGCGCCTTCGTCGCGGCGCATGCGCCGGACGTGCGCGGCGAGGTTCACGAGAGCGACGGCGGCACGCCCGAAGCGATGCAGGCCGACATGCAGTCGGCGTTGCGCGAGCTCAAGCAGCGTGCGGGCGACCGGCCCGCCGCCGTGCTGGCGAGCAATGCGGTGATCTCGCTGCGCGTCGCGACCGCGGTCGCCGCACTCGGCTGGCGCTTCGGCAGCGACGTCGGACTGGTCGGCTTCGACGACACCGACTGGGCACCGCTGATCGGACCGGGCCTGTCGTGCATCGCGCAGCCCACCGACGACCTCGGCCGCGTCGCGGCGCGCTGCCTGCTGGAGCGCCTGCAGGGCCTGGTGCTGCCGCCGCGGCAGATCCTGCTGCCCGGCGAACTGGTCGTGCGCGGCTCGTCACGGCGCGGCTGACGCCAGGCCACGGCGCCACCGAAGAACACGCCAAGAACCCTAGGGTAATCACCGATCGTCTTCTGAAACCGGTTTCCTAGAATCCAGAAACCGGTTTCAGACGCCACCGTTCCAAGGCGCTGGACAGCATCGGAAAGTGGCCTCTCGTGCACTACACGTTCCAGTTCGCCGACGTCTTCGCCGCCTGGCCGCTGCTGCTGCGCGGCACGCTGATCACGCTCGAGCTGTCGTTCATGGCGATGCTGCTCGGCCTGGCCGTCGCGATCGCCTGCGCCTGGGGCAAGACGGCCGGGCCGGCGCCGCTGCGCTTCGCGATCAACGCCTACATCGAGCTGATCCGCAACACGCCGTTCCTGGTCCAGCTCTTTTTCTTCTTCTTCGCGCTGCCGGCGCTCGGGCTGCGCTGGTCGGCGCACACGGCGGCGCTGACCGCGATGGTCGTGAACCTCGGCGCCTATGCCACCGAGATCATTCGCGCCGGCATCGAGGCGATACCGAAGGGCCAGATCGAAGCCGGCCTCGCGCTCAACCTGAAGCGCCATCAGATCTTTCGCTACGTGATCCTGAAGCCGGCGCTGCGTGCGATCTTCCCGGCGCTCACCAGCCAGTTCATCCTGCTGATGCTGAGCTCCAGCGTCGTCTCGGCGATCTCGGCCGACGACCTGACCTCGGTCGCCGCGAACCTGCAGTCGCAGACCTTCCGCAGCTTCGAGATCTACATCGTGGTGGCGGGCATCTACCTGGCGCTCGCGCTGGCGTTCTCGGCGCTGTTCAAGCTGGTGTTCCAGTGGGGCCTCAGCTACCCCGATCGTCGCTGAAGGAGCGCACGCCATGAGAACCTTCGGCTGGCCCGACCTCTACTTCATCCTCGAAGCCGCGCGCTGGACGATCGCGCTGTCGCTGATCGCCTGCATCGGCGGCGCCATCGGCGGGCTCGCCGTCGCATTGGCGCGCACGTCGGAAGCGCGCTGGCCGCGCCTCGTCGCCACCGGCTTCGTGCGGCTGTTCCAGGGCACGCCGCTCTTGCTGCAGCTGTTCCTGATCTTCTTCGGCGCGCCGGTCGTCGGCATCGACATCAATCCGTGGGTCGCCGCCGGCGTCGCGCTGATCCTCAACACCAGCGCGTTCCTCGGCGAGATCTGGCGCGGCTGCATCGAGGCGATACCGCGCGGCCAATGGGAAGCCGCCGACGCGCTCGGCTTGGCGTACGCCTCGCGCATGCGCGACGTGGTCCTGCCGCAGGCGGCGCGCATCGCGGTCGCGCCCAGCGTCGGCTACGTCGTGCAGGTGGTCAAGGGCACGTCGCTCGCGGCGATCATCGGCTTCACCGAGGTCACGCGCGCCGGCCAGATCATCAACAACGCGACCTTCCAGCCGCTCGTCGTGTTCAGCGTCGTCGCGGCGATCTACTTCGTGCTGTGCTGGCCGCTGTCGCTCGCGGCCGGCCGACTGGAACGCCGTCAGGCGCGCGCCTACGCACGCTGACTGCGACATCGACCTTCATTCATCCCACCGGAGACAACCGATGAACCTCGTCCGCCTCGCCCGCCGCGCCCTGCTCGGCACCCTGTTCGCCGCAGCGGCGCTGGCGCCGCTCGCCTCCCATGCGCAGACCGTCGCCGAGCTCAAGAAGAAGGGCGAGATCACGGTCGGCATGCTGGTCGACTTCCCGCCCTACGGCACGCTCAACAGCAGCAACCAGCCCGACGGCTACGACGCCGACGTGGCGCGCCTGCTCGGCAAGGACTGGGGCGTCAAGATCAACCTCGTGCCGGTGACGGGCCCGAACCGGATTCCGTTCCTGCTCACGAACAAGGTCGACATCCTGATCGCGTCGCTGGCGGTCACGCCCGAGCGCGCCAGGCAGGTGCTGTTCTCGAAGCCGTACGCCGCCGCGAGCATCGTCGTCTACGGCAGCAAGAAGGCCGCGATCAAGACCGCGGCCGACCTGAAGCCGCTGAAGGTCGGCGTCGCGCGCGCCAGCACGCAGGACATCGCGCTGACCGCCGCCGCGCCGCAAGGCACCGAGATCCGCCGCTTCGACGACGACGCGTCGGCGATGCAGGCGCTGATGGCCGGCCAGGTCGACGCGATCGGCTGCTCGACCACCGTCGCGGCGCAGATCGACAAGCGCACCGGCGGCGCGTTCGAGACCAAGTTCGTCGTGCGTCAGCAGGTGATGGGCATCGTGATGCGTCCCGGCCAGACCGAGCTCGAGAAGGCGCTCGACGACTTCATCGACAAGAACAAGGCGAACGGCGAGCTGAACAAGCTGTACCGCAAGTGGCTCGAGACCGACTTTCCCTCGATGCCCAACTCCTGAGCGAGCAAACGAGGTTCCAAGCCATGTCCGCAACGCACAACCTCGCCGGCGCCCCCGAGATCATCCGCATCGAGGGCGTCAACAAGTGGTACGGCGCCTTCCAGGTGCTGACCGACATCGACCTGTCGGTGCGGGCCGGCGAGCGCATCGTCGTCTGCGGTCCGTCGGGCTCGGGCAAGTCGACCTTGATCCGCTGCATCAACCGGCTCGAAGCGGTGCAGCAGGGCAAGATCGTCGTCGACGGCATCGAGCTGACGGCCGGCGGCAAGGCGACCGATGCGGTGCGACGCGAGGTCGGCATGGTGTTCCAGCAGTTCAACCTGTTCCCGCACCTGACGGTGCTCGAGAACTGCATGCTCGCGCCGATGCGCACCCGCGGCGTCAGCAAGGCCGAAGCCGAGGCGACCGCGATGAAGTACCTGACGCGCGTGCGCATCCCCGAGCAGGCGCACAAGCATCCGGCCCAGCTGTCGGGCGGGCAGCAGCAGCGCGTCGCGATCGCGCGGGCGCTGTGCATGAGCCCGAAGATCATGCTGTTCGACGAGCCGACGTCGGCGCTCGACCCGGAGATGGTCAAGGAAGTGCTGGACACCATGATCGCGCTCGCCGAAGACGGCATGACGATGCTCTGCGTGACGCACGAGATGGGCTTCGCGCGCAGCGTCGCCGACCGCGTGATCTTCATGGCGGGCGGCAGGATCATCGAGCAGGCGCCGCCGGAGGAGTTCTTCGGCCAGCCGAAGCACGAGACGACGCGGCAGTTCCTCGGCCAGATCCTCACGTCCGCGCATTGAAGATGGATGCGGACATCCTGATCTCGCTGTCGGCGTTCGGCCAGGCCGAAGTGCGCCGCCATGGCCAGCTCTGGTTCGCACGCCTCGCGCATGCAGCGGGCGCCGACGGCGTCGAAGTGCGCGGCGAATTGCTGAACCACCCGGAGAGCGAGGTGCGTGCGATTGCCGGAGCCGCAGCCGACAGCGGCCTGGGCGTCGTCTATTCGAGCCCCGAGCCGCTGTGGAACGACGACGGCGGCCTGCACGCCGCGGCGCTCGAACGCGCGCTGGTCGCGGCCGAGCGCCTCGGCGCGCCGCGCCTGAAGATGTCGATCGGCGGCTACGGCGCTGCGTCGCGCGACAGTTTCGCGGCGCTGGCGACGCAGCGGCGCGGCCGCGCGGTCGAGCTGCTGATCGAGAACGACCAGACGGAGACCGCCGGGACGTTGCCGGCGCTGCGCTCGTTCTTCGCCGATGCCCATGAAGCCGGCCTGACGCTGCCGATGACCTTCGACATGGGCAACTGGCATTGGCTCGGCGAATGCCCGCTGCGCGCCGCCGATGCGCTCGGCGCGCAGGTCGGCTACGTCCATTGCAAGGGCGTGCAGCGCGAGCGGCAACGCTGGATCGCCGTGCCGCTGGCGGAGTCGAGCGCGCCGTGGCGCAGCGTGCTGCACAGCCTGCCAGCCGATGTGCCGTGGGCGATCGAATACCCGCTCGCCGGCGACGACCTGCTCGACGTCACGCGGACGCACGTGCGGCAGTTGCGCGCGCTGCGTGCCGGCTTCGGAGCCGCCGCATGACGTCGCCTCACGCGATCGACGTCGCGACCTTCGGTGAAGCGATGATGCTGCTGGTCGCCGATCGGCCCGGTGCGCTCGAAGACGTGCCGGCGTTCCACAAGCGCACCGCCGGCGCCGAGACCAACGTCGCGATCGGGCTGGCACGCCTCGGCCTCCGGGTCGCGTGGGCGAGCCGGCTCGGCACCGATTCGATGGCGCGCTACCTGCTTGCGCAGATGAAGCTCGAAGGCATCGACTGCTCGCGCGTCGTCTGCGACCCGGCACAGCGCACCGGCTTCCAGTTCAAGGGCCGCGTGACCGACGGCAGCGACCCGCCGGTCGAGTACCACCGCAAAGGCTCCGCGGCGAGTTGCATGGGTCCGGCCGACGTCGATGCGGCATGGCTCTCCGGCGCGCGCCATCTGCACGCGACCGGCGTCTTTGCCGCGCTGTCGCCCACGACCTATGCCGCAGCGATCAAGAGCATCGAAACGATGCGCGCCGCCGGCCGCAGCGTGTCGTTCGACCCGAACCTGCGGCCGACCCTGTGGCCATCGACCGACGCGATGCGCGACGCCATCAACCGGCTCGCCGCGATGGCCGACTGGGTACTGCCCGGCATCGAGGAAGGCCGGCTGCTGACCGGCGAAAGCTCTCCCGAAGGCATCGCCCGCTACTACCGCGAACGCGGCGCGAAGCTCGTCGCCGTCAAGCTCGGTGCCGACGGCGCCTACTACGACACCGATGGCGGCGGCGGCACGATCGCGGGCTTTCCGGTCGCGCAGGTCGTCGATACCGTCGGTGCGGGCGACGGCTTCGCGGTCGGCGTCGTCAGCGCTTTGCTCGAAGGCCGCGGGGCCGCCGATGCGGTGCGCCGCGGCGCCTGGATAGGCGCGCGCGCCGTGCAAGTGCTGGGCGATACCGAAGGGCTGCCGACGCGCGCCGAGCTCGATGCTGCGGGACTATGAACATGATCCAAGCGTCCGATCGCGCTCAGGTGCTCGTCTTCCGCGAGCTGCCGCCCGATCAACTCGCCCGCCTCGAAGCCGCCCACGACGTCACGGTCGCGAATCCGCGCGTCGCCGGACAGGCCGCGGCATTCGAAGCCGCCCTGCCCCATGCCGACGCGCTGATCGGCTCCAGCTTTCCGATCGACGCCACGGTCATCGCGCGTGCACCGCGGCTGCGTGTCGTGTCGAGCATCTCGGTCGGCGTCGACAACTACGATCTCGCGGCGCTCGCAGCGCGCGGCATCGTGCTGTGCCACACGCCCGGCGTGCTCACCGAGACCACGGCCGACACGATCTTCGCGTTGATCCTCGCCGCGAGCCGGCGCCTCGTCGAGCTCGCGAACCATGTGCGCGACGGCCGCTGGACGCGCAACATCGGCGAGGACCTGTTCGGCTGGGACGTGCACGGCAAGACGCTCGGCCTGCTCGGCTACGGCCGCATCGGCCAGGCGCTCGCGCGCCGCGCCGCGCTCGGCTTCGGGATGCCGGTGGTCTACCACGATCCGCACGAGGTCGAACTGCCGGAGCTCGTCGGCTGCGTCCGTCGCGCATCGTTCGATGAAGTGCTGGCGAGCGCGGACGTCGTCGCGTGCGTGCTGCCTTTGACCGCCGAGACGCGCGGCCTGCTCGGTGCGCCCGCGTACCTGCGCATGAAGCCCGGCGCGATCTTCGTCAACGGCTCGCGCGGCGCGATCGTCGATGAAGCGGCGCTGCTGGCGGCGCTCGACCGCGGTCATCTGCGCGCGGCCGGGCTCGATGTCTATGCCGCCGAGCCGCTGCCGCCGGATTCGCCGCTGCGCACGCATCCGCGCGTGACCGCGCTGCCGCACGCCGGCTCGGCGACGCACGAGACACGCCGCGCGATGGCCGTCATGGCGACGAGCAACCTGCTGAACGCGCTGGCCGGCATGCCGCCGCTGGCGGTCTATCGCAACGCGTAGTCGCGCCCCGACTTTGGTCGCCGGCGCCCCGATGCGGTGCGCGGCCTCGGCGCGTCGATACACTCGGCGCACGGAGGTTGCACCATGCTGATCGGAGTGCCGCGCGAGATCAAGAACCACGAGTACCGCGTCGGCCTGACGCCCGCGTCGGTGCGCGAGCTGGCGGCCAGCGGGCATGCGGTCGTCGTCGAGCACGATGCCGGCGCCGGCATCGGCGCCGGCGATGCGGACTACGAACGCGCCGGCGCGACGGTCGCCTCCGATGCCGCCGAGGTCTACGGCCGCGCCGACATGATCGTGAAGGTCAAGGAGCCGCAGGCCGTCGAGCGCGCGCGGCTGCGGCCGGGCCAGGTGCTGTTCACCTACCTGCACCTCGCGCCCGACCCGCAGCAGTGCGCCGATCTCGTCGCGAGCGGTGCGGTCTGCATCGCCTACGAGACCGTCACCGCGCCGACCGGCGGCCTGCCGCTGCTGGCGCCGATGTCCGAAGTGGCCGGCCGCATGTCGGTGCAGGCCGCAGCGCACAGCCTGGAGCGCGCGCACGGCGGCTGCGGCATGCTGCTCGGCGGCGTGCCGGGCGTCGCGCCGGCCCAGGTCGTGATCCTCGGCGCCGGCGTGGTCGGCCGCCATGCGGCGCAGATGGCGGTCGGCACCGGCGCGCAGGTCGTCGTGATCGACCGCAGCGTCGACGCGCTGCGCCGCATGGACCAGCAGCTCGGCGCGCGCGTCGCGACGGTGTACTCCAACGCCGACAACGTCGAGCGCGAGGTGCTGTCGGCCGACGTCGTGATCGGCGGCGTGCTGATCCCGGGCGCGGCCGCGCCCAAGCTGGTGACACGCGATCTGCTGGCGCGCATGAAGCCGGGCTCGGTCGTCGTCGACGTGGCGATCGACCAAGGCGGCTGCTTCGAGACGTCGCGGCCGACGACGCACGCCGATCCGACCTACATCGTGGACCGCGTCGTGCACTACTGCGTCGCCAACATGCCGGGCGGCGTGCCGCGCACGTCGACCTACGCGCTCAACCATGCGACCTTGCCGTTCGTGCTCGCGCTCGCCGACAAGGGCTGGCGCCAGGCGCTGCGCGAAGATCCGCATCTGCGCCGCGGGCTCAATGTCGCCGAAGGCAAGGTCACGCACGAAGAGGTCGCGCATGCGCTCGGGCTCGCCTACAGCGACCCGGACGTGCTGCTCGCCGATTGACGTGGCGGCTTCCCCGTTACGTAAAGGTCTGTAGCGGGGTCATCAGCCGCGTCGGTCGCGCCGTTGTCGGGTCAGAGGCCGGCGGTATCGCGCACGGCCGACACGGAGCACGAGACACATGCGCATCTTGACGATCGGAGCGCTGGCGCTTGCCGCCACGGCGCTTTCGGCCTGCGTGGCCTATCCGGCCTATGGCCCGGCCTACGCCGGCTATCCCGCTTACGACACCGAGATGGCGGTCGCACCGATTGCGCCGCCGGCACCGTACGTCGAAGTGCGCCCGGCGATCCCGTTCGCCGGCGCGATCTGGCTTGCCGGCTACTGGGGCTGGGAAGGCGGCCGCCATGTCTGGGTGGGCGGGCATTGGGACCATCCGCATCCGGGCTATGTGTGGGCGCCGCACCGCTGGGTGCAGTCGGGTGGCCAGTGGCATCTGCATGGCGGCGGCTGGGTGCGGCCGCGCTGAGAGAGCAAGGATTCGGCGTCCGCCGAATAGCAGCGGGCGAACCGGCCGTCTTTCGGGTTGACCCGCCGCAGCGCGCGCCATGGCTCCTTCAGGTGATGCCGCTAGACAACTGGAGCGGCGACCTGGTCGGCCTTTACTCGGTAAAGACCTGATGCCTTGAATGGCAATCGGCGCGGCTATGGCAATCTCGCTTCCGCAATTCCCGCGAATCGCATGGGAGCCGGCAATGAATTCGAGACTACTGCTGTGGCTTGGAATTCTTTTCGCTTTCCCCGCCCACGCCGATAATTTGGTGATGAACGGCAGCGACGAGGCTGCCTTGGTCGACGGTCTCATCCCGGGCTGGACCGACGTCGTCGGAGCGCATTGGGGGCAGCGCAGCGCCAATCCGCCAGCCTATGACGGAACCTACTATTTCTTCGAAGGTACGGATCCGTCAGGAACGTTGCAACAAGTCGTCGACGTGTCTTCCTACGAGGGAACGATTGATCAATCCCGGCAGAATTTTGATTTTTCCGGGTACGTCCGCTCCTATCCTCAGACGCCTTCGGATACTTCGGAGATCACCGTTCAGTTTCTCGATGCCGGACAAGCCCCCTTGCTGACGCTGGATTCTGGCCAGATCTCCAATACGACCGATTGGCAGCAGGTCGCGTTCAGTCACATCGCGCCGATCGGGACTCGTTCAATCGCGATCGTCCTGACCGCGATTCGGTATAACGGCACGAACAACGACGGCTATTTCGACGATATTTCGTTGAACACCGAGACGTTGCCTGTTCCGGAACCCGGGACAAGTGCCCTGCTTGGCGTCGGACTCGGCGGCTGGTTGCTCGTTCGTCGTCGGCAGGGGCGGCGGCTCGGCTGACCGACGCAGCCATCATCCGCGAGAGCTCAGCAAGGAAACCTGCTTCTCAGCCTGCGGTGCGTGGCGGCTGCCGCCGCAGCACGCGCTGCGGATACGGTATCTCGATGCCTTCGCGGTTCAGCAATGCGAGCAGCGCGAAGTTGACGTCCGAGCGCACGTTGCCTTCGCCGTTCTCCGGATCGCCGATCCAGAAAGCGATCGTGAGCTGGATGCCGTCGGGCGCGAACTGCGCGAGCTGGATGCCCGGCCCCGGATCGGCCAGCACGCGCGGCACCGCCAGCAAGGTGTCGCGCAGCTTGGGCACCAGCGCGTCGAGATCGGTGCCGTAGGCGATCTGCAGGTTCGTCGTGACGACGATCTTCGAGTCGGCGAGCGACGCGTTCTCGACCCGCTGCGTGATCAGCATCTCGTTCGGCACGATCGACTCGCGGCCGTTCAGCGCGCGGATCACGGTGTAGCGCGTGCGGATGTCCGTGATGCGGCCTTCGAAGCCGTCGACCTTCACCATGTCGCCGATGCGCAGGCTGCGCTCGGCCAGCACGACGAAGCCGCTGATGTAGTTGGCGGCGATCTTCTGCAGCCCGAAGCCGAGGCCGACGCCGATCGCGCCGCCGAGCACCGACAGCGCCGTCAGGTCGATGCCGACCGCCTCGAGCGCGAGCAGCAGACCGACGAACAACAGCATCGCGCGGACGATGTTGGCGGCCATCTTGCGGATCGAGAGCTGGCTGCCGCTGCCGCGCAAGAGCTGCTTCTCGATGGCCGCCGATATCCACAGCGCCAGCACCAGCACGAGGCCGCCGGTCAACGTGCCTTCGACGACGTTGCGCAGCGACATGTGCGATGCGCCGACCTTCCAGCGCACGTCGTCCATCGCGTCGAGCACGACCGGCAGCACGCCGCTGACCCACAGGACGACGGCGATCCATGCGAGCCACGAGATGCTGCGCTCGACGATGCGCACCGCGCGCGCGCTCGGGAAGGTCGCGCTCAGCACCCGCACCGACAGCCGGATCACGACCAGCGACATCAGGATGGGCACCGCGAGCTTGAACACCGCCGCGCGCGCGATCAGGCTCGTCAGCACCAGCATCGCGCCATAGGCGAGCGCCAGCGCGAGCATCGGGAACAGCACGCCGTCGACGATGCGGCGGCCGAACCAGATCGAGCCCTCGGGCGCGGACGCGCCGCGCACGAGACGCACGATGCCCCACGACAGCGCGAGGCAACCGGCGAGGACCGCGATCTCGGTCAGCGCCGCCGGGCGCGCCAGCGATGCGACGAGCGCGGTCAGCTCGTCGGCATTGAGAGGCCGGACCATGGCCGCCGGTCAGGCGCAGCGATCAGACACGCGCCAGCACCTTCACGTGCGCCGCGACGCTGCGCGCCAGCGCGCCGAGGTTGTAGCCGCCTTCGAGGCACGACACGATGCGCCCGCCGGCATGGCGGTCGGCGACCTCGACGAGGCGCTGCGTGATCCAGGCGTAGTCGGCCTCGACCAGGCCGAGCTGGCCGAGCCCGTCGTCGCGGTGCGCGTCGAAGCCGGCCGACACGAAGACCATCTGCGGCGCGAAGTCGTTCAGGCGCGGCAGCCAGTGCGCCTCGATCTGCCGGCGGATCTCGGGCCCGCGCGTGTACGGTGGGATCGGCAGGTTCACCATGTTGTCGCCGAGCGGATGGCGGCCGCTGCCCGGGTAGAGCGGATCCTGGAAGAAGCTCACCATCAGGATGCGCTCGTCGTTGGCGACGATGTCCTCGGTGCCGTTGCCGTGGTGCACGTCGAAGTCGACGATCGCGACGCGCTCGAGGCCGCGCGCGTCGAGCGCATGGCGCGCCGCGACGACGACGTTGTTGATGAAGCAGAAGCCCATCGCCTGGTCACGCGTCGCATGGTGGCCGGGCGGGCGCACCGCGCAGAAGGCGTTGGCGATCTCGCCGTCGAGCACCGCATCGGTCGCCGCGACCGCCGCACCGGCCGCGCGCAACACCGCCTGGCGGGTGCCGGCGCAGGCGCTGGTGTCGGGATCGAGCGCACGCATCCGCCCGCCCTGCTCGACCTGCTGCAGCAGGTCGTCGAGCGCGGCGGCGTAGTTCGCGCTGTGCGCATGCGTCACGTCGTCCATCGCGACGACCGGCGCCTCGCGCTGCTCGAGCGCGATGTCGAGCCCGGTCGCGAGCAGGTAGTCGTGGATCGCATCGAGCCGCTCCGGGCATTCCGGATGGCCGTGGCCCATGTCGTGGCCCTTGCAATCGGGATGGCTGTAGATGGCAGTCTTCATGATGGCTTTGCGGGTCCGGCTTTTAGGCTATGGTGCGGGCCCATGATTGCAGCCCGACTCACCCAACTGGCGGACCAGATTAGCACGATCATCGTCGGCAAGAAGGCGCAGATCGAGGACTGCATCGCCTGCCTGCTGGCCGGCGGCCATCTGCTGATCGAGGACGTGCCGGGCGTCGGCAAGACGACGCTCGCGCATGCGCTGGCGGTATCGCTCGGCCTGCGCTTCTCGCGCACCCAGTTCACCGCCGACCTGATGCCGTCGGACCTGATCGGCGTCAGCATCTACGAGCGCAGCCAGGAGAAGTTCGTCTTCCACGCCGGGCCGGTGTTCACGCAGGTGCTGCTGGCCGACGAGATCAACCGCGCCGGCCCGAAGACGCAGAGCGCGCTGCTGGAGGCGATGGAGGAGCATCAGGTCACCGTCGAAGGCGAGACGCGTGCGCTGCCGCGGCCGTTCTTCGTGATCGCGACGCAGAACCCGAGCGATCAGCTCGGCACCTACCCGCTGCCGGAGTCGCAGCTCGACCGCTTCCTGATGTGCATCACGCTCGGCTATCCCGACCAGGCGAGCGAGCGTGCGCTGCTCGCCGGCGTCGACCGGCGCGAGGCGATCCAGCAGCTCGGTGCGGTGATGTCGCCGGGCGAACTGCAGGAAGCGCAGCAGGCGGTGCTGGCGATCCATGCGTCCGATGCGTTGCTCGACTACCTGCAGGCGATCATCGCGGCGACGCGTTCGGGGCGCTGGTTCGTCGAAGGCCTGAGCCCGCGCGCCGGCATCGCGGTGCTGCGCGCAGCCAAGGCGCGCGCGCTGGTCGCGCAGCGCGACTACGTCGCGCCCGACGACGTGCAGTACGTGCTGCCGCAGACGATCGCGCATCGATTGGTGCCGGTGGCCGGCGCCGGGCGCGGGCGGGTCGAGCAGGTGCGGGCAATGATCGAGGCGGTGGCGTTGCCGTGAGGCCGGGGCCGATGCCCGCGACGACCGGCCTGGTGCTCGCGCAGCGGCTCAACCCCGCCGCCTGGGTCCGCGCCCGCTTCCAGCGCTGGCTCGACCAGCGCCTGCTGCGCACCGACACCTTGCTGCTGACCCAGGGCAACGTCTACATCCTGCCGACGCGCGCCGGCTTCATGTTCGGGCTGACCCTGCTGGTGCTGCTGCTCGCGTCGATCAACTACCAGCTCAACCTCGGCTACGTGCTGACCTTCCTGCTCGCCGGCAGCGGCATCGTGTCGATGCACCTGACCCACGCGACCTTGCGCGGCCTGACCCTGCACCTGAAGCCGATGGCGCCGGTCTTTGCCGGCGACGCGGCGCTGCTCGAGGTCGTGCTGACGAGCCCGGGACGGGCGCGCTTCGGCATCGGCCTCAAGGTCGCGCGCGCGGCCGCGTCGACCCTGACCTGGACCGACGTGCCCGCGGGCGGCCAGACGATCGCGCACGTCGGCTTCGTGCCGGGGCAGCGCGGCCACCACGACGCGCCGACCCTGACCGCCGAGACGCGCTTCCCGCTCGGCCTGTTCCGCACCTGGACCGTGTGGCGGCCGGCCGCGCGCCTGCTCGTCTATCCGAAGCCGGAGCGGCCCGCGGCGGCATTGCCTGCGGCGCGCGCGATGCCCGGCGGTCCGAGCCAGCGGCGCGCCAGCGGCGGCGGCGAGGTCGAAGGCGTGCGCGCCTACCGGCGCGGCGATCCGTTGAAGCTCGTCGCCTGGAAGAAGGCGGCCCAGGCCCTGCAGGCGGGCGGCGATCTGGTGAGCCGCGACACCACCGCGTCGATGCACCAGGAGCTGTGGCTCGACTGGCAGGCCTGCACCGGCCTCGCGCCGGAAGACCGCCTGTCGCGCCTGGCCGCGTGGACGATCGCCGCGCACCGCGTGGGGGCCGATTTCGGCCTCGCGCTGCCGGGCTCGACGATCGCGCCGGCGAGCGGCGACGCGCAACGGCGGCATTGCCTGGAGGCACTCGCGCTATGGGCGGCCTGAACCCGGCCGACCGCGCGGCCGCGAGCCTGCGCGCACTGCGCTGGACCAACTGGCGGCACCTGCCGCGCGACGCGCGCGACACGCTGTTCCTGCTCGGCGTGATCGCGTGGACCGTGATGCCGCACGTCTCGCACCTGCCCGGCTGGTGCATCGCGCTGACCGCCGTCGTGCTGATCTGGCGTGCCGAACTGGCGCTGACCAACGGCGCCTTGCCGAGCCGCTGGCTGCTCGTCGCGGTGCTCGTCGTCGCGGCGGCGCTGACCCTGTGGTCGTACCGCTCGCTGCTCGGCAAGGAGCCGGGCATCACGATGGCGGTCGTGCTGATGGGGCTGAAGACGCTCGAGCTGCGCGCCCGGCGCGATGCCTTCGTGGTGTTCTTCCTCGGCTTCTTCCTGATCCTCACGCACTTCCTCTACTCGCAGTCGCTGCTCGTGGCGATGGCGATGCTGGTATCGGTGTGGGGCCTGCTGACGGCCCTCGTGCTCGCGCACATGCCGGTCGGCCAGCCCAGCCTGCGCCAGGCCGCGGCGCTGTCGGCGCGCACCGCGCTGCTCGGCGCGCCGGTGATGGCGCTGCTGTTCGTGCTGTTCCCGCGCATCGGGCCGCTCTGGGGCGTGCCGCAGGACGGCATCTCGCGCACCGGCCTGTCCAACAGCATGAAGCTGGGCACGCTGGCCGAGGTGGCGCAGGACGACAGCGTGGCGCTGCGCCTGCGCTTTGCCGGCAAGGTACCGCCGCCCGAGGCGATGTACTTCCGCGGGCCGGTGCTGTCGCGCTTCGACGGCAGCGAGTGGCGGCCGGCGTTCCAGGGACGCGTCGTGCCGGCGGCCGCGCCGCCGCGCGTTGCGGGCGAACCGGTGGACTACGAGATCACGCTCGAGCCGCTGCGCCTGTCGGTGCTGCCGCTGCTCGAGCTGACGACCGAGGGCCCGCAGCTCGAAGGCATGCAGGTGACGCAGCGCGCCGACCTCACCTGGGCGGCGGACCGGCCGGTCTTCGAACGCGTGCGCTTCAGCGCGCGCGCCTACACGCGCTTCCAGCCCGGGCCGCAGCGCATGACCGCCGCGGTGCAGGCCGATCTCGAGCTGCCGTCCGACGCGAACCCGCGCACGCGCGCCTGGGCCGAGCAACTGCGCAGCGATCCCTTGCTCGCCGGCGCCGGTGCGGGCGAGCTCGCGCGAGCGGTGCTGCGCCACATCCGCAGCGGCGGCTACAGCTACACGCTGGCGCCGCCCGACTACACCGGCGCGAACTCGATCGACGCGTTCTGGCTCGATCAACGCCAGGGCTTCTGCGAGCACTATGCGGCCGCCTTCGTCGTCGTGATGCGCGCGATGGGCGTGCCGGCACGCGTCGTCACCGGCTACCAGGGCGCCGAGCCGGTGCCGGTCGACGGCTACTACATCGTGCGCCAGAGCTCGGCGCATGCCTGGGCCGAGTACTGGCAGAGCGGCGTCGGCTGGGTGCGTGCCGACCCCACGGCCGCGGTCGCGCCCGATCGCATCAACCGCAGCGTGCGCCTGGCGCCGCCGCCCGGGCTCGTCGCCGGCGCGCTCGGCAGCGTCGATCCTGCCCTGCTGGCCGAACTGCGCGATCGCTGGGAGGCGCTCAACAACCGCTGGAACCAGTGGGTACTGAACTACTCGCGCGGCCAGCAGCTCGACGTGCTGAAGGGCCTGGGCTACAGCTCGCCGAGCTGGGAGGATCTGAGCCTGCTGTTGATCGGCGCGCTCAGCACGCTGGCGCTGGCCGCGGCAGCGTGGGCGTGGTGGGACCGGCATCGCGTCGATCCCTGGGTGCGCCAGATGGAGCGCCTGCGGCGCGCGCTGCGCGGTGCCGGCATCGAGGCCGCGATGCACGATCCGCCCGGCATGCTGGCGCGCCGCGTGCGCGCGCGCTACGGCACGCCCGGTGAACCGATCGCGATGCTGCTGGAGACGCTCGAGCGCCAGCGCTATGGGCGCGCACCGGCGACGCGGCCGGACCCGTCGCTGACGCGGCGCTTCGTCGCCGGCGTGCGGCGCCTGCGCCAGACGGCGGCGCAGGGCGCGCACGGATAATGCGCACGCGCCGGCAACGTACGTGCCGCACCCTGTCCCGCTCGATGTCGCGCATGACCCCTACGCGTTTTCTCCTGGCCTCGTGCGTCGCGCTGACGAGCCTCACGCTGGCGATCGGCGCACATGCCAACAAGCCGGCCGGCAAGCCTGCCCCTGCGCAGGCGGGCAAGCGCCATGCCGCAAGACCGGCGCCGGTCGCCTATGGGCTGCGTGCCGACGTGATGCGCTATGCCGACGACGTCGCGGCGCGCCGTTCGCTCGACCCGGCCTGGGTCCGCGGTGCGCTCGCGCAGGCGCGCTACCTGCCCGAGGTGGCACGGCTGATCCTGCCGCCGCCGGCCGGCACCGCGAAGAACTGGGCGGCCTATCGGGCGCGCTTCGTCGAGCCGGTGCGGCTGCGCGCCGGCAGCGCGTTCTGGCGCGCCAACGCCGCCTGGCTGGCCAAGGCCGAAGCGGTGTACGGCGTGCCGCCGGAGATCGTCGTCGGCATCGTCGGCGTCGAGACGCTGTACGGCCGGCAGATGGGCGGCTTCCGGATCGTCGACGCCCTCGCGACGCTGTCGTTCGACTTCCCGGCCGGGCGCAAGGACCGCAGCGCCTTCTTCCGCGACGAGCTCGAGAGCTACCTCGTGATGTGCCATGACGAAGGGATCGAGCCGCTGGCGCTCAAGGGCAGCTATGCGGGCGCGATGGGCATGCCGCAGTTCATGCCGTCGAGCGTGCTGAAGTACGCGGTCGACTTCGACGGCGACGGCCATGTCGACCTGCACGCCGATGCCGCCGACGTGATCGGCAGCGTCGCCCATTACCTCGCCGAGTTCGGCTGGCAGCGCGGGCTGCCGACGCGGCTGCCGGTGCTGGCGCCGGTCGACACGAGCGAGCGGGCCGCGCTCTTGGCGCCGGACATCCTGCCGAGCTTCACGGTCGACGAGTTCGCGCGCCGCGGTGCCCGGCTGGATGGGACGCTGCTCGCCGGCATGGCAGCGCCCGCGGCCAGTGAACTGCGGCTGGCGCTGGTCGAGCTGCAGAACGGCAGTGCCGCGCCCTCCTATGTGGCGGGCACGACGAACTTCTATGCGATCACGCGCTACAACTGGTCGAGCTATTACGCGATGGCGGTGATCGAGCTCGGCGAGGCCGTGCGGCGCGACATCGAGCGTGCCGACGGCGCCGCTGCCCTCACCCCGGCCCTCTCCCGCGGGCGGGAGAGGGAGTGAGGCGGGCTACTGCCGGCCGGCGTAGCTCGTGCGCGGCTTGCCGGCGTCGATGACGAGCGCGGCCCAGCGGGCGATCTGCTGTGCCTCGGCGCAGAGCGCCGTGCCGTAGAGCGCCGCGCCGTAGCGCAGCATCAGCAGCGCGAGCTTGGCTGCCGCGGCATGGCCGAGGTCGGCCAGCCGCATCAGCGCCTTGAACGCGTCGGCCCAGCGGCCCTGCTCGTACAGCGCGACCGCGGCGTCGAACGCGCCGTCGCGGCCGCCATGGATCTCGACGCTGGAACTCGCATCATCGAGCACCGCCCGACGCAGCGCCGAACTCGGCGGGCGCAGCGGCGGTACCGATGCGCGCGGCTCGCGGTAAGAGGTGTGACGGCTGGCGGCGTAAATGCTGAATGCGCTCAAGGCCTGCTCCTGTGTGCCTGGATCGAGGCCCACCTACAACTGAGCGGGCTTCGATCGTGCATACGGAGAAGGCGGATGAAAGCGGACAGCGTCGGGCGAAAACTAGCCCTTGCGGACCTTCACGTCCGGCGGGCAGGTCGATTCGCCTTTGATCTCGATCGTGATCGTGATCGAGAAAGGCCACGACGGCGTGCTCCCAGCCCCGCCGCCGCCCTGCGGCACTGCGCCGCGACTGGTGCGTCCTCCGTCGCTGTCATCGTCATCTCTGTCAGCGGGTTGATCGATAGCGTAGTTGCTCGAGCTCATCGTCATCACTCCTTCTTCAGACCAAGAAATCGACCAGATCGGTCGCACGAGAACTCTCCAAGGCCGGCCGACCCAACGCCTGCTGCCATGCGTACAGTCGGGCCAGAATCGGGCTTTGCGGTTCTACTACCTCGCGCATGCCGACGAGTGCTGCCGACAGCTCCTCGAGAGCTTTGCCGGACTCGCCCATGAGCCAAAGACTGCGCGCCAGATTGGCCGACACAAGCAAGGTAGTGGGATGCTTGGGACCCGCCGCGCGACCGCACTCGTCGACGGCCAATCGCAACGCCGCGGCGCTTTCCGCGATGCGACCGGATGCACGCAACGCGACCCCTTGCAAAAGGTGCAGTCGAGCCGCAAAGGCGGGCGGCACGGCTTGCTGCGATCGCAGGCCTATCTCAGCACTACGGAGCCCCGCTATCGCGTCGTCCGGCTGGCCTAGGAATATCGAGAGTTCCGCCGTCACCAGTTGCGCTGCCAACTTGATCGGCATTGGAAGCCGTGGGTCCGAGTCCCCTGCGGCCAGGATCTGTACTCGCTCGCACATGGAAGAGGCCCGCTCACCGTCCGCTTCCCTCATTGCGATCCGACAAATCGTCATCGCTGCTTCCGCTTGCCGAACCGGCGATGACGTCTTGCCGGCCTGCAGTTCCAACGAAGGCAACAGCGCCCCGGCGTCCTCGACCCGCCCTTCGGTCAGTAGCAGCACGGCCTCGCGCTGCCGCGCCTGTGTGCAGTATTCGCTCTCCTTATCGAGCCATCGCTCGCAGTCCGAACCGATGGACCTCAGATGGCGCAGGGCATCAGAATATCGGCCGGCCTGCTGTTCGATCGCCGCCTGAACGTTACGCATCGTGATGCGATCCGTCGCCCGTGAGCCTTCGACTTGTTGCGTCCGAGCGATGGCGTCCTGGATGTGCTCGACCGCAGGACCGAACTGCCCGAGTTGAGATTCGACGCTGGCGAGATCGCTAAGAATGGCGGCGGTATTCTGGTCGTCCGGGCCGAACGCCTCGGTCGATCTGTCGATCGCCTCCTGCAGACTGCTCTTTGCCGCGGCCAGGTCGCCCGCATTGCGCTGCAACAGCCCGCCAACATGAGCAATCGCGGCCTGGAAGGCGGCGTCGCGGGGAGGGTGGCTCCCGCGGACTTCGAGCGCCTTCGACAACAACGCCCGGGATCGCGCGAAGTCGCCGGTATAGATGGCCACCTTGGCCTGAAACGCCAGGGCAATCGCGCTATCACGATTGCGCCCTACACGCTGAAAGATGCGTGCAGCGTCTGCCAGGGTCTCGTCCGTCTCGACGTAGTCGGAGCGCGCCCACTGGACGTCGGCGATTCGACCCAGGAGCTCGGCCTGCAACTCGGGCTGCCGCTCCATAGTGCGCAGCACCTGCTGGCGCCCCTTCTCCAGAAGCGCACTGGCGACCGGGCCGATGCCCTGTGAATTGTCCGGATCGACATTGCGGAACATGTCGAACAGGAACTGCGTCGCGGCCGCCGAACGGCTCGCCTCCTCGCGTGCCTGCAGTCCCAGCATCACTGCCACCGTCGCCACGACCACCAACGACGTCCCCGCCAGCGCCGTCATCCCGACCGCCAGCGGATGCCGCGCGACGAACTTCCTGAACCGATACACCGCACTCGGCACCCGCGCCAGCACCGGCACGCCGTCCCGCCAGCGGTCGATGTCGGCGAGCACCGATTCCACCGAGCCGTAGCGATCCGCCGGCCGTTTGGCCAGCATGCGCAGCACCACTGCATCGAGCTCGGGGGCGAGCGATTGCCGCAGCGCCTTGGGCGTCGTGCCGCGCGCCGCGGCGCGCTCGTCGCTCAGCGCGCGGCGGCTCATCGGGCGCGGCTCGGCTTCGAGGATCGCGTCTTCCAGGCGGCCGGCCGACGTGGTCTTCAGTTCGTACGGCCGCTCGCCGCACAGCAATTCGTACAGCACGACGCCGAGCGCATAGACGTCGCAGGCGGTCGTCAGCGGCAGCCCGCCGAGCTGCTCGGGGCTCGCGTACTGCACCGTCAGCGGCCGGCCGGCGTGGCGCGTCAGCTCGGTCTCGGCGAGTTCGGCGCCTTCGACTTCCTGCAGCTTGGCGATGCCGAAGTCGAGCAGCCGCACCTCGCCGCCGGTCGTCACGAGGATGTTGGCCGGCTTGATGTCGCGGTGGATGACGAGGTTGGCGTGCGCATGCTGGACCGCCAGCAGCACCTGCCGGAACAGCCGCATGCGCTCCACGACCGGCAGGCGGCGGCGGTCGCACCATGGGGTGATGGCCTCGCCTTCGACGTATTCGAGCGCGAGCCACGGCTGGCCGTCGGCGGTGACGCCGGCGTCGTGCAGCGCGGCGATGTTCGGGTGGTGCAGCGACGCCAGGATGTCGCGCTCGCGCGCGAAGCGCTGCGCGAAGCCGGCGCGGCGCGTGCTGTCGGCATGCCGGAACAGCAGCTTGATCGCGACGCGGCGCTTGAAGGCGCCGTCGGCCCGCTCGGCCAGCCAGACCTCGGCCATGCCGCCGGCGCCGAGGTGGTTCAGCAACCGGTACGGGCCGACCGCACTGCCGGCCTCCCAGCCGGGTGCAGGCATACCCGCCGGATCGAGGGACGACGTCGTCGCGGCCGTCGGCAGCGCGGGCGGCGTACCGAGGAAGTCGCTGCGCTGCACCTGCTCGCGCGCCGCCAGCATCGCCCGAAGCTGCTCGAGCAGCGGCAAACCTTCGCGCTCCCATTGCGCCAGACGCGCCGCCAGCGCCGCGTCGTCGAGGGCGTCGGCCTCTTCGTACAGCGCCGACAGCCGCTGCCAATCGCCGATCGGACTGCGGCTCACGCGGGTATCGGCATCGGGCCGAGGGCGGATGGACGGCATGGGAGCGGCGGTAGCCTGGCGGCGATCTCGAGTGGGCGGACGGTAGCGAGGCGCATCGGACGCGGCAATCCCTACGCTGTGGCGGCTGTACGTCAGCCCGGCCGCCCGTCAGCCACATACGGATGGCCGCCGCGAAACCGGACAGGACATCCGCAACAATGCGGACCGGCGGTGGACGCCGGTGTCCGCGCCGCTTAAGCTCCCCCGCATGACCGACAACGCGCCATCCGCCGAAGCCGAACCGCCGATCACGCAGCTCCTGCGTCTGGCGGCGGGCGGCGACCGCGCCGCATTGGACCGGATCTACGCGTCGCTCTATCCCGAGCTCAAGCGCGTGGCGCGGTCCCGGCTGCGCCAGCAGGGCCGCGCCGAGAGCATGGACACGACGACCCTGGTGCATGAAAGCTTCGTGCGCCTCGTCAACGCGAGCGACCTGCGGCTCGACGACCGGCGCCATTTCTTCGCCTACGCGGCCAAGACGATGCGCAACATCATCATCGACGCCGCACGCGAGCACCTCGCGGACCGGCGCGGCGGCGGCGCCGAGCACCTCACGCTCGGCAGCGGCGGCGCGCACGAGGTGGCGCAGGCGGAAGAGAGCGACGAGCTGATCCGCGTCAACGACGCGCTGCTGCAGCTCGAGCAGATCGATCCGGAACTCGCGCAGCTCGTCGAGATGCGCTACTTCGGCGGCTACGGCGAGGCCGAGATCGCCGCGCTGCGCGGCGTCACCGAGCGCACGGTACGCCGCCACTGGGACAAGGCGCGCGCCTGGCTGTACGTGGCGCTGGGCCGGTAAGCCAGCCCTTGGTCCGCGCGCTGGCGCATCAGGCGCGCAGGCAGAACACCGTCAGCCATTCGTCGACGCTCGCGTCGTCGGGCAGACCTTCGTGCACGTCGAGGCCGCGGCGCAGCTCCCAGCTCGAATCGAACCAGCCCGGACCGGCATGGCCGGCGGCGTCCGCAGCTTCGGCCGCCTCTTGCGCCGGCCGGCCATCCATCGCCGCCAGCGCGAGCGTGGCGTGCGCCGCGCGCACAGCCAAGGAAGGCGGCATCCGCGTCGAGCTGCCGTTCAGTCGGGCCATCGTTGTCTCCCTCGTCGTTGTCGATGGAGACAGTGTCGCGGGCGGTATCGCTTCGGCCCATCGCTCCGAGGTCGGGAAACCGTCCGCGCCGCCGCCCCCGCGAAGTGCACCCTCGCGCGGGGGTGCCTCGGCCGGGGGAGCTTCGACGGCGCGCCTCAGGTCGCCGGCTTGTCCGACAGCGCCCTCAGGTTGTCCTGCAGTTCCTTGCTCATCGGCGCGCCGAGGTTGATGTTGTTCGGCGGGATCGGCGACTGGAACCACTTCTTGTAGAGCGCTTCGAACTCGCCGCTCTTCATCAGCCCGGCGAGCGTGTCGTCGACGAGCTTCTTGAACGCCGGATCGTCCTTGCGCACCATGATCGCGTAGGGCTCGACCTGGATCGCCTCGCCGACCACCGCGAGCGACGCCGGCTCGCGCGAGCTGGCGCGCAGGCCGTAGAGCAGGATGTCGTCCATGCCGAAGGCGTCGGCGCGGCCGCTCTCGACCATCAGCGCCGACTCGGCATGGTCCTTCGCGCCGAGCAGCTCGAAGCCGAGGTTCTGCTCGGCGTTCAGCTTGCGCAGGATCTGGTAGTTGGTGGTGCCGGTGGTCGACACGACCTTCTTGCCCTTGAGATCGGCGATCGACTTGATGCCGGAGCCCGACTTCACGAGGAAGCGCGTGCCGGTGTAGAAGTAGTTGATCGCGAAGTCGACCTGCTTGGCGCGCTCGCTGTTGTTGGTGGTCGAGCCGCATTCGATGTCTATCGTGCCGTTCGTCAGCAGCGGGATGCGGTTGGCCGACGTCACGGCCTGGGTCTGCACCTTCAGGTCGGCACGGCCGGTCGCCTTCTTGACCTGATCGACGATCTTGCCGCAGATCTCCCAGCCGAAGCCGGTCGGCTGGCTGTCGCCGCCGAGGTAGGAGAACGGGATCGACGACTCGCGGTAGGCGACCATCATCGAACCGCTGGCCTTGACCTTGTCGAGCGTGCCGGTCGACTGCGCGGAGGCACCGTCGGACGAGATCGCCATCGCTGCAGCAGCGAAGGTCGACAGGATGAGCGAGCGTTTGAAGTGGATCATGATCGGGCTGAGGTTTCGGCAAGGTCCGTGGTCGAAGCGGCGAGCTTCCCCGATGCGAGACGCGCGCCGGCACAGAGGTTTCCCGAAGCGGCGGACGACGCGATGGCCTGCCCAGGTTCAGGCTGCTCAAGCGATCGGAATCACGCTGACCTCGACGTCCATCCGCTGGTCGCCGCCGCCGAGGATCACGCCGCGCAGCGGCACGACATCGGCGAAGTCGGCGCCCCAGGCGAGCGTGATGTAGCGCTGGTCTGCGATCTGGTCGTTGGTCGGATCGAACTCGACCCAGCCGTGCTGGGGCGAATACGCCGCCACCCACGCGTGCGATGCGTCCACGCCGAGCAGCCGCGGCGCGCCGGGGGGCGGCTCGGTCAGCAGGTAGCCCGACACATAGCGTGCCGGCAGGTTCAGGCCGCGCAGGCAGGCGAGCATCAGGTGCGCGAAGTCCTGGCAGACGCCGCGCCGCTGGTGGAACACCTCGTCGACCGACGTGCTGACGGTCGTCGCGCCCGGCTCGAAGTCGAAGTCGGCGTGGATGCGCGCCGTGAGTTCGCGCGCGGCATCGAACCAGTCGCGGCCGGGCGTGAAGCTCTGCGCCGCGTAGAGGCGCGCATCCTCGGACAGCGGCACCAGCGCGGTCGGCTCGCAAACGCGTGCCGCCAGCAGATGGTCTTCGTGTGCGGGATCGCGCCGCACGAGGTCGCGCACCCGCTCCCAGGCCATCGGCTCGGCGGCCGCGAGCGCAGCCGCCTCGAACGGCCGCGCGCCGACCTCGACCATGCATTCCATGCGCACGCGCAGCAGGCGATGCGAGCCGTGCAGGCCGAAGTGGGTCACGGTGTTGCCGAAACTGTCGCGCTCCTCGCGGCGCTCGTTCGGCGCCGGCTCGATGTGCAAGGTGTGGGAGATCAGCCGTTGCCACGGCAGCGTCCGCGGCGTGAGGCGGGCGAGCTGCCACGATTGCGACACCGGCGCGGTGTACGCATAGCGCGTCTGATGCTCGACGGTGTAGCGGTCCATGGGCTGGCCTCTCAGCCTCTCGGCGTCATGAAAAACCGAACGGGTCGAGCTGGGATTGCTCTTCGCTCGGCCTGAGCTTGGCGCAACAGCCCGCCGGTCTCGGCCGGCAGGCGAGTCCGGCGGGCTGCTGCAAACAGCGACAACGCAGCAAGCAGTCGAAAGCCCATCGTCTCTTCGCGATCGCCGCGCACCGAAAGGGACATGGATGCTCTCGGAACCTTTGAGCAAATTGCTCGCCTTGGAAGGCTGAGCAGGTTCCGAGCGAGTCGCCTGCGCTGCGCAATTTCATAGGCGACTTCGCTCCGGCGACTCAGGCCACCAGCGACAGCACGCTGCGCGACATCGCGTGCGAGAAGAACTTCAGGGTCAGCTCGTCGGACACCGACGCCGCGGTGCGGCGCGTCTGCTCCAGCAGGTCTCCGAGGGCGCGGCTCTCCGGATCGAGGTCGATGGGTGCGAGCGCCTTCAGGCTCGCGAGCGCGGGCGAGATCACGTCGCTCGCGAAACGGCCATGGCTCGCCTCGAGCTTGGCGATGTACTCCGACAGGCCCTTGAGCTGGAACGCGATCGAGCGCGGATTGGCCTCGTCGCGCACGAGCAGGTCGAGCACCGGCAGCCACTCGGGCGCGACCATGTAGCGCGAGCGGTAGGTACCGCTCGAATCGCACAGCTCGAGCAGCCAGTCGAGCCCGTGGGAGCGGCCCTCTTCGATCGCGACCTGCAGCGTCGTGCTCAGGTGGGCGAGCCGCTCGACGCGCCGCCCGATCGACAGGAAGCGCCAGCCGACGCTGCGCGTCATGCCGTCGAGCACGTAGCCGGACAGGGTCACCATCGCCGTGACCGCGCGGTCGAGCCAGGCCAAGGCCAGCGGCAGGCCGGCGCCGTGCCGGAACACCGGATCGGACGTGAGCTGATTGAGCGTGCGCCAATGGTCGGCCGACATGCGGTCACGCAACGTGAAGGCGACGCGCGACAGGAGCCGCAGGCGATCGGCCAGCGCCTCGTCGGGATGGGTCGCGGCGCGCAGCAGGTCGACGGCCGGATCGTCCAGCGACTCGACGACGCCGAGGCGCTGCGCGAGCACCCATGCCGGCGCGTGGTTGTCGACGTTCAAGGCGTCGGCCTCGAGCACGCCGGCGATCGCGACGCGCAGCAGGCGCGCGGTGTTGTCGCAGCGTTCGCCGTAGCGACCGAACCAGTGCAGGTTCTCGGCGGCACGCGACGGCAGGCTGCCGCGCGACGTGGCCAAGTCGTCCGGCCCGACCGTCGTCGAGATCAGCGAGAACGACGCGTTCACCGGCGCATCCGACAGCACCCAGGTGTCCTTCGAGCGGCCGCCGCGCTGCATCGCGATGACGCGCGACTCCTCGTCGCCGGCCACCCGCGTCAACCCGCCCGGCATCACGCGGTAGCCGCCCGGCGTCGCGACCGCGAACACGCGCAGGCCGACGGTGCGCGCCGCGAGCATCGCCTGCGTGCCGGGCTCGAGCACCGGCGCCTGCGACACGTGCACCCACTCCTGCGCGACGTAGCGCTGCGGGCGCGACGCGACGCGGGCGCGCAGCACGGTGCGCTCGTCCGCGCTCAGGTCGGCGCCGAACACCGCATGCTCGCGCACCGAGCGTTCGAGCGGCTTGATGATCAGCTTGTCGATGCGCTTCCAGGCATCGTCGAAGGCCGCCGGTTCGCCGAGCCACCAGGTGGCCACCGACGGCAGTTGCAGCGGCTCGCCGAGCAGCCGCTCGCTGAGCGCCGGCAGGTAGCCGAGCAGCGCGCCCGACTCGAGCACGCCCGAGCCGAGCGCGTTGCCGATCAGCACCGTGCCGCGGCGCGCGCAGTCGGTGAGGCCGGCGATGCCGAGTGCCGAGTCCGAGCGCAGTTCGAGCGGATCGCAGTAGTCGTCGTCCTGACGGCGCAGGATCCCGTGCACGCGCTTCAGGCCGTCGACCGTCTTCATCCAGACGCAGCCGTTGCGCACCGTCAGGTCGTTGCCTTCGACCAGCGCGAAGCCGAGGTAGCGCGCCAGGAGCGCGTGCTCGAAGTAGGTCTCGTTGTAGGGGCCGGGCGTCAGCAGCACGATGAGCGGCGTGCCGTCGCCGGGGCCTCCGCGCGGCGCCCAGCGCAGCGCCGACTCGCGCAGCGCGCCGAAGAACGACGCGAGGTGCTCGACACGCAGGTCGCGGAACAACTGCGGGAAGACGCGCGACACGACGAGCCGGTTCTCGAGCGCGTAGCCCGCGCCCGACGGCGCCTGCGTGCGGTCGCTGACGACCCACCAGTGGCCATCCGGCGAGCGCGCCAGGTCGGCGGCATAGAGCATCAGGTGCACCGGCGGCCGCGCGCCGAGCAGCGGATGCAGGAAGCCGCTGTGGCCGTAGACCACCGGCGGCGGGATCGCGCCCGAGCGCAGCAGCGTCTGATCGCCGTAGAGGTCGGCCAGCACGCGATTCAGCAGGTCGGCGCGCTGCGCGATGCCGGCTTCGATGGCGCGCCATTCGCCCGCCGACAGCAGGAGCGGCAGCGGGTCGACCTCCCACGGCCGGTCGGCGCCCTTCGGGTCGGCATAGACGTTGTAGGTGATGCCGTGCTCGCGGATCTGCCGCTCGGTCAGCGACAGCGTGTCGGCCACGTCCTGGCCCGGCCGGTCGGCGAGCGCGCGCAGGAACGCCGCCCAGTGCGGACGCGGCTGGTCGGCCCGTGCGAGCAGTTCGTCGTAACGCCCTTCGAGGGCGGAATAGCCGGCCAGCAGATCCTTCAGCATGTCGGGTGGCCGCACCGCGTTCGGTCCAGCCGCGGGCGGGCCGCGAGTGTGGCACGGCGGCATGCGGGCGCGGCCCCCGCGAAGCCGGGGTGCGAACGCTCGAAAGCTGCTTCAGCCTGCACGATGACCCGCCAGCGCGCTGTAGGCGCCGAGCGCGATCAGCGACGCGCCGCTCGCGCGGCGCCCCCAGGCCGCCGCGCCGCGCACGCCGCGCAGCCGCACGGCCAGGCGCGACGCGAGCAGCGCATAGGCGAGGTCGCTGCAGGCCGCGATCACGACGAAGGCGGCGCCGAGTGCGACCGCCTGCACGAGCAGCGGCGTGCCCGGCTGCATGAACTGCGGCAGGAAGGCGGCGAAGAAGATCGCGGTCTTCGGGTTCAGCAGCGCGACGACGCAGCCTTCGCGGAACAGCCGGCCCGGCGACATCGGCTGCAGCGGCGGCAGCGGCGCACCGGCAGCCGCCGCATCGGCCGACGGTGCGCGCCACATCCGGATGCCGAGCCAGACCAGGTAGGCCGCGCCCGCGAGCTTGACGAGCGTGTAGGCGAGCGCCGACGCCGCCAGCAGCGCTGCCAGCCCGATGGATGCGCCGAGCGCGTTGCCGAAGTTGCCGCAGGCCACGCCCGCCACCGACGCGGCGCCGGCAGCGCGACCCTGCGCCAAGGTGCGCGTGACGATGTAGATGACGCCCGGACCGGGCGTCACCGCCAGCAGCAGGCTCGCGGCGACGAAGGCGGTCAGCGAGGTCGGCGTCATGGCGTCGTCATTCCGCCGCGGGCGCGCGGCGCAGATCGAGCGTGAACGGGAAGTTCGGGTTGCGCTCTTCCCGCGGCGCGACGATCCTGCCCGGCGTGTGGCCGACGCGGAAGAAGCGCGCCAGGCGCCGTGCCTCGGCCTCGTAGGCATTGACCGGGAAGGTGTCGTAGTTGCGGCCGCCCGGGTGCGCCACATGGTATTGGCAGCCGCCGAGCGAGCGGTTCATCCAGCGGTCGACCAGATCGAACACCAGCGGCGCATGCACGGCGATCGACGGATGCAGCGCCGACGGCGGGTTCCAGGCGCGGTAGCGCACCGCGCCGACGAACTCGCCGACGCGACCGGTCGGTTGCAGCGGCACGAGCCGGCCGTTGCAGGTGATCGCATGGCGGTCGCCGACGAGGCCGGTGACGTGCAGTTGCAACCGCTCGACCGACGAGTCGACGAAGCGCACGGTGCCGCCGACCGCGCCCTCCTCGCCCATCACGTGCCACGGCTCGAGCGCGAGGCGCAATTCGACCTTCACGCCCATCGCGGCGAAGTCGCCGAGCTTCGGGAAGCGGAACTCGAGGTGCGGCGCGAACCAGCCCGGATCGAGCCGGTAGCCGGCGCTGCGCTGCTCGTCGAGCACGTCGCCGAGGTCCTGCCAGACGAAGTGCGGCAGCATGAACCGATCGTGCAGTTCGCTGCCCCAGCGCGTCAGCCTTTCGGGCAGGTAAGGCTGCTGCCAGAAGCGCGCCACCAGCGAGCGCATCAGGAGCTGCTGCACGAGGCTCATGCGCGCATGCGGCGGCATCTCGAATGCGCGCATCTCCAGCAGCCCGAGGCGGCCGGTCGGGCCATCCGGCGAGTACAGCTTGTCGATGCAGAACTCGGCGCGGTGCGTGTTGCCGGTGACGTCGATCAGCAGGTTGCGCAGCAGCCGGTCGATCAGCCACGGCGGGCACTCGTCGCGCTCGGCGACGATGCGGCGCAGTTCGGCGAACGCGATCTCAATCTCGTAGATCGAATCGTTGCGCGCCTCGTCGACGCGCGGCGCCTGGCTGGTCGGGCCGATGAAGAGGCCGGAGAACAGGTACGACAGCGCCGGATGGTTGTGCCAGTAGGCCACCATGCTGGCGAGCAGGCCGGGCCGGCGCAGGAACGGCGAATCGGCGACGGTCGCGCCGCCGAGCACGAAGTGGTTGCCGCCGCCGGTGCCGGTGTGGCGGCCGTCGAGCATGAACTTCTCGGTCGACAGCCGCGTCTCGTGGGCCGCCTCGTACAGGTGCGTGGCCTGATCGACGAGCTCGTCCCAGCCATGGGCCGGATGGATGTTGACCTCGATCACGCCGGGATCGGGCGTGACGCGCAAGGTCGCGAGGCGCGGATCCTTCGGCGGCTCGTAGCCTTCGAGGATCACCGGCAGCTTCATCTCGACCGCGGTGTCCTCGACCGCGGCGACGAGCTCGAGGTAGTCCTCGAGTGCGGCGGTCGGCGGCATGAAGACGTAGAGGCGGCCGTGGCGCGGCTCGGCGCTCATCGCGGTGCGGGTCAGGCTGCCGGCCGATTCGAACGGCGCCGGCATGCGCGGCGCGGGTGCGGCCGCCGACGCCGTGTTCGACAGCCCGGCCTGCGCGGCACGCGAGCGCTCGCCGAAGCCGCTGCCCGCCGGCGTGCCGTCGCCGGGCGACATCCCCGCGCCCGCGCGTCCCGTCGCCGCCCCGCTGCCCCACGGCAGCTCGGTGCCGGCATGCGCATGGCGCAGGCGCCGGTAGCTCGGCAACGGCGGGAAGGCCTGCGTCTGGTCGGGCGCATGGATCCACGGCAGGTCGGTCGCCGCGGCCCACGGCTGCGAATCGAGCGGCAAGCGGTAGCCCAGCGCCGAATCGCCCGGGATCAGGTAGCAGCGCTCGGCACGCAGGAACCACGGCCCGGTCTGCCAGCGCGGGCCCGCGCCCGGACTGCGCGCGACCGGGAGGACATGCCCGACGACCTTGTCGAGCCCCTGCGCGAAGACCTTGCGGATGCGGTCGCGCTCGAGCGGATCGGCAAGGCGCGCGTCGAACGGATCGACGTTGACCGGGAGCTTGCGCTCGCGCCACAGGTAGTACCAGGTGTCCTCGTAGGCCGGGAACACGTACTTCGGATCGAGCCCCAGCCTCTTCGCGACGCCGGCGAGGAAGCGCCGCGCCTCGAGGTCGGTGACGCCGTAGTCCTCGTGCTCGCTGGCGTAGAGGTCGGGATGGGTCCAGATCGGCTCGCGGTCCTTGCGCCAGAAGAGGTTGAGCGACCAGCGCGGCAGTTGCTCGCCCGGGTACCACTTGCCCTGGCCGTAATGCAGCAGCCCGCCCGCGCCGTACTTGGCGCGCAGCTTGTCCATCAGGTCGGCGCTGAGGATGCGCTTGGTCGGGCCGAGCGCATCGGTGTTCCACTCGGCGCCTTCGCGGTCGTCGACCGACACGAAGGTCGGCTCGCCGCCTTGCGTCAGGCGCACGTCGTGGGCGCTCAGGTCGTCGTCGACGAGCCGGCCGAGGCGGTCGATCGCCGCCCATTGCGCATCGGTGTACGGCAGGGTCACGCGCGGCGCTTCCCAGATGCGCGCGACCGACATGCGGTGCTCGAAGGTCGTCTCGCACGCGTCGAGCGTGCCGCTGACCGGCGCGGCCGACGACGGCTCGGGCGAGCAGGCGAGCGGTATGTGGCCCTCGCCGGCGAGCAGGCCCGAGGTCGGATCGAGGCCGATCCAGCCGGCGCCGGGCAGGTAGGCCTCGCACCAGGCGTGCAGATCGGTGAAGTCCACCTCGGTGCCGCTCGGGCCGTCGAGCGACTTCACGTCGCTCTTCAGCTGGATCAGGTAGCCCGACACGAAGCGTGCGGCGAGGCCGAGATGCCGCAGCAACTGCACGAGCAGCCAGCCGGTGTCGCGGCAGGAGCCGCTTGCCAGCGTCAGCGTCTCTTCGGGCGTCTGCACGCCGGGCTCGAGCCGCACGAGGTAGCCGATCTCGCGCTGCAGGCGCTGGTTCAGCTCGACGAGGAAGTGGGTCGTCTGCTTGGGCTCGCGCGGGATGCTCGCGAGCAAGGCCTGGAAGCGCGGCGCATCCTGCAGCTCGGGCGCCCTCACGAGATAGGGCGTCAGCTCGCGTGCGATCTCCGGCTCGTAGGCGAACGGGAACTGGTCGGCCGACGGCTCGAGGAAGAAGTCGAACGGGTTCAGCACCGCCATCTCGACGACCAGATCGACCTCGATGCGGAACGACGTGGTCTTGTCGGGAAAGACCAGCCGCGCGAGGTAGTTCGACTGCGGGTCCTGCTGCCAGTTGATGAAGTGCGTGGCCGGCTCGACCTTCATCGAGTAGCTGAGCACGCGGGTGCGCGAATGCGGCGCCGGACGCAGCCGGACGACCTGCGGCCCGAGATGGATCGGCCGGTCGTAGCGGTACTGCGTGACGTGATTCAGCGCGACATGGATGGACATTCAGGGCTCCGTTGATCGGGCGACCGCGGCGCGCGGAGTCGCCTGCCGCGCGCAGGGCGACGGAACGCGGCGGCAGCTCCTACGCCGCCATCGGCACGAGGAAGTCGCGGCTGATGCCGAAGCCCAGCGTGCCGACCCGCTCGAGGAACTGCGTGAGATAGGCGTGCAGGCCGGTCGCGAGGATCTCGTCGATGCGGCCGTACTGCAGGTCGGCGTGCAGCCGGCCGGCGTGCCGCAGCGTGTCGCTCGACTGCTCGTTCGCGACACGCTCGAGGTTGGCCAGGACTTCGTGCATGCAGGCCGCCAGCGAGCGCGGCATGTCGTGGCGCAGGATCAGCAGCTCGGCGACCTTCTCCGGCCGGATCACGTTGCGGTAGGCCTTGCGGTAGACCTCGAACGCCGACACCGAACGCAGGATGCCGGACCAGTGATAGAAGTCGACCTCGATGTCCTTGCCGCTGCCGCCGCCGTGGAATTCGCTCTCGACCGCATGGAACTTCACGTCGAGCAGCCGCGCGGTGTTGTCGGCGCGCTCGAGGAAGCTGCCGATGCGCAGGAAGTGGAAGGCCTCGTCCTGCAGCATCGTGCCGACCGTGACGCCGCGCGACAGGTGCGAACGGAACTTCACCCATTCGAAGCCGTTGCCCGGATCGCGCTCGAACGCGCCCTCGGCGACCATGCGCTGGAACTCCAGCCAGGTCTGGTTCTGCGTCTCCCACACCTCGGTCGTCAAGGTGCCGCGCACCGCGCGCGCGTTCTCGCGCGCCGCGTGCAGGCAGTTGCGGATGCTCGACATGTTGTCGGGATCGCTGACCATGTAGTCGATCACCGCGCGCGCATGGACTTCGCCGTTGCGCTTCGCGAAGTCGCCGGTCAGCTCGCTGATGCTCAGGAGGCTGCGCCAGCCCTTCTCGGCTTCGTCGGCGGATTGGGGCAGCAGCGACGCCTGGTAGTTCACGTCGAGCATGCGCGCCGTGTTCTCCGCGCGTTCCATATAACGTGCCATCCAGAACAGATGGTCTGCAGTGCGGGCGAGCATCGCTTTACTCCCTCAGGCTTCGAGTACCCACGTGTCCTTCGTCCCGCCGCCCTGCGACGAGTTGACGACGAGCGACCCCTCCTTCAGCGCGACGCGCGTCAGGCCGCCCGGCACCATCTGGACCTGCTTGCCGCTCAGCACGAACGGCCGCAGGTCGATGTGGCGCGGCGCGATGCCGTTGCCGACGAAGGTCGGGCAGGTCGACAGGCTCAAGGTCGGCTGCGCGATGTAGCCGGCCGGGTGGGCCATCAGCGCCTTGCGGAAGTCCTCGACCTCCGCCTTCGTCGCCGCCGGGCCGATCAGCATGCCGTAGCCGCCGGCGCCGTGCACTTCCTTCACGACGAGCTCGTCGAGATGCGCCAGCACGTAGTCGAGGTCGCCCTGCTCGCGGCACAGGTAGGTCGGCACGTTGTTGAGGATAGGCTTCTCGCCGAGGTAGAACTCGACCATCTTCGGCACGTACGGATAGATCGACTTGTCGTCCGCGACGCCGGTGCCGACCGCGTTCGACAGCGTGATGTTGCCGGCGCGATAGGCGTCGAGCAGCCCGGCGCAGCCCAGGGTCGAGTCGGAGCGGAACACGAGCGGATCGAGGAAGTCGTCGTCGACGCGCCGGTAGATCACGTCGACCCGCTTCGGGCCTTGCGTCGTGCGCATGTAGACGAAGTTGTCCTTGACGAACAGGTCCTGCCCCTCGACCAGCTCGATGCCCATCTGCTGCGCGAGGAACGCATGCTCGAAGTAGGCGCTGTTGTACATGCCGGGCGTCAGCACGACGACCGTCGGATCGTTGACGGACGTCGGCGCGACCGAGCGCAAGGTCTCGAGCAGGAGGTCGGGGTAGTGCGCGACCGGCGCGACCCGATGCTGGCTGAACAGCTCGGGGAACAGCCGCATCATCATCTTGCGGTCCTCGAGCATGTAGCTCACGCCGCTCGGCACGCGCAGGTTGTCCTCGAGCACGTAGTAGGTGCCGCTGCCGTCGGGGTTGGCGGCCCGGATGATGTCGATGCCGGCGATGTGCGAGTAGATGCTGCCCGGCACGTCGACGCCCATCATCTCGGGGCGGAACTGCGCGTTCTTCAGCACCTGCTCGGCGGGAACGTGGCCGGCCTTGATGATCTCCTGGCCGTGGTAGACGTCGTGGATGAAGCGGTTCAGCGCGGCCACGCGCTGGACCAGGCCCCTTTCCATCTCGGCCCATTCGTGCGCCGGGATGATGCGCGGTATCAGATCGAACGGGATCAGCCGCTCGGTGCCGTGGCCGCTCTCGTCCTTTTCGCCGTAGACCGCGAAGGTGATGCCGACGCGCCGGAAGATCATCTCGGCTTCCTCGCGCCGCGACGACATCACGTCGCCGGGCTGCCTGGCGAGCCAGCGGTCGTAGCCCAGGTAGTGCTCCCGCACCTCGGTGCGGGTGGCCCGCATCTCGTCGAAGCCGGGTCTGGCGTGCGCTGTCATAAGGGACGGTTCTCCTGGTAGCCAAAGGTTAGCAAATTCCAGACCACTCACGCGCCGCATTGGGTCACGGGGCGACGCCATGGTGCCAGTAGCGCCGCGACGCGTCACGCTCGCAAACACCGGCCACCGGATCGCTCGCGAGCCAGCGCCAGGCGCCGCACGACGGGCTCGCGACGATGGCGATGCCGCGCTGCCGGTAGCGGTCGACGACGTCCGGCGCCGGATGGCCGAAGCGGTTGCGGTAGCCGGCCTGGAACACCGCGACGGCCGGATGGACGGCATCGATGAAGCCCGGCGTCGACGACGTGCGGCTGCCGTGGTGCGGCACGATCAGCACGTCGCTCGCGAGGAGATCCGCGCCGCCGGCGACCAGGATCGCCTCCTGCTCGGCCTCGATGTCGCCGGTCAGCAGCACGCTCCGGCCGGCACCGGCGATGCGCAGCACGCACGACATCGCGTTGGACTTGCGCGTGCGCTCGTAGTCGGCGGCCGGCGGGCCGAGCACGTCGAAGCGCACGCCGTCCCATTGCCACGACTGGCCGGCCGCGCAGCGCTCGTGCGCGCGCGCCGCGGCGCGCAGCGGATGGCCGTCCTCGAGAGAACTGAGGACGCCATCGACGTCGAGGCTCGCGAGCAGGGATGCGGCGCCGCCGACGTGGTCGAGGTCGCGATGGCTCAGCACCAGCCGGTCGACGTGCGTATCGCCGCGCCGGCGCAGCAGCGGCACCAGCACGCGCTGGCCGGCGTCGCTCTCGCTCGAATACTGCGGGCCGGTGTCGAACACCAGCACATGCGCGCTCGTGCGCACCAGCACGGACGTGCCCTGCCCGATGTCGGCCGCGATCAGATCGAAGCTGCCCGGCGGCGGCAGGACGCGCGGCGGCACGAGCAGCGGCAGCGCCAGCGGCACCGCGAGCAGACGCAGCCGCCACGGCAACGGCATCACGACCAGCACCGCGGCCAGCAGCCCGCCGGCTTGCGCCCACCAGGGCGCCGCCGGCACGCTCCAGACGGCGGCCGGCGCACCGGCGAGCATGCCGAGGTAACGATCGAGCCCTTCGACCGCCAGCGCGCCCAGCCGCCACAGCGGTGCGGCCGCGATACCGAGCAGCGCCAGCGGCGTGATCACGAGCGTGACGGCGGGGATCGCCACCAGGTTGGCAGCGAAGCCGACCAGCGAGAGCTGCTGGAAGAACAGCAGGGTCAGCGGCGCGAGGCCCAGCGTCGCGACGACCTGCGTGCGCAGGTCGCGCGCGAACCAGCCGGCGACGCGGCGCCACCACGCCAGGACCGGCGCGCGGCCGGCCGGTGCATGGGCCGGCTCGGACAGCATCAGCAGCGCCACCGCGACGAACGACAGCCAGAACCCCGCCTGCAGCAACGCCCAAGGATCGAGCAGCACGACGACCCAGCCCGATGCCAGCAACACCATCAGCCGCGGCCAGCGCAGGCCGAGCGACTGCAGCAGCGCGATCGTCGCGAGCATCCACACGGTGCGCTGCGACGGCACGCCCCAACCCGAGAACACCGCATACGCCGTCGCGGCGGCCAGGCCGCACCAGCGCGCCGCGGACGGCGCCGGCCAGCGCAGCGCGAGCCGGGCGCTGCGCCGCCACGCCTTGCCCGCCGCGGCGCCGGCGAGCCAGGCGAACATCGTCACGTGTAGACCGCTGATCGACATCAGGTGCGCAACGCCCGCGTTGCGATACAGATCCCAGTCTTCGCGCGAGATCGCCGCCTGGTCGCCGACCGCGAGCGCGGCCAGCACGCCCGCGGCGCGCGGATCGTCGACGTGCGCATCGATCGCCTCGCGCACGCGCTGGCGCAAGCGCTCGACCGGATGGCCTGCCGCCGCGTCCAGGCGCTGATGGGCTTGCGGTGCGCCGTCGCGCACATAGCCGGTCGCGCGCAGCCCTTGCTCGAACAGGAACAGCTCGTAGTCGAAGCCGCCGGGGTTGAGGTTGCCGTGCGGCTGGCGCAGCCGCACCGCGAGCCGCCAGCGCTCGCCGGCGCGCAGGCTCGTGCGCGGCTGGTCGAGCGCGGCATCCTCGTGGTAGCCGCGGTACCAGCCGAGGGCGAGCGCCTGCGGTACGTCCACCGCCCGTCCGTCGAGCTGCGCCGATTCGACGTCGAAGCGGAAGCGCACGCCGGTCGGCCCGCGCTGCGGCAGGCCGGCGACGACGCCGGTGACGACGAGGTCGCGGCCTTCGAGCTCCGGCGCGAGGTGCTCGGCGAGGCGCCACGCGGCCTGGGTGTCGGCGCATACAGCACCGAGCACGCCGGCGAGGAACAGCCCGGCGAGCGCGCTCGACGCGCGCCGCATCGCGAACCGGATCGGCATGCGATGCGACACGACGATCGCGGCCAGACCGATCGAGAGCGCGAGCGCGCAGGCCTGCCAGCTCCACAAGACCGGTTGGCGCAGCTGCCATGCCGTGCCGGCGATCCATGCCAGCGTGAGCAACGCGAGGCTGCGGCCGCTCACCCCACCCCCTGAATTCATGCGCTAGTATAGAAGCGCCCGGCCCGCCGGCACGATTTGCCGCGGCTTGACGTAGCATCGACGCCCTTCGATCTTCGAAAGCGTCTCGCCATGTCCGTCTACGACCGCCTGACCGAGCTCGGCATCACGCTGCCGCCGCTCGCGGTGCCCGCTGCCGCCTACGTACCGTTCGTGCGCACCGGCAACCTCCTCTTCATCTCCGGCCACGTCGCCAAGCGCGACGGCAAGGCCTGGGTCGGCCAGCTCGGCAAGACGATGGAGACCGCCACCGGCAAGGAAGCGGCGCGCGCGATCGCGATCGACCTGCTCGGCACCTTGCATGCGGCGATCGGCGACCTGAACAAGGTGCAGCGCATCGTCAAGCTGATGAGCCTCGTGAACAGCGCGCCCGACTTCACCGAGCATCACCTCGTCACGAACGGCGCCTCCGAGCTGATCGGCCAGGTGTTCGGCGACAAGGGCGCGCATGCGCGCAGCGCCTTCGGCGTCGCGCAGATCCCGATGGGCGCGTGCGTCGAGATCGAGATGATCGTCGAGGTCGCGTAGGCGTGGCCCGCCGTTCGCCTGCGGCGGGCCGGCTGCTCGTCGGCCTGGCCCTCGCGGCGCTGGGCGCCGTCGGCATCGCGCTGGCATCGCAGTACGGCTTCGGCATGGAGCCGTGCCCGTGGTGCGTGCTGCAGCGCGCGATCTTCGTCTCGGTCGCGATCGCATGCCTGATCGCTGCCGCGCTGCGCGGCCTCGGCCGGCGCGTCTTCAGCGGGCTGGGCCTGCTGCTCGCGCTGTGCGGCATCGCCGCGGCGCTGTGGCAGCACTTCCAGGCCGCCGCATCGGCCTCGTGCAGCCTGACCTTGGCCGACCGCATCATGAGCCGCACGCTGCACCTCGACGCCTTGCTGCCGTCGGTGTTCGAGGCGCGCGCGAGCTGTGCGGACGCTGCCGTCAGCCTGCTCGGCGTGCCGTACGACTTCTGGTCGGCGGCGATGTTCGTGCTGCTGGCGATCGGTGCGTGGCGCGCGGCCGCGAGGTCGTGATCCGACTTCCCTTCGGTCGCCTCGACCGCTGCGGCGTCAGGCGCGCCGATGCACCTGCACGTCGACCGTCATCCCGAGATAGTCGTTCGCCGCGCCATGCCATGCGCCGCTGATCGGCATGGCCAGGCTCGCGTGGCGCGCGACGCCGGCGCGTATCAGGTCGGTGCCGCCGATCAGGTTGTTGGTCGGGTCGAACGGAATCCAGCCGGCACCCGGCAGATAGACCTGCACCCAGGCATGCGTCGCGCCGGCGCCGGTGATGGCCTCGCCTACGCCGCCATCGAGCGCCGGGCTGTACAGGTAGCCGCTGACGAAGCGCGCCGCATAGCCGAGCGACCGCACCGCCTCGATCATCAAGGTCGCGAAGTCGCGGCAGCTGCCGCTCTGCGCGCGCAGCGTGTCGTACGGCGTCTGCACGCCCTCTTCCTCGCACGCGACATAGGTCATCGAGTCGCGGATGAACTGCGTCATGTTCACGAGGAGATCGCGCGTGCCGGTCGCGCCGTCGTCGCGCACGAACTGGCGTGCCCAAGCCGCCAGCTCGCCGCTGGGATCGTCGTAGAACGGCAGCAGGTAGTGCTGCAGCGCGATCTTCTCCTCGGCCGAATAGTCGAACGGAAACCGCTCGGCCGCGGGCAGCAGCGGCAGGTCGAGGGCGCGCGTGCCGGTGTGCTCGACGGTGAAGGAGCAGACGAACTTCAGCTCGTCCGACGGGGTCGCCGGCTCGACGAGCGCGACCGAGTTCGAATAGACGTCGAGGACGAGCCGGATGTCCTTGGGCTCGGGCGTGACGACGAGATCGGTCGCGAGCACGTGCAGGTCATGGCTGCTGCGCGGCCGGAACATCACGCGATGCTGCTGCAGTTCGACCGGCCGGGCGTAGCGGTAGTGGGTGGTGTGGACGATGTCGAAGATGACGGACACGGATAGCCTCGCGCGGTGAACAACGGTCTCGAAGATGGATGGCGCTGCCGCCGACGTCAGCTCATCCGCACGCTGCCGCGCTCGCCCAGGTTCACCGGCGGCCTGCCGGTCATCGCGGCCTTCGCCATGGCCCACAGCTGGACCATCTTGCTTTCCTTCACGTCCCAGTAGTCGGCGCGCGAGATGCGTACCGCGACGAGCGCGAGGTCGGGATCGTCCGGTCCCTGCGGGAACCATGCGGCGGCGAGCTTGGACCAGAGCGCATGCTTCTTCGCCGCATCCTCGACGACCGATGCCGAACCCGAGACCGACACGTAGCAGTCGTCGCCGGTGTCGGCATAGGCGACATTGACGATCGGATCGGACGCGAGGTCGAGCGCCGGCTCGCCGTGGCGCGACATGAAGAACCAGAGCGTCCCGCGGTCGTCGACCGACGAGTTCTGCGTCGTCATCGGATGCGAGCGCAATTCGCCATCCGCATGGCGCGTCGTGAGCATCGCGAACCTGATGTCCTTGATCATGCCCCAGAGCTTCTGGTGGTCTTCGGCGCTGTAGTCGCTGTCGTGGTCGGCCATGGCGTTTTCCTCTGTTGCGAGATCCCGATCCGGGATCGAAGAGGAAATTACAGACGCCCGACCGCGCGCAGCGCATCGGTCCACGCCTGCGCGGCATGTAGGACGTCGCCGGTCGCCGAAGCGCTTCAGGACACCGCGGCGACGACGCGCTGCGCCTTGATGCCGTCGACCTTCCTGCCCTTGCGCGCGCGCTTGCCGCCATGGGCTGCGAGCGCCACGCCTTTCAGCAGCTCTTCCTTCGCCTTGCCGCCACGGCCGGTGCCGAGCACCGTCAGCGATTCGCCGAACGCGGCCACGCTGACCAAGGCGTCCTTCGGATCGAGGTCGATCAACGTCAGGCCGCGGCCGCCGTTGCCCTGCAGCTTCAGCTCGTCGATGCCGAACACGAGCAGCCGCCCCGACAGGCTCAGGCAGGCGACCTGGCGCATGCCGTCGGCCAGGCTCGGCGGCAGCGGCTTCTCGTCGGCCTCGAGGCTCAGGAACGACTTGCCGCCGCGCTGGCGCGCCAGCAGATCGCCGACCTTCGCGAGCAGGCCGAAGCCGCCGGTCGACGCGAGCAGCAGCGTCTGCTCGACCCGCCCGGCGTAGTAGTGCGCCGGCTGCGTGCCGCTCTCGAGGTCGATCAGGCTCGTGATCGGCTGGCCGTCGCCGCGCCCGCCGGGCAATTGCGCGACCGGCGTCGAATAGGCGCGACCGTTGCTGCCGATGACGACCAGCGCATCGACGCTGCGGCACGCAAAGGTGCCGTACAGCGCATCGCCGGCCTTGAAGGCGAGCGAGGCCGGCTCGATCTCGTGGCCCTTCAGCGCACGTACCCAGCCCTTCAGGCTCACGACCACCGTCACCGGCTCGTCGACCACCTTCACTTCGGCGACCGCCTTCTTCTCGGCCTGGATCAGGGTGCGGCGCTCGTCGCCGTATTGCCTGGCGTCGGCCTCGATCTCCTTGATCACGAGGCGCCTCAGCGCCGCCGGGCTGCCGACGATCTCTTCCAGCTTGGCCTGCTCGGTGCGCAGGTTCGCGAGCTCCTGCTCGATCTTGATCGCCTCGAGGCGCGCGAGCTGGCGCAGGCGGATCTCGAGGATGTCCTCGGCCTGCCGGTCGCTCAGGCGGAAGCGCTCGATCAGTGCCGCCTTGGGCTCGTCGGCCCGGCGGATGATCGCGATCACCTCGTCGATGTTCAGCAGCACGAGCTGCCGCCCTTCGAGGATGTGGATGCGGTCCTGCACCTTGCCGAGCCGGTGCTGCGAGCGGCGTTGCACCGTCGCCAGGCGCGATGCGATCCATTCGGCGAGCAGTTGGCGCAAGGTCTTCTGCGTCGGCCGGCCGTCCAGGCCGACGACCGTGAGGTTCACCGGCGCCGACGTCTCGAGGCTGGTGTGCGCGAGCAGCGTGTGCGCGAGCTCCTGCTGGTCGATGGTGCGCGTCTTCGGCTCGAAGACGATGCGCACCGGCGCGTCCTTGCTCGATTCGTCGCGCACCGTGTCGAGCACCGCGAGCACGGTCGTCTTGAGCTGCACCTGCTCGCTCGACAGTGCCTTCTTGCCGGCCTTGACCTTCGGGTTCGTCAGCTCCTCGATCTCTTCGAGCACCTTCTGCGCACTGGTGCCGGGCGGCAGCTCGGTGACGACGAGCTGCCACTGGCCGCGCGCCAGATCTTCGATCTTCCAGCGTGCGCGCACCTTGAGGCTGCCGCGTCCGGCGGCGTATGCGGCACGGATGTCCTCGTCGCTGCTGATGATCTGGCCGCCGCCCGGGAAGTCGGGGCCGGGCACGAGCGCCGCGAGCTCGTCGTCGCCGAGCTTGTCGTTGCGGATCAGCGCGACCGCCGCCGCGGCGACCTCGCGCAGGTTGTGGCTGGGCACTTCGGTCGCGAGGCCGACCGCGATGCCGCTCGCGCCGTTGAGCAGCACGAACGGCAGGCGCGCCGGCAGTTGCTTCGGCTCTTCGGTCGAGCCGTCGTAGTTCGGAACGAAGTCGACCGTGCCTTCGTCGATCTCGTCGAGCAGCAATCGCGCAATCGGCGCGAGGCGCGCTTCGGTATAGCGCATTGCCGCGGCGCCGTCGCCGTCGCGCGAGCCGAAGTTGCCCTGGCCGTCGATGAGCGGATAACGCTGCGAGAAGTCCTGCGCCATGCGGACCATCGCGTCGTAGGCCGCCTGGTCGCTGTGCGGATGAAAACGGCCGAGCACGTCGCCGACGACGCGCGCGCTCTTCACCGGCTTGGGCCCGCCGGGCGTCGTGAACGCCAGGCCCATGCGCTGCATCGCGTAGAGGATGCGGCGCTGCACCGGCTTCTGGCCGTCGCACACGTCGGGCAGCGCGCGGCCCTTGACGACCGACAGCGCGTATTCGAGGTAGGCGCGCTCGGCGTAGTGGGCCAGCGTGACGGCGTCGCCGGGCTGTTCGAGGTCGGAGAAGAGATCGGGTTCGTTGCTCATGAGAAAGGAAACTTGGAGCCGGTCCGCCGCCAGTCTCGGCGTAGGTACCGGTTCATCGAGGCCACTGCGATCCAGCCGGCCGGACTCAACGGACGAAGCGCTCCCGCAGCTTGAGCTTCGAGAACTTGCCGGTCGACGTGCGCGGCACCGCGTCGATCACCTCGTAGCGATCAGGCAGTTGCCACTTCGCGAACCCCTGCTTCGTCAGCAGCGGTCCGAACGTCGCCTCCAGTTCCGACGCGGCGATCGCCTGCCCCGGCTTGAAGACGACGCAGGCCAGCGGCCGCTCGCTCCACTTCGGATCGGGGATCGCGATCACTGCCGCTTCGGCGACGGCCGGATGCGCCATCAGCGCGTTCTCGAGGTCGACCGAGCTGATCCATTCGCCGCCCGACTTGATCAGGTCCTTGGTGCGGTCGGTGATGCGCACGAAGCCGAGCTCGTCCATCGTCGCGACGTCGCCGGTGCGCAGCCACCCGTCGTCGGTGAACTTGTCGGGCGACACCGGCAGGCGGTGGTACGAACCGGTGATGAACGGGCCGCGCACCTGGATCTCGCCCATCGCCTCGCCATCCCACGGCGCGTCGCGGCCGTCGACGTCGCGGATGCGCACGTCGACCAGCGGCACCGGCACGCCGGCCATCGCGAGGCGGCGAAAGCGCTCGTCGTCGCCCGCATCGCGCAGCTCGTTGCGCTGGTAGGAGACGGTCGCGAGCGGCGACGTCTCGGTCATGCCCCAGCCTTGCAGGATCCACACGTCATGCTTCGCGAACGCGCGTATCAGCGACTCGGGCACGGCCGCGCCTCCGACCAGCGAGCGCATGCCCGGCGGCAGCTTCCAGCGGCCCGGCCGGGTCTGCTGCGATGCATCCAGCGCCTGGATCAGGCCCATCCAGATCGTCGGCACGCCCAGCGCCAGGGTGGGCGGCACTTCCTGCATCAGGTCGAGCAGGTCTTCCGGATGCAGGTGGGGCCCGGGCAGCACGAGCTTGACGCCGAGCGCCACTGCCGCATACGGCACGCCCCAGCTGTTCGCGTGGAACATCGGCGTGACCGGCAGCACCACGTCGGTCGCCTTCAGGCCCCAGCAGTCGGGCATGCAGCCGACGAGCATGTGCAGGATCGTCGAGCGGTGCGAATAGACCACGCCCTTGCTGCGCCCGGTCGTGCCGGACGTGTAGCACATCGCCACCGGATCGTGCTCGTCGTGGTCGGCGTAGACATGGCCGTCGGGATCGGCGTCGGCGAGCAGTTGCTCGTAGTCGACGTAGCCGGCCGGCACCGGCGCGCCGGAATACGGAAAGACGATGACCTTTTCGAAGCGATGCATCGCCGCGAACTTCTCGTAGAGCGGCAGCAGCACGTCGTCGACGATGAGGTAGCGGTCTTCGGCGTCGCCGGCGATCCAGCCGAGCTCGTCCGGCGACAGCCTGAGATTCAAGGTGTGCATCACACCGCCGGCCGCCGGGATGCCGAAATAGCACTCGAGGTGGGCGTGATGGTTCCAGCTCAAGGTCGCGACGCGATCGCCCTTGCCGAGGCCGAGCCGCTGCAACGCCGATGCGAGCGCGCGCGAACGGCGATGGAAGTCCGCATAGCGGTGCGTGACGAGCGACTTGTCGAGCCGCCGCGTGACGATCTCGTTGGCGCCGAACAGCCGGCCTGCACGCTCCAGCAGGTGGTTGAGCGACAGCGGCACGTCCATCATCGTCGATTGCATCGGCCTCTCCTCGTCGTGTCCGACGTCGGTCATCCGCCGTCGGCGTGGATCTCGAGCTGCGTGACGTGCCGCGCCAGGTCGTTCTGCAGCAGCGCCCAGTAGAGCTCGAGCACGAGCTGCACGTGCGCACGCGTCTCGTCGATCGGCGGCATCTTGCCGGCCGCCTTGCGCACCGTACCTTCGCCGGCATTCCATGCGGCCAGCGCGATGTCGATGCCGCCGTAGCGGCGCGTCAGGTCGGCGAGCATGCGGGCGCCGGCACGCAGGTTCGTCAGCGGGTCGAGCAGGCGCTCGGCGGCGGGCTGCTTGCGCTCGGCCGGGGTGGCATAGCGGTCGGCGGTTTCGGGCGTGAGCTGCATCAGCCCGATCGCACCGCGCGGCGACACGGCGCGCCGGTTGTAGCCCGACTCGACGACGACGATCGCCTGCAGCAACTCCGGGTCGATGCCCTGCTCGCGCGCGGCCTGGCGCAGCACGGGCTGCAGCACGAGCGCCTCGGGCGCGATCTCGACCCAGGTCAGGAGACCGCTCGCGCGATCGGCCTTGCCCGGCACGGCGATCGCGGGCGCGTCCCGATCGCCGAGCACGAGGTGGTAGCGTGCATCGACCTGGCGGGGTGCGACGTGCGCGACGCGGGCGCCGTCCACGTAGCCCCACAGCTCGGCGTGCGCGGTGGGGGCGGCAAGACAGAGCGCGATGACGAGACCGTGCAGGCGCCACCATGGCTGGGCTCCCTCTGCCCAAAGGGGAGAGGGAGTTGCCGCGCGGCGCCGCACGTCCATCACACGTCCAGCTCCACGGCATCGCCGTGCAGCTCCATCAGCTCGCGCCGCGCCTGCGCCTCGCCCTTGCCCATCAACCGCGTCAGCGACGCCGTCGTGGCCGCGGGATCGAGCGTGCCGTAGCCGACCTGCAGCAGACGGCGCGTCTCGGGGTTGAGCGTCGTGTCCCAGAGCTGCTCGGCGTTCATTTCGCCCAGGCCCTTGAAGCGGCTGATCGTCCACCCGTTCTCGCGCGCGCCCTCCTTCTTCAGCTTGTCGAGCGTCGCAGTCAGCTCGCCTTCGTCGAGCGCATAGATCTTCGCCGCCGGCTTCTTGCCGCGCGCCGGCGCGTCGACGCGGAACAGCGGCGGCTTGGCGACGTGGATGTGGCCGGCCGCGATCAGCTTCGGGAAATGCCGGAAGAACAGGGTCAGCAGCAGCACCTGGATGTGCGAGCCGTCGACGTCGGCGTCCGACAGGATGCAGACCTTGCCGTAGCGCAGGCCCGACAGGTCGGGCGTGTCGTTCGCGCCGTGCGGGTCGACGCCGATCGCGACCGCGATGTCGTGGATCTCGTTGTTCTTGAACAGCAGGTCGCGCTCGACCTCCCAGGCGTTCAGCACCTTGCCGCGCAGCGGCAGGATCGCCTGGGTCTCCTTGTCGCGGCCCATCTTCGCGCTGCCGCCGGCCGAGTCGCCTTCGACGAGGAACAGCTCGTTGAGCGACAGGTCGCGGCTCTCGCAATCGGTCAGCTTGCCGGGCAGCACCGCGACGCCCGAGCCCTTGCGCTTCTCGACCTTCTGCGACGCGCGCTGGCGCGTCTGCGCCTGGCGGATCACGAGTTCGGCAAGCTTCCTGCCGTGCTCGACGTGCTGGTTCAGCCACAGCTCGAGCGACGGCTTCACGTAGGTCGACACCAGGCGCAGCGCATCGCGGCTATTGAGCCGCTCCTTGATCTGCCCCTGGAACTGCGGATCGAGCACCTTGGCCGACAGCACGAAGCTGGCGCGTGAGTACACGTCCTCCGGCATCAGCTTGACGCCCTTGGGCAGCAGCGAGTGCATCTCGATGAAACCCTTGATCGCGCCGAACAGGCCGTCCTTCAAGCCCGACTCGTGCGTGCCGCCGGCCACCGTCGGGATCAGGTTGACGTAGCTCTCGCGCACCGGCGTGCCGTCTTCGGTGAAGGCGACGCACCAGGCAGCGCCTTCGCCTTCGGCGAAGTTCTCGGTCTCGTTGCTCTCGGCGTAGTGCTCGCCTTCGAACAGCGGGATCACCGGATCGGCGCTCGAGGTCTGCATCAGGTAGTCGCGCAGACCGCCCTTGTAGACCCAGGCGAGCTTCTCGCCGGTCTTCTCGTAGCGCAAGGTCACGCCGACGCCGGGCATCAGCACCGCCTTGCTGCGCAGCAGGTGGCTCAGCTCGTTGCGCGGCAGATCGGTGTGGTCGAAGTAGCGCGCCTCGGGCCAGACGCGCACCGTCGTGCCGCTCCTGCGCTCGCCGGCGGCGGGCTTGCGCAGCTTCAGCGCCTCGGCGACGTCGCCGTGCGAGAACACGATGCTCGCGGCCTGGCCTTCGCGCCACACCGTCACCTCGAGCCGCTTCGACAGCGCGTTCGTCACGCTGACGCCGACGCCGTGCAGGCCGCCCGAGAAGCTGTAGGCGCCGCCCGCGCCCTTGTCGAACTTGCCGCCGGCGTGCAGCCGCGTGTAGACGATCTCCAGCACCGGCAGTTGCTCGGTCGGATGCAGGCCGAACGGAATGCCGCGGCCGTCGTCCTCGACGCTGACCGAGCCGTCGGCATGCACCGTCACGTCGATGCGCTTGCCGTGGCCGGCGAGCGCTTCGTCGGCGGCGTTGTCGATGACCTCCTGGACGATGTGCAGCGGGTTGTCGGTGCGCGTGTACATGCCCGGCCGCTGCTTGACCGGCTCCAGGCCCTTCAGGACGCGGATCGACGCCTCGCCGTAGCTGCCCTTGCCGGCGCCCTTGCTGCTCTCGTTGCTCATTGGCAAGGATTCTAGGAGGCTGCAAGAATCGCCCCGGCGACCCCCTCGAGGAGTAACAAATGCAGTTGCGCGAACTCGGCCGCTCGGGCCTCAAGGTATCGACGATCTGTTTCGGCGGCAACGTCTTCGGCTGGACGGTCGACGAGGCCACATCGTTTCGCCTGCTCGACGCCTGGGTCGACGCCGGCATGAACTTCGTCGACACCGCGGACGTCTATTCGCGCTGGGTGCCGGGGCACAGCGGCGGCGAGTCCGAAGCGATCATCGGCAAGTGGCTGAAGCAGAGCGGCAAGCGCCAGAAGGTCGTGCTCGCGACCAAGGTCGGCAAGCCGATGGGACCGCAGGACGTCGGCCTGTCGAAGGCCTACATCACGCGCGCGGTCGACGCCTCGCTGCAGCGGCTGCAGACCGACGTGATCGATCTCTATCAGTCGCACGACGACGATGCGGCGACGCCGCTCGAGGAGACGCTCGATGCCTACGCCGGCCTGATCCGCGCGGGCAAGGTGCGCGCGATCGGCGCGTCGAACTACAGCGCGGCGCGGCTGCAGCAGGCACTCGACGTGAGCCGCGACCACGGGCTGCCGCGCTACGAAAGCTTGCAGCCGCTCTACAACCTCGTCGAGCGGCCGGCCTACGAGGCCGAGCTCGAGGCGGTGTGCGCTGCCAACGGCCTCGGCGTCATCAACTTCTATGCGCTCGCGAGCGGCTTCCTGACCGGCAAGTACCGCTCGGAAAAGGATCTCGGCCAGAGCCCGCGCGGCCAGGGCGTCGCGAAGTACTTGAACGACCACGGCCTGCGCGTGCTGGCAGCGCTCGACGAGCAGGCCGAGCGCACCGGCGCGACACCGGGGCGGGTGGCGCTCGCATGGCAGATCGCGCGGCCGAGCATCACCGCGCCGATCGCGAGCGCGACGTCGCTGCGCCAACTCGACGATCTGGTGCGCGCGGCGAACCTGTCGCTCGACGCCGAAGCGATCGCCGCGATCGACCGTGCCAGCGCTGCCTGAAGCCGGCCTTGCCCATGGCAGCGGCGACGTGTCGCCGTGGGTACGGCGCTGGTCGCATCTCGTACCGGCCGGTGCGACGGTGCTCGACGTCGCGTGCGGTTCGGGCCGGCATGTGCGCTGGTTCGCGGGACGGGGCTGCCGCGTCACCGGCGTCGACCGCGATACGGAAGCCACGGCCGCGCTCGCCGGCGTCGCCGAGATCGTCGTCGCGGACATCGAAGCCGGTCCGTGGCCGTTCGCCGGCCGACGCTACGACGCCGTGATCGTCACCAACTACCTGTGGCGCGCGCTGCTGCCGACCATCGTCGCGAGCGTCGCCGACGGGGGCGTCCTCCTTTACGAAACCTTTGCGATCGGCAACGAAACCGTCGGCCGGCCGGCCAATCCGAAGTTCCTGCTGCAGCCCGGCGAGCTGCTGGCGGCGTCGCGCGGCCTGCGCGTCGTCGCCTACGAGGACGGCTGGCTGGAGGCGCCGCCGCGCTACGTGCAGCGCGTGGCGGCCGTGCGCGAGACGGCGGCCCGCGGAACGCCGCCGCGCTACCCGCTCCGGAGCCCTGGCGACGCCGGCTAAAATCGCGCGATTCCGAGGAACCCGCATGAATCCCATAGCAGGCAGCATCGTGGCCATGGTCACGCCGATGCAGGACGGCGGCGGCATCGACTTCGATGCGCTGCGCCGGCTCGTCGACTGGCACATCGCCGAAGGCACCGACTGCGTCTGCGTCGTCGGCACGACGGGCGAGTCGCCGACGGTGACGGTCGAAGAGCACTGCGAAGTGATCCGCGTCGCGGTCGAGCACGCGAAGGGACGCGTGCCGATCATGGCCGGTGCGGGCGGGAATTCGACCGCCGAAGCGATCGAGCTGGCGCGCTATGCGCTGAAGGTCGGCGCCGATTGCACGCTGTCGGTCGTGCCCTACTACAACAAGCCGTCGCAGGAAGGCATGTACCGGCACTTCCGCGCGATCGCCGAGGCGGTCGACATTCCGGTCGTGCTCTACAACGTGCCCGGCCGCACGGTGGCGGACATGCAGCCGGCGACGGTGCTGCGGCTGGCGCAGGTTCCGGGCATCGTCGGCATCAAGGAAGCGACCGGCGACATCGGCCGCGCCGCCGAGCTGATCAAGCATGCGCCCAAGGGCTTCTCGATCTATTCCGGCGACGACGCGACCGCCATCGCCCTGATGCTGCTCGGCGGCCACGGCAACGTCAGCGTGACCGCCAACGTGGCGCCGCGCCGCATGCACGAGCTCTGCATGGCAGCGCTCGAAGGCCGCGCGAAGGACGCCGCAGCGATCCACCTGGAGCTGCTGCCGCTGCACCAGAAGCTTTTCATCGAGCCGAGCCCCGCGCCGTCGAAGTGGGCGTTGCAGCGACTCGGCGTCATCGGCGGCGCGCTGCGTCTGCCGCTGACCGAACTGACGCCTGCCGGTCAGGCGCAGGTCGAACAGGCGTTGCGCGACGCCGGCCTGCTCGGCCACGACGCGTGAAGCGCAACGCGGTGCCGCTAGCACGTCGCCGTTCGGCCTGCCCGAACAGCGTGCGCTCGAACCCGAACCTTTGGAGACGCCTCCCGTGATCCGTTCCCTCGCCTCATCGCCGCGCCGCGGCGCCGTCCTCGCGGTCGCCTGCACGGCGATCGCGTGGCTGGCCGGCTGCTCGACGATCGAAGACTTCATGGCCGGCGACAAGATCGACTACCACAGCCAGGGCGCCAAGACGCCCAGCCTGGAGGTGCCTCCCGACCTGACCCAGCTCTCGCGCGACCCGCGCTACCAGGTGCCGACGAACGGCTCGGTGAGCGCGACCGCGTTCCAGGCCGGCGCGGCCGCCGCCGCGGCAACAGCGCCGCAGGTTCTCGGCGTGGCGCCGCAAACGATCGGCGGATCGACGATCGAGCGCTCGGGCGACGACCGCTGGCTCAAGACCTCGCTGCCGCCCGACCAGCTCTGGCCGCAGCTCGAGGCGTTCTGGAAGGAGCATGGCTTCGTGCTGGCAAAGGACGAGCCGACCACCGGCGTGATGGAGACCGACTGGGCCGAGAACCGCGCGAAGCTTCCGGGAGACATCATCCGCAACACGGTCGGCAAGGTGTTCGACTCGGCGTACTCGACCGGCGAACGCGACAAGTTCCGCACGCGCGTCGAGCGCGATGGCACCGGAAGCGACGTCTACATTAGCCATCGCGGCATGGTCGAGACCTACATCGGCGAGCGCAAGGAAGAGACGATCTGGCAGCCGCGGCCGGCCGATCCGCAGCTCGAGGCCGAGTTCCTGTCGCGCCTGATGATCAAGCTGGGCACCGGCGCCGAAGTCGCCAAGGCGAGCATCGACGCGAAGCCCGCGCCGGGCGTGGTGCGCGCGCGCATGCTGAGCGGCCAGCCCGGCCCGACCTTGCAGGTCGACGACAACTTCGACCGCGCCTGGCGGCGCGTCGGCCTAGCGCTCGACCGCAGCGGCTTCACCGTCGAGGATCGAGATCGCGCTCAGGGCATCTACTTCGTGCGCTATGTCGACCCGCGTCAGGCCGGCAAGGACGAGCCCGGACTGCTGACCAAGATGTTCAACTGGTTCGGCAGCAAGAAGTCCGACGACGGCGGCGTGGCCAAGTACCGGGTGGTCGTGAAGGCCAGCGGCGACGCCTGCACCGTGACGGTCCAGAACAGCCAGGGTGCGCCGGAGAACGGCGATGCCGGCAAGCGCATCTCGTCGATGCTGCTCGACGAACTGAAGTAAGGCGTCGCCCCAGCTCGATGATGCGCCTGTGCAGCCTCGGCAGCGGCAGCACCGGCAACGCGACGGTGGTCGAGGCGCGCAGCGGCACGACGACGAGCCGCGTGCTGATCGACTGCGGCTTCTCGCTGCGCGAGCTCGAGGCCCGGCTGGCGCGCGCGGGGTTGGCGCCCGATGACCTCGACGCGGTGTTCGTGACCCACGAGCACGGCGACCATGTCGGATGCGCGGTGGCGTTCGCGCGTCGCGAGGGATTGCCGCTGTGGATGAGCCGCGGCACCTGGCGGGCGATCGGCGAGCCCGGGATCGAGGCCGACGTTCTGCACATCGCGCGCGACGGGCAGGCCATCGAGATCGGCGACCTGCGGCTCTCGCCCTACACGGTGGCCCACGATGCGCAGGAGCCGCTGCAACTGCGCCTGACCGACGGGGCGACGCACATCGGCGTGCTCACCGACGCCGGATCGATGACGCCGCACCTCCTGGCACACCTGCGCGGCTGCGCGCTGCTGCTGCTCGAGTGCAACCACGACCGGGCCATGCTCGAGGCATCTCGCTATCCGCCGTCGCTGAAGGCGCGCATCGGCGGCCCGTGGGGGCATCTGTCGAACGAGACCTCGGCCGACATCCTGGCCGCCTGCATGCACGACGGCCTGGTCCATCTCGTCGCCGCCCATTTGAGCGAGCAGAACAACCGTCCGGAACTGGTGCGCGCGGCACTGGCGGCCAGCGTCGACGACCTCGTGATCGCCGACCCTTTGCTCGGCTGCGACTGGCTGGCGGTCTGAGAGGGCCCCCAGACCTGCCGCTTCGCGTCAGGCCCTCCCGGCGTTTGCTCATGAGGCTGACCGCGACAAATACAAAAGCCGCCCTAGTGGATCCTAGTGGCGGCTTGAGTCGATACCCGACAGCGGCCCTCGAGGCCGCTGCGGATGCTCGTGCTGCAATTACTTCGGAGCCGAGGCGCTCATGGCGTCCGAGGCCGCGGTCATCGCGCCCGTTGCCGCGGCAGAGGCGGCATCGGCGGCACCGGTCGCAGCCGCGGAAGCGGCATCAGCCACGGCCGAAGCGGCCGACGCGGCGGCATCAGCAGCGGGCGCCGGGGCCGCGGCGGGCGGCGGCGGGGCGGGCGTCTCTTCCTTCTTGCCGCAAGCGGACAAGGCAACGGCAGCGAACAGCGAAGCGAGCACGATCGACTTTTTCATGTGTATCCTCAGTTTATTGGGTCCGAACCAAACCGGCTTGTCGGGGGCGCTAGACGGAACCATCGAGAGCCCCAGCATTCACCAGGCAAGGAACGCTCGAGCGTGTCCAGTGCCAGCAGGGAATTATAGCCAGCGCAACAACTCTCCCTAGAGACCCGCGGTCGTCGCGGGGAACGCAGGCATGGAACGTTGCAAAACCGCGTCAAATATCTCGCGGCCACGGACCAGATCGGACCGCTCCCGCGAAACCGTGCCGCGGTAGGTGGTGCGATCGACGAGTTCGAGGTGCAGGTTTCCCGGCGCGTGCAGCAGGCACGGCAGTTCGCTCGCCTCCTCGTTGACGCGACATTCGACGACGTGCGACCAGGGCTTACGCCATGCGACCCAGCGCGCATGGCGGCGCGCCACGTCGTCGAAGGTCGATGCCAGCAACACGAGGCGCCGCCGGGAGGTGACCCAGCGCTCGAGCGCTGCGACGAAGCGGCGGTCGCCCAGCGGCCAATCCGCGTAATCGCCGTCGCAGAGCCGCAATTCAGGCCAGCCGCCATATGCCGCTTCTTCGATTGCGGCAAGTAAAGCTTCGTGAAATTGCGTTCGGGTTTGAATCCTGAATAGGGATTCAGCCATCGAAACCTCCGTCGTCCGTGGCCTGCAGCCAACCGGCGGCCACCCAATCGAGCACGCCATCGCGCGCCGAATCGCCGAGCAACGCGAGTTCGCGCGCATTCAGACCGCGGCGATCCGCCAATCGCCTCAGCAGGCGGCCGTCGCGGCCGGTCGCGCGAAACGACTCGCCGTTGATGAACACGAAATCGTCGTCGTACATCATGCGCGAGCGCCGGTCGAGCCGCACGCCCCCGGGCATGCCGGCGAACATCGCGGCTTCGAACACGACGTGCGGCTTCGGCTCGGTCAGCGATTCGCCGAGTGCGCAGGCCACGCCTCCCGGCTCCGCCAGCAAGCGCGTTACCGCATCCTGTGCGTAGGCGGCGAGCGCGGCCGGCAGGCGCGCCGGTTCGCGTGTCGCCGCGACGCCGGCGTCGCGGTACAACGGGCCCTCCTCGTCGGCTTCGGCCGCGTCGAGCCAGCGCTGCAGCACGTCGCGTGCGAGTGCGGCGCGGCGCGGCGCGCGAAACCCGATCGAGGCCGTCATGCAAGCGCCTTCGGCGATGCCGTCGTGCGCCCAGCCCGGCGGCAGATAGAGCATGTCGCCGGGTTCGAGCAGCCATTCCCGCTCGGGCTCGAAGCAGCGCAGGATCTTCAGCGGCAGGTCGGGCACGCAACCCAGCTCGCGCTGATGCGAGACACGCCAACGCCGCCGACCTTCGGTCTGCAGCAGGAAGACATCGTACGAATCGACATGCGGACCGACGCCGCCGCCATCGCTCGCGTACGACAGCATCACGTCGTCGAGCCGCGCATCGGGCACGAAGCGAAAGCCGAGCAGCAGCTCGTGCGCGGCCGCGACATGCAGATCGAGACCCTGCACCAGCAAGGTCCAGTGCGGCTCGCGCAGCGGCGGGAGGCGCGGCATCGGACCATGGCGCAGGCGCCACCGGCCGTCGTGTGCTCGACGGACGAGCCGCGACTCGACGTCGTCGCGCGCCGCGAGCGCGAACAACGCACGCCGGTCGATCAGCGGCAGCCCGCCGGGGAACGCCTGGCGCACCAGCAACGGCCGCCTTTGCCAGTGGCGGCGCATGAAGGTCTGCGGGCTCAAGCCCCCGAGCAGCGGCGTCGGCGCATCGATGTCCATGGGGCAATTGTGTGTGCGATGATCGTTGCATGCCCATCACCGATCCCTGCGTCGTCAGCCTCATCTGGACGCTGAAGGACGCGCAGAACCAGCTGATCGACGAGCTCAAGGAGCCGGTCGAGTTCTTCTACGGCGGCGACGACCTGTTCGCCAAGGTCGAGGAAGCGCTGGACGGCCAGGACATCGGCTACCGCGCCACCTTGCACCTCGAGCCCGAGCATGCGTTCGGCGACTACGACGCGTCGCTGGTATTCTTCGAGCCGCGCTCGGCGCTGCCGGAAGGCGTCGAGGTCGGCATGCAGTTCGAAGGCGTGCCGCCCGGCGCGACCACCGAAGGCATGCCGGAAGATGCCATCTACACGGTGACCGAGGCCTATCCGGAACACGTCGTGCTGGACGGCAATCATCCGCTCGCCGGCATCGCGCTGCGGCTGGACCTCGAAGTGCGCGACGTCCGCGAAGCGACCGACGAGGAGGTCGAGGCGCGCAGCGTCGGCGCGCCGGCCTTCACGGTCCTCAACCACGGCGGCCCGCCGCCGGGCTCGCAGTTGCATTGAACGGCGGCTTCAGCCGCGTCCGGTCGACCCGAAGCCGCCCGCGCCGCGGTCGCTGGCCTCGAAGCTGTCGACGAGCCGGAACGATGCCTGCACCACCGGCACGATGACGAGTTGCGCAATGCGGTCCATCGGCTGGATCGTGAAGGCCGTGCGGCCGCGGTTCCAGCAGCTCACCATCAGCGGCCCCTGGTAGTCGGAGTCGATCAGCCCGACGAGGTTGCCGAGCACGATGCCGTGCTTGTGGCCCAGCCCCGAGCGCGGCAGGATCATCGCCGCCAGGCCCGGATCGCCGATGTGGATCGACAGCCCCGTCGGGATCAACTCGCTGGCACCCGGTTCGAGGACGAGCGATCGTTCGAGGCAGGCGCGCAGATCGAGCCCGGCGCTGCCGGGCGTGGCATAGGCAGGCATCTGCTCGGCCATGCGAGGGTCGAGCAGCTTGACGTCGATGATCGGCATCGGAACGGTTCGAATGGAGAAGAAGGAAGGGTTCAGTGCGCGGCCGCGCCGAGGCGGCAGGCGATCTCGCGCACCAGCGCGCGCGCGAGCGTCAGCTTGCCGGCACGCGGCAGCTCGCGCTCGCCGGACGCGTCGACGAGCAGCAGGCTGTTGTCGTCCTGGCCGAAGGTCGCCGGACCGAGGTTGCCGACGACGAGCGGCACGCGCTTGCGCTCGAGCTTCTCGCGTGCGTGCCTGGCCAGGTCGCGGCTTTCCGCCGCAAAGCCGACGCAGTACGGCGGCTTCGGCAGCGCCGCCACATCGGCAAGGATGTCGGGGTTCTCGACCAGCTCCAGCGGGGGCGGCACGCGCGCGCCCGGCTGCTTCTTGATCTTGTGCTCGGCCGCCTGCGCGCCGCGCCAGTCGGCGACCGCGGCGGTCGCGATGAAGACGTCGTGCGCCGCCGCGCGCGGCAGCACCGCATCGTGCATCTGGCGCGCGCTCTCGACGTCGACGCGCTGCACGCCGCGCGGCGTCGGCAGATGGACGGGACCCGCGACGAGCGTGACGTCGGCACCCGCCTCGGCGGCCGCGCGCGCGATCGCAAAGCCCATCTTGCCGCTGGACCGGTTCGTGATGCCGCGCACCGGGTCGAGCGCCTCGAACGTCGGTCCGGCGGTGATGAGCACCTTGCGTCCGGCCAGCAGCTTGGGCTGGAAGTACGCGATCAGGTCGAGCAGCAGGTCGTCGGCCTCGTTCATGCGGCCTTCGCCCATCTCGCCGCAGGCCTGCGCGCCGCTGTCGGGACCCAGCAGCACGGTGCCGTCGGCACGCAGTTGGGCGACGTTGCGCTGCGTTGCCGGATGCGCCCACATCTCGCGGTTCATCGCGGGGGCGACGAGCAGCGGGCAGCGCGCGATCGGCCGGGCCAGGCACATCAGGCTCAACAGGTCGTCGGCCCGGCCCTGCGCCAGCTTGGCGATGAAGTCGGCGCTCGCCGGCGCGATGACGATCGCGTCGGCCGCGCGCGTCAAGTTGATGTGAGGCATGTTGTTCGCCTCGCGCGCGTCCCACTGGCTCGTGTAGACGGGCCGGTTCGACAGCGCCTGCATCGTCACCGGCGTGATGAAGCGCTCGGCCGCCTCGCTCATCACGACTTGCAAGGTCGCGCCGGCCTTCGTGATGCCGCGCGCCAGTTCGGCGGCCTTGTAGCAGGCGATGCCGCCCGACAGGCCGAGCACGAGATGCCGGCCGGCGAGCTCGCCCGCGGCCTCCGTCACAGCGGCGTCCATGAACGCGACGGATGCGACAGGTTGAACAGCACGCGCACCGCCTTGCCGTAGACCTCCTCGTGCGGACAGAAGCCCCAGACGCGCGAGTCGGCCGAGTTGTCGCGGTTGTCGCCCATCATCAGGTACTGGCCCGGCGGTACCTTGCACTGCCATGCGCCGGGACGCTCGACGGTGCAATGCCCGGCCATGCCGTCGATGCGCTCGCTGCCGCGCACGAACGGATTGATCTTGATCGCATGGCTGCGGCCGGACAGGTTCTCGCGCATCAGCCACTGGCCGCGATCTTCGGGCGCGATGCCGGGACCGGTGCCGTCGCTCGTCAGCTCGGCCTCGAAGGGCGCGCCGTTGACGCTCACGACGCCGTCGCGGAACGCCACCACATCGCCCGGCAGCCCGATCAGCCGCTTCACGTAGAACTCCGACACGTTGGGCGGAAAGCGGAACACCACGACATCGCCGCGCGCCGGCTGGCCGAGTTCGATCGCGGTGTTGGTGAACGGCAGCCGCGGGCCGTAGGCCAGATGATTGACGAGCAGGTAGTCGCCGACCCGCAGCGTGGGTTCCATCGAGCTCGAAGGCACCTTGGGCCAGTCGGCCAGCGCCATCCGGCAAGTGAACATCAAGCCGACCACGACGAACAGCTCGGCGCCGAAGGTCACCCACAGCGGCTTCTTCTCGGGCGGATGGTCGACCTTGCGCATGCGCAGCTTCCAGGCGACCCAGCACGCGCCGGTCGCAAGGGTCACGAGACAAAGGATCTCGTTGATGGAGAAGCCGATCTGGGTCATGTCGTGTCGTTCGAGTCCAGGCAGACGTCTGCGTGCCGCATCCCGGCGGGCGGGGTTGTCGCAGCCGCGGCGCATTATCGGCGCATCGACCGTGGGCACGGAGCCGGCGGTCGCATCGGGCGCGCCGCTTGCCCTGCTGGATGCGACTGCTGCAGGCGACGCACCGCCACGAGCCGTCCGATGGGCCGATTGGACCTGTCGAGCGGTACGGGGTTGCGCAACTTACCGACATTTTCTGCAACGCCGCGGTATGGTTCGGCCAGCATGAGGATCACGTCATGACCCAGGTTCCTGCGCGCGCGCCGCGCTTCGTCCAGGCCCATCTCGCCACGCCCGCCGATCTGGCGGAAGACCGCACGGCCTTGCAGGCCGGCTTGCTGCGCACGCCGGCCAGCGTGTCGCCGAAGTACTTCTACGACCGGCTGGGCTCGCGCCTCTTCGAAGCGATCACGGAGCTCCCGGAGTACTACCCGACGCGCACCGAGGCGGCGATCTTCGCCGCGCACGGCGCCGCGATGGCGCAGTGCGCCGGCAGCGGTGCCACGCTCGTCGACCTCGGCGCGGGCAACTGCGCCAAGGCGGCCAGCCTGTTCCCGCTGCTCGAGCCGAGCCGGTATGTCGCGGTCGACATCTCGGTCGATTTCATGCGCGACGCGTTGCGCGACGTCCAGCGCGAATATCCGCAGATCGCGATGACCGGCGTCGGGATGGATTTCACGCGCTCGATCGAGCTGCCGGCCGGCCTGATCGACAAGCGGCCGCTGTTCTTCTATCCCGGCTCGAGCATCGGCAACTTCACGCCCGCCGACGCGCTCGCGTTCCTGCGCCGCGTGCGGGCACAGGCCGGCGGCGGCGGACTGCTGATCGGCGTGGACCTCGTGAAGAGCCGGGTGCTGCTCGAGCGCGCCTACGACGACGAACTCGGCGTCACCGCGGCCTTCAACCTCAACCTGCTGCGCCATGTCAACGCGCAGATCGGCAGCGACTTCCATCCGGCCGACTGGCGCCATGTCGCGCTGTTCGACGAGGCGGCGTCGCGCATCGAGATGCACCTGGAAGCGCGGCGCGATCTCACGGTGCGCTGGCCGAACGGACAGCGCGGCTTTCGCGCCGGCGAGCGCATGCACACCGAGAACTCGTACAAGTACACGCCGGCCGGCTTTGCCGCACTGCTCGCCGAGGCCGGCTTCGCGCCCGGCGAGCGCTGGGTCGATCCGAACGGCTGGTTCGCAGTGTTCTGGGCGCCGGCGCGATAGCGCGACCGCGTCACCCCGTCACGCGATGCCGTCGGCCGCCGGTGCCGGCCGCCGGCGCGCCATCGCATGCGCGTCGATGTAGCGGCCATCGCGCAGCGAATAGCCTTTCATCGTACCTTCGATCTCGAAGCCGAACTTGCGGTAGAGCGCGATCGCCGCGGCGTTGTCGGTGTAGACGGTGAGCTCCAGGCGCAGCGCGCCGTACCAGCGATCGGCGTAATCGCACATCGCCGCCATCAGCGCCGTGCCGACGCCGCGGCCTTGCGCCGTCCCGATCACGCTGATCCCCAGCATCAGCGCATGGCGCCTGCGCTGCGCCATGCCGACCGGATGCAGGCCGGCCGACCCGACCACGTCGCCGTCGAGCTCGGCGGTCAGCGGCAGGTCGACCTTGCCCGGCGCGCAGAGCTCGGTCAGCCGCGACTGCATGATCGTCTCGTCGACGTACGGCATCTGCAGCAGGCCGGGTTGCACGGAAGGATCCGACAGGATGCGCGCAATGGCCGCAGCGTCCTTCGGGCTGGTGCGCCGGATCGTGATCGTCATGGGAAGCTCCTTTCGACGAAGAGACCGAACCCTCGTGAGGCCGGCCGGAAAACGACAACGCCCGCTGGCGAGGCGGGCGTTGTCGGTGATGGGAACGAAACTCGACTACGCCCGCCGGCGGAGCCGGGTCGACTGAATGACGACGTGACGACGCATGCCCCGCATGTGCGAGGAGGCGGCCGACCGCACGGCCATCGGCACAAAGACGAGCTGCGAACCGAGATTCATTGCATCAGTATTCCTGTGGATGCCGCGCGAGGCAAGTCCTAGGAACATCCCCGGTCGGGCATCGCCTCCGCCTGCTCGTTCCGCTAGAGTGCGAGGCACCATCGAGCGCGGCGGGAGGCCGCGCCAGCTTCAGAGGGACCGTGCATGCGCGAGATCCAGCGACTGGCCTTGCTGATGACCGACATCGTCGACAGCACGCGCATCGCCGAGGAGCTCGGCGATGCCGCGATGGCGGAGGTGTGGGAGAAGCACGACCGGCTTGCGCGCGACCTGTTGCGCGAGTGGCGCGGGCGCGAAATCGACAAGAGCGACGGGTTCATGCTGCTGTTCGACAGCGCCGCCGACGCCGTCGGCTATGCGCAGGCCTATCACCGGACGCTCCGGCAGATCGATCCGCCGTTGCTGGCGCGGGCCGGGATTCATGTCGGCGAGGTGGCGCTGCGCGAAACCCCGGCGGAGGACGTGGCAGCGGGGGCGAAACCGCTGGATGTCGATGGGTTGGCCAAACCGATCGCGGCGCGGGTGATGGGGATCGCAGTCGGAGGACAGACGTTGCTGACGGCTGAAGCCAAGGAGCAGCTCGATCAACGACAGCTGAAGCTGGCGAGCCACGGCCATTGGCAATTGAAAGGGATTGACGAACCCATAGATCTTCGAGCTGGCCGACAGGCTGACCAACACCTCGAGTCCGCCGGACGGTTCAAAAGCGCATCGTGTAGTTCGCCAGAACGACTTATGGGTGCCGCTGAAGGACTTGCGACACAGCCTGCCGGCAGAGCGGGATTCGTTTGTCGGCCGGATCGACGATCTTCGCGACCTCCGCCAGCGCCAAACGCATGGCGCACGCCTGATTTCCCTCGTCGGTCCGGGTGGCGTCGGAAAGACACGGCTGGCATTGCGCTTCGCCTGGAAGCAACTCAACGAGTTCCCGGGCGGCGCATGGTTCTGCGACTTGGCCACGGCGACCACGATCGAGGGGGTCTCGCATGCCGTCGCCCGAGCCTTTGACGTCCCGCTCGGCCATGACGATCCGATCACGCAACTGGGAAACGCCATCGCCGGTCACGGTCGGTGCCTGGTCATCCTCGATAACTTCGAGCAGGTTGCCTCGTGCGCCGAGACTTCCGTCGGCAAATGGCTGGACCGCGCAGCCGACGCCCGATTCGTTGTGACCAGTCGCACGATCCTGAATATTCCGGGCGAACAGGCCGTCGCGGTCGAACCGCTACCGGTCAGCGAGGGCGAGGATCTTTTCGATCGCCGCGCCGGAGCGGCCAAACAAGACTACAGCCCCGACGCCGAAGATCGACGCGCCGTGTCCGAGCTCGTCCGTCTACTCGACGGTCTCCCTCTTGCGATCGAGCTCTCGGCGGCCCGTGTGCGCATCATGCCGCCGCACGCCATGCTCGCCTGGATAGGCGAGCGGTTCCGGCTGCTCGCAGGGCCGTCGCGCGGTGAAGGCCGGCATGCCACGCTGCGCGCGACGTTCGACTGGTCTTGGGATCTGCTCCCGGCCGTCGAACGATCCGTGCTCGCGCAGCTGTCGATCTTCGATGGCGGCTTCACGCTGGAGTCGGCATCGGCCGTGGTCAGTCTGGACGATCCCCGCTCGGAGGCACCCTGGATTCCGGACATCGTGCAGTCGCTCGTAGAGAAATCCTGGGTGCGGCCCGCTGGTCCGTTGCGCTTCGATCTGCTGGCGAGCATCAAGGACTATGCGAGCCAGCATCTCCGTGCGGAAGGACACTTTCCAGGAAGCGGGGCCGACTTTCCGCAGCTGGTCGCCAGGCGGCACTGGCTGCACTTCGCCTCGTTGACTGCCGATCAGGCCATACACGACCGCTGCGCCGAGGCGGCCAACCTGGTCTCTGCCTGCGAGAGTGCTGCCGCCCAAGGAGACACGCAGTCTGCGGTCGACGCGCTCGATCGCGCCTGGGGTTGTCTGCGACTGCGCGGACCCTTCAAAGTCGGGCTCCGACTGGTACGCGCGATAGATGCCCTCGCGCCACTTCCGCCGCGGTTGGCGGCCACCGCACACAGGGTCGCGGCTTCGGTGCTGTCGGTTTGCGGTCGTCCGATCGAGGCGATCGAACGCTTCGAACACATGGCCGACTCGGCGCGACAGTCCGATGATCGACCGGCCGAAGGACTGGCCTTGATCGGGTCCGGAACGTTGCTGGTCGAGCAAGGAGAAACAGCAAAGGGGCGAGAGGCGCTGCAGAGCGCGCTGGAAATCGCGTATCGCATCGGCGATCTTGAACTCCAGACCAAGGCACACTGCAACTTCGGCATCTTGATGGAACGATTGGGGCAGCTCGATGGCGCCCGGACTCATCACGAGACCTCCATCGAATTGGCAAGGCGTGTTGGTGAGCGGCAACTCGAATCCAGTGGTTTGGGAAATCTCGGATTGCTTTGTTTCAATCAGGGCCGACTTGAAGAAGCCAAGTCATACTACTCCCAGACGCTGCTGCTGGTACGGGAACTCGGCGATCGGCAGCGCGAGGGGCATGCGCTCTGCAATCTCGGCTTGTTGTTCCACGTCCTCCAGAACGCGAGCGAAGCCCGCTCCTGCCTGGAGTCGGCGTTGATCATTGCCCAGGAACTCGGGCATATGCGCCTTGCCTGCTTTGTACTATGCAATCTGGGATTGGTAGAGGACGCTGCGCTGAACCGCGCCAATGCCCTTACGCGCTACGAGGCGGCGTTGCTCGTGGCGCGGCAACTTGGCGACAAGCGTTCGGAAGGCCAAATTCTCGGCTACCTCGGACTGCTGCACGTACGCGAGCAAAGGCTGACAGACGGCGAACGATGCCTAGGTCTAGCAGAACGGCTATTGACAGAAGTGTCCGACGCTCTCTACTTGGCATTGGTTCTCTGTGGCCGCGCGGAACTCGAGCATGTTGCCGGCGCAACTGATGCAGCGGCGCTGACACTGGCAAACGCGATTCGATTTGCCGCTGAGTCTGGGGCGGCACCGGAGTCCGAGGTAGGAATGGCTATCGCGGGGGTGAAGAGGCTGATGTCGGCTTGAAACTTGGGAAGCTGATCGCGGGATCGCACGATAGTTTAGAATTATCTTTCCCGGTCGCTCTTATTACGTATTGATAGTCGTCGCCTTTCGGCGTCGCAGCAGCCTTCAATATCGTTCGAATCCTTGTTGGAGCCGCCTGGTCGGCCGAAGGCGCCTTGGCGGCCGAAACTACTTTCCCATCGTCATCATCGACGTACTGGTAAGGTTCGAAATCATCTCCATAGCTATCGAATTCGATGGCTTTATTTGAGCTCCGGTCAAAGCTTCCACCGGAGTTAGGGTCGATGATCCAAACGATGCGAGCGTGCGCAGGATCGACGGGCAAGACCCACTTGCCAACCCAAATGTCGTAGTCGACGATCAGGTGCACGCGACATATGTTAGTCACGACATCGCCGGCCGGAGCAGCAGTACACGCAGACCGAGCATCCAGCCAAAGGCGGCAGTGCGGATCCTGCCGCCCCGCCTGCGCGCAATTGGCAGCGAGGAAGGTCATCGAGGCCACGAGACTAAGTGTCGCGATCTTCATGAGCAGGATGTTCGTAAGTGGAGCGGCCGAGTATCGATGGACAGCCGGACACACGCAAGCGTTGCCAGACTCAATCCGCTGAACGTTCACCGTTGACCAACGACGCCCCCCTCGCGGAAGCCCCCCTCAACCTCTCCACATCCGCCACCAACCTCCCCGCCACCAACCGTATCAACTCGAACCCGAACGTCGGGTTCTGGTAGTAGAGCTCCTTCACCGTTGCCTCGTCGATCGACAGCAAGGTGCAGTCGGTGGCGCAGCGCGCCGTCAGCCGGCGCGCCTGGTCCGGCGAGAAGAACGCGATCTCGCCGAACATGCTGCCCGCGCTGACGCGCTGGCCGATCTCGACGAACTCGACTTCGCCGTCGGCGAGCATGTACATCGAGTCGCCCCGGTCCCCTTGGCGGAAGAGCACGTCGCCGGCGCGCATCTTGGTGCTGCGCATGTAAGGCCTGAGCCACAGGCCGCTCATGTAGCTCGACGTCGCGGCGGCTGTCACCTGGCGGGTCAGGCGCGTCATCTCGCGCACGCGGTAGAGGTTGACCGGCAGCAGCGCCGCGTTCAGCGCGAGCATCGGCCATGACGGATGGAGCGCGCCGTAGACGACGAAGCCGATGTTGCTGGCCACTGCGAGCCAGCGCAGCGGGATCATGGTCTTGACGAACGAAGCGACGATGACCAGCGCGCAGGCGATGCCCACGAACAGATACGCGACCAGTTGCGCCCACGCCATGCCGAGTGCTCCGCCAGATTGGATGCCCGCTCCCCGGGCCGCGATGATGCCAGCCCGATCGCGCGCAGCACCCCCGCAGCCAGGGGCATCGGAGACGGCGGCCCGGCCATGCGGTTCGGTCGGCAGCGACAGTCGGTCGGGCGCCGCTGCACGACGGCGGCTGCGAGCTCCGGCCAGGAGGCGGTCAGCCCGGGCGTTCAGTAGACGATCGCGAAAACGATCGCGACGACGCAGATGCGGCAGACCAGCGTCACGAGGAAATCGGTGCGATTGCGCGGCGCGAGCAACTGCGCGGCGGTGCGCGTGGCGGCGTAGAGGGATGACGTGCTCATGTGCGGCTCCCGGTTCGGCGGCTCGAGGTTCGGCTCAAAGGACGAGCGCGCCGTGCTTCGCGGCCGCGGCCAAGGCTTGCGCCTCGTCGAGCGTCCCGGCGGCAGCGGCCCCGGTGCCGCCGGCCGCGGCGGCGATCGCGAGCGACCAGGCCGGCGCGATGCCGGCCAGGTCGGAGACGCCGTTGAAGAGCGCCAGCGTGATCATGAAACAGGCGACGGCGGCGACGATCTTCGGGACGACGGAGGCGGGGAAGTTCGACATGACTGACTCCTGGAAGTGATGCGGCGGACCGCCGGTGCCGGCGGCGCTCTGCGCGCTGCACCGACGGCTGCACTGTCGCGCGGCAGTCGCATGGCCGTCCTCAAGGGCACCTGAAATCTCCTGAAACCGCGCCGGCACGCTAGATTCGGGGGCGAGCGCACGGCACCGCCGTCGCAGACGCCCCATCGAAAGGAGCCGCGTGTCCCCGCCCCTGCGCTTCGGCCATATCGAAATCCGCCCTGCCGAGCGCACGGTACTCGTCGACCATCTCCCGGTGCCGGTGGGCGGCCGCGCGTTCGACGTGCTGCTGCTGCTCGTCGAGCACCGCGACCGGCTGGTCACGAAAGACGAGCTCCTCGATCAGGTCTGGGCCGGCCTCGTCGTCGAGGAGAACAACCTGCAGACGCAGGTCTCGACCTTGCGCAAGGTGCTGGGCCGCGAGGCGATCGTCACGATCGCCGGCCGCGGCTACCGCTTCGCGTTGTCGCAGGATCCGGATCCCGCGGACGCGACGTCGCCGCGCGATGCCGGCGCCCGGAGCCCGGCATCGCCGCTGGCGCGGGCAGGCGCGGCGGCGCCGCCGTTGCCGCCGCTGCATGCCCGCTTGATCGGGCGCGACGACGACCTCGCCGCCTTGTCGACGGCGACTGCGCAGCATCGGCTGGTCACCTTGCTCGGCGCCGGCGGGATCGGCAAGACCTCGCTCGCGCTCGCGGTCGCGCACCGCTCGCCGCGCCCGGTCGCCTGGGTGGAGCTGGCCCCAGTGGCCGAAGCCGGCGGCGTCGTTCCGGCGGTGGCGCAGGCACTGCGCCTGCCGGCCGGCCAGGGCGACGATGCGCTGCCCGCGCTGGTGCAGGCGCTGCAGGACCGCGACCTGCTGATCGTTCTCGACAACGCCGAGCACCTCGTCGACGCCGTGGCCGACCTGGCGCATGCGGTACTGGCGGCCGCGCCCGGCGTGCGCCTGCTGGTGACGAGCCAGGCCGCCCTGCACGCCGACGGCGAGCGCGTGTTCCGGCTCGATGCGCTCGCGCTGCCGCCGCCCGGCGCCGACGTCGACCAAGCGCTCGCTTACGGTGCGATCGCGCTGTTCGTCGACCAGGCGCAGGCCGCGCATCGTCACTTCCGGCTGACCGCCGCCAACGTGGCCACGGTGATCCAGCTCTGCCGCGCGCTCGACGGCCTCGCCCTCGCGATCAAGCTCGCCGCCGCGCGCCTGCCGCTGCTCGGCCTCGAGGGCGTCGCGGCGCGCCTGGGCGAGCGGCTCCGGCTGCTCGGCGGCGGCGCCCGGGACGCACCCAGCCGCCAGCAGACCTTGCGCGCGGCCTTCGACTGGAGCCACGGCCTGCTCGCACCGTCCGAGCAGGCGGTGTTTCGCCGGCTCGGCGTGTTCGTCGGCGGCTGCTCGCTCGAGTTGGCGCAGGCGGTGGCGGGCGACGCGGCGATCGACGAGTGGAGCGTGCTCGACACCTTGGGCGCGCTGGTCGAGCGCTCGATGGTGATGGCCGATGCGGATTCGGCCGGCGCGGCCGCGGCGCGCCGCTACCGGCTGCCCGAGATCGCGCGCGAATACGCCGCGCTGAAGCTCGCCGAAACGGGCGAGCTTGCAGCGCTGCAGGCACGCCATGCGGCGGCCGCCGCTCGCCTCGGCGAAGCCGGTCGCGCCGCCTACTGGCGCACGCCGGACATCGCCTGGCTCGCTGCCTACGGACCGGACATCGACAACCTGCGCAGCGCGATCGACTGGGCGTCGGGGCACGACCCTGCGCTGGCGGTCGAGCTGGCCGCCAGCTCGAGCTTCGTGTTCCTGCTGCTGGGTCTCGCGTCGGAAGGGCGGCACCGCTGGACGCAGTTGCGTCCCGCGCTCGACGCCGCCGTCATCGCGCCGGCCGTGGCCGCGCGCTTCTGGCTCGAAGGCTGCCGCTACCACTGGGGCGTCTCGCGACCCTTGATGATCGACTGCGCCGGCCGCGCCGCCGCCGCGTACCGCGAACTCGGCGATGCCGAAGGACGCTACCTCGCGCTGCGCCTCGTCGCGGCCTGCGTCGAGATGGACGCTGCGGCGCATGCCGCGTTGCTCGACGAGATGGCCGCGCTCGAACGCCCGGCATGGCCCGCGCGCCTGCGCACCCAACGGCTGCAGGCGCAGGTCAGCGTGCTGCGTTCGCAGGGGCGCCTCGCCGAGGTGCACGACGTGCTGGAGGCGCAACTCGCGTTGGCCGAACCGGCCGGCCTGGATACGGCGGCGGCGTCGGCGACGAGCGGCCTCGCGGAAATCGCATTGGCGCGCGGCCAGCTCGACGACGCGGTGCAGCGCTGCCGCACGCTGCTAGAGCAACCGCAGCGCCTCAGCGGCAACTATGCGTTGCCGGTGCTGGCGACGCTCGCCACCGCGCTGCTGCAGCGCGAGGTCTGCGATGCGGACACGATCGCCGAGGCCCGCGGCGCCGTCGAGGCGTTCGTGTCGCTGTCGAAGAGCCGCGGCTGGGAATGGTTCGGCCTCTATGCCGACCTGCTGGCGCTGCTCGCCGCGCGCGAAGAGCGCGATGTCGACGCCGCACGCCTGCTCGGCCATGCCGACGCGCAGTCGACGCGCCTGGGCTCGCGCGATGGTCCCGCGCTGCGGTCGAGCGCGCTGGTGCGCGCGGCGCTCGCCGGCCGTCTCGACGCCGCCGTCCTGGCGCGCCACGTCGCGGAAGGCGCGCGGTTCGGCGAAGAGGCGGCGAGCGCGGCGGCGCTGGCGTTCGACGCTGCCGTCTAGGCCATTTCAGCGATTGCTCCGCCGCGGTCGATGCGGACCTGCCACCACGTCGGCAGCAGGCGCAGCACGCGCGGCTCGGCGAACCGATCGTCCATCAGGTGCACGACCCCGCGGTCCGACGTCGTCCGGATCACCCGGCCCGCGGCTTGCACGACCTTGCGCAGGCCGGGATAGAGGTAGGCGTATTCGTAGCCCTGCCCGAACAGCGCGTCGATTGCGCGGCGCATCTGCTCGTTGACCGGATTGACCTGCGGCATGCCCAAGGTCGCGATGAACGCGCCGACGAGCCGCCGCCCCGGCAGGTCGATGCCTTCGCCGAACCGGCCGCCGAGCACCGCAAAGCCGATGCCCGCGCCATCGTCCCTGAAGCGGGCGAGGAAGTCGTCTTCGGCCGCGCGATCCATGCGCGGCGACTGGCGCCAGACCGGCAGATCCGGCCACCGTGCCGACAGGTCGTCGGCCGCCTGTTCGAGGTATTCGAAGCTGCCGAAGAAGGCGATGTAGTTGCCCGGTGCGCACCGGTACTGCGCTTCGATCAGGCGCGTCACCGCGGCGAGCGATCTCGCGCGGTCGCGATAGCGCGTCGAGATGTCGCGCGCGACGCGCACCGCGAGCTGCTCGGCCGCGAAGGGCGAAGCGACATCGATGGTGCGCGTGTCGTCCGGCAGTCCGAGCATGCGGCGGTAGTACGCCATCGGCGCCAGGGTCGCCGAGAACAGCGTCACCGAGTGCGCCGAGGCGTAGCGACGCACGAGGTGCGGGCCGGGAACGACATTGCGCACGCAAAGCACGCTGTCCTTCGGCCGTCCCGACTCCGCCGCGACCTGCGTGCAATCGACGATCGAATGCGTACCGCAGCTTTCGATCAGCCGCCCCAGGTGCAATGCGGCGAAGTAGAGATCGAGCAGCGCGCCGTCGAGACCATCGGCATGCTCGGCCTGCCATTCGGCGATCGCGGCAACGACCGTACTCAGCGCCGCGACCCACGCCGGCGGCACCGCCTCGAGCACACGATAGGGCTCGCTCTGCTCCGCATCGATCTGCTGCCAGCGCCGCTGCAGGCTGCGCAATGGCTTGGCGACGGCAGGCGGCGCGGCCTTGACGGCGGCCGACAGCGCGCGCCGGCTCAGTTCGCCCGAATAGTTGGTGCGGCTCCGCTCGACGAGGTTGTGCGCCTCGTCGACGAGCACCGCGACCTTCCACTCGTTGGCGAGCGTCATGCCGTGCAGCACCGCGCTCGTGTCGAAGTAGTGGTTGGAGTCGCCGATCACGACGTCCGACCAGCGGATCAGCTCCTGGGCGAGGTAGTACGGGCAGACGGCATGGGCACGCGCCACCGCCGCGACGCGCGTGCGATCCAGCAAGCCGGCCGCGCCGACCGCGGCGCTGCGCGCCGCCGGCAGCCGGTCGTAGAAGCCGCGCGCCAGCGGGCACGAATCGCCATGACAGGCCTTGTCGGGATGCTCGCAGAGCGTCTCGCGCGCGCCGAGCTCGAGGACGCGCAATGGAACCCCTTCGGCGCCGGCGAGCGTGCGCAGCGCGGCCAGCGCCAGCCCGCGCGCGGCCGTCTTGGCGGTCAGGAAGTAGACCTTGTCCAGCCCTCCAGCCAGCGCCTTCAGGGCCGGGAACAAGGTCGCGAGCGTCTTGCCGATACCGGTCGGTGCCTGGGCCAGCAAGTGCCGGCCGTCGCGCGCGCAGCGGTAGACGGCCGCGGCCAGGTCGCGCTGCCCGGAGCGGAACGGATGCGGGAACGCGAGCGCCGCGAGCGCATCGTCGCGGGCCCGACGATGCGCCGTCTCCTGCATCGCCCATGCGGCGAAGCGCTCGCAGCGCGCCGCGAAGCGCGTCGCCAGTTCGGCGGCGGCATAGCGGCGTTCGGTCGCGGTCTCGGCCTGGCTGCGGATCTCGAAGTACACGACGGCCACATCGAGCTCGGCTCGACCGTCCGCGCTGCACAGCAGATGCGCATAGGTCTCGGCCTGTGCGAGGTGCAGATGCCGATGGTTCTCGGGGATGCGGCCGGCATCGCCGTGGTGCGTCTTGATCTCCTCGAGCCGTCCACGCTGCCGATCGACGCCGTCGGCGCGGCCGCGCACCTGCAGGTTGCCGATCGCGCCGCTCAGGCCGACCTCGGCCGCGTAGCCGGCCGGTCGCCTCGACACGACGAGCTGATGGCCGGCGATCCCTTCCTGCGCGGTCGGTGCGGGCGTGAAGCGCAGGTCGAGATCGCCGGTCTTGGCGGTGAACGCGCACAGCTCGCGCACCGCCACGGCATAGCGCACATCGACGTCAAGCCGGGCTGCAGCGTCCGATCTCGGGCGGTGCGCCGCGCACTCGTCCCCGACCGCTTCCGTCACGATGCCGGACCGCCGGCGCCGGGCCGGATGCGCTGCACGCGCGCGCCGTTGACGTAGACCTCGCCGGCGCGCACCTCGATCAGCATCGGCCCGTAACGGCTCTCCCAGATGTAGCGCAGCACGCCCTCGCTCGCCAGCGGAAGCCGGGGCTCTGCGGACGTATCGACGCCGAGCAGGATTTCGGGCAACAGGGGAGCGTTCATGGGTCTTCGATCGGAGCCGGGGCACTACTGTAGATTCATCCAGCACCGGAGACAACCGCCGCGCGCTGCAGGATGGGAGCAACCCCGGTTAGTCTAGGCAGCATGATCCGGACGCCTCCCACGCGCCGCCCGTCGACCGCCGAGCCCGCCGCCGAGCCCGCCGCCGACGACGCCTCGCCGCGCCGCCTCGGTCGGACCCTGTATCGCTACTTCTTCTACGGCTGGCTGTTCGGCGACACCGAGGCCGGCTCGGCGACCGACCGCACCCGCGCGATCGGCATCAACCGCGATCGCGCGCGCTGGCTGCCGGTCTATCTGCGGCGCTGGGCCACGCTCGGCGCGATCGTCGGCGTGCTCGGGCGCTGCAGCGAGACGCTGTGGCCGCATCCGGCACTGGCGGCGCTGTTCGCCGTGGCGATGACGTTCGTCGTCGTGCAGCTGACGATCACCGCGATCTGCTGGGCGTTCCTGCGCGATCCGCGGCGACGGCGCTGAGCGAGGCGATAGCGGACCGCCGCTTCAGCCAGCGGAGCCGCCCGGCTTTCCACAGGGTTGCGGACGACGACACGAGGCGATTGCGGGACAACGCGAACCTTGCGCACTGGCATCGTTGCCAAGGGGAGCACGCTTTGACCTCGCTCCACAAGTCTTTCGTATGGCGGAGAGCGGCACATGGGCTGGCGGTGTGCGCTGCAGGCAGCATCACCGGTTGCTCCACCTTGACGCCGCAAGTATTCACCGACGATCTGGTCACCGGAGCGACACCGGCCGCGGACTCGTGCTCCGCCGCGCCGCACCCGATGAAGCTGGAGACCGCGCTGCAGCGGGCGGGCGCGGCCCAGCGCCGCTACACGACCGCCGTGCAGAACCTGTCGGAAGTCGGTACCGGGACGAGCGCGGCGCTGATAGGCCTGGCGACGGCAGCGCTCTTCAAGGGGATCACCCATCCGAACAGCCAGGACCTGGCCGGCCTCGGCATTGCCGGCTCGGCGACATACGCGTACGGCAGCACCATGACGTCGCGGCCTCGACAGCAGGTCTACCTGAACGGCGCGGTGGCACTCAATTGCGCGATGGACGCTGCGACGTCGTATACCTTGCCGAAGGGCTGGCTGCGCAGTTCGGAGCCTGCGCCGGCAGGCGTCGAGAGCATCGACGACATGGCCGATCAGGCGGATGCGGCGTTGCCGCAACTCGATCAGCAGCTGGCCGTGCTCGACGCCTTGAACCGCCCGACGACACGGGAGGCCATCACCGGCGCGCCGGCATCTCCGCGATGCAAGACGGTGGTTCCGGAGCAATGTGCCCAGCCTGCCGCCGGCGCGTCGGCCGACCGGACCCGGCGCTACGAGTTGTGCGTGTCGACCGCCAACGCGTTGCGCGACGCCTGCGCGGGGCCCGTCAAGACGGAGCGCAAGCTGCAGCCGCACCCCGACATCGCGCTCGACATCCAGCGGCTGGAGCGCGTGCGCCGTTCGCTCGTGTCGCTGAGCGCCACGGCGCGGCGCCAGGCCGTCGTCTTCGGCGCGGCGGGCGACGCACTGTGCAACCGGACGACGGCGGTGCAGTTCGCGGTCGCCCGCCAAGTCCTTGCCACCGAGCCCGACCTCGCAGCCGTTCTGAATGCCGCGACGTCGCTGCGCAGCACCGCATTCAACCTGTCCGCCGCCCCCGCCCTCGAGCCCCGGGCCGCGACGACGGATGCAGGGGCAGGCGGCTCCCAGGCGGTCCTGGCCCAGTCGGACATCACGCGCCGCAAGCCGGCCGTCCCCGAGGTGAACGAACGCCCGGATGCCGCACTGCAGGCGGCGGAACAAGTCGCCGACGCGGCCGAACGGATCGCCACGAAGCTCCATGCCCGACTGGTCACGATGCGCGACCAGGTGCGAACGGCCAATGCGCGGCTCGCCCAATGCGCCAGCGACCAGCAAGGCGGCTTGCAGATCTCGCCGAACGTCGATGAGGTATCGCTGGCGCCGGGCGGCAGCAAGAGCTTCACGGTGAGCGGCGGCACCGGTCTGCCGACCGCGAGCCTCGGGACCAGCGATGCGAAGGTGGGCGAGCTGTCGCGCACGCTCGACGGCGCGTTCGTGTTCAAGGCCGCCGCGGACGCGGCCGACGGCAGCAGCGCAGTGCTGCACTTCCGCGACGGCACCGGCACGTCGTCGCGCGATGTGACGATCAAGATCGAGCGCGCGGGAGCGGCCGATGCGTCGACGACCAGCATAGACCGGCTGAGCCTGCCGGCCCTGGCCGCCGCGTTGGGCCTGCCGTCCTCGCCCGCGCCGAACCAGAAGGAGGTGATGGCGCGTATCGAAGCGTGCCAGCGCGACAAGATGCACTTGCCCGCGCCGGACGCTCACGAGCTCGATGCAGCGACGAAGGACTTCATCCTGAGCGGGAAATGCAATGGTTGATCCGGCCGCATCCCTGTATCGAACGCTCTCCGTCGGGCTCGGCCAATCCGGATCGCCGGGCCCCTGGTCCGCGCTGCGCTGGGTGCAGCGCGCCAACGGCAGCGCGCCGCTGCGGCTCGGCTTCGACCCCGACGCTGCTTGCCTGGGCGACCGTCTGCCGGCGCACCTGGTCGACCCCGCCAGCCGCGCGCGCGTGCCGGTGCAGTGGGTCGAAAGCCGCGCAGCGGCACGCGCACACGGGTGGCTGCGACCCGAGAACCTCGACCACTCGTCCGGTCACGGCACGCTGGGCGCGATCATGCGGTCGCGCAGTCCGGACGCGAGTCTGTTCGCCGTCACGGCGGGCCATGTGCTGGCCGGAGACCCGCTGGCGCGCTTCGGCAATCGAGTCGCGCTGCGGCAGGCTTTCCCTCCGGTGGACATCGAGGGCACGCTGGCGGATTGGTCGCCCGACCTCGGCAGCCGCGATCGCGATGCACTCTTCGACGCGTCCAGGATGGCACTTGCGCCGCAAGCTCTGGACGGCGGTGTCGTCGACCAGATGGCCTGGCCGCTGGGATGGGCCGATGCACCGGTCGGCACCCGCGTGTTCCTGCTGACCCGGCACCACCGCATGCCGGCACGGGTGACCGGCCGCATCAGCTCCGCAGTCGATGCGGGCGACCCGCCCCAACGCTATTTCCTGCACGACGTGATCTCGTATCAGGTCGACAGCGATCCGGTCGGAGGCGACAGCGGAGCGCCCCTGTGGGACGAATCGGAAAGGCTGATCGGACTGCACGTCGGAGCGGCGCCGCCGGGCAGCGACGGCAATGCCGTGGCCTCGCCGATCGGCCGCGTGCTCGACTGGAGCGGGTGCGACCTCGTGCTGCGCAACGAGCCGTTGCAGACGGAGTCGCGCCAGCCGCTGCCCGCGCCCGCGGTTCGCCCGGCGGCACCTGCAGGCATAGCCGATGGCAGCTCACGGGCCATCGACACGCTGGCGCGCACCGTCTGGGGCGAGGCACGCGGTGAACCGGATGCCGACGCCGGCATGCGCGCGGTCGCCCACGTCGTGCTGAACCGGCGCGACCACCCCGGCTGGTGGGGAGGCACGGTGGAAGACGTCTGCCTCAAGCCGTGGCAATTCAGCTGCTGGAACGAGAACGACCCCAACCGCGTCAAGCTGCTCGCCGTCGGTCCGGGCGATGCGTCGTTCGCGCTCGCACTCGGCATCGCCGGCCAGCTCGTCCGGATGGCGACATCCGAGCGCGTGCGCGCCGACACGACGGGCGGCGCCACCCACTACTACGCCAGGTCGATCCAGGCGCCGGCCTGGGCGGCACGAGCCACGTTCACGGTCCGTATCGGCAATCACCTTTTCTACCGCGACGTCGCCTGAATCGGAGCACGCCATGGACACCCGGATCATCGAAGTCGCCATCGGCCTCGTGCTGGTCTTCGCCATCTCGAGCCTGCTCGTGACGACGCTCAACGAGGTCTGGTCGTCGCTGTGGAAGACGCGCGGCGACACCCTGCTGCTGGGCGTCTGCTCGGTGCTCGGCGACAACAAGGTCACCGTCGGGTCCTGGCGCCGCTTGTTCTTCCCGGGCCACCGGCCTTCGACGTTCACGAACGACGTTCTCGCCCATCCGCTGATCCTCTCGCAGGTGCTCGGCACGAAGGAAGACAAGAGACGTCCTTCCTACCTTGCATCCGACGTGTTCGTCTCGGGGCTCGTGGCGCACCTGAGCGACTTGTACACGCAGGGCCGAAGGCCGGACACGCCGCGGCAATGGGTCAACGCCGTCACCGCCGGCGCCCAGGCGGCCACCGACGACACGCGGCCGACGCCGGAACTGGTGAAGTCGCTCTCGGCCCTCGTCCAGGGCACCGATGCCGACTGGAACGCCTACCAGGTGCGCCTTTGCGCCTGGTACGACTCGGTGATGGCGCGCGCCGGAGGCTGGTATCGGCGCGACACGCAGTTGCGGTTGGCGGTGGTCGGGCTGTTGATGGCCGCATTGCTCAACATCAATCCGCTCGTCATCGCCCCCAGGCTGTGGAACGACCCGGTATTGCGCGCGACCGTGACCGGGGTGGCCGTCGAGGCCGGCAAGGCCTACACCGCCGCCGCTTCGGCCGTGCCCGGGGCGTCCGGCGGGGCGTCCGCGCCGGCGGCTGCCGAGACGTCGACGATGCTTGCCATGGTGACGCAACTGGCCCAGGCCGCCGCCAAGCCGAATGGGGCGCAACGCGCGGCCGCCGCTCCGAGCGCTCCCGCCGCATCGGCCACGCGCATCGAGCTGCCGCAATCGCGCGAGGTCGAGCAGGCCATGTCGGCCCTGAAGGAAAGCCTCTTCAGCGCGGCGGCAGCCACTCGGGTGCATTCCGACTTCGGCACGGCGCAGAGGATCCAGGCCGCGATCGATCTGCTGCTCGACACGCAGGACCAGGTACAAGCGCGGCGAGCCGCACGCGATCAGGCAGGCTACCCGCGCGCCGTCTTCGACTCGTCCGCCATCATCGAACGTCATCTCGACTCGCTCGAGGCACAGTTCGACGGCGCCGGTGCGAAGCACGACGCGACTGCACTGGCCATGCTGGCGCGGCTCCGCACCGCACTGCAGGACGAGCGCGACGCCCTGCTTCCGGCCAGCGCCGGCCAGACCCGACCGCCCGGCGATCGCGCATGCGTCACCTCGGACGACGAAGCCACGCGAACGCTGTGCCAGCAACTGGACGGCTTGCAAGCACTCGCGGGCGTCGGGCTGCCGATCGGCTGGGCATGGGCGAACTGGCCCGGCTGCGACGGAGCCTGCCAGGCGCGGCACCGCCCGAAGGATCCCGCCGCCTCCGAGGCTTCGAAGGACGATGCGTATGCGCAGGCCCTGACCGCATCGCCTGCCGCCAGCGCGGTGGATCTCAAGACGAAGTACTACGACGCGCGCAAGAAACTGTTCGCTGAAGCAAACGACGCATCCGGATCGCGCTGGAAGATGCCCGCGCTCACCGACGCCGATGTCTGGCCTGCCGCGATCTTCGCCGTCGGCGGCTGGTTGATCCTCGCGTTGGCCGCCACGCTCGGGGCGCCGTTCTGGTTCGACCTCCTGGGCCGCCTGGTCAAGCTGCGCGGCTCGGGCACCTCGAGCGGCAGCACCGACTCGGATGCGCCGACCCCACCCAAAGGCGACGGCGGGTCGCCGTCCGGCACGCTGACTGCGCAGCCGTCACCGCCCGCAGCACCGCCGGGCGGAGCGGCCGGCCCTGACAGCGGTGCGTTGAACCCCGCCGAGCTCGACCTCGGCAGCGCCCAGATCACGCGGCTGCAGAATGCGCTGGGCATGACGGGAGCGGACGCGACCGGCAGGTTCGATTCGAACACGCGCAACAAGATCGCTGCTTGGCAGATGGACCGGCGTGAGAACGGCACCGGACAATTGACCGCGGCACAGATCCAGATCTTGTTGCCGCCGCCATCGCCGCCCGCGGTCGCGCCACCGTCGGCCCGTCCCGATGCGCGCGGGCGCACGCCGGTGCGCACGGACGGCACGGTCAACGTGCTCAGCGACCAGGATGTGCGCGCGCTCTACGGCAACATCGGCACCGTGCCGGACCCGGCGAACCCGAACCTCGTCGAGATCCGCACGAAGGGCCTGCCGGGCCAGGCGCAATGGGAACTCGCGCCGTTCAGCCACGCGCTGCTGCCGCCGGCGGCGGGTCAGTTGAAGGTACACGTGCGGGCGCTGAAGCACTTCCAGGCCGTGTTCGACGCAATCCAGCAGAAGAATCTCGGCGATCGCATCAAGACCTGCGCCGGCACCTATTGCGCGCGCCACATCGGCAACGACAACACCAAGCCGCTGAGCCGCCATACCTGGGCGATCGCAATCGACCTGAATGCGGAGCAGAACGGTTACGGCCAGGCGCCGGCGCCCAAGGGCGCGGAAGGATCAGTGGTCGAACTGGTACCGATCTTCGAGCACTTCGGCTTTGCGTGGGGCGGGAACTTCACGACCGGCAAGGACGGCATGCACTTCGAGCTGGCATTGCGGGATCCGGATCAGGATCCTCTGCCGTTGACTTGAGCCAAGCTTGCACGAGCGCAAGAGGCAACGCAGCCGCAAGGGTGCTGGGGCAACAGCCTGGCGTCGGCCGCCCCGTTGAGGACATGCCCGACGAGTTCCGCGAATGGATCATCGACTTCGGCGACAGCGGCTACGTGGCGCGCTACCGCATCGACCCGGATGCGGTCACGATCCTTGCGGTGCGACATCAAAAGGAGGTGGGCTAAGCCTCGAACTCACAATGACAGTCACTACGAGTCTCCGCCTGCGCGGACGTGGCCCTGTGCGTTGCAGACTACGAGCTGCCATTGGAGTTCCGGCACCGGACGGCTGCTGACTGCCAGAGACCTGAGGCTCGCAGCCGCGAGCGTCATGCGCCGGCGTCGCGCGTCACCGTACGAGTCGTGGCGACACGTAGTTGACATCTACTAGCTGTAGAGGACACTTGGAGTGGCAGTTGACCCTTCATGACACGTCAAATCGTTCGTCGTCTCAGCGTGGTGATGGCCGCGGATGTCGCAGGCTATAGCGCGTTGATGCGTCGGGCCGAAGAGCAGACACTTGCACAATTGCTCTCCGCACGCACCGTGATGGATGGCCTGGTGCAAAGCTATGGCGGTCGTATCGTCAACAGCGTTGGCGACAGCGTGCTGGCGGAGTTCGACAGCGTAGTCGCTGCCTTTCAGTCCGCCCTCCATATTCAGCGTGCGATCGCCGTCGCAGCGAAGCCTTTTCCAGACGATCAGCAGCTGCTCTTTCGGATCGGCCTCCAGGTCGGCGAAGTCATGGCTTCAGGGGCTGACATCTACGGTGACGGCGTCAACGTGGCGGCGAGGGTTCAGAGCCTTGCGAAGCCCGGCGGAGTCACTGTTTCGGCGGCCGTCTTCGATCAATTGCGCGACCGATTTCAAATCGCCTTCGAAGAGCTGGGGGCCCAGCTGGTCAAGAACATCGACCGCCCGGTGCAAGTCTACGGCTTGACGCAGCAAGCCATAGTTGCCATGGACGAAGCGATGCTGCAGCCTCCACGAGCGCGCGCGAGAAACCGGCGTATGTTGCTCGTGGTGATGGGAATGACGGTCCTCATCATTGCTGTGGTTGGATTCGCAGCGATTGCGCCACGGTGGCGATCCGATCCGATGCGGTCAGCGTCTGGCCGCAGCGATACGCCGTTGACGACGATGTCGATCGCTGTTCCCAGCGAAGAGGGCGGTCATCTCGCCGCCCCCGCTGCCCGAGCGCTGAGCCGCGAGATCAATGCAGAACTTGGGAAACGCCGAACGACCTTGACGCTCTTTCCCATCGAGGCTGACCTCTCCGGTGCGGGTATCGCCGCCTTGCGAGACCGGGCACGTAGGGTCGGAGCACGCTACGTCCTGGCGCGAAGCTTCATCAGCGACGCCGAGTCCGTGCGTGTCGATTTGCGGCTCTATGAGACCAGAACTGGTGCGCAGGTATGGGACAGCGAGTCGAAGATCGACGAGGGCGAAAGCGAGGCAAGTCGCCATGAGGCAATACGAAAGGCGGTGAACGATCTCTCGTTGGCGTTGTCGGAGCTCGAAACTCGCAGGGTTCTTGCTGCACCACGTGAAGGTCAAGGATCCACGGATCTGGCACTGCGAGGGTGGGCCGCTTTTCAGCGCGGTCCGGACGAGCGCAACCTCCTGGAGGCTCGCGAATTGTTCGAGACGGCTCTGAAAACAGATCCCAACGATGGACGCGCGTTGCGCGGTGCCATTCTGGTATTGGGCAATCTCGGTGATCTCGATCCACGCTATGACCGAAACCGTATGGCTTTCGAGGCAGAAGTGCTGTCGGCACGGGCCGTGCAACTCGACTCGCAAGATGCCGCGGCATGGCGAATGCGCGGCTATACCCTGTCTCGCCTCGGACGGCACGAGGCTGGGGTTCAGGCAATGGCCAGGGCCATTGAGCTCGCCCCTGAATCCGGCATCCAGCATGTTGGCATGGCATCCGTCATGAATGTCGCTGGCCAACCTGTGGCCGCGCTGGAGCAACTTGATAGGGCCGAGCGCCTCAGCCCCGAACTCGAGGACATGATCTCGGTAGAGCGATGCGAGTCGCATCTCCTACTGGGAAAGATGCCAGAGGCAGTCCATGATTGCGAACGTGCATCGGCGCTGGGTCAAAACATTGGTGGCGCCCAGGTATTGCTGGCGGCGGCTTACGCCAGCCTGGGCGATTCGGACAGGGCTGCCGCGGCCAAGGCTGCAGTCTTGCGTACGTGGCCGCGGTGGACGGTCCGATGGTTCAGAGAAGGATTTGTAAATCCAACAAAGGAGCGAGTCGCCTTGGCAGAACCGACCCTGTTCGTTGGACTGAGGAAGGCGGGTATGCCGGACTAGCCGTCGGCGTACGCGCTGGATTGCCACTGCGCGGTCGCAATCCGCGTCCCAGAGGATCGGTGCACACGGATGAACGATATGGCTGTTGAGGCCGTAGGCCGAGAGCGTGAGCGCGCAGGCGGCGAGCCTCCATCGCTTCTTCGCCGCTTGCACTACTACCTCAACCGCGGGCGTGCAGCGTCACTGGTGCGGGTCGCCATCGAGCGGCATGAATCGGGAGATGGTCGGGGGGCGCTGGACACATTCCGGAGGGCGGCATCTCTTGGAAATAACCAGGCCCGCTACAACCTCGGTGTGGCCCTGCTTACCGGTGCCCTGGTTCCTCTGGATGTTGAACAGGGGCTCGCGTGGTTGCGTCGTGCGGGGTTTGCGGGCCATCGACTGTCGATGCGGAGACTGGGCAGTGTGTACGCCTCAGGCGAGGGCGTTTCGAAGGATCTCGTTGTCTCGATGATGTGGTTCGAGCAGGCTGCCCAGAGAGGCGATGCTCCGTCCCAATGCGCACTTGGCCTTCGATACCTGGAAGGTACAGGCATCCCGATTGACGATCAAAAAGCCGTCAGGTGGCTTCGAGAAGCCGCCGAGCAGAACGAACCTACCGCCTGCAGCACGCTGGGTGCCTGCTTCGAGAACGGACGCGGCGTGCCACAAGACCCGGCGCAGGCGCTCGGATGGCAGTTGCGCGCCGCCCAGCTGGGCAACGCGATCGGACAATACAACGCGGGTCGCCACTATCTTTCCGGTGTAGGCACTCCTGTCAACGCGACCGCCGCAGTGACCTGGTTCTCTAAAGCCGCGGAGGCCGGCGACGCCGACGCGCAGTTCAATCTTGGCCGATGCTGCATGCGGGGACTCGGACTGGCAGAGGATCCGATGCAGGCGGTGCGATGGTTCGAAGCGGCGGCAGCACAAGGCCATGCGCTTGCGAAGGTCTACCTGGCGGGCCACCTGGCGGACGGTACGACCGGTCCACCGGATCGGGCTAGGTCGTTGAAGCTGCTAGACGAGGCTGAGGTTGCGGGAATGGATGTACACCGGGCCAGATCAGCCATTCTGAAAGCATCTACGCAGACAGATGTCGACTTTCCCGAAGGGATGCGCAAAGCCGTCCTGGCAAGAACAATCGATGACGTGGACGGTGATGCCGAGGAGGTGGCGGACCTTCAAGCGATCTTGGATCAGCCGACACCCTTCCGTCGCTCATGCTGCCTTTTCGCGTTTCATCTATTACCGGAGTGGCTGTTCAACGCTCACCGGTCCGGGAGTCTTGTCACCGCGGCGGAGATTCGCGCACGGGTGCTTGCGTTGTGGCCGGACGCAGTGCGCTCGGAGCACGCGTTGGGCGTGTATGTCTCGACCATCAATCAACCCCCAACCTGTCGAGACGTGCAAGGTTGGATTGTCGTCGAGATGCCGGTGCACGGTCTGCCACCCGAGCCACGCTACATGTTGATTGATGTCACGGCAGTTCCTGCCCGGGTGCTCCTCGTGGAGAGCTTCCTTACGCGCGATGCCCGTGGACTGCTCTGCAGCATCGACATGGAGCGGCACGCCGTGCATGGCGTCTTGTCCAACCGCACACTCGCGACCGCCTTGGAGGTCTGTTCGACGCATCATCCTCTGCCTTCGTTGCAGCCGGCGGACGGGCTTGTTCTCATTCGGCAAGCGACGCTCTACGCGGAGACCCACGCCGACCTGCAAAGAGTTCGCGGTGCCGCCTAGGGCAACGCTGATAGAGCCTCGCTGGCATGACGCATGCGTCGATCAGAACCATGAAGCAGCAGACTTGGCGATGCGGGCCTTTGGTGTCCTTGGTGTCCTCGTTCGATCTTGATCGCTACGGCGCGAACGGCTGCGGCGGTCATGGCGGTTTCCCTGGCAAGCGTGCTAGCCAGAAGCCGTATATTTCGCTATTATGGACGAAATCGTGTTTTTTCGACCCGAATAGCGGACATGCCACGCAAGCCGCCCCTCGTCTTTCCACAGGAGCAACGCCTGCTCTCCAAACTGGGTGAGCGGCTGCGCCTTGCTCGCAAGAGGCGCAAGCTGAGCAATGCGGTGGTGGCGCAACGTGCGGGGATTTCGAGGACCACCGTGTACAAGGTTGAGGCAGGCGATCCGGGCGCTACGCTGGGGGCCTATGTCCGGGTCCTGGCCGTGCTGGGCCTCGAAAGTAGTCTCAATCAACTCGCGGCCGACGATCGGGTGGGACGCAAGCTGCAGGATCTGGCACTGGAGCCCTCATCGGCCGCAAAGCGCCGCCGGGTCAAACCATCGCCAGCTTCAAATCGCGAAGAGTCATGAGCCAGCAGGACAACGCCCTGGAAGTCTGGCTGGACGACGATCTGGGTCCTGCACGTCAGGTCGGCTCGCTTGCCCACAACCGCGGCCAGATCCGCTTTCGCTACGAACGCGGCTGGCTCGAGGAGCCTCGCGCCTTCGCTCTGGATCCCGATCTCTCGCTGGACGAGCAGCCCTTCTTTCCGAATCCGGAGCTGGGCGACTTCGGCATCTTCCTGGACTCATCGCCTGACCGTTGGGGCCAAACACTCATGAAGCGCCGCGAGGCGTTGCACGCCAAGGACGAGAAGCGGTCACCCCGCACTCTCTATGCCTGGGACTTCCTCATCGGCGTGCAGGACCAGACCCGCCAAGGTGCATTGCGCTTTCGCCGGCCAGCTACGGAAACATTCCTCGGTGACGAGAAAATGGCGGCGCCGCCGGTGACGACTTTGCGCGAACTGGAGTCCGTGGCCTACCAGCTGAGCAACCGGCGCATCGACGACCTTGATGCCCTGCGCAAGTGGCTCGCCGTGCTCGTCGCGCCGGGCGCTTCTCTGGGTGGCGCAAGGCCGAAGGCCAATTTCACGGAAGCCGACGGCTCACTCTGGATCGCCAAGTTCCCCGCCCGCGACGATGACCGGGACGTCGGAGCCTGGGAGTATGTCGTTCACCAACTGGCCCGGAAAGCCGGCGTGGATGTGCCGCCTGCAAAGCTGGTCAAGCTCAACAACGACTTCCATACCTTCTGCGTGCAAAGGTTCGATCGAGCGCATGGTGCGCGACGCTTCTATGCCTCGGCGATGACGCTGCTGCGCAAGACACAGAGCGAAGGCACGAGTTACCTGGAGCTGGCCCAGTTCATCCGAGCCCAGGGCGATGCAGCGCATGCAGACGCAGACTTGGCACAGCTATTCCGTCGCGTGGCGTTCAACGTCGCGGTCGGCAATCGTGACGATCACCTGCGGAATAACGGCTTCGTGCTTGGCAGAGCGGGGTGGCGCCTCGCACCGGCGTTTGATGTCAATCCGAACGTCGACAAGGCGGAACATGTTTTGAACATCGACGATGTCGACAACCGGCCGAACCTGGAGACGGTTCTCAGCGCCGCGGCGTTTTACGGCCTCGACGACGATCAGGCTCGGCAGGTGGTGGAAGAAGTCGCAGTAGCAGTCGATGGATGGCAAGACGCGGCACGCAGGACTGGCATCGCAGGCGCCGACATCAGCCTAGCGACGGGCGCCTTCTCGGCCCATGCAGAGTTTCGTGTGTCCGCAGGCCGGACCTGAGAGCTCGCGCTTCGTCCCGCATGGCTCGCGCATCGCGCAAGCTCAGCTCTGGGTACTGCCCTTTGGCGAGACGCTGGGCCAAAAATCGACTACTCGGTGGACGTCAGCGGCCGTCCCTGGATGTCCTCGGATGGAGCGGGTGAAGGGAATCGAACCCTCGTATGAAGCTTGGGAAGCTGCCGTTCTACCATTGAACTACACCCGCGGCGGCTGCCGATTCTATGCGGTCTATCCGACCCGCACGCCGACAGCACTCACACGAACACGAGATACACCAACCCCGCGATCAACGCCCACTTGCCCGTGTAGTAGACCGAGCGGTGGCTCTTCTTCAGCTTCTTCGCCGCGAGACGCGCCTGGTAGAAGTAGTAGAAGACCTTGTTCAATGCGCCGACCGGTTCGCCCTCGACGTTCTGCGTCGCCGCCGCCGTCATCACGAAGCGCGCGAAGAAGCGGTTGAACCAGCGCATCGGCGCGAAGAACAGCGGGCGCTCGACGTCGCAGAACAGGATCACGCGGCGCTGGTCGGTGGTGTTCTCTGCATGGTGGATGTAGGTCTCGTCGAACATCACCGCTTCGCCGTCGCGCCAGAAGTAGCGCTCGCCGTCGACCTCGATGTAGCACCCCGGTGCGTTCGGCGTCACGAGGCCGAGGTGGTAGCGCAGCGAGCCGGCATACGGATCGCGGTGGCGCACGAGGCGCGCCCCCGGCGGCAGCGACGCGAACATCGCGGCCTTGATGGTCGGGATCGCAGCGAGCAGCTTCACGGTCTCGGGACAGAGCTCGCGCGCCGATGCCAGGTCATCGCCGTACCACTTCAGGTAGAAGCGTTTCCAGCCGGTGCGGAAGAACGAGTTGAAGCCGAGGTCGTTGTAGGTCGCCGCGGCACGGATGCGGCCTTCGTCGTCGAGGCGCAGCGCCTCCTCGCGGATGGTCTGCCAATGGTCCTTCAGCGGCGCGAGATCGGGGAAGCGCGCCGGGTCGATGTAGGCGGTCGCCGGCGTGCGCGAGAACAGGTACATCAGCGCATTGAACGGCGCGAGCACGACGCTGAAGTCGGTCAGCGCGCGCAGCAGGCCGAAGCGCACGCGGCCGCGCAAGTGCACGTAGAGCGCCGAGGCGATGAAGACGATCAGCACCCAGTGGCGCGGCGCAAGCGTGAAGGAAGTCATCTCGTGTAGCGGCACCGCGGCAGACCCGGCCGGCGCGTCTTGGGGCGAACGAGGACGAACTGTACGCCGCCGCGCCGGCCGACGCACCTTGCGGGGTCATGCGCCGCCGGCGTCGTGCCGCGCGCAACCGGCACGGCTCAGCCGGCCGCCGCTTCGCGCCGGCGCAGACGAGCCAGCAGCGCGAGGTCGTGCGCCAGCAATTGCAGCGGACCGGCAAGCGCCGCGCGGACCTCGGGCGCGGCCGGCGCGCCGTCCGATGCCATGCGGCCGGCGGCGACCGTGCGCAGGTCGCCGAGGTCGGGTTCGGCGCCGCCTTGGAAGGCGCGCGCCGCGGCATCGAGCGCCGAGCCCGCCGCGCTGCGCACGCCCGGCCAGAGCACATCGGCGCGATGACGCGGCAGGGCTTCGTAGAGACGCGCCGGCAGCGCGGCATCCTGTGCGATCCGGCCGAGCAGACGCGCGAGCTGGCGATGCGGCTCGGCACGGCCCGCGCCCGCATCGCCGCGGCGCGCACGGTGATCGAACCAGCGCCGCTCGCGGTCGGCGCCGATCGCAAGGATCGCGAGCTGACGCAGTTTCTCGCGGCCCGCTGCCGCGCGTGCTTCCTTGGCATCGGCCTGGCCGGCGTGCAGGTCGAAGCCCGCCTCGAGCTCGCGCGCCAGGCGGCGCAGCGTCGCGGCACAGGCCGCATCGAAACGGCGTGTCGCCCGCGCCGACGGCAGCAGCAGCGAGACGCCCAAGCCGACGACGACGCCGACCACGATCTCGGCGACGCGCAGGCCCGCCACCTGCAGCGGCGAGTGCCCGCCGATGCCGCCGCTGCCGAGCACGATCAGCGCGGTCATCGGCGCGCTGCGCAGCGCCGGCAGCAGCGCGCTGCCGAGCGCGAGCAAGGCGACCAGCGTGACCGCGGTCGATGCCGGCGGCGCCCCGACATGGCGCAGCGCGACGCCGCCCAGCCCGATGGCCGTGCCGGCGAGCGCGCCGCGCACGCGATCCCAGCCGGCGCCCATCGTCGAGCCGGCACTCGGGCGCACGACGATCAGCGCGCTCATCACCGCCCACAGGTTCTCGGGCAGGCGCAGCAGCGCCGACGCGGCATACGCCGCAACCACCGCGAACGCCAGCTGCAGGCCGAAATGCAGGTCGGCGTTGCGCGCGAACCGGCGCCAAGCGGAGTCGGACGCGATGCTGCTCACGACGGCGTGCGCATACCGTGCACCGACGCCGCGGCGGGGTCGAGCGCATCGGCGATGCGGTTCATCAAGGTACAAGCCTTCAGCAAGGTCGCCAGCTCGACCGCTCCGAGGCTGCCGGCGATCGCATCGGCGAGCGACTTCTCGCGCCGATGGACCTCGGCCGTCAGCAGCGCCGCACCGCGCCGCGTCAGGCTCAGCACCGATTGGCGGCCGTCCGATGCATGCGCGTTGCGCGCGATGCAGCCGTCGGCTTGCAGCTCGGCGATCAGGCGCGTCAGCGATTGCAGCTTGACGCGCTCGCGGCGCGCCAGTTCGCTCGGCGTCAGCGCGCCGGCACGGTAGATCTGGCCGAGCGCGCTGAGCTTGGCCGACGCCGTCGCCTCGGCGCCGGCCGGGGCGCGCAGCTCGCGGTTCAGCCGCGCCACCGCGGCACGCAACTCGATCGCGGCATGGGCGGCCGGGTGAGGAGCACGGGGCATGCGAATTTCTAAGACGCGTCTTGCTTTCCGGAGATTCTAAGACACGTCTTGGTTTCGGCGCGGCGGCCGGGAGGTCACGCGGTCATGCCGTCAGAACGTGATGCGGTAGCGGTAGCCCTTGAAGCGCAGCACCGCGGCCTTCAGCTCGATCTGCTCGAGCGTGAGGTCCGGGCCGAGCGCATCGCCTTCGCGGAACACCTGGCCGTTGATGATGACCATGCGACTCGTCGGATCCTGCGAATAGGTCGCACCGCCGATCGCGAGGTTCGGCAACTGGCGCTGTATGTCGGCGGGCAGGTCGCCGCGGTTGTAGATCAGGCCACGACCGGCCGCGCCGCCCTTGGCCGCGGGCGGCGTGGCCGGCCCTGCGTCTGCCGCGGTCTCGCCGCCGCGCGCGCCGGCGCCTGGCGCAGGCGCGGCCGCCGTGCGATCGGCGGGGCGCGTCGCGCGCGCCACCGGCGGCTCGGTATTGCGCGGTGTCGGTGCGACCGTCCGCGGCGCCGGCGCACGGGCCGGCGCGGGCGCAGGAGGCTGCGCGGCAGTCGGCAAACCGGACGGCGCGGTCGGCACGGTGGACGGCGCTGCGGCCGTCATCGCCGGCATGCTCGCGGGCATCGTCGCCGGCTGCGCCATCGCCGGTGCGGGCGGCGGCGTGGCGGCCGCTTGCGCCGCGGTCGCCGCCACGGGTGCGCCGTCGCGACCGGCCAGCAGCCGCCAGCCGAGCACGCCGACGAGCAGCAGCGCGATCGCTGCGACCGCCCACGGCATCCAGGCGGCGCGCGCCGGCGCCTGTCCTGCCATCGGCATCGACAGCGGCTGGGCATGGATGCTCGGAACGGCACCGCGGTCGCGCTCGGCTTCGGCACGGCGCAGGGCATCGAGGATGTAAGACATGGGGGCTGGCTGTTCAAGGTGCCGATACGCTCGTCGCGAGGCGCGGCTCGTCGATGCCGATCGCCCGGTTGAGCTGCATGAAGGTGGTGGCGCCGGCGAGACCGTCGGCCTTCAGTCCCTGCGCGATCTGGAACGACGTGATGCGCGCCTTGAAGGTTGCCGCATCGCCCGCCGGCGCCGAAGCCGCGCCGCTGCCGTCGAGGCCGGCCAGCCGCTCGATCAGCCAGTCCGCCAGCGGTCCGGAGTCGGCGACGACGATCTTGTTCTCGTAGCCCGGCGGCATGCGCCAATAGGTCGCGTAGTCGCCGCGCCAGAGCCTGGCGAGCAGTGCCAGCGAGACGTTGCGCTCGGTGTTGCCCATGCGCAAGGTCGCGCTCTGGTCGGACAGCGCGACCAGCAGCGCATAGGCCGGCGCCGTCGACGCATCGTCGCGCAAGGTCAGGATGCCGGGCCGGCCGAGCTGGCGGATCAGCGGCAGCGTGTTGCCGGTGCTGCGATAGCAGGCGACCTGCTGGCGCTCGGCCTCGGCGCAGGGATCGGCCGCATCGCCGAGCGCGAGCTTCCAGGCCGGCGCCAGCTCGCGCCACGCATCCTTCTCGTTGCGCACGACGTTCGAGAAACCCGCGGTCAGATCGGTCGACGCCAGCCAGCCCGGCGCGGACGCCGGCTTCGCGATCGCCACCGCCGATGCGGCACTCGATGCCGCGCTCGATGCGGCAGCCGCCACGCGCGTTGCGCCCGACGCTGCGCCCGACGCCGCCGGCGCTGCATGCGCCACCTTGCCGGGGCCCGGCCGCGGCGTGCCGACGCCGAGCGCCAGCGCAGCGATGCCGGCCACCGCGAGGCCGGCCGCGAGCCCGGTGCCCAGCATGGCCCAGCGGCCCGACGTCCAGCCCGCCGCCGACGACTCGGCGGCGCCGGGCTTGCCGAACACCTCGGCGGCCGCCCGATCGACGATCGCCGCCGTCACCTGCGTCGTGCCGCTCCCATACGCGCCGAGCAGCGCGCGATCGCACAGCAGGTTGATGCGCCGCGGCACGCCGCGCGACCAGTGGCTGATGCGTTGCAGCGCCTTGCGGTCGAACGGCAACGGACCGGCGAGCCCCGCCACCGCCATGCGGTGCGCGATGTACTGCTCGGTCTCGCGGTCGGACAGCGCCTCGAGGTGGAAGCGCGCGATGACGCGCTGCGCGAGCTGCTCGAGCTCGGGCTGCGCGAGCATCCCGCGCAGCTCCGGCTGGCCGATCAGGATGATCTGCAACAGCTTGCGTTCGTTCGTTTCGAGGTTGGTCAACAGGCGCAACTGCTCCAGCACGTCGGCCGACAGCATCTGGGCCTCGTCGATGATCAGCACGTTGTCCTGGCCGACCGCGTGGGTGCGCAGCAGGAAGGCGTTGAGCGCGTCGACGTGGTCCTTCACGGTCGGCTCGCCGGCGCCGGCATGCTCGACCGGCACGCGGAACTCCTCGCACACCGACTGCAGCAGCTCGAGCGCCGTCAGCTTCGGATTGAAGATGTAGGCGACGTTGCAGCGGCGCGGGATCTGCTCGAGAAAGCAGCGGCACACCGTGGTCTTGCCGGCGCCGATCTCGCCGCTCAGCAGCACGAAGCCGCCGCCGCCCGACAGGCCGTAGAGCAGGTGCGCCAGCGCCTCGCGATGGCGCTCGCTCATGTAGAGGTAGCGCGGATCGGGCGCGATCGAGAACGGCGGCTGCTTGAGCCCGAAATAAGGGGCGTACATGGGCGTGGAGAATAACGTGGCCCCCGGCTGCGGCCGGGCGAAAACCTAGAATCATCCTCGACTCCGACGAGGCGCAGCCGCGCCGACCGCATTTCGCTGCGACACGGCGGTCATCAACCCGAGCTCATCGCCATGGACACTCGCACTTCGACCCACCGCCTGCGCATCGAGCATGTGCGCGATGCCCTGAAGCAACGCGGCCTCGCCGCCGTGCTCGTGCCGTCGAGCGATCCGCATCTGTCCGAGTACCTGCCCGAGCGCTGGCAAGGGCGTCAATGGCTGTCGGGCTTCACCGGTTCGATGGGCACGCTGGTCGTCACGCTCGAGACCGCGGCGGTGTTCGCCGACAGCCGCTACTGGGTGCAGGCCGAGGCCGAACTCGCCGGCACCGGCACCGAGCTCGTCAAGATCGCGACCGGCACATCGACGCAGCACATCGACTGGCTGGCCGAGCATGTGCCGGCCGGCCGGACCGTGGGCGTCGACGGCAGCGTCCTCGGCCTGGCCGCTGCGGCGACGCTGAAGCAGGCGCTCGACCGCGCCGGCGTCGAGCTCGACACCGACGTCGACGTCCTCGCCGACGTCTGGCCCGACCGGCCCGGACTGCCGGACGCCAAGGTCTATGAACACTGCGCGCCGGAAGCGCCGGTCTCGCGCGCGGCCAAGCTCGCCGCCGTGCGCGATGCGATGGCGCGCGCCGGCGCGACGCATCACTTCGTCTCGACGGTCGACGACATCGCGTGGCTGTTCAACCTGCGCGGCTCGGACGTCAACTACAACCCGGTGTTCCTCGCGCATGCGCTGATCGATGCGCAAGGCGTGCACCTGTTCGTCGCCGACGGCAAGGTCGACATGGCGCTGCAGGCGCAGCTCGCGAAGGACGGCGTGACGATCCTGCCGTATGCGCAAGCCGGCGCGGCCTTGGCGGCGTTGCCCGAAGGCAGCACGCTGCTGATCGACCCGCGCCGCGTCACGCTCGGACTGCGTGGCCACGTCGTCAAGGCCAATGTCGTCGAGGGCATCAATCCGAGCACCTTGATGAAGAGCCGCAAGACCGCCGACGAGGCCGCCTACGTGCGCCGCGCGATGGAGCAGGACGGCGCGGCGATGTGCGAGTTCTATGCCTGGCTCGAAGGCGCGCTCGGCCAGGAGCGCATCACCGAGCTGACGATAGACGCGCACCTGAGCGCCGCGCGCGCGCGTCGTCCCGGCTTCGTGGGCTTGAGCTTCGGCACGATCGCCGCGTTCAATGCCAACGGCGCGATGCCGCATTACCGCGCGACGCCGGAGTCGCATGCGGTGATCGAAGGCGACGGCCTGCTGCTGATCGACTCCGGCGGCCAGTACCTCGGCGGCACGACCGACATCACGCGCGTCTGGCCGATCGGCCAGGTCAGCGACGCGCAGCGGCGCGACTACACGCTGGTGCTGAAGGGCACGATGGCGCTGTCGCGCACGCGCTATCCGCGCGGCACGCCGTCGCCGATGCTCGATGCGATCGCGCGCGCGCCGCTGTGGGCCGAGAACCTCGACTACGGCCACGGCACCGGCCACGGCGTCGGCTACTTCCTGAACGTGCACGAAGGGCCGCAGAGCATCTCGCGGACGATGGCCGAGCCGCAGACGGCGATGGAGCCCGGGATGATCACGAGCATCGAGCCGGGCCTCTATCGGCCGGGACGCTGGGGCATCCGGATCGAGAACCTCGTGATGAACGTGCCGTCGTCGATCGACGCGAGCGAGTTCGGCGAGTTCCTCGAGTTCGAGACGCTGACCCTGTGCCCGATCGACACGCGCTGCATCGACCGCAGCCTGCTGCGCGCCGACGAGATCGCCTGGCTCAACGCCTACCACGCCGAGGTACGCAAGCGCCTCGAGTCGCTCGTCGACGGCGCTGCGCGGGGCTGGCTCGTGACCCGCACCGAGCCGATCTGACCCACGAGCGGGCGCGGGCATCCGTCGCGCTGGCCGGCAGTTCATCCGCGTCCGGGCGCAGTTCATCGCAGGCGGCTTTCGATGCGCCGCGCCGGCTCCTAGAGTTCGTTCCATCGCAGCCCGCAACGAACCAACCAGGAGCCCATGATGATCAGCCGCCTCACCGCTTACGCCACGCTGTTTGCCGTCCTCGCGACCACCACGATCGCGATCGCCACCGCCGCGCCGGCCGCCAAGGCCACCACCGTCGTGCAACTGCCGACCGTCGTCGTGACCGGGCATCGCATCGCGCAGCACTGAACACGCATTGCCCTTCTTCCTCCGTCGCCTCAGGCCTGCCGACTCCGGGCCTGAGGCGTTTTTTATGCAGCGCTGCTACGCTCGGCGATCACCAAGATCACGCGCCGCCGCATGCAGTCCGAACCCTCGACCCACCGCCCCTCGATCGGCATCGACCTCGGCGGTACCAAGATCGAAGCGATCGTGCTCGACAGTGCCGGCGCCACCCTCTGGCGCGAGCGCGTGCCGACGCCCGCCGGCGACTACCGCGCGACGCTGGCTTGCGTGGCCGGCCTCGTCGACCGCGCCGAAGGAGAGCTAGGCCTCGAGGGCTTGAGCGTCGGCGCCGGCACGCCGGGCTCGGCGACGCCCGAAGGGCTCATCAAGAACGCCAACTCGGTCTGCCTGAACGGCCAGCCCCTGGCCGCCGACCTGGCGCAGGCGCTCGGCCGGCCGGTGCGCATCGCCAACGACGCCAATTGCCTCGCGCTCTCCGAAGCCAGCGACGGCGCAGCGGCCGGCGCCCAGGTCGTGTTCGGGGTGATCCTCGGCACCGGTGTCGGCGGCGGGCTGGTCGTGCATGGGCGGCTGCTGACGGGGCCGAACGGCCTGGCCGGCGAATGGGGGCACAACCCGCTGCCATGGGCCGCGCCGGACGAGTTGCCCGGCCCACGCTGCTACTGCGGCCGCTGCGGCTGCATCGAGACCTGGGTCAGCGGGCCGGGGCTGGCGGCCGACCATGCGCGTGTCAATGACACATCGGGCAACGCATCGATCACCGCGCTCGAAATCGGCCTGCGCGCCGCCGCCGGCGATGCCGTCTGCGATGCCAGCCTCGCGCGCTACGAGCGTCGCCTGGCGCGCGCGCTCGCCCATGTGATCAATGTCGTCGACCCGGACGTCATCGTGCTCGGCGGCGGCCTGTCGCAGCTCGACCGGCTGACGTCGCGCGTGCCCGCGCTGTGGAGCGAGCATGTGTTTCGCGGCGGTACCGACGATCCGGTCCGCACGCGCCTGGTGCGCAGCCGGCATGGCGATTCATCGGGCGTGCGCGGTGCGGCGTGGCTGTGGCGCGGCCTTTCATCCGACGATTGAGCGCCAGCCATCCTCGCGAGCGTCCGGTCATGCCGGGAAATGCGCAGTCCATCGCAATCCGATGGGAACGGGCCGCCCCGGCTTCTAGAGTGCAGTCATCGCAGGCACGCGCCTGCCTCTGCAGCAGGAGCCCGTCATGTTCGATCGCATCTTCTCAGCCGCCCTCGCCTTCGTCGTCCTTGCCGCGGGAACGCTCGCGGTCGCGACCGAGATGTTCGGTGCCGGCCATGCCGCCCCGGGCCGTCATGCCGTGGTCGAGCTGCCGACGGTCGAGGTGACCGGCCAGCGCGCCCGCGACGTGGCGCAGACATCGGAGACCGAACCGATGCAGCGCGGAGTGCAATGAGTCGCCGGAGCGAAGCGTCTATGAAATTGCGCAGCGCAGGCGACTCGCTCAGAAGCTGCTCGGCCTGTCGAGCCGAGCAATCAGTTCACAGCTTCTGAGCAGCCCTCTCGCCGCGGCCTTACATCTGCCGGAACACGTGCACGTAGCTGCGGCTCACCGGCAGCAGCTCCGTGCGTCCCTTCAACTGCAGCTCGGCGGTCTCGTTGAGGCCGCGATTGACCTGGACGACTTCGCGCAGGTTGACGATCACCGAACGGTGCACCTGCGCATAGCGATCGGGATCGAGTTCGTCGGCGAGCTCGCGGATCGTCTTGCGGATCAGCGCCTCGCCGCCTTGCCAGACGACCAGCGTGTACTTCTCGTCGGCCTTCAGGTAGATCAACTGGTCGACCGGGATGAGCCGGACGCTCGTGCCGACCGAGGCGCGTATCCATTGCAGATAGCCCTCCTTCCGGCCGCCGAGACCGCGCTGGCGCAGCTCGTCGGCCAGGCGATCGAGGACGGCATCGAGCGGCCCGCCGGCCGTGGCCGGCGCAGCCGACGCGAACCGCTCCTTCAGCCGCTGGACCGTATCGGCCAGACGTTGCTCGTCGAACGGCTTCACGAGGTAGTCGATCGCGCCGTGCTCGAAGGCCTGCACCGCGTACTGCTCGTGTGCGGTGACGAACACGACGGCGGCGCGCCGTCCGATCGAACGTGCCGCCTCGATGCCGTTGAGCCCGGGCATGTGCACGTCGAGGAACACGATCTTCGGCCCATGGACGTCGAACAGCTCGACGGCCTCGCGCCCGTTGCGCGCTTCGGCCACGACCTCGAGCTCGGGCCACAGGCGCGCGAGGTGCGCGCGCAGGCGTTCGCGCAGCAGCGGCTCGTCGTCGGCGATCAGGGCGGTGATGGCCATGTCCGTCGATCACGCGGGCCGGAAGTACAGCTCGGCGCGCACGCCGTGGGGCTGGACCTCGCTCAAGGCCACGCCGGCGTCGGGCCCGTAGAACGCCGTCAGGCGCGTGCGCAGGTTCGCGAGGCCGGTGCCCGGCGTGGCCGTCTCGCTGATGCCGACGCCGGTGTCGGTCACCGCGACGCGCACCATCGCCCCGTCGCGCCAGGCGCGCACGTCGATCGAGCCGCCCTGCTCCGATGGATCGATGCCGTGCTGCACCGCGTTCTCGACCAGGGTCAGCAGCGCCATCGACGGGAAGCGCTCGGGCCCGAGCTCGGGTGCGATGTCCACGGCATGGCGCAGCCGGTCGGGCATGCGCATGTGCATGAGGTCGAGGTAGGCGCGCACCAGTCGCGCCTCGCTGCCGAGCGTGGCGGCGTCGCCGTCGAGCTGCGGCATGGCCGCGCGCAGGTAGGCGGTCAGGCTCTTCAGCACCGGCGCGGCCTGCGCGGAGCCGGATTCGACCAGCGCCTGCACGTTAGACAGCGTGTTGAAGAGGAAATGCGGCTCGATCTGCGCATGCAGCAGGCGCAGCCGCGCGTCCAGCGCCTGCTTCTCGAGCGTGCTGCGCTCGAGCTCGAAGCGCAGCCGGTCGTTGCGCGCCTGGGCATCGCGCTCGCGGTAGAGCGCGCCCATCGCGAGCACCGGGGCGAGGATCAGCACCAGCACCGTGATGAAGATGAACCCCATCACCCGGCCTTCGTTGCGCAGCACCTCGGCGGCATTGCCGCCGACCGACGGCAGGTACACGATGAAAGTGGCCAGCGGCGCCGCCAGCACCACCGCGAGCACCTGCGCCAGCCAGCGCGGCACGCCGCGCGGATGCCAGACCGCCGCGCTCCTGAACGCGATCAGCAGCAGCATCGAGATCACGAGCAGCCGGCCCAGCACGACCGAAAACGGCGGCGCGAAGATCGGGTTCAACGCGACCGCGCCGACGAACGCGACGCCGAGCGTGATCAGCACGGCACGCACGGTGATCGTGCTGAACAGCGCGCCGGCGGGGTCGGAATGGGGTTCCATGCCACCCACGATAGCGCCGTGCCCCGGCGCCGGCCAGCACGCGGCGCCGGCGGCGCGACGAACGACGGGAAAGCGGCGCCGAACCGCGATCAGCTGCGCAGCATCGACGCGCGCAAGGCCTCGGTGATCTGCGCCAGGCTGTCCAGCAGATGCGCACGGGTCTCGACCGACAGCCGCGGGTTGTCGGCAGCGCGGCGCAGGTCCGTCTGCAGGTCGGTCGCCGACAGGCGGACCAGGCTCAGCGCATCGGGCGGGAGGGTGCCGGTACCGTGGATCAGCAGGTTCTGCACGCGGCTCAGGTAGTTGCGCTGCAGGTTGCGGCGCAGCCGGTCGATCTCGCTGCCGGTCTTCAGCTCGCTCCAGATCGAGCCCTGCAAGGTGCCGTAGACGTCGGCGAGCGAGATCGTCGCGCCGCCGCGCTTGGCCGGATCGGCGTAGTACGGCAGGTTGAGCAGGCGCGACGCGGTGCCGGGGCTCATCAGCCGGTCGAGCGCGGCGCTCTGCACGCGCAGCACCGCGGACGGCACGTCGACCAGGCCGCCGCGGTCCCATTCGTTGAAGTCGGGCGTGAGGTCGGCGAGGAAGTCGGGGCGGAAGCGGAAGCTGTTCGCGTTGAACAGACCCTTGGCGAGGAACTGCAGCGCATCGCGCTGCTTGGCCGGATCGACCGGCGTGAACGACACGCGCCGCGTCGTGCCCGGGATGTCGCGCACGGTGTACATGCCGCCGACGTACTTGCCGACGAGGTCGGCGGCGTTGCGGAGTTGCGCGAAGCCGGCCAGCAGGCTGCGGCGCTGGCGCAGCGGATCGTCGCCCGGACGCGGGCCGCGATCCTGCACGCGCTGCCAGAGTTCGCGCGAGAGCTGCAGCCGGCGCTGGTAGTAGGCGAGCGGATCGTCGCCGAGATCGAAGCGGTTGACGCGCGGGTCGATGCCGTCGTTGCCCGGGATGCCGCCGGCCTCGGTGTCGTCGGCATAGGCGAGCAGCGGCTCGGTGCTGCGCGCCGCGATCTTGGCGAGCTCGGCCTTCTCGTTCTCCGGCGCGATCGGCTTGTAGGCGTATTCGATCGCCCAGTAGTCGTACGGACCGAGCTGGCCCTGCGTCAACGTCGTCGGCCGCTCGCCGTCGAGCGGCAGGTTGACGGCGTTGTAGTCCATGATGGAACCGCTGACGCCGTTCTTGTCGGTGAACGACTTGTCCTTGAGCTGCGCTTCGGTGTAGATCGTCGAGCCCTTGAAGTTGTGCTTCAGGCCGAGTGCGTGGCCGACCTCGTGCATCACCGTGCTCTTGATCACCTCCTGCACATAGGCCTCGGCTTCCGGGCTGCCCGGCTCGATGTCGCCGCGCGCTTCCATCACGTCGAGCGCGAAGTCGAGTTCGGATGCGGCGCCTTCGGCGACGTCGCACAGCTCGGCCTCATGGCCATGCAGCCAGGTCGCGGTCGGCGCCATCACCGGCGGCGCGGCGACCGGTGGCGCGTCTTCGGAGATCAATCGGCGCGCGACCCGCGCGAAGCTTTCGCTGACGATGATGTCGGCATCGATGATCTCGCCGGTGCGCGGATCGGCGCGGCGCGGACCTTGCGCCAGGCCGCCGCCGAGATCGGCGGCACTGAACCAGCGGATCGACGCATGACGCGAGTCCAGCGTGTCGAAGTCGGCGTCGTCCGGCTGCTGCTGGACGGCGAGCGCGTTGCGCAGCCCGATCTTCTCGAAGGCCTTGTTCCATTCGAGCACGCCGGCCTCGACCGACTTGCGGTACTCGGCCGGTACGTTCTTGTCGAGCCAGAACACGATCGGCTCCTTGACATCCGACACCGCGGCCGACGGGTCGCTCTTCTCGAGCCGCCAGCGCTGCACGATGTGCCGGCGCGGATTGACCTTCAGGTCGTTGTCGAGGTCTTCGTAGTCCTCGGTGAAGTAGCCCAGGCGCGGATCGCTGACGCGCGGCCGCATCGGCTCGTCGGGCAACTTCGTGAAGCTGTAGACGAAGCCGACGAAGAGGCTGCGCGGATCGGGCGTCGTGCGCGGCGGCGTCGGCACGACCGGCGTCGGCACGGGCGGCGGCGCCGGCAGGCGCGGCGTCGCGAAATGAATGCTGGTCGCCAGCGTCGTCAGGTCGCCGGTCGCGCGCGTCTTCTCGAAGAACGAATTGCCGCGGTCCAATCCGAGCGGCAGGCGAAACGCCGCCTCGAGCGCAGTCGAGTAGCCGGGGATGTCGGACAGCAGGAACGACGCGTCGATCAGCACCGACTTGCGCTCCGGATGCGGTGCGCTCAGGATCGCCGACGACCCGAGCAGGCTGGGCGAATAGCTCTGCTCGATCACCGACTTGATCTGCGGATTGGTGGCCGCGAACTCGGTGTTCAGCGCGACGAGCTGGATCTGCGCCGCGCCGATCTTGCGGAACATCGCCAGCCACATCGGCCCCATCTGGCCCGAGAACAGGCCCTTCTCGCCGACCGAATGCGAGATGTTGGCCGAGAACAGGAACGGATGATCGAGCATCGCCTGCGGGATCTCGAGCCAGACCTTCTCGTCCTTGCGCCAGATCGGGATGAAGCCGTCCTGCCGCGTCGCGCCCTTGACGACTTCATCGAACGGCTTGGGCGCGCCCGGATCGGGCCGGGCGTTGGCGACCGCGGTGAACGGTGCGCTCGCGCCATTGGCCGGCGCCGCGGCGGCGGCCGCCGAATTGCCGGGCGTGGTCATGTAGGTCGTGCAGCCGCCGAGGGCCATCGCGGCCGACAGCGCCAGCAGCGTGTACGAAGACAGGGAGGAGGTGGTCGCGCGGAGGGTCATGGGTCCAGCAGGGTCTTCGGTCGGCCAGGTCACTTCAAGGCCTTGAAACGCAAACGGTGCGGCCGGGCGCCCTCTTCGCCCAGACGCTTCTTCTTGTCGGCTTCGTATTCCTGGTAGTTGCCGTCGAAGAACACCCACTTCGAATCGCCCTCGGCCGCCAGGATGTGCGTCGCGATGCGGTCGAGGAACCAGCGGTCGTGGCTGATCACCATGATCGAGCCGGCGAACTCGAGCAGCGCGTCCTCGAGCGCGCGCAAGGTCTCGACGTCGAGGTCGTTCGACGGCTCGTCGAGCAGCAGCACGTTGCCGCCCTTGGCGAGCGTCTTCGCAAGGTGCAGGCGCCCGCGCTCGCCGCCCGACAGTTGCCCGACGAGCTTCTGCTGGTCGTTGCCCTTGAAGTTGAAGCGGCCGATGTAGGCGCGGCTCGGCATCACGAACTTGCCGACGACGATGTTGTCGAGGCCGCCCGAGACGTCCTGCCACACCGTCTTGTCGCCTTCGAGCGATTCGCGGCTCTGGTCGACGAAGGCCATCTTGACCGTCGGACCGATCTTCACGGTGCCGCTGTCGGGCTGCTCGCGGCCCGAGATCATGCGGAACAAGGTCGACTTGCCGGCGCCGTTCGGGCCGATGATGCCGACGATCGCCCCGGCCGGCACCTTGAACGACAGGTCGTCGATCAGCACGCGGTCGCCGTAGCTCTTCGTGACGTTGGTGAACTCGAAGACTTCATGGCCGAGGCGGTCGCCGGCCGGGATGAAGATCTCGTTGGTCTCGTTGCGCTTCTGGTAGTCGAAGTCCGACAGTTCCTCGAAGCGCGCGATGCGCGCCTTGCTCTTGGCCTGCCGCCCCTTCGGGTTCTGGCGCACCCACTCGAGCTCCTTCTTCATCGCCCGGGTGCGCGCGTCCTCGGTCTTCTGCTCCTGCTCGAGGCGCTGCTCCTTCTGGTCGAGCCAGGTCGAATAGTTGCCCTTGTACGGAATGCCGCGGCCGCGGTCGAGTTCGAGGATCCACTCGGCGGCGTTGTCGAGGAAGTAGCGGTCGTGGGTGATCGCGACGACGGTGCCGGGGAAGCGCGACAGGAACACTTCGAGCCACTCGACCGATTCGGCGTCGAGGTGGTTGGTCGGCTCGTCGAGCAGCAGCATGTCGGGCTTGGACAGCAGCAGCCGGCACAGCGCGACGCGGCGCTTCTCGCCGCCCGACAGCGGCGCGATCTTCGCGTCCCACGGCGGCAGGCGCAGCGCGTCGGCCGCGATCTCGAGCTGCAGGTCGGTGTTCTCGCTGCCGGCCGCGGCGATCTGCGCTTCGAGCTCGGCCTGCTCGGCGGCGAGCTTGTCGAAGTCGGCATCGGGCTCGGCGTATTCGGCATAGACCTGCTCGAGCCGCGCCTTGGCCGCCAGCACGCCGCCGATGCCCTGCTCGACCGCCTCGCGCACGGTCTGCTCCGGGTCGAGCTGCGGCTCCTGCGGCAGGTAGCCGATCTTCAGGTTCGGCATCGGCACCGCTTCGCCTTCGATGTCGTGGTCGATGCCGGCCATGATCTTCAGCAAGGTCGACTTGCCCGAGCCGTTCAGGCCGAGCACGCCGATCTTCGCGCCGGGGAAGAAGCTGAGCGAGATGTCCTTCAAGATCTGCCGCTTCGGCGGCACGATCTTGCCGACGCGGTTCATCGTGTAAACGTACTGGGCCATGGAATGCGATGTCCTGGAGCTGACTGACCTGGGTGACCGGGAATGGAGGCGCAAGCCGCAGAACGCGGTGGCCGAACGGCGTATTGTCGCCGGGATTGATCAGCCGGGCCGGCGCCGGGTCTACGTCGCCGTCAGGGCGTCTCGAGCGGGCTGCCCTTGTCGAACACGATGCGCCAAGCCTTGCCTTCGAGGCGCCAGATCGAGTTGAAGCGCGCGACCGGCTTGCCGGCCGGGTCGTAGACCGGGCCGGTCGTCAACGCCAGCGTGCCGTCGGCGAGCACCTCGACCTGATCGGGCGCCCACGAGAACGGCGCCTCCTTCTCGTCGAAGAACCGCTTCCACGCGGCGGCCACTTCGGCCTTGCCGTGCTGCACGCTCTTGCCGCCGAAGAACACGGCCTGCTCCGACAGGTGGCTGACGAAAGCGGCATGGTCGCGGTCGGCCATGCTGCGCGCGAAGGCGCGCTCGGTGGCGGCGACATCGCGCTTCAGCGCTTCGAGGTCGGGGGCGGGTTGGGCCATCGCGACGGTGCAGAGCGGCAGCAACAGGGCAGCGGCCAGCCGGTGCAGATGGGTCATGCGCGGAGCTTAGCAGCCGCATGAACCGGTGATATGCCCGCCACTTCGCCCGCAGAGGCCTTTCGACGCTGGCTAGAATGCCCGTCACCAGCCCGGCTCCCAGTCACCGCGCTGCGTCTACCCTTTCGACTCGGGCCCGCCGTCGGCATCGACGGAACCCCGACTCCGCTCCGGCCTGCGACTGGCGCTGGCATTGCCCCGCGACAGGCCGAGCCTTGCAGTCCCATTCCAACGACATGTCCTTCGACTCCCTCGGCCTCGCCGAGCCCTTGCTGCGTGCGGTTCACGAACAAGGCTACGAAACGCCGACCCCGATCCAATCGCAAGCGATCCCCACCGTCCTCTCCGGCGCCGACCTGATGGGCGGCGCGCAAACCGGCACCGGCAAGACCGCCGGCTTCACGCTGCCGATGCTGCATCGCCTGATGGCCCAGCCCGCGGTGCGCGACGCGCGCGGCCGCCTGCCGATCCGCGCGCTGATCCTGACGCCGACCCGCGAGCTCGCCGCGCAGGTCGAGGAAAGCGTGCGCGCCTACGGCAAGTACACCAAGCTCACGAGCATGGTGATGTTCGGCGGCGTCGGCATGCAGCCGCAGATCGACCGCCTGAAGAAGGGCGTCGACATCCTCGTCGCGACGCCGGGCCGGTTGCTCGACCACCATGGCCAGCGCACGCTCGACCTGTCGCATGTCGAGATCTTCGTGCTCGACGAAGCCGACCGCATGCTCGACATGGGCTTCATCCACGACATCAAGAAGGTGCTCGCGATCCTGCCGCAGAAGAAGCAGAGCCTGCTGTTCTCCGCGACCTTCAGCGACGAGATCAAGGCGCTCGCCGACCGGCTGCTGAACAGCCCGAAGCTCGTCGAGGTGGCGCGCCGCAACCAGACCGCCGACACGATCGCGCAGAAGGTGCACCCGGTCGGCCGCGAGCTGAAGAAGGACCTGCTGACGCACCTGATCAAGCAGAACGACTGGCACCAGGTGCTGGTCTTCACGCGCATGAAGCACGGCGCGAACCGCCTCGTCGAGCACCTGATGAAGGAAGGCATCAGCGCGATGGCGATCCACGGCAACAAGAGCCAGAGCGCACGCACCAAGGCGCTCGGCGACTTCAAGGCCGGCGATCTGACGGTGCTGGTCGCGACCGATATCGCCGCGCGCGGCATCGACATCGACATGCTGCCGCACGTCGTCAACTACGAGCTGCCGAACGTGCCGGAAGACTACGTGCACCGCATCGGCCGCACCGGCCGCGCCGGCGCGCAGGGCGAGGCGGTGTCCTTGGTGTGCGTCGACGAGAACATCTTCCTGCGCGACATCGAGCGGCTGATCAAGCGCGAGATACCGAAGGAAATCGTGCCCGGCTTCGAGCCGCCGTCGCACGAGAAGCCCGAGCCCATCGTGCTCGGCCGCATGGTGATCGGCGAAGGCGCAGGCCGTGGCGGCCACCGGCACCATGCCGGTGGCGGCGGTGGGCACGCCCGGCCGGGGCCGCGTCCCGAGGCGCGGCGCGAACGGCACGAACCGCGCCATGAGCCGCGCCGCGACCCGCAGGGCGCGCCGGCACGGCATGGCGGCGATGCGGGTCGGCCCGCTCCGGCGGCCGCTGGCCGCGCCGCGCCGCCGCGTCCGCATGGCGCGTCGCCCGAGCGTCCGCACGGCGGCCGTCCGCCGGCCCGGCTCGTCCAGCCCAAGCGCTGAGGCGCCGGAGCGAAGTGCCATGAAATTGCACAGCGCAGGCGGCTCGTTCAGAACCTGCTCGACGTACCGGACAGTGCACTTCGTTCGCAGGTTCTGAACCGCTGCACGCGAGGCCGCGGCCGGCTACAGTCGGCGCATGGCCAGCCCATCCGATGCATCGACGCTCACGCTGATCGAGCAGGCGATGCAGCATGCGGGCGCTGCAGTGCCGCACCGCAGGGTCGCGCCGCCGGAGCAGGCGCTGGCCGCGCTGATCGCCCGATCGGTGCCGATCGAGCCGCTTCCCGGCGATACACGTCGCCGTCCGCGCACGCTGCTGATGATCGTCCCCGGGGTCGTCCTCGGCGCGGCGGCAGCGGTCGGCATCCTGCTGGGCCGCGTGCCATCCGGATCGCCGCTGCGTCCGGTTGCCTCGAGCCGCCTCGTCGCAGCGAGCTCGACCACAGCACGTTCGCCGGCGATCGAGCATCCCGCGACGATGCCGCCGGCCGCCCTCGCCGCTTCCCCGATCGCGATGGCCTTGCCGGCCGCGAACTCGACCGCGGCAGCAGCGGCGCGTCGCCCCCCGGCACCCGCCGTGCCTGCACCGCTCGCCGGCCAGCTCGTCCTGCGCTGCAACGCGCAGGGACGCGTCACCTACACGGACATCCGCGGCAGCTGTGCCGACGGCGCCGGCGAGCAGGTCACGGTCTATCCGACGCGCGGGGTCGAGCGCTTCCGATGATTCCTTGCCGCCTTCCCCGCGAGCGCTGACGAGCGCACCACGGTTCCCCGATGTCCGATCCGTCGCAAACGCCGCTCCGCACCTATCCCGCCTTCATGCGCCTGTGGTTCGGGCGCCTCTTCGGCACCGCCGCCAACCAGATGCTGATGGTGGCGATCGGCTGGCAGATGTACGACCTGACCGGCAGCGCCTGGAACCTCGGCCTGGTCGGCCTGCTGCAGTTCCTGCCTGCGCTGCTGCTGGTGCTGGTCGCCGGCCATGCGCTCGACCGCTACGACCGCGCGCGCATCCTCGCGTGGTGCATGCTCGCGCAGACCGTCATCGCGACGACGCTCGCGCTCGCGAGCCTGGAAGGCTGGATGCATCGCGACACGCTGCTGGCGACGTCGATCCTGCTCGGCGCCGTCAAGGCGTTCCAGATGCCGGCGCAGCAGTCGATCACGCCGGCGCTCGTGCCGGCCGAGGTGCTGCCGCGGGCGCTCGCGTTCAGCTCGGCCGGCAACCAGGCGGCGATCATCTGCGGGCCGGCGATCGGCGGCTTCGTCTACGTGGCCGGCGCGCCCGCGGTCTATGGCGTCTGCGCCGCGGCGTTCGCGATCGCCGGCGTGGCGGCGGCCGGCGTGCGCTATGTGCGGGCACCGCGCGCCGGCCAGGGCGTCACGCTCGAGACGGTGCTCGGCGGCGTGCGCTTCGTCTGGCACCGGCCGGTCGTGCTGGGCGCCATCTCGCTCGACTTCTTCGCGGTGCTGCTCGGCGGCGCGACCGCGCTGCTGCCGATCTACGCACGCGACATCCTCCATAGCGGCCCGTGGGGACTCGGCCTGTTGCGTGCGTCACCCGGCGCCGGCGCGCTGCTGATGTCGGTCGCCCTGACGCGCTGGCCGATCACGCGACGCACCGGGCATGTGCTGCTCGGTGCGGTCGGCCTCTACGGCATCGCGACGCTGGCGTTCGGCCTGTCGCGCTGGTTCCCGTTGTCGATGCTGACGCTGCTGGTCGCGGGCGCGTCGGACATGGTGAGCGTCGTGATCCGCCAGTCGCTGGTGCAGCTCGACACGCCCGACGACATGCGCGGCCGCGTCAGCGCGGTCAACTCGGTCTTCATCGGCGGCTCGAACCAGCTCGGCGAGTTCGAGTCGGGGACGACGGCCGCGTTGTTCAGCCCGGTCGGCTCGGTGGTGCTCGGCGCCGTCGGCACGCTCGCGGTCGCGATGCTGTGGTTCAGGATCTTCCCGGCGCTCGCGCAGCGCGACCGTCTGCGCAGCCGGGAGCCTTCGCGCGCCGCGCATGCTTGAACATCGCGCGCTGCATGTCGACGACGCGTGCATCGTCGCGCTGAAGCCGGCCGGCCTGCTCGCGGTGCCCGGCCGCGGCGCCGACAAGGCGGACTGCCTCGCGGCGCGCCTCGCGATGCAATGGCCCGACGCGCGCATCGTGCACCGCCTCGACATGGCGACGTCGGGCCTGATGCTGTTCGCGCGCGGCAGCGACATGCAGCGCGCGTTGTCGCGCGCGTTCGCGGAACGGCGCGTCGAGAAGCGCTATGTCGCGATCGTCGCCGGCCTGATCGACGACGACGCCGGCGAGATCGATCTGCCGCTCGGCGCCGACTGGCCGAACCGGCCGCGCCAGCGGGTCGATGCGGTGCACGGCAAACCGAGCCTCACGCGCTGGCGCGTCCAGTCACGCAACGCGGCCGCAAGAACGACGCGCGTCGCGCTCGAGCCGGTGACGGGCCGCTCGCACCAGCTCCGCGTGCATCTGGCCGCGATCGGCCATCCGATCGTCGGCGACGCGCTGTACGCGCCGCCGCCGTGGTCCGAGGCCGACCGGCTGATGCTGCACGCCGATGCGCTCGCCTACACGCATCCGCAGTCCGGCGCCGGGCTCGCGTTCGAAGACCCGGCGCCGTTCTGACGCGCGTCGGTCCCGCGGCCTTCTGCTTGATGCCGGCGTAGGTAAAGAAGCGTCACCCACCCTCGATTCCGCGCCGGCACTGCCGATGAACCGGGGGCGTACCCACGACGCAGGCGAGAGTCCATCATGAGCAGCAGCATCTCCTCCATCGGCAGCAGCCCGGCATCGACCGCACCGGCGACGACCGCCACATCGCCGGTTTCGACCAGCGCCATTCCGGCGAGCGTCACCGCCGATCTCTCGTTCGAAGCCGGCGTCGTGGCGACCTTCAGCTCGCCGACCGCGGCCGCCGATCCGACGACCGAGCTCTACACCAATCTCGCCGGGCTCTCGACAACGAGCACGTCCTCGATCGACCTCAACACCCAATGGGCCAATGCGCTCGCCGGCAATGCCAGCCTGGCACCGCTGGCGGTGCAGATGACGGCCGACCAGGCGTTGCTCAGCGCGGTACTCTGATCCGCCCGACTACCTTGCGCCGCGCTTGGCGTTGAGCCGCACCTGCGCCTCGCGGCCGCGCGCCTTCCACATCGCGACCTGACGCTTGCGTTCGAGCGCGCTCATCGTGTCGCGGCGCGCCTCGCGCAGCAGCTTGTCGTAGTTCCGCAAGCGATCCGCATCCACCGCGGCACGCACCGCGCAGCCCGGCTCGCTGTGGTGGCTGCAGTCGCGGAAGCGGCAGCGCTGCGCCAGCGCGTCGATGTCGCCGAAGCTGGCCGCGACGCCGTCCGCGTCGAGGTCCGGCCGCAGCGCGCGCAGCCCCGGCGTGTCGATGATGCAGGCGCCGCCCGGGAGCAGGTGCAACGAGCGCGCGGTCGTCGTGTGCTTGCCGCGGCTGTCGTGCGCACGCACCGCGCCGGTGTCCTGCACCGCAGCGCCGAGCAGCGTGTTCGTCAGCGTCGACTTGCCCGCACCCGACGAGCCCAGCACGACCAGCGTCTGACCCGCGCCGAGGTACGGCGCGAGCAGCGCCGCGGTCGCCGGGCTGGTGCCGTCGACCGCATGACGGTCGACGTGATCGGGCAGCCGCGCGTGCAGGGCCTGCAGCCGCGCGTCGATCAGACCCGGCGTGCACGACGCGACGTCGGCCTTGCTGAGCACGACGACCGGCTGCACGCCGGACGCGCCGACCAGCGTCAGGTAGCGCTCGAGACGGCGCGGATTGAAGTCGTCGTCGAGACCCATCACGAGCAAGGCCGTGTCGACATTGCTCACGACCGGATGGCGGCGGCCGTCGGCGTCGCGCCGCGCGAGATGCGAGCGCGGCGGTACGCGCCGCTGCACCCAGGTCCGGCCGGGAGCGGGCATCGCCGCCAGCACCCAGTCGCCGACGGCCAGCGCGGTCGCCTCGTCGGCGAGCCGCCGGACCAGGCGCGGCAGCACGCGCGCGCCGTGCTCGGCATGGCCGTCGTGCAGCACGACGGTTTCGCGATGGACTTCGGTCAATCTCATCAAGTGCAGGTCGATGTCCTCCTCGTGGTCGGATGGTGCGGTCGTGCAGGTCGCCGCCTGTTGCGCGAGTGCGGGCGTCAGGCCCAGTGCGCGCAGGCGGTCGAAGTGGATCTGGATCATGGTGGTGATGAACGTGCGTCTGTGCGGCGCGGCCAGGTGCGGCCGTGCCCGGACCCGGCGCTCCGGCCAGGGGCATGCGGAAGACGTCGGCGTTCTGCCCGATCACGCGTGCCCGCTGAACGCAGGCATGGCCTGCGGCGGCATCGGGCGCAGCGAACGGTCGGGCGAGGAAGGGCCTGCTACAGCGGCAGGCGGCGCGTGGGCATCAGAAGCGCGAGCGCATTCCTCAGGCAGCCGCCGACGAAGGGGTGGCAAGGACCGTGGGCTTTTCCATGGACACTCTCCTCGTGGTTGGGGCGGATGCGGCCACGCAGGGCTGCGTGGAACGGGCGCGCAGTCTGGCATGCGGCGATGCGAGCGTCAATCGCCGCGCGCAGCGGCATCGCAACCGCGATGTCATCATCGCCGTTCCGTGCACCGATCGAGCCCGATCCGATGAAGACCCACCTTTACCTGCTGACCGGCGCGTCGCGCGGCCTCGGCGCCGCGATGGCCGAGCAACTGCTGGCCGCCGACCATCGCGTCGTCTGCATCTCGCGCCGCCGCAACAGTGCCCTCGCCGACCGCGCTTGCGCCCTCGGAGCGGCCTGCGAGCAATGGGAGCTCGACCTCGCGCAACCGGTCGAGGCCGCCGCACGCGTCGGTGCCTGGCTCGCCGAGCACGATGCCGGCACGTGCCTGAGCGCGACGCTCATCAACAACGCCGCGGCACTGCCGCGCATCGCGCCGCTGGCCGACTCCGATGCCGAAGACCTGTCGACCACGTTGCGCGTCGGCCTGGAAGCGCCGCTGCTGCTGACGGCCGCGTTCCTGCATGCGACGCGCGACTGGAACGTGCCGCGCCGCGTGCTGAACATCTCGTCAGGACTCGGTCGACGTGCGATGGCGGCGCAGTCGGCCTATTGCGCAGTGAAGGCCGGCATGGACCACTACACGCGCGCGGTCGCGCTGGAAGAGGGAGCACGACCGAACGGCGCGCGCATCGTGTCGCTCGCGCCCGGCGTGATCGATACCGACATGCAGGTGCAGTTGCGCGCCGCCGATCCCGATGGCTTTCCGGACCGGGCGCGCTTCATCGGCCTCAAGGACGAAGGCCAGCTCGTCGCACCGGCGGACGCGGCGCGCCGTGTGCTGGCCTGTCTGGCGCGCGCCGATTTCGGCAGCGAGGCTATCGGTGACGTGCGCGATGCGTGAGAGGCGTCAGACGTCGCCGTGCGCCGGAACGACGCGCACCGGCGTGCGCAGCGACGCGTAGGTCGCCCGAACGGCGGGTTCGCGCTGGCCGATGATCGTGACGGTCGGAAGCTGCGCGACCAACGGCGCGGCTACGCGCTTCGCGATGATCGTGACGGTGGGCAGCGTCGCGACGCGCACCGGCTCGGCGTAGCGCTTGCCGATCACCGTCACTTCGGGCAGGCGAGCGACCTGCCGGCGCTGGCCGACGACCGTGACGGTCGGCAGCTGCACAACGGCCACCTTCGCGGCGTCGCAGGCGCGGGCCGGCTGGGCGATCACCACGGCAGCCAGGCATGCGGCGATCGTCGTGACATGGGTCAGGTGGCGGATCGTGATCATGGCGGGCTCCTTCGGGTTCGACGGCGTCGTCGCTTTGCTGATGGAGCCAGTATCGGCAACGCCTCGCCGCGCCGCGAGCCGGATGCGACGACCTGCAAGGGACCCGGGACGAGCTGCGATCCGGCGGGATGAACGCCCGCCCGGATGGGCGCGACCGCTCAGAACCTGTGAACGAAATCCTCCACTCGGAGCGCTGAACCGGTTCTGAGCGAGTCGCCTGCGCTGCGCAATTTCATGGACTTCGCTCCGGCGACTCAGGCCGGGCCTTGGAAGCCGCCTGCGCGGTAGGTCAGCACCAGCGTGTCGCGGTGACCGCCGGCGCCGTCCTCGGCCGCGAGCGGCTGGATCGGCGTGGTCTCGTGGATCACGCGTGCGTCGTCGAGCAGCAGGGTGGTCCACGGCTCGTGCATCGTGAAGCGCTGGCCGTTCGGGCCGTCGGCATCGAAGACGCGCGTCTCGCCGCCCTTCACGCGATGCCGGTCGATCAGGATCACCGCCACCAGATCGACGCCGTCGCGGTGCGCGCCTTCGGGCGTCGGCCGGCCGATGCCACCTACGGTATCGATGCGGAACTGATGCGCTTCGACGTACCACGGCTGCGCGCCGCGCAGCGCGGACGAGCGGTCCGCCAATGCGACCAGCAGGCCGTGCCAGGCAGGCTGCGCCAGCACGTCGGGGGCGACCGGCTCGAACCAGCGCTCGATACCGCCATGCAGCGCGTTGTATTCGACCGGCTGCCAGTGCGGCCGGCGCGGCACCGGCCGCACGTCGCCGCCGTCGATCACGAAGCAGGCATGGCGGCGCCGCCGGTAGCGGCCGCCGTCGCGCAGGTAGGCATCGGGCGGCAGGTCGGACCAGCTCGTGCGCAATGCGTCGAGCTCGGCCGGCGTGGCGCCGATCAGCGACGCGAGGCCGGCCGGCGCGAGCGCGGCCTGGCCGCGCGTGCGCAGAGCCGCGTCGACGTCGTGCAGGGCGATGGTGGGGGGAGCGAGCAGCGCGGAGGGCATGGCTTCAAGGCTCGAACACATGCTCGGGATGGCGGAACGCCTTGAACTCGAGCGCGTTGCCGGACGGATCGAGCAGGAACATCGTGCGCTGCTCCGCCGGCAGGCCGACATAGCGCGTCATCGGTGCGAGCACGAAGTCGCGGCCGGCCTCCTCGAACCGTCCGGCCAGCGTCTCGAACGTGTCCCAGCCGAGCACCGCGCCGAAGTGCGGCATCGGCACCTGCTGGCCGTCGACGTGGCCCACGTTGGCCGGGTTCAAGGTCGGATCGCCGAGGTGCGCCGAGATCTGGTGGCCGAAGAAGTCGAAGTCGACCCAGGTCGGCGCACTGCGGCCTTCAGGGCAGCCGATGAGATCGCCATAGAAGGCGCGCGTCGCATCGAGGTCGCGCACCAGGAAGGCATAGTGGAAAGGCGGCATGGTCGGCATTCAATCACAGACCGGTCGCGCGCGGCATGAGCGGCTGGCGCAAGGCCGCCTTCGAGCCGCGCCAGGGCACCGAGTTCCGGCTCGTAACGAGCGCTTCCCGCAATTTGCGGAGCGGCTGCAAACCCTCACCGATCTTCATCGCCTGGGCAAAGCGCGGATACCTCGCGCGGGCAAGGTGATGCGCTGTGCCGGCAGACGGCGCGACTTTCCAAGGAACAGCGCAACCATGAAGAAGATCCTCGTCCCCATGCTGCTCGCCGGAATCGCCTGGACGGCGCTGCCGGCCCAGGCGGAAGGCCTCTACGTCGGCGGCAGCATCGGGCCATCGCACTACGCCGACGACAACGTCGGCGGCATCGGCATGACCGATCGCTCGTCGACCGGCGGCAAGCTCTTCGGCGGCTATTCGTTCAATCCGTACCTCGGGATCGAGCTGGGTTGGGCCGACCTCGGCCACTTCAGCAGCAGCGCGGGCGGCGTCAAGGGCGACGGCGTGTTCGTCGACGCGGTCGGTACCTGGCCGGTCGCCAGCAACTTCTCGCTGCTCGGTCGCGTCGGCGTCTTCAACGGCCGGCTCGATGCCGAGACGCTGGGCGGGGATACCGGCACGAGCTACAAGGTCGGCCTGGGCGTCCAGTACGACCTCAGCAAGACCGTCGGCCTGCGCGGCGAATGGGAACGCTACCGCTTCGACGCGCTGAACAGCAAGCCGAATGCCGACCTGTTCACGGTCGGCCTGACCTATCGGTTCTGATCGCCCTTCAGTCCTCGTTCCGATCGCTGGGCGCCGGCCCGAGCACGCTGACCTCCGCATCGGCCACGCTCACGATCTGGCCGGCGCGCAGCTTGCGCGTCTTGCGCCGCTCTTCGATGCCGTCGACCTGCACGTGGCCGTCGACGATCATCTGCCGGGCAGCGCCGCCGCTCGGCGCGATGCCGGTCGCCTTCAGCAGCGCATCGAGCGCGATGTACTCGCCGCGCAGCTCGAGCGCGAGGCGGCGCCGGCCGTCCTTCATGCCGGCGGCACGAGCCCGAAGGCTGCGGCGAGCAGCGCATACGACGTGCGCCGCACCGCCGGGTCGTGCGCCCAGGTGTTGATCACGATCTCGTCGAGCGCGAGCCGTTCTGCGAGCCGCACGAGCTGCTCCGCGACTTCGCCGCCGCTGCCGACGAAGGCCTTGCGGCGCATCGCGTCGACGGTCGGCCATTCGGCGTCGCTGAAGCCGCGCGCCGCGATCGCATCGGGTGACTGCAGCGGCCCGAGCACGCCGCGCGCACGGTCGACGCGCCAGCGCTCGCGGCCGAGCGCATGGTGCAGCGCCGCCTCGCGCGTCGTCGCGGCCAACGCCCAGACGCACACCGTGGCCTGCGGCACCGGATGGCGTTCGCTCGGACGATAGAGGCGCCGGTACAGATCGAGCGCTTCCTCGGCGCCTTCGCCGTCGACGAAGAAGTAGGCATAGGCGTACGGCAGCCCGAAGTGCGCGGCGAGCTGCGCGCCATAGCTCGAGCTGCCGAGGATCCAGATCTCGGGCGCATGCGGGCCGCGCGGATGCGCCGCGATACCGCGGTGCGACGGCAGCGCGGTCCAGGCCTGCAGGTCTTGCACCTGCTCGGGGAAGTCTTCGGCCGCGCCGGATGCATGCGGGTTGAGCGCACGCGCGGTGCGCATGTCGCCGCCCGGCGCGCGGCCGACGCCGAGATCGATGCGGCCCGGCGCCAACGCTTCGAGCACACGGAACTGCTCGGCCACCTTCAGCGCGCTGTAGTGCGGCAGCATCACGCCGGCGCTGCCGATGCGGATGCGCTCGGTGCGCGCCGCGATCGCGGCCATCAGCATCTCGGGCGCGCTGCCGACGATGGTCGGCAGCGCATGGTGTTCGCTGACCCAGAAGCGCCGGTAGCCGAGGCGCTCGCAATGCTGCGCGAGGTCGAGCGTGTCGCGGATCGCGGCGTCCTCGGTGCTGCCTTCGACCGAGACCGACTGGTCGAGGACCGACAGGGCGATGGTGCGCATCGTCATCCTTGCGGATGGGTCGGGTCGATCCAGCGCACCGACTCGGGCCGCTCCACCGGCTCGATGTCGAGGTTGATCGCCACGGCCTCGCCGTCGCTGCGCACCAGCACGCACTCCAGCGTCTCGGTCGGGCTGGCGTTGATCTCCTGGTGCGGCACGTAGGGCGGCACGTAGATGAAGTCGCCCGGACCGGCCTCCGCGGTGAATTCGAGCCGGTCGCCCCAGCGCATGCGCGCGCGTCCCTTCACGACGTAGATGACGCTCTCGAGCGGCCCATGATGGTGGGCGCCGGTCTTCGCATCCGGATGGATGTGCACGGTGCCGGCCCACAGCTTGTGGGCGCCGACACGCGCGAAGTCGATCGCTGCCTTGCGGTCCATGCCGGGCGTCTGCGCGGTATTCGGATCGAGCTGATCGGCGGCGATCACACGCACGCCTTCGTGCTTCCAGTCCATCGAGTTCTCCTCGGTTCGTGTCGATTCTGCGACAACCGCTTGCGCGATGCGGCACGCGGCCGATGTTCCCCCTGGCCAACGCGGCAAATCGTGTACATTGCGGCCCCACAGTCATACGCAAGACAAGCTCGTGGTTCTTCCCTCTTCCCGCGCGGTTCTCGCCGCGGGCGTCGTTGACAGAAATCCCCTGATGGTTGCTTGAGTGTTGCTGCATGCGCTTGCATGTGCGGCGCATTTATCTTTTCTCCGAAAGAGACAACCTTCCATGACGACTCAAACCGGTACCGTGAAGTGGTTCAACGAAGCCAAGGGCTATGGCTTCATCGCACAGGACGCGGGCGGCGCCGATCTGTTTGCCCACTTCCGCGACATCCAGGGCTCGGGCTTCAAGACGCTGGTCGAGAACCAACGCGTCGAGTTCGAAGTCAAGCAGGGCCAGAAGGGCCTGCAGGCTGCCAACATCCGCCCGCTGTGATGTAGTGCGTGATGCAGTGCGGGCCGCAAGGCCCGCACCGCGCGAACGAAAGCCGCTGCCGTCGCAGCGGCTTTTTTGTCGGCGGTCGTGCGGGCTGGTCGCGTCGGCGACGCGAACGCGCAGGCGAGGCGCCTAAGATCGGCGGCCCCGTATGGAGACTGCCATGACCGATCTCGCCGCGCTCGCCAACCACCAGATCCGCCTTGCCGCCCGGCCGAACGGCCTGCCGACGCGCAACGACTGGAACTTCACGACCGAACCGGTGGCGCCGCCGGTCGACGGCGGCATCGTCGTCAAGGTGCTGTCGCTGTCGCTCGATCCCGCGATGCGCGGCTGGATGAACGAAGGCAAGAGCTACATCCCGCCGGTCGGCATCGGCGAGGTGATGCGGGCCAGCGGCGTCGCGAAGGTGATCGCATCGGCCACGCCGGCGTTCTCGGTCGGCGACCTCGTGAGCTGCGGGCCCGGCGTGCAGGAGTACGCGGCACTGGCGCCGAACGATCTGCAGCGCGGCGGCGTCTTCAAGATCGACCTCGCCGCCGGCAGCGTGACGCAGTGGCTCAACGTGCTCGGCATGCCCGGCATGACGGGTTACTTCGGGCTGCTCGATGTCGGCCAGCCGCAGCCGGGACAGACCGTCGTCGTGTCGGGCGCGGCCGGCGCGGTCGGGCAGACCGTCGGGCAGCTCGCGCGCATCAAGGGCTGCCGCGCCGTCGGCATCGCCGGCGGCCCCGAGAAGTGTGCCTGGGTCGTCGACGAGCTCGGCTTCGATGCCTGCATCGACTACAAGACCGGCGACGTCAAGGCCGGCCTCAAGCAGCATTGCCCGCAGGGCGTCGACGTCTATTTCGACAATGTCGGCGGCGACATCCTCGAGGCCGTGCTGACGCGGCTCGCGCGCAAGGCGCGCATCGTGATCTGCGGCGCGATCAGCCAGTACAACAACACGACGCCGGTGCAGGGCCCGGCCAACTACCTGTCGCTGCTCGTCAACCGCGCGCGCATGGAAGGCATGGTCGTGTTCGACTACGCCGACCGCTACCCGATCGCCGTCAAGGAACTGGCCGGCTACCTGAAGGACGGCCGCATGAAGAGCAAGGAGGACGTCGTGGTCGGTCTCGAGACCTTCCCCGAAAGCCTGCTGAAGCTCTTCAGCGGCGCCAACTTCGGCAAGCTCGTGCTCGAGGTCGCCGGCGCCTGACGGCGCAGCCCGCCGCCAGGACCGCCGCGTCTACGGCGTCGGCACCGGCAGCCCGCGCTGGCGCAGCATCGGCGCGACCGTGGGTGCGCGGCCGCGGAATGCGCGATACGCCTCGCCGGGCTCGAGCGAGTTGCCGGCCGAATAGATGTAGCGGCGCAACCGCCCGGCGACCTCGGCATCGAACGGATTGCCGGCCTCGACGAAAGCGTCGTAGCCGTCGGCTTCGAGCACCTCGGCCCACAGGTAGACGTAGTAGCCGGCCGCATAGCCCGAGCCGGCGAACAGGTGCTGAAAGTGCGTCAGCCGATGGTTGAGGCCGGTGCCGTCCGGCAGCCCGAGCCGCGCCAATTCCGCAGCTTCGAACGCGACGACGTCGTCGATGCGCTGGCCGTCGGGCCGCGCATGCGCGGCCATGTCGACCAGCGCCGACGCCGTGTAGCGCACCGTCTCGTAGCCCTGGTTGAAGTGGCGTGCGGCGAGCAGCTTGTCGATCAGCGCATCGGGGATGGGCTCGCCGGTGCGGTAGTGGCGAGCATGGCGCTTCAGCACCTCGGGCTCGGCGAGCCAGTGCTCGAAGAGCTGCGACGGCAGCTCGACGAAGTCGCGCAGCACGCTGGTGCCGGACAGCCGGTCGTAGGTGACGCTCGAGAGCAGGCCGTGCAGGCCGTGGCCGAACTCGTGGAACAAGGTCACCGCATCGTCGTAGCTCAGCAGCGTCGGCTCGCCCGGCGCGCCCTTGGCGAAGTTGTTGTTGTTGACGACGACCGGCGTCACCGCATCGCCGTTGCGCGACTGGCGCCGGAACGAGCTCATCCAGGCGCCGCTGCGCTTGGTGGCGCGCGCATGGTTGTCGTGCAGGAAGATGCCGATCACCGCGTCTTCGGCGCCACGGACCTCGTAGACCTTGACGTCCGGGTGGTAGGCCGGAATGTCGTCGCGCGCGACGAAGCGCACGCCGAACAGGCGCGATGCGCAGTCGAACACCGCCTCGACCATGCGGGCCAGCGGGAAGTACGGCTTGATCGCGGCCTCGTCGAGCCCATAGCGCACCTGCCGCACCTTCTCGGCGTAGCAGCGCCAGTCCCACGGCTCGATCCGCAGGGTCTCGCCGCGCGACAGCGCGAGCGCCTGCAGCGCGGCGCGCTCCTCGTCGGCCCGGGCCTTGGCCGGCTCCCACACCTGCTCGAGCAAGTGCGCGACCGCTGCCGGTCGGCCGGCCATCGTGTCGGCGAGCGCATAGTCGGCAAAGCTCGCATGACCATGCAGGCGCGCCTGCTCGTGGCGCAGCGCGAGGATCTCGGCGGCGATCGCGCGGTTGTCGTTGTCGCCCGCATGCTCGCCGCGGCTCGTCCATGCACGCCAGGCCGCCTCGCGCAGGTCGCGCCGCTCGGAGAAGGTCAGGAACGGCACGATGTGCGAGCGCGAGAGCGTGACCAGCAGGCCGTCCTCGATGCCGCGCTCGCGGGCCGCCTCGCGCGCCGCGGCCCGCACGAAGTCGGGCAGCCCGGCCATTTCGGCTTCGGTGCGCAGCACGAGCCGGTATGCGTTCTCGTCGGCGAGGACGTTCTGGCCGAAGCGCGTCGTCAGCTCGGCGAGCCGGCCCATGATCTGCGCATAGCGCGCCTGCTCGGCCGGCGCGAACGCGGCGCCGGCGCGCACGAAGTCGACGTGGAAGCGCTCGATCAGGCGGCGTTGTTCGGCGGTCAGGTCGAGGCGGTGGCGCTCGGCATGCAGCGCCGCGATGCGCGCATGGAGCGCCGCGTGCATGTAGACCTCGCTGCGGTGCGCCGCCAGACGCGGCGCCATGCGGCGCTGCACCGCCTGCAGTTCGGGCGAGGTCTCGCTCGATGCCAGGTTGGAGAACACGCCGTCGACGCGTGCGAGCAGGCGCCCCGACGCATCGAACGCCGCGATCGTGTTGTCGAACGTCGGTGCGGCCGCCTGCGCGCCGATCGCGTCGATCTCGGCCAGATGGGCGGCGAGCGCCGCGTCGAACGCGGGCTCGAAATGCTCGGATCGGATGCGGTCGAACGGCGGCAGCTCGAACGGCGTATCCCAGGGTGCCAGCAGCGGGTTGCTCGTGGCAAGGCTCATCGGAAGGTTCTCGGGTTTGAGAAGGCGCCGATTCTAGGAGCGCGCGCCACCCTGTCCCGGCGCGTGGGCAACCCGGGCTACTTGCCCTTCTTGATGGCCGTCTCGTCGTCCTCGAAGTAGCGCCGGTCGCCGCACTTGGCGGCGAACGCGTCGCGCTCGGTCTGCAGCGCATCGAAGTCGGTGTTGTAGGCGGCGTTACGGGTGTTGAACGCGTCGACCAGCTTGTCGCGTTCTCCCACCTTGGCATTGAAATCGTCGGCCAGCTTCTGCAGTTCGTCGCGCTTGGCATTGAACGCGTCGACGGCCGCCTGGTTGTCCTTCAGCTTGGCGTTGAACGCCTCGACCGCTGCCTTGTCGCTCGTCTTGATGGTCGTCTGTTCTTCCTTCAGCGCGTTGTTGCGGCGCTCGGCCTCATCCTTCTGGTCCTTCAAGGCCGCCTGCCTGGTCGCGATGTCGGCCTTCTGCGCCTGCAGGTCGGCGGTGCGGCGGTCGAGGTCGGCCTTGGCGTCCTTCACCTCGCTCTGTTCCTTGAAGGTCGCATCGGCATGCGCCTGCACGCTCTTCTGCATCGACAGGCAGGCCGCGAGCTGCTCCTTGGTCAGGAGCGGCGTCTTCTTGGCAGGAGCCTTCGGCGGATCGGCGGCCCACGCGGACGCGCCGATCAGCGCAAGGGCCAGGAGACTGGTGGAGAGAGCAGAACGCATGACAGCTACCGTGGGGCTGAAAGGCGAAATCATGCCATCACCGGCTCGCGCAGCGTAACGAACTCCTCCGCCATCGTCGGATGGATGCCGATCGTGCTGTCGAAGCAGGCCTTGGTCGCGCCGGCGCGCATCGCGACCGCGAAGCCCTGCACGATCTCGCCCGCATCGGCGCCCACCATGTGCAGGCCGACGACGCGATCGCTCGCCGCATCGACGACGAGCTTGACGAGCGTGCGCTCGCCGCGCCCCGTCAGCGTGTGCTTGAGCGCCCTGAAGTCGCTGCGGTAGACGCGCACGCGCTCGTAGCGCGCACGCGCATCGGCCTCGCTCAGGCCCACCGTGCCGATGTTCGGATGCGTGAAGACGGCGGTCGGCACGTGCTCGTAGTCGACCTGCCGCGTGCCGTCGCCGTAGAGCCGGTCGATCAATGCCATCGCCTCGGCCAGCGCCACCGGCGTGAGCTGCACGCGATCGATGACGTCGCCGATCGCATGGAGGCCGGGCACGTTGGTCGCATAGCCTTCATCGACGCGCACCGCGCCGTTGGCATCGAGCGCGACGCCGAGCGCTTCGAGGCCGAGCCCTCTGGTGCGCGGCACGCGGCCGATCGCCTGCAGCACGGTGTCGGCCTGGAGCTCGGTGCCGTCGTCGAGCACCAGGAGCACGCCGGCATCGGCGCGCTCGAGGCGCGCGACGCGGCGCGCGGCGTGCAGCGCGACGCCCTTCTTCGCCATCTCGGCCGCGACGAAGGCGCGCACGTCGTCGTCGAAGCCGCGCAGCACGTGCGTGCCGCGGTAGACCTGCGTCACCTCGGCGCCCAGGCCGCGGAAGATCGACGCGAACTCGCAGGCGATGTAGCCGCCGCCGATGACGGCGAGGCGATGCGGGAACGCCGGCAGGTCGAACATCTCGTCCGAGCTCACCGCGAGCGCCGCGCCCGGCCACGGCGGCACCGCAGGCTCGGCCCCGGTCGCGATGACGATGCGGCGTGCCCGATGGCGCCGCGTGCCGCCGGCATCGGTCAGCTCGACGACGCCGGGCTCGACGATGCGCGCCTGCCCGCGCAGCAGGGTCGCGCCGGCCATCTCCAGCACGCCGGCGTAGACGGCATTCAGCCGCTCGATCTCGGCAGCGCGCCGGCGCTTCAGGGTCGGCCAGTCGAAGCTCGCCGCGCCGACCCGCCAGCCGTAGCCCCGCGCATCCTCGAAGTCCTCGTGGTAGTGCGCCGCGTAGCTGTAGAGCTTCTTCGGGATGCAGCCGCGGTTCACGCAGGTGCCGCCCGGCGCGTCGTTCTCGGCGACCGCGACGCGCACGCCGCGTTGCGCGGCCAGCCGGCCGCAACGCACGCCGGCGCTGCCGGCGCCGATCACGAACAGGTCGAACTCTGGCTCGGACATGGCGGCGTGCTCCTGCGTGATCTGGTCGGCGGATGATGCACCGGCGCGGCGCACGCGGCGAGCGCCTCTGTCGGACAATGCGGTTCCCACGAGCGTCGGATCCTCATGCAGCTCGACATCCGCCACCATCCCGAGCAAGGCCGCTTCGAGGCCCGCGTCGACGGCCACCCCTGCGTCGCCGACTACCGCCTCAGCGACGGCACGATGCTCGTCACGCACACCGAGGTCGCGCCGCAGCTGCAAGGCCAGGGCATCGCCGCACAGCTCATGCGGACGTTGCTGGACTACGCCCGCGATCACGGCTACAAGGTGCGACCGCTATGCTCGTACGCGCGCGCCTACATGCGCCGTCATCCCGAAACGGCGAACCTACTCGCCCCCGCTTGAAAGTCCCATGAAGACACGCCACCTGCTGGCGGCCGGGCTGACCAGCCTGACCTTCGCCACGCTTTGCACCTCCGCCATGTCCGCTCCATCCGCCACGACTCCCGACGCGCCGATCGCCACCGCCACGTCCGACCCGTTCCCCTGGCTCGAGGAAGTGCAGGGCGAGCGTGCGCTCGCCTGGGTGCGCGAGCGCAACGCCGAGTCGCAGAAGGTGCTCGAGGCGCAGCCCGGCTTCGCACCGCTGCAGGACAAGCTGCTCGCGCTCCTCGACGCGAAGGACCGCATACCGCAGATCGCGCGGCGCGGCGACTGGCTCTACAACCTGTGGCAGGACGAAGGCCACAAGCGCGGCCTGTGGCGGCGCACGACGCTGGCCGATTACCGCAAGCCCGAGCCGGCCTGGGAGACCGTGATCGACCTCGACGCGCTCGCGGCCGCCGAGAAGGAGAACTGGGTCTGGGGCGGCGCGCTCTGCCTGGCCCCCGACTACCGTCGCTGCCTCGTCAGCCTGTCGCGCGGCGGCGCCGATGCCAAGGTGGTCCGCGAGTTCGACACCGTGACGAAGCGCTTCGTCGACGACGGCTTCAAGCTGCCCGAGGCGAAGTCCGACGTGACCTGGATCGATGCCGACACGCTCTACGTCGGCACCGACTTCGGCCCGGGCTCGATGACCGATTCGGGCTATCCGCGCATCGTCAAGCGCTGGAAGCGCGGCACGCCGCTGTCCGAGGCCGTGACGGCGTTCGAGGGCGAAGCCAAGGACGTGGCGGCGGGCGTCGAGTACGACCCGACGCCCGGCTTCCGGCGCACCGTGTTCAGCCGCGCCCTCGATTTCTATCGCCACAAGCGCTTCCTGCTCGACGGCAACGGCAAGCTGGTGCCGTTCGACCTGCCGGAGGATGCGTCCTACGTCTTCTGGAACAGCGTCGGCGACAAGGCCGACAGCCTGCTGATCGAACTGCGCAGCGACCTGACGTCGGGCGGCCGCACCTATGCGCGCGGGTCGCTGCTGGCCACGGACGCGCGCGCCTACCTCGCGGGCGAGCGCCGCTACACGGTGCTCTTCGAGCCGACCGCGACGCGCTCGCTGGACGGCTTCACGACGACCCGCCAGGCCGTCGTCGTCAACGTGCTGGACAACGTCGCGAGCCGCCTCGAGGAGTGGCGCCGCAACGCCGACGGCAGCTACGCCAGGCGGGCGATCGATGCGCCCTTCCCCGGCACGCTGTCGGTCGCCAGCCTGCACGACAACGAGATCGCCGACGATCCGCTCGGCGAGAACTACCTCGTCAGCTACACCGACTTCCTGACGCCCGATTCGCTGCTGCTCGGCAAGACCGGCACCGATGCGCGCGAGCGGCTGAAGGCGTTGCCGGCCGCGTTCGATTCGACCGGCATGCACGTCGAACAGGCGTTCGCGAAGAGCAAGGACGGCACGCGCGTGCCCTACTTCGTCGTCTGGCCCAAGGGCATGGACGCCGACCATCTGCCGGCCGGCGGCGCTCCGACCCTGCTCTACGGCTATGGCGGCTTCGAGGTGTCCGAGCAACCGTGGTATTCGCGCGCATTCGGCAATGCCTGGTACACGCGCGGCGGCGTGCTGGTCATCGCCAACATCCGCGGCGGCGGCGAGTTCGGCCCCGGCTGGCATCAGGCCGCGGTGAAGGAGAACAAGCAGAAGAGCTACGACGATTTCATCGCCGTGGCCGAAGACCTGATCGCCCGCAGGATCACGACGTCGCGCCACCTCGGCATCGAAGGCGGCAGCAACGGCGGCCTGCTGATGGGCGCGATGCTGACGCAGCGGCCCGACCTCTTCAACGCGATCGTCTGCCAGGTGCCGCTGCTCGACATGCGGCGCTACCACAAGCTGCTGGCGGGCGCCTCGTGGATGGCCGAATACGGCGACCCGGACGATCCGGCGCAGTGGGCCTACATCTCGAAGTACAGCCCTTACCAGAACATGTTGCCCGAGGGCAAGTACCCGCGCATCCTCTTCACGACCTCGACGCGTGACGACCGCGTGCACCCCGGCCATGCGCGCAAGATGGCCGCGCTGATGCGCGCCCAGGGCCACGACGTGCTGTACTACGAGAACATCGAAGGCGGCCACGGCGGCGCGGCCGACAACGAGCAGCGCGCGCACGTGCAGGCGCTGGAGTTCAGCTACCTGTGGATGCAGCTCAAGTGATGGTGCAGGGCTGAGGCCTAGCCGCCGGGACTCAGGTTCACTTCGACGCAGTCCGCACCGCAGGCGCCCGCTGCGACCGGCTGACCGGGCTCGACCGGGCGATGCAGCACGGCCCGCGTCGGCGTGATCCGCAGTCCGGCACCGGCCACGACGGCTCGCCCATCGACGATCAGCGAATACTCCGACGGAGACGCCGGCGGCCAGACGAAGCCAACTTCGGGATGCGCGGTCGCGTATTCGCGCGTGCGGCGACCGACCGAGGCCACGACGAGTTCGCCGCCCTCCAGGGTCGGGACGACCGCCACCGCATGCGGCGCGCCCTTGATCGCGGTCGTCATCAGGTAGGCGTACCGGTAGCGCGCCATCACGCTCGCGAGTTCGGACATCTCAACGGCAATGCTCATGCGTGCTCTCCTGGATTCGCCTCGATGCGGCGACCGTCCGGTCCCCGCGTCGCGGATCGTAGCGGCTCAGGTCGTCGCGATCCCTGCGACCACCGGCACCTCGTCGCGACCGAGGCGCGCACCGGCGGCGAACTCGCGGCCGTACGCGTCGCCGAGTCGTGGCCGGGCCAGCCGCTCGGCGCCCTCGATCGCCCGGCATTCGTTGGCCTCGCGCTTCATGTCGGCTGCGGCGCGTGCCGCATCGGCATAGCCGTGCAATGTCGCGGCGGCGGTCCAGTCGCCACACGACGCGGCCAGCAGCGCGAGGTTGTCGGCGAGGATCGGATGCACCTCGAACGCGACCGCGAGCGGCCACGCGGCCGCGGCCATCTTTCGAGCCTCCTCGAGCTGTCCCTGCGCGACCAGCGCACCGACCAGGTTGATGCGGTTGACGGTCAGCGCCTGCACATGGCGGCCGCGGACGAGCCGGCGCTCCAGTTCGAGTCCGTGCTTCACCGCATCGTCGATGCGGCCGGTCGCCAGCTCGGTGTCGACCAGGCTGACGAGCAGGCTTTCGACGTTGGCGTCGTCGCCGCACGCCACCGCCAGGCGGTGCGCGCGGCGATTGGCCGCGAGCGCCGCATCGAAGTCGCCGCGCGCGGTCTCGAGCTGCCAGGTGGCCATCGCACCCGCGAAGCGCGTGCGCGCGTGCCATGCCGGGTCCTCGATCGCGTCCATCGCCGCGCAGGTCGACGCACACCGTTGGACATCGCCGAGCCGTGCCAGCGCCATCGCGAGCGTGGCAAGCGCGCGGTAGCGCCACACGGGCTCCTGGAGCACTGCCAGCGCCTCCTCCGCCCAACGGACCGCCACTTCGGGCCGGCGCTGGAACCAGTAGACGCAGTAGCCGAGCGCCCACCTCGCCCGCAGGTCTGGAGGGACGTGCGCATCGATGCAGCGCGCGGTCGTCTCCCATACCTGCGCGCGCTCCTTATGCCTCGACAGGGTCAGCGCGAAGCTCAGCGCCGGCGCCAGCGTGATCGCACCGGTCGCATCGCCGTGCTGCATCATCCACTCGAGTGCAGACCGGGCGCCGTCGAGATGCGGCTCCAGCGCTGCCAGGGCGCGGTCGGCGGTGATCTCGCCGTCGCGGCTGGCCCCGTAGATCGTCGAGAAGCGCTCGAGCACCGCATCGGCATGGCGCCGCTCGACCTGCTCGGCCTCTCCGGAGGCCGCCAGCATCTGGGCGGCGAAGCAGCGTGCGGACTCCGGCAATCGATAGCGCGGTTCGTCGGCCGCATCGACGTTCACGAGCGAGCGCTCGATGAGACCACCGAGCGCATCCACCACGGAGCCGCCGCGCCGGCAATCGGCGTCATCGTCAACGTCGCTTCCGACCCGCCGCGCCATCCCCAGCGTGAAGACACCGGCGAACACCGCGAGCCTGCGGAACAGCTGTGCCTCCCGAGGCTCGAGCAGCGAGTAGCTCCACGACAGCGCCGCGCGCAGGGTGCGCTGGCGCTCAGGCGCGTCGTGCCGGCCGCGCGTGAGCAGGTCGAGCCGGTCGCCGAGATGGGCGGCCAATGCGTGCACGCCGAACATCGGAACGCGCGCCGCGGCGAGCTCGATCGCCAACGGCATGCCGTCGAGCGCGCCGCAGATCGCGACGATGGACGGCAGTGCCGCCGCGTCGATGGCGGCGCTACAGCCCTGCGCGCGAGCGCGCTCGACGAACAGCGCGACGGCGCCATGCCGCATCGCGTGGTCGAGCGGGGCATCGGCTTCGGCGATGCTGAGGCCGGGAAGGCGATACACCGCTTCCTCGGCTGCGCGCAGCGGCACCTGGCTGGTCACGAGCACGCGCAGCCGCGGCGCGCCGGCGATCAACGCGGTGACGATCGGGGCCACGCCGGCGATCAGGTGCTCGGCGTTGTCGAGCACCAGCAGCAGGTCGAGCGGACTCAGTGCGGCAATCAGGTTTCGCAGCGCATCGCCGCCGGCGGCAACGCTCAGGCCGGCAGCCCCCGCGATGCTGCCCGGCAGCAGGTCGGAATGGCCGATGCCGGCGATCTCGACCCACACCGCACCGTGCGCATGGCGAGACCGCTGCGCGCTGCAGAGGCATTCGGCGATCCTCGTCTTGCCAATACCGCCGGCGCCGCTGATCGTGACCAGACGCTCCGCATCGAGCAGCCGCCCGATCGCCGCGACATCCTCATCGCGGCCGATCAGTGGACGCTCGCCCCGCTGCGACGGTTCGCCGACCGGTATGCCCGCGACCTCAGGCGCGGGATCCGGCGCGGAGACCGGCAGGCAGAAGCGGTAACCGCGGCCGGGTATCGTCGCGATCGCTTCCTTCCCGAGCGCCTTGCGGAGCGCGCCGATCTGCACGACGAGGTTGTTGTCCTCGACCACCCGACCCATCCAGACGGCATCCAGCAACGCTTCCCGGCTCACCAGGTCGCCGGGCCGCGCCATCAGTGCGAGCAGCACGTCGAAGGCACGCGCACCCACCGGCATCGGCACGCCATCGACCAGCAGCTGCCGCTGCACGGTGCGCACCTCGACTCGGCCAAAGCGAAGAATCGGCTGCATGGCGATATGGCCTCGCGCCCGGATGACCACCGGCCCGCCGCCGCCGATTCTAGGACGCCCCTCCCGGGCCGCAGCAGGCTCCGCCGCCGCGCGCTTGGCCGGATCGAGCGTGGCGACTACGGCGTGACGCGGAACAGCACGCCCTTGTCGTTCGCGCCGCCGTAGGCCGTGACGCCATAGAGATTGCCTTGCGGATCGCGCACCAGACCGGCCACCGGGTTCTTGCCGTCCGGCCCGGTGAAGCGGTGCAGCGTCGTCAGCGTGCCGCTGGCGGTGTCGTAACGGAATACCGTGCCGTAGCCGCCGGGACCCGATCCCTCGCTGCCCCACACCGCGGCGCCCTCGGTCGTGCCGTACAGCATTCCCTGGGCATCGAGGATCGGCGTGCCGGTCGGATAGGCGCCATCGCTGCCGTTGAAGGTATGCATCAGCTGGTAGTTGCCGGAGGGATCGATCCTGTAGATGCCGCCCATCGAGGTCGTGCCGGCGATGAAGGCCACGCCCCACAGGTTGCCGTTGGCATCGCGAACCAGCCCGCCGATGAAGTTGTAGCTGACGCCGTTCGGCGTCACCGTCGTGAAGCTCGTGCCATCCGCAGCCTTCATCGAATAGGGGCTGCCGGCCGGCGACGGTCCCCAGTAGACGGTCGTTCCGAAGAGGCGGTCGCCGACGCGGTAGAGCGTGGCGTTCGGTCCGTAGCCATCAGTGCCGTTGAAGCGATGCAACTGCGTGAACGCACCGCTGGCGGCGACCTTGAAGACCGTTCCGCAGCCCAGTCCCTGGGTCGCGCAATCGAGGTTGCCGCCGAAGAAGGTCGTGCCGTATAGCGTGCCATCAGCGTCGCGCGCCAGGCCGCCCGACGGGGAGACGCCGTCCGCCGCGCGATCGACGAACGACTTGAGCGTCCGCAGGTGCGGCTGGAGCTCGCGATCCCAGCGGAACACCGTGCCGTATCCGCCGCCGCCGACCTTGGTCGTGCCGTACAGGTTGCCTTCGGCATCGGCGAGCAATGACCCTTCGGGGTTGCCGCCGTCGCTTCCGCCGGTGAACGAATAAAGGGTCGTCAGCCTGGCGCCATCGAACTTGAAGAGCGTTCCGAAATTGGCCGTGCCTCCCGCGTAGGCGGCGCCGTAGACGTTGCCGGCGCTGTCGAGGGTGAGCGCGCCGAACGGCCAGGAACCGTCCGTTCCGGCGAACTCGTGTGCGACCGAGAAGGTGGTGGCCTGCGCCGTAAGGGCGAGGGCGGAGACGGCCAGCGCGATGGCGGCGCGGCCGGTCAGGGAAGTGGAATCCATGGTGGCTCCGATGCGGTGAATGAATGGATGGTGTCGATGCCCGCACCGGCATGCCGCGCGGCTGGTCCGCGGCATGCCGGCGCGGTGCTGCTCAGGCGCGTCTGCTGCCGCTCACTGGCACCAGCATCCGAAGCTGTTGCAGACCCGCGATCCGTCGGGGCCGCAGTTGGGCAACTTGCTGGCGACGACAGGCCGCGATGGCGCAGCGGCGGCGACGCGGCCCGGCAATCCGGCGGCCATGGCGCCGAGGGCTGCCGCGCCCAGGAGTGCCGACGCGGCCGCGAAGAGGATGCGACGGCCGGCGATGCGATGGAAGGTGCGGTTGTTCACGATGAAGTACCTCGTTGGATGATTGCAAGGCCGGGGTCGCTCGATCCGCGAATGCGGGCGATGCGCCCCGGCCCGGGTACTGTCCGATCGCCCTGCCCTTCGGGTCCTCAAGCGTCGCCAATCGTTCTAAAGCCGGGCCAACCCAGCCCTAGCGTTAGGGACGCCCGGCGGTCGCCGACGGCCGCGCCCCATGGCCCTCCGCCGAAAACGCGGCCAGAGCATCGAGAAGCGCGCCCTTTAGAACGTTTGGGCCGATCCTTGGCATCCCTTGAGTTCAGCGAACGCGGATCTGCAGACACTGCCGACGTCCCCATCATTGCTCATCGGAGGCCGCATGCCGCAACGATCGCATCCTCGTCCGTATCGCCTGCCGACGTTCGTCGGCGGCGTCGTGCTCGCGGCCATGGCCGCGCCCGCCCATGCACTGGTCGTCGTATCGGGTTCGGTCGATGCGACGGTCGGCAACCAGGGCAATCCCGCGACGCGCCAGGTGGTGGGCGTGACCGGCAACGGGACTTATGCCGCGGGTCCGCTGACGGGGTCGGGCGGCGACAACACGACCGAGGGCAACGTCGAAGTCAGCTCGACGCCGTCGCTGGTCGGCCACGCCACCGGCACCACAGCCGCGAGTTCGCTGGATGCCGCCTACACGTTCGTCGGGGCGTCGATGTCGTACGGATTCACGATCACCGGCCCTTCGGCTGCCAGCGTTCCGGTGCGCTTCTCAGGGATCACGAGCGGCACGCTCGCGTCGCAGGGCGATCCTCAGCGCCTCTACGGCGACGTCGGCTCGCGCCTCTCCGTGGTCGCACAGAACATTGCGGGCACGTTCGCCGCATCGGGGCCGCAGTCGGGCACGGCACCGACCTATCTCGCCTTCGATGCCGACACCGTGTCGCTCGGCTGGGGCGTGCAGTCATCCGAGCCGGTCGGCTACACCGACTACGATGCATCATGGACCTGGGGCGCGACCCTGCCCGAAGGCCTGCGCGGCACCCTCACGCTGTCGATCTCGATGCGCGGCGGCACCACCGGCCAGCTCACCGGGCTGCCGGTGCTCACGGCGAGCACCGCCGACGCGCGCATCGCGCCCTTCATCTTCATCGACCCGGGCTGGCTGGCGGATCATCCCGGCTATGCGATCGCGGTCGACGCCGGCATCGGCAACACGAATCCCGTACCGGAGCCCGCATCGGCGGCACTGATGATGGGCGGGCTCGCGGCCATACTTTGCGCGCTCGGCCGGTGCAGGCTCGGCTGATGTCACTGGCGGGCCCATGCACCGAACCAACAAAAACGGCCCTCCGATGGAGGGCCGTGTCGCACAAGCTATCCGTTGATCAGGGAACGATCACGGACGGTACGGATTGTTCGGATGGGTGTCGACACGGTTCGGCACGCCGTCGTGGTCGCGATCGCCGCGCGCCCACGCACCGCGCTCCAGCACCCAGCGGTTGTCGCGCTGGACCCAGGCCGGCTGGTGGTAGACATAGCCGGGCCGATCGCGGACCCAGGTGCCGGCCACCCACACATGGCGGTGGTTCACGTAGTTCCAGTAGCCCGGCGTCCAGATGTAGCCGGCGCGCGGCGCGGGCACCGCTTCGACCCGCGCCGCCGGCGGCGCGACGTCGACGATCACGGCGGCCGACGCCGGAATCGCGGTGGTGCCGAGGGCCGCGGCCAGTACGGCGGCGGCAAGGACAGTGGTCTTCGCGTTCATCGTTGACTCCTTGTCGGGTGGAAGCGATGAAGCCATTCTGGAAGCCGTGCCGGCCCGCGCCCATCGGCCGACCAGCGCATCGCGTGTAGGCGACGTCCTAACCCTTTGTGCCCCACGCCAGTGCGAACGCACGCGCGCGCTCCCCGACGGCCGCGGGTGCATCGCCCGGCCGGTACAGCGACGACCCGATGCCCGCGCCGCTCGCACCGGCGGCCCGGTAGGCGCCCAGGTTCGCGAGCGTGATGCCGCCCACCGGCAGCAGCGGCACGCGGGCATCGAGGACGGCGCGCAGCGCCTTGACGACGCCGGGCGGCGTCATTTCCGCCGGAAAGAGCTTCAGGCCGTGCGCGCCGGCGGCGAGCGCCGCATAGGCCTCCGTCGGGGTCAGCACGCCCGGCAAGCAGACGAGACCGCGCTGCACGGCCGTGCGCACCACGTCGGCATCGAAGTTCGGCGCGACGACGAGGCGGCCGCCGGCCGCATGCACGTCGCGCACCGCGTCGGCGGACAGCACCGTGCCCGCACCCACCAGCGCATCGGGCAGCGCGCTCGCGAGCGCCGCGATGCTGTCGAGCGGCTGCGGCGAATTGAGCGGGACTTCGATCAGCCGCCAGCCTGCCCCGTCGAGCACACGGCCGACCGCCGGCGCGTCGCGCGGCAGGATGCCGCGCAGGATCGCGACCAGCGGCAGCGATTGCAGCGCGGCAGCGAAGGTGTTCAACGGGTCCATCGGAATTCACCTCGAACGTCGACGCCGCGACCTGACGCCAGAGCTTACGACCAAGCGGCTGCTGCCAGTGCATGCAGGCCGCGCCAGGTCGCTTCCGAGCCGAGGCAGCGCACCATGCAGCCGCGCGCCGCCAGGGCACGCGCATAGCGCGAGGTCAGCGCCTCGGCGCCGATCGCAACGACATCGGCGGCCTGGGCGTTCGGCTCGGCGCGCACCTCGTCGCCGATCACGAGTCCGGACAGGTAGCTCGCCAGCGCTTCGGACGCCTTGCGCTCGAACAGCGACAAGGTGCGCACGCCGAACGCCGTCCGCAGCAGGCTCGTGCCGCGCATGGCGTGCGCGACGCCTTCGTCGAATGCGGCGGCATCGAAGGCCTCGGCCGCGTCGTCCGCCGGCAGGCTCTTCGCGAGGATCGAGTGGCGGCGCAGCAGCGCGTAGAACTCGCCGGTCATCGAAGTCGCGAAGCCTTCGATGCGGCCACCCGTGACGCGCACCCATTTGCTGTGCGTGCCCGGCAGCACGAAAAGGCCGGCGTCGATGCCGAGCAGCGCGAGCGCGCCCAGCACCTGCGTCTCCTCGCCGCGCATCACGTCGGGCACGTCGCTGCCGGCGTCATCGACCGCCACGCCCGGAACGATCGCGATGCGCCGGTCGATGATCCAGCGCAGCCCCGCCGCGAGGTCGGACGCGCCGGCCGGGCATCCGGCGTACGGCACCTCGGCCCAGCCCTGCCGGCTGCCCGCCATGCCGGCGATCAGGCAGCGCGCGCCGGGCGCCGCCATCCAGTCGCCGAAGGTCGCGTCGAACACGGCCGGAAAGCCCCCGGCCGGCACGCCGAGGATGCCGCGATCGCTGCTGCGCTCCTCGAGCACGCGCCCATCGGCATCGAGGCGCGCGCCGCGCAGCGACGACGTGCCCCAGTCGACCGCGACGAGACCGTTCAGTGGTTGTCCTTGGGCACGAAGGCGCCGCGCTTGCCGACCAGGAAATCGAGGTCGACGCCCTGGTCGGCCTGCAGCACGTGGTCGACGTAGAGCTTCCAGTAGCCGCTGTCGAGACGCGGCGCCGGTGCCTTCCATGCGGCCATGCGCCGCTGCAGTTCGTCGTCGCCGATGTGCAGATGGAGCTTGCGGTTCGGCACGTCGAGCTCGATCACGTCGCCGTTCTGCACCACCGCGAGCGGGCCGCCGGCCGCGGCTTCGGGTGCGGTGTGCAGCACGACGGTGCCGTAGGCGGTGCCGCTCATGCGCGCATCGCTGATGCGAACCATGTCGGTGATGCCCTTGCGCAGCACCTTGGGCGGCAGCGGCATGTTGCCGACCTCGGCCATGCCCGGATAGCCCTTCGGCCCGCAGTTCTTCAGCACCAGGATGCAGGTCTCGTCGACGTCGAGCGACTCGTCGTCGATGCGCGCATGGAAGTCGTCGCTCGACTCGAACACCACCGCGCGGCCCTTGTGCACCATCAGCGCAGGCGTCGCCGCGCTCGGCTTGATGACGGCGCCGCGCGGCGCGAGGTTGCCGCGCAGCACGGCGATGCCGGCCTTCTCCTTGAACGGCTTCTTGAGCGGCTGGATCACGTCGGTGTTCCAGTTCTTCGCGTCGGCGATGTTGGCGGCGACCGTCTGCCCGCTCGCGGTGACCGCGCCGAGGTGCAGCGAACCGGCGATCTCCTTCATCACCGCCGGCAGGCCGCCGGCGTAGCAGAAGTCCTCCATCAGGTGCTGGCCCGACGGCTGCAGGTTGAGCAGGCACGGCGACTCGCTCGCGAGGCGATCGAAGTCGTCGATCGTCAGCGGCACGCCGATCCGGCCGGCGATCGCGATCAGATGGATCACCGCGTTGGTCGAGCCGCCGATCGCGGCCAGCACCTTGATCGCGTTCTCGAACGCCTCGCGCGTCAGGATCTGCGACAGCTTCTGGTCCTCGTGGACCATGTCGACGATGCGCCGGCCGGCCATGCGCGCCAGCACGTTGCGGCGGCCGTCGACCGCCGGATAGGCCGCATTGCCGGGGAGCCCCACGCCGAGCGCCTCGACCATAGCCGCCATCGTCGACGCGGTGCCCATCGTCATGCAGTGGCCATGGCTGCGGTGCATGCAGCTCTCGGCATCGAGGAAGTCGGCGAGCCTCAAGGTGCCGGCGCGCACCTGCTCGCTCATGCTCCAGACGCCGGTGCCCGAGCCGAGCTCCTGGCCGCGCCACTTGCCGTTCAGCATCGGGCCGCCGGAGACGCCTATCGTCGGCAGGTCGCAGCTCGCCGCGCCCATCATCAGGGACGGCGTCGTCTTGTCGCAGCCCATCAGCAGCACGACGCCGTCGATCGGATTGCCGCGGATCGATTCCTCGACGTCCATGCTCGCGAGGTTGCGATACAGCATCGCGGTCGGCCTGAGCATGGTCTCGCCGAGCGACATCACCGGGAACTCGAGCGGGAAGCCGCCGGCCTCGTAGACGCCGATCTTCACCTGCTCGGCGAGCGTCCTGAAGTGCGAGTTGCACGGCGTCAGCTCGCTGAAGGTATTGCAGATGCCGATCACCGGGCGGCCGTCGAACTGATCGTGCGGCACGCCCTTGCCCTTGACCCAGCTGCGGTAGGCGAAGCCGTCGCGGTCCTGGCGGCCGAACCACTGCTGGCTGCGCAGCTCCTCGGGCTTCTTCCTGGGCTTGTCAGAACTGCTCATGATGCTTTCCGGTCATTCCTTCACCGAGCCCGTCATGCCGGACACGTAGTACTCGACGAAGAACGAATAGACGAAGGCCACCGGCAGCGACCCGAACAAGGCGCCGGCCATCAGCGGCCCCCATTGATAGACGTCGCCCTGGACGAGCTCCGTGACCACGCCGACCGGCAGGGTCTTGACCTCGGACGACGAGATGAAGGTCAGCGCGTAGATGAACTCGTTCCACGACAACGTGAATGCGAAGATGCCGGCCGAGATCAGCCCCGGCACCGCGAGCGGCAGCACGATCTTCGTCAGGATCTGCAGGCGGGTCGCGCCGTCGATCAGCGCGCACTCCTCGAGCTCGAACGGGATCGAACGGAAGTAGCCCATCAGGAGCCACGTGCAGAACGGGATCAGGAAGGTCGGGTAGGTGAGGATGAGCGCGAAGCGCGTGTCGAACAGGCCCAGGCTGTTGACGATGGACGCCAGCGGGATGAAGAGGATGGACGGCGGCACCAGATAGGCGAGGAAGACCGACAACCCCACCTGCTTCGAGCCCTGGAAGCGCAGCCGTTCGATCGCATACGCGGCGAGCACCGAGGCGGCCAGCGATGCGAAGGTCGCGACCGCCGACACCAGGACGGTGTTCCACATCCACTGGGGAAACTCGGTCTCGAACAGCAGCTTGTGGAAATGCTGCAGCGTCGGTGCGGCGACCCAGAACGGATTGCCCTTGCGCGACAGCAGTTCGGCATCGGGCTTCACCGACGTGATCGCCATCCAATAGAACGGGAACAACAGCACGATCAGGAAGATCGCCATCGGGATGTAGACCACGACGACCTTGCGCGGCAAGGACTCGAGGTAGCCCATGCCGCCTTCGTCGCCGGCGTTCTTGCCGCTGCGATCGATGACGCTGCTCATGGGGTGACCATTCCCCGTCCCCGAACGGCCCTCGTCTTCACTTCTCGCCCCCACCCTGCTGCCAAGCCCGGCGCTGCAGCCCGAAGTAGCTGAACATGATCGCGGCGAGCAGGAACGGCACCATCGCGATCGAGATCGCGGCTCCCTCGCCCAGCGCTCCGCCCGAGATCGCGCGCTGGAACGACAGCGTCGCCATCAGGTGCGTCGCGTTCAGCGGGCCGCCGCGCGTGATGACGTAGATGAGCTGGAAGTCGGTGAACGTGAACAGCACCGAGAACGTCATCACGACCGCGATGATCGGCGTGAGCAGCGGCAGGGTGACGTGGCGGAACTGCTGCCACGGCGTCGCGCCGTCGATCGCCGAGGCCTCGTAGTACGACGGCGAGATCGTCTGCAGGCCGGCCAGCAGGGTGATCGCGACGAACGGCACGCCGCGCCAGATGTTGGCGAAGATCACCGCCAGCCGCGCGTTCCACGGGTCGCCGAGGAAGTCGATGTAGTTGTCGATCAGCCCGAGCTTCACGAGCCCCCAGCTCAGGATCGAGAACTGCGAGTCGTAGATCCACCAGAACGCGATCGCCGACAGCGCCGTCGGCACGATGTAGGGCAGCAGGATGACCGCGCGCAGGAAGGTCTTGAAGCGCAGGTTGCGGTTCAGCAGCAGCGCGAGCCACAGGCCGAGGAAGAACTTGATGACGCTCGCGACCGCCGTGTAGAAGAGCGTGTTGAAGAGCGCCAGACGCGTGACGCTGTCGTTCCACAGGAATTCGTAGTTCTCGAGGCCGATCCATACACCGGCCCGGCCGACCTTCGCGTCGGTGAAGCCGAGCCAGGTGCCCAAGCCGAGCGGATACGTCAGGAAGACGAGCAGCAGCAGTGCCGCCGGCAGCATGAAGACGATGCCGAGGGCGTTGCGACTGTTCTGGAACCTGGCCCACATGCGAGGCGTCCTCCCGACGGGCGCGTCGAACGGCGGCCCGCGGGCACGACCGCTCGAACGCGACGAGCAAGGCCGGCGCCGCGCGCCGGCTTCGCACTCAGACCTTGTAGTAGCGCTCGGCCCGCTTCTGCGCCCGCTCCGCCGCTTCCTTCGGCGTCTTGCTGCCGCTGGCCGCCTCGGCCACCATGTTCGCGACGATGAAGTCGGCGCCGGCGCCGGCCGACGCGTAGCCGAGCTTGCCGGCATAGCCGGCCGGGCGCATGTTCTTGACGCTGTCGCGATACGGGGTGTTCTTCGGATCGGCGGTCCAGATCGCACTCTTCTCGTAGGCCGCAAGCGGCTGGGCGATGTAGCCGGCGGCACCCGTCAGCCACGGGTCGAACTGCTCCCACTCCATCATGAAGCGCAGGTACTCCTTCGCGGCCTTCGGGTACTTGGTGTACTTCATGATCATCTGATTGAAGAACAGGTGGGACTCCGTGGGCACGCCCACCGGGCCGATCGGGAACGACGCGTGGTTGATGTCGGCCGCCATCTCCTTGACCTTGGGATCGGTCGAGTTCTTCGCCGCCACGTAGATCGAGATGCCGTTGTTCGTGACGCTGATCTGGTCGTCGAGGAACGCCTTGTTGTTGTTCGGGTCGAGCCACGACAGCGTGCCCGGGATGAACGTCGCGTACATCTCCTTCGCATACTCGAGCGCCTTCAGCGTCTCGGGGCTGTCGATGACGACCTTGTTGTCCTTGTCGACGAGCTTGGCCCCATGCGACCAGATCAGCCAGTTGGTCCAGAGGCTGTCGCCGGTGGCATTGCCGAGAGCGAAGCCGCCCGGCGTGCCCTTCTCCTTCAGCGCCTTCAGCATCTTCAGGAAATCGTCGTTGGTCTTCGGGAACGTGTCGAAACCGGCTGCCTTCAGGTAGCTCGTGCGATAGACCATCATCGAACCGGCCGCGCCCAGGCCGAGTCCGATCCACCTCTTCCCGTCGGGCTGGAGGTACTGGTGCACCGCCGGATACCAGCCGCCGTACTTCTTGCCGAGGTACTCCGCGAGGTCGGTCACGTCCAGCAGCTTGTCGGGGTACAGGTTCGCGTCGTCGTTGGTCGACAGGATGATGTCCGGTCCGGCGCCGGTGTTGGCCGCAACCGCGGCCTTCGGCCGGACATCTTCCCAGCCTTCGTTGTCGACCCGGACCTCGACGCCCGTCTTCTCGGTGAACTTCTTGACGTTGACCATGTAGGCGTCGATGTCGCCCTGCACGAAGCGGCTCCACCGCAGCACGCGCAGCTTGGCGCCCGGCTCGGGCTTGAAGGTCAGCGACTGCGCCTGCGCGCTCGGCACCCACAGCGCGGCGGTGCCCAGCGTCGCGCCGGCGCCGGCGGCGGCGGTGCCTTGCAGGAAGCGGCGGCGGTTGAACTCTTGCATGTCTCGTCTCCTTGGGTGGATGCGCGAAGGGCGTGGGTTTCAGGCTGCGAGCCGCTGCCCGCTGCCCGCATCGAACAGATGGGCACGGCCGAGGTCGGGCTGCAGATGGATCGTCGAGCCGGGCCTGAAATCGTGCCGGTCGTGAAACACGACCGCGAGCTCGGTGCCGCGATGGCGGCAGGCCACGAAGGTCTCGGCGCCGGTCGGCTCGACGACGACGACCTCGGTCGCGATGCCGCCGTTGGAGGCGTCGACGAGCCGCAGGTGCTCGGGTCGCGTGCCGTAGATCACCGCCTGGCCGGGCCGGCCGCCGCCGGCGTGCAGCGGCGCGTCGACCCGGGTGCCGTCGGCGAGCTCGACCTTCGCGGCGCCGCCCTCGACGCGCAAGGTGCCGGGCAGGAAATTCATCGCAGGCGAGCCGATGAAGCCGGCCACGAAGGTGTTGACCGGCCGGTCGTACAGCTCGAGCGGGCTGCCGGTCTGCTCGATGCGGCCGTCCTTCATCACGACGATCTGGTCGCCCATCGTCATCGCCTCGATCTGGTCGTGCGTGACGTAGATCGACGTCGTCGCGAGCCGCTGGTGCAGCTCCTTGATCTCGCTGCGCATCGCGACGCGCAGCTTGGCGTCGAGGTTGGACAGCGGCTCGTCGAACAGGAAGACCTGCGGATCGCGCACGATCGCGCGGCCCATCGCGACGCGCTGGCGCTGGCCGCCGGAGAGCTGGCGCGGAAAGCGCTCGAGCAGCTCGCGCAGCCCGAGGATGCCGGCCGCGCGGTTGACCTTCTCGTCGACCTGCGCGCGCTCGGTCTTCGCGAGCATCAGCGAGAACGCCATGTTGTCGCGCACCGTCATGTGCGGATAGAGCGCGTAGTTCTGGAACACCATCGCGATGTCGCGCTCCTTCGGCGGCATGTCGTTGACGACCTTGTCGCCGATGCGGATCTCGCCGCCGGAGATCTGCTCGAGGCCCGCGATCATGCGCAGCAGGGTCGACTTGCCGCAGCCGGACGGTCCGACGAGCACGGTGAACGAGCCGTCTGCGATCGAGATGTCCACGCCATGCAGGATCTCGACCGCGCCGAAGCGCTTGCGCACGGACTGGATGGAGACGCTGGCCATGGAATGCGTGGTGTCGTCGTGGTGCGCCGGGGCGGCCTCGAGCTACAGGCCGCGAGTATCGGCAGGCCCGACGCGGTTGCCATCAGGGCAAACCGGGAGGAACCGAGGGCGGCCGATTTGTATGATGACCTGATCACCATGGTGCCTGCGCCGCCTTGATCGTGCCTGCCGCCTCTCCGTCGCCCGCACCGCCGCTGCGCCTGGTCGCGGATCGCCTGTCGGACCGCCTCGCCCGGCTGCTCGCGCGCGAGATCGAGTCCAGGCGGCTGAAGCCGGGCGACCGCTTGCCCACCGAGCAGCAGCTCGCGCAGGCGCACGGCGTGTCGCGCACCGTGGTGCGCGAGGCGGTGCATCAATTGAAGTCGCGCAACCTCGTCACGTCACGCCAAGGTTCGGGCGTGTATGTGGCGGCCGAGCCGCCGGCGCAGCCGCTGATCTTCGACCCGGCGGTGCTCGAGTCGGTCCAGGCGGTGGTGCACGTCGTCGAGGTGCGGCGCGTGCTCGAAGGCGAGATCGCGGCGCTGGCCGCCAAGCGCGCGACGCGCGTCCAGATCGCCGAGCTCAAGCGGGCATTGAAGGCGATCGATCAGGCGGTCGCGGCCGGCCGCGACGGCGTCGCCGAAGACCTGGCGTTCCACCGCGCGATCGGCGAGTGCACCGGCAACCCGCAGTTCTCGCAGCTCCTCGGCTTTCTCGAGCAGTACCTGCGCGAAGGCATGCGCATCACGCGCGCCAACGAAGCGCGCCATCCCGACTTCATGGACGCGGTGCGGCTCGAGCACCGCGCGATGGTCGATGCGATCGCCGCCGGCGACGCCGCGGCGGCGCGCCGCCGCGCCACCGAGCACATCGCGCACGGCGAGCAGCGGCTGGTCGAAGGCGGCGTCATCGCGAGCCGCCGGCGGCGCACGACCCACCCCACGGCGGCACGCAAATGAATCGGCAAGGAAGCGTCCTCGGCGTGATCGGCCTGGGCTCGATGGGCTACGGCGCGGCGGTCAGCGCGCTGCGCCGCGGCATCGACGTGGTCGGGCTCGACGTCAGCACGTCGGCACGCGTACGCTTCGCAGCCGACGGCGGACGCACCGCGGCCACGCTCGCCGAACTCGGCGCGCAATGCGATGCGGTGCTGGTGCTCGTCGTGACCGCCGCTCAGACCGAGGACGTGCTGTTCGGCCCGGACGGCCTCGCCGCGACGCTGAAGGCCGGTGCCGTCGTGATCGCATCGGCCACCGTCGACCCGGCGCTGCCGCCGGTGTGGGAGTCACGCCTGGCCGAGCGCGGCATTCGGCTGATCGACGCGCCGGTGTCGGGCGGCGCGGCCAAGGCGGCGGCCGGGGCGATGACCGTGATGGCCTCGGGCAAGCCCGAAGCCTTCGCGGCGGCCGGCTCGCTGCTCGACGCGATCGCCGGCAAGGTCTATCGGCTCGGCGACCGGGCCGGCATCGGCTCGACCGTGAAGATGGTCAACCAGCACCTCGCCGGCGTGCACATCGCCGCGGCCTGCGAGGCGATGGCGCTCGGCATGCGCGCCGGCGCCGATCCGCAGACGCTCTACGACGTGATCTGCCATTCGGCCGGCATGAGCTGGATGTTCGAGAACCGCGTGCCGCACATCCTGGCCGGCGACTACCGGCCGCTGTCGAGCGTCGACATCTTCGTCAAGGACCTCGGCATCGTGCTCGACGCGGCGCGCAGGCTCGCGTTCCCGCTGCCGCTTGCCGCAGCCGCGCACCAGCTGTATCTGGCGAGCGCCGCGGCGGGCCGGGGCGGCGAGGACGACGCGGCGGTCGTCAAGTTCTATGCGGACCTGGCCGGCATCGACCTGCCCCAACCGGCCTCCTCTTCGAAGGAACCATCATGAAGCTCCTGATCACCGGCGGCGGCGGCTTTCTCGGCGCGCGCCTGGCGCGTACGCTGCTGGCGCGCGCCACGCTCGCGGGCGAGCGCATCGACCGCATGGTGCTGACCGACATCGCGCCGCCGCCGCCCGATCTCACGGCCGATGCGCGCGTCGAGGCGCGCACCGGACCGCTGCTGACGCAGACCGACGCGCTGAAGACCGAGCCGTTCGACGGCGTCTTCCATCTCGCGTCGGCCGTATCGGGCGAGTGCGAGCTCGACTTCGATCTCGGCATGCGCTCCAACCTCGACAGCACGCGCGCGCTGCTCGACGCGCTGCGCGCCCAGGTCGCGGCCGGCGGCAAGGTGCCGCGCGTGGTGTTCTCGAGCTCGGTCGCGGTGTTCGGCCCCGACCCGGCGCGGCCCCTGCCGGACGTCGTCGCGGACGACACGCTGCCGGCGCCGCAGACCTCGTACGGCGCACAGAAGCTGATCTGCGAACACCTCGTGGCCGACTACACGCGCAAGGGCTACATCGACGGCCGTGCGGCGCGCCTGATGACGGTGACGGTGCGCCCGGGCCGGCCGAACGGTGCCGCGTCGTCGTTCTTCAGCGGCATCATCCGCGAGCCGCTCGCCGGCGTCGAATCGATCTGCCCGGTGTCGCCGGACGTGTCGCATCCGGTGTCGTCGCCGGCGCGCACGATCGATGGCCTGATCGCCGTCTACGAAGCCGGCCGCGAGGCGTTCGGCGGACGCCTGGCGCTGAACCTGCCGGCGCTCAACGTGCGCGTCGCCGACATGCTGGCGGCGCTCGAGGAAGTCGCCGGCCCGGAGGTGCGCGCGCGCGTGCGCTTCGAGCGCGACGAGCGCATCGCCGGCATCGTCGCGAACTGGCCGCGCGGCGCGACCGCGGCACGCGCCGCGAAGCTCGGCCTCGCGCCGCACGAGCGCTTCGCCGACATCGTGCGCCAGTACATCGACGATTGCGCCGCGCTGCCCGATGCGCGCGAGACGCTGAAGGGCCTGAAGCGATGAATCAGATCGACCTGAAGGATCGCGTCGCCATCGTCACCGGCGGCGCGCAGGGCATAGGCGCGTCGGTCGCCGAGCGTTTCCTGCGCTCGGGCGCGAAGGTCGTGCTGTGGGACATCGACGAAGATCGCCTCGGCATGGCGCAGGGCTGGCTGTCGGGACTGGGCAGCGTCGGCACCGGGCTCGTGGAGCTGACCAGCGAGGCCGACGTCGCGCGCGCCACCGCCGACGCGCTGCGCGCGCACGGCCGCATCGACATCCTCGTCAACAACGCCGGCATCACCGGCGGCAACGGGACGACGTGGGAGCTCGCGCCCGAGGTCTGGCGACGCGTGGTCGAGGTCAACCTCGTCGCGCCCTTCCTGACCTGCCGCGAGGTCGTACCGGCGATGCTGCGCCAGGGCTATGGCCGCATCGTCAACATCGCGTCGATCGCCGCCAAGGAAGGCAATCCGAACGCATCGCACTACAGCGCGTCGAAAGCCGGCTTGATCGCGCTCACCAAGTCGCTCGCGAAGGAGCTGGCGACGCGCGGCGTGCTCGTCAACGCCGTGACGCCGGCGGCCGCGAAGACGGCGATCTTCGATTCGATGACGCAGCAGCACATCGACTTCATGCTGAGCAAGATCCCGATGGGCCGCTTCCTGCAGGTCGGCGAGGCCGCCGCGATGATCGCGTGGCTGTGCTCGGAGGAATGCTCGTTCAGCACCGGAGCGGTGTTCGATCTGTCGGGCGGGCGGGCGACGTATTGATCGACGGCAACACGGATTGCCGGCGACTGACCCTGACATCACCGGCATCCACTCGATGCCATAACATCGACTCCCCATCCCTAGGAGTCGAACCATGAACACCGCAAGAAGAATCATGCTCGGTGCTGCACTCGCCGGCTCGCTGGTCGCGCTCGGCGCCTGCTCGTCGATGATGCCGGGCAACACCGTGAAGATCGGCGCGACGCTGTACGCCGCGGCCGAGGTGCCGCCGAACGACAGCAAGGGCAAGGGCACGATGGAAGGCACGTTCAACAAGGACACGCGCCTCTTGAAATGGAACGTGACGTACGAGGGCCTGACCGGCCCGGCCATGGCTGCGCACTTCCACGGGCCGGCGATGGCGGGCAGCAACGCCGGCGTCGTCGTGCAGTTCGGCCCGCCGGTCACGAGCCCGATCGTCGGCGAGGCGACCATCACGCCCGAGCAGGCTGCGGACCTGTTGGCCGGCAAGTGGTACGTCAACGTGCACACCGCGCAGAACAAGGGCGGCGAGATCCGTGGTCAGGTGGTGATCCGCTGACGCGGAACGCCGCAACACCGGCGGCCGAAGACGTGATGCGACCGCGCGGTCCGCCCGTTGCGCGCAGCGACTGGGCGGCAAACATCAGGTTGTGTCGGGCGAGTGGGAGGGAGTACGATCAGTCGCCCAATTCAAAGTTAGGCGCCGAAATCACATGGAGACGAGCCAAGACTCTCATGCGCCCGTTACGACTCGGCTTTCCTTCGAGCGGCCCAAAGGTGTCGTCATTGGCGTATCCCTTGCCGCGGCATCGCTCGCAATCGGAGTGATTCGGTCATTGGTGTCGCCACTTCCTGACCCCCTGTACATTGGCGCCCTCGTCGTCGCTGCCATCGGCGCACTGATCTACGCAATATGGTCTCAGCGAGGTTGGGCGAGGTGGGTATTACTTGTCCTGTTCATTCTCGGGTTGCCGGCCATGCTTTCCATTCGGCAACTCCTGCTCCAGCAAGGAGCCTCCGCGCTCGCGGTCATGATTGCGCAAACTGTTCTACAAGCCGCAGCGCTGGTATATCTGTTTACTCCCTTATCGAACGCATGGTTTCGAAGCAGGCGTCGCTAGCAAGGCGCGAAGCACCGGTTCGGGCGTCCTAACTTGGAGTAGCCGACCAAGTCTGCCGCGCGCGCGTTCTGGCCCCATACTTCGCCACCCGGAGGAATCTATCCGTGATCGGCAAGGTAAATGTCGTCATCGCGGGCGTGTTGGTCGCTGCTGCTCACGCCGCTGTAGCGCAACCGATCCACCTTCGCTGCGATGCGATTGCCAATCTCTCATCGACCGGGTCGGTGGAGCAGATCATGCCAGCCTTGCTGACCATCGACCTCGCCGAACGTTCGGTCCACTGGGGCGAGGACGAGGCGTCGGGATGGTACGTGGACAACAACACGTTTGTTCAACGGGCCGCGATCACGGCAACGCTATATGCCGACGGTGCCGAGGTCAAGTCGAAGAAGTGTGACGTTCGCGTGAGTCAGCATGTGACCGCAACGAAGACACGGATCGAATTCAGAAGCGACTTGGAAGCCATCGAGCCTTGCGGCGGCGACGACTACTCGTACAGCCAGGACAAGCACCAAGTCTACATCTACCGCATCGACCGCATCACCGGGATCGCGGACCTCGGAAGCATCAGATATCAATGCCAGCCGACGCGTCCGGGACAGATGTTCTGACGGCGTGAGGGCCTCATGGTTCATTCGCACTATGACAACCTGCAGGTCGCTCAGAACGCCAGCCAGGAGGTCATCAAGGGCGCCTACAAGTACCTCTCGCAGAAATGGCATCCGGATCGGCAGCCGCCGGAACGGCGTGCAGAGGCCGAGCGAATCATGAAACTGGTCAACGACGCTTACGCCGTCCTCTCGGATCCGGTAGCGCGGCAAGAGCACGACGAGTGGATCCGCGCCGAAAACGATAGGGAGCAGGCCAAATCACGAGCGAAGGCGCAAGCCAAGGCGTCCAGGGATCAGGCCAGGGCGCAAGACGAAGCCGAGCAGGCCCGCGTGTATGCCATGCCGCCACGCGACACGGGACGTGAAGCGAATCGGCTCAGCGCTCGTTCCCGCGAGGAGTATGTGAACTATATCGTCAGAGGGCATTGGCCGATCGCGGTGGTCGGTGCCATCGTGTCGGTCTGCCTGTTACTTGGCCTCTTGTCGCTGATGGACTGGTTCAAGTCCCTGCTCGACAGCCACCCGAGCATCAGCGGCCTAGTAGCCCTCGCTCTGATAGGAAGCAGCGCTACGGCCATCGTCGAAGACAAGAAGAAGGAATTGCGAGCGATCGACGACGACACGCTCAAATTGACATACGACAAGTCCGCCCGTAGACGCATGGCCTTGATCTTGTTCGCGGCCATCATCGTCGCGGGACTGCTCATCGGGTTCGCCGTCGTGGTGGTCGGTATCGGGCGGTCACTGCAAGAGCGCGATACCCCCGGCATGGCGTCGAACGCGCCGACGTCCGGGAGCAATGTACCGGCCCCTCCACCACCGAGCACCCAGCCACCCGTTCGGAGCCTGCCCCCAGGCAAGCCTGTCCTCGTGAAGAACGAGTGCGACGTGCCGCTGACGTTGTATGTGGCGTACAAGAATGCAGCGGACAAGGAGTGGAGTGTGGGTCGTTGGCTATTCGCAGGCAAGGAGCGATCGAGGCTGAGCTTGCAAGACACGCCGCTGACGATTGGTGCCGCCGGTGCTTACTTCTATGCAAGGTCGGAGGACGGCAACCTCGAATGGGGAGCCCGCTCGGACGAGCAAAATGGCGCGGAGTTCAATCTTAGCGACGGCTCCGGCCGGGCGCGTTTCCGCCCTGTGGGAGACGAGTCGGACCCCAACACGTTGACGATCACGCTGATGTGTCGATCCTGAGATCGGGGCCGTTGTACGGCGGCAGACCTAGTCCAGGCGCCAACCGCCGCCCACGATCCTCACGATCACCCGCGCGCGCTGGTCGAGCCCGAGGTGGTCCTTCTTCGACATGCTGGTCACGCCGTTCGAGACCGGCAGGTCGTGCGTGCCTTCGATCGCATCGCGCAGCGCGGCGCGGAACTCGCGCGTGCCCGGCTGCGCGGTCTTCAGCGCGATCGGGATCGCATGCTGCAGCAGCAGCCCGGCATCCCAGGTGTAGGCGCCGAACGCCGACACGCTGCCCTTGCCGTAGGCCGCTTCGTAGCGCTTCACGTAGTCGAGCGCCTGCGCCCTGGCCGGATGGTCGGCCGGCAGCGCCGCGGCGACGATCACCGGGCTGGTCGGTAGGTAGCCGCCGTCGACGTCCTTGCCGCCGACGCGCAGGAAGTCGTTGTTCGCGACGCCGTGGTTGAAGTAGACCTTGCCCTTGTAGCCGCGCTCGACGAGCGCCCTGGCAGGCAGCACCGCGGGCGTGCCGGACGCGCCGATCACGACCATGTCGGGCTGCGCCGCCGTCAGCTTGAGCACCTGCGCGGTGACGCTGGTGTCACGCGGCGCATAGCGCTCGCTCGCGACGATCCTGATGCCGCGCACCGAGGCGAACTTCTCGAACTCGGCATAGAAGGCTTCGCCGAGCGCGTCGTTGAAGCCGATGTAGCCCATCGTCTTGATGCCGTGCGCGGCCGCATGCTCGAGGATCGCGAGCACCATCATCGTGTCGGTCTGCGGCGTCTTGAAGACCCAGGCCTTCTTCGCATCGACCGGCTCGATGATGCGCGCCGACGACGCGAGCGAGATCGTCGGCGTGCCGGTCTCGGCGACCACGTCGGTCATCGCCAGCGAGTTCGGCGTCGTGGTCGAGCCGATGATCGCGTCGACCTTGTCCTCCGACGTCAGGCGGCGCGTGTTGACGACCGCGGCGCTCGAGTCGCTGGCGTCGTCGAGCACGATGTACTCGACCGACTTGCCGGCGATCGTCTTCGGCAGCAGCGCGATGGTGTTCTTCTCGGGGATGCCGAGCGAGCCGGCCGGGCCGGTGGTCGACAAGGTGACGCCGATCTTGATCTGCGCCAGCGCAGGGGCCGAGGCGAGTGCCGCGACGAGCGCTGCGGCGGCCAGGCGATGGAATGACTTCATGTGCAAGAGCTCCGATGGAGGTTCAGGAAGAGGACAGCGTGCAGGGCAGGCTCACATGGCCGCGAAAGCGCGCGCGCCGCGCACGCACCGCCGGACCAGCCAGCCGGTAGCCGGGGAAGCGCGCCAGGAAGCGGCTGATCGCGACGCGGCCTTCGAGCCGCGCGAGGCCCATGCCGACGCATTGGTGGATGCCGGAGCCGAATGCCACATGGCGGTTCGGCGAGCGCGTGATGTCGAGCCGATCGGGATCGGCGAACTGCGCCGGATCGCGGTTGGCCGCGCCGATGCACAAGGTGACCAGCGAGCGCGGCGGCAGGCGCGCGCCGCCGATCTCGACGGCGCACGTCGTGATGCGATTGCCGAGCTGGTTCGAGCTTTCGATGCGCAGGAACTCCTCGACCGCGAGGCGCGCGAGCTCGGGGTCGGCGAGCAGCCGCGCCTTCTCGTCGGGCCAGTCGAGCAGGCATTTCAGGCCGTTGCCGATCAGGTTGGTGGTCGTCTCGTGCCCGGCATTGAGCAGGAAGATGCAGTTGTGCAGCAACTCGGCCGCGCCGAGCTGCTCGCCGCCTTCGCCGACGATGAGCCGCGTCAGCACGTCGATCTCGGGATCGCCGGGCGCGGCGCGGCGCTGCGCCACGAGGCCGTCGAGGTAGACGAGCATGTCGCGCACCGCCGCGTTGCCGCGCGCTTCGGCTTCGGGCGTCAACGTCGGCTCGAGCGCGCCGAGGATCGCGAGCGACCAGTCGCGCAGCGGCGCGCGCTCGGCATGCGGCACGCCGAGCAGGTTGCCGATGATCTCGACCGGGATCGCCGACGCATAGGCGCCGATCAGGTCGACCGGGCCCCGTCGCGCGGCGTCGGCCAGCGCGGCCAGCAGCTCGTCGACGCGGCGCACGAGACCGTCTTCCATCGCGGCGACGTGGCGCGGCGTCAACGCGCCGGCGATCAGCCGGCGCACCCGCGTGTGCAGCGGCGGGTCGTTGAAGACCAGGCTCGTCGTGTGGTGCTCGAAGAGCGGCGACCCGATCCCGTACTTCGGGCCGAACTCGGCCTGCTTGTCGGAGCTGTACGACTTCGGATCCTTGTAGACCGCGACCACGTCGGCATAGCGCGTGAGCAGCACGCTGCCGTCGGGCATGCGCTTGACCGGCGCGGTCTCGCGCAGCGCGCGGTAGGTCGGGAACGGGTCGTCGTAGAACGCGTCGTCGAGGCGGCGCAGGTCGAAGTCGGCGACGTCGGGGTCGGGCTTCACGCGCGGGGTGCGAGGGCGGGCATGGGCGTCGATTCTGGCCGCGCAACGCACGCGCCGTCGACCCCGGACATCCCCGGCGTGGGAATCATCCTACGTTGCCTCGGTCGCGACGCCCACACGACCGGACCTTGCACGCCTATGCAGGGTGGGACGACGGTCGTCGAGACTGTCGTCACGACGGGCAGCGAACCGTCGCGCCCGACAACAAGGAGCCCTCCATGCTGCACTACGCCATCGTCTTTCTGGTCATCGCGCTGATCGCCGCGCTGTTCGGCTTCGGCGGCATCGCCGCCGGCGCGGCCGGTATCGCGAAGATCCTGTTCCTGGTCTTCATCGTGCTGGCGATCGCGACCTTCCTGTTCGGCCGCGGCAGGCCATAGCGCATCGAATGCGCGCTACAGAACGTCCGGCATGGTCCGATAACGACGGCAGCGAGAACTAGTCGACGCCGCGGCGGGCATTGCAGGCCGCGGGTCGCGTCGGCTGTGGCACTCTCTCCCCCGATCCTCGATGCGATGCCGCCGCCATGCCGACGCCACGTGAGTCCGAGACTGCACACAAGACGAAGAAGACGCGCCGCCGGCGCCACGATCCGTGGGCCTGGTTGCAGCGGCTGATGCAGCAGCGCATCCGCGTCGAGCGGCGCGGCTTGCAGATCCACTTCCATCTCGCTGCGCCCGAGGCCCCGGCCAGGCCGGCCGACTCGGGCGGAACCGCGCTGCGGCGCGACCATGACGCGCTGCACGAGTTGCTGAAGCGGCGCCCCGAGTTTCGGCTGACGATGCGCTCGCTCGCCTACCTCGACCAGGCGCTTGCGCACCGGGGCTCGCGGGCATTGAAGGGCGAGCCGCCGAAGCTCTATGCGCAGGCACTGCGCCATCTCGAGCGGCTGATGCGCGAGGAGCCGGACGCGCGCTTTCCCGAACTCGAACGGCGCCTCAGGGTTGCGACGCGCGCGATGACCCAGCCGGTCGAAGCGGACTTCCGTGTCGCCGTCGAGGTGAAGGAAGCGACGCCGTCGCTGTTCGACGAGACCGAACTCGGCGAGATGGAACGCAGCTGGGTCGGGGAGATCCCGCCGTCCGCCTTCGACTCGACGCTGACCGCCGCCGAAGCCGCGGCGCACTGACGCCGCGCGGCGGTCACCTCGCGGCGTTCTCCTGGTCCTGCAACAGGCGCCACATCACCTTGCCGGAGCCCGACTTCGGCAGGCTGTCGACGAAGTCCACGAGCCGCGGCACCTTGTAGGCCGCCATGTGCTCGCGCGCCCAGCCGATGATGTCGTCGGCCGTCGTCTTGCCGCGCGCGTCGGCACGCAGCACCACGACCGCCTTCACGGTCTCGCCTCTGTAGGCGTCGCGCGCCGCGATGATGCAGGCCTCCTGCACCGCCGGATGCTTGTAGAGCAGCATCTCGACCTCGGCCGGCCAGACCTTGTAGCCGCTCGCGTTGATCATGCGCTTGAGCCGGTCGGTGATGAAGAAGTAGCCGTCCTCGTCCATGCGCCCGAGGTCGCCGGTTCGGAAGTAGGTGTGCCCTTCGAACTCGACGAAGGCGGCGCGCGTCGCTTCCGGGTGGCCCCAGTAGCCCTTGAAGACCATCGGGCCGCGGGTGATGATCTCGCCCGTCTCGCCGGGCGGAAGTTCCTGCAGGGTCAGCGGATCGACGATGCGCGAGTCGACGCCGAAGATCGGAATGCCGAGGCACTGCAGCTTGGCGCGCTCCGGCGGGTTGGCATGCGTCGGCGCGGCGGTCTCGGTCAGACCGTAGCCCTCGGCGAAGGTGATGCCGAACTCGTCGAGCAGGCGTTGCGCCACCGCCTGCGGCATGGCCGCGCCGCCGCCGCTCAGGTAGCGCAGGCTCGACAGGTCGAACGACTGGTAGTTCGGGCTGCCGAACAGGTCGATGATCATCGTCGGGATGCAGGTGAAGTGCGTCACCTTGTGGGCCGACATCAGCCGGCCGGCGAGCTCGCGGTCCCAGCGCGGCAGGATCACCGTCGTGCTGCCGACGAACGCCGGGCCGAGCACGCCGTAGAGCATGCCGGTGATGTGGAACATCGGCACGACGCCGAGGCTCACGGCCTCGGGCCCGGCATGGCCCCACGCAGCGCCGACCGTGTTGCTCATCAGCGTGCGGTGGGTGTGGATGCAGCCCTTCGGCAGTCCGGTCGTGCCCGACGTGTAGGGCAGGAGCGCCATGTCGTCCGGACCCGCGGTATGCGGCCCGGGCAGGCGGCGCGCGGCCAGGACGTCGAGCCAGCGCGTCGCGCCGGCCGGCAGCGGCGGATCGGCGCGCAGCCAGGCGTCCATCGCCGCCGTGGGCATGTCGGCGTCGGCCACCGCACCGACTTCGGGCATCGCATCGGCATAGCGCGTGACGAGCAGGTGGCGCACCCGCTGCGCCTCGGGCAGCGCCTGGTTGGCGGCTTCGACGATGCCCGCGAGGTCGGCGCTGCAGATCACCGCCTTCGCCTGCGGATCGGTGATGTAGTGGCCGAACTCGTCGGCGCGGTTCATCGGGTTGACCGGCACCGCGACGGCGTTCGCGCGCAGGATGCCGTACAGCGCAGTCGGGAACTGCGGACAGTTCTGCAGGTAGACCAGCACGCGGTCGCCGGCGCCGACGCCGACGCTCTGCAGCCAGCCGGCGACCGCCTCGGCATCGGCCTCGAGCTGGCGATAGCTCAGCGGCCGGCCGAAGAACAGATAGGCCGCCTTGTCGGGATAGCGCTGCGCCGAGACCTCGACGTTGAACCACAGCGACGTCTCGGGAATGACGAGGCTGCGCGGCAACCGCTTCGGCCAGATCTTGTGGTGCGGGCGGACGGGTTCGGCTTCGGGTTGGGTTTCGGCAGGCGACGGCACGCGCGGGCTCCGGAGACGACGACAGGCCTTCAAGTATGGCGACGCGCGCCCGGCTGCCAACCGCGTGAACCCGAACCCGGCCGAGCTGATCCATCTGCGGAATTCGCGCGTCATGGTCATGCTTGTCGAGGCTTTGCAGCCGCCGCGATTGACTATGCTTGCATGCATGTCGGCCCTGCCTCTGCCCGCGAACGCCGCCCCTCATGAAGAGGCGCCGACCGTGCTCGACGTGGAAGCGTCGGGCTTCGGCGCCGGCAGCTATCCGATCGAGGTCGGCTACCGGCTCGGCGACGGCCGCAGCTACTGCTCGCTCATCCGGCCGCTCGCGCACTGGACCCACTGGGACCCGCAGGCCGAACGCATCCACCACGTCAAGCGCGAGGTGTTGCTGGAGCGCGGCCGCGAGCCGGCGATCGTCTGCCGCCACCTCAACGACGCACTGCGCGACCTGACGGTGTACTGCGACGGCTGGGCGCACGATTACACCTGGCTGGCGATGCTGTACGACGCCGCCGACATGCAGCCGGCGTTCAAGCTCGAGAACCTGCGCGCGCTGCTGACCGAGCCCGAAGCCGCGCACTGGCACATCGTCAAGCAGCAGGTCACGACCGAGCTGCGATTGCAGCGCCACCGCGCCAGCGCCGACGCGCGCATCCTGCAGGCGACGCTGCTCCGGCTGCGCAGCCCGCTGCCGTCGCGCGCCTAGGGCGGGCGTCGAGCGCGGCCGACGTCGACCGAGGGCCTGCGCGGCGCCCTACCCCGAGCGCGGGGATGCGTGGCGCACGTCGCTAAAATCGCCGGTCCCGCAGCGCCGGCATGGCGTCGATTCGTGTGACGAATCCGCGTCCGCCGCCCGGCACGTTCCCGCTCCTCTACGCGCAACGCCCATGGCCACCATCCTCCAGCACCTGCCCGTCGGCCAGAAGGTCGGCATCGCGTTCTCCGGCGGCCTCGATACCAGCGCGGCACTGCACTGGATGCGCGGCAAGGGTGCGATCCCCTATGCCTACACCGCCAACCTGGGCCAGCCCGACGAGCCCGACTACGACGAGATCCCGCGTAAGGCTATTGCTTATGGCGCCGAGAAGGCGCGCCTCGTCGACTGCCGCGCGCAGCTCGCGGCCGAAGGCATCGCGGCGCTGCAGAGCGGCGCCTTCCACATCACGACCGCCGGCGTCACCTACTTCAACACCACGCCGCTCGGCCGCGCCGTCACCGGCACGATGCTGGTCGCGGCGATGAAGGAGGACGACGTCCACATCTGGGGCGACGGCAGCACCTTCAAGGGCAACGACATCGAGCGCTTCTACCGCTACGGCCTGCTCGCCAACCCGGCCCTGAAGATCTACAAGCCGTGGCTCGACCAGGCCTTCATCGACGAGCTGGGCGGCCGCGCCGAGATGTCGGCCTTCATGAGCAAGGCGGGCTACGCCTACAAGATGTCGGCCGAGAAGGCCTACTCCACCGACTCCAATATGCTCGGCGCGACGCACGAGGCCAAGGACCTTGAGCAGCTTTCCACCGGCATGAAGATCGTCGAGCCGATCATGGGCGTGGCGTCCTGGCGCGACGAGGTCGCGGTGAAGCGCGAGGAAGTGCGGGTGCGCTTCGACGAAGGCCGGCCGGTCGCGCTGAACGGCACCGAATACCCCGACCTCGTCGAGCTGCTGCTCGAAGCCAACCGCATCGGCGGCCGCCACGGCCTCGGCATGAGCGACCAGATCGAGAACCGCATCATCGAGGCCAAGAGCCGCGGCATCTACGAGGCCCCGGGACTTGCCTTGCTGTTCATCGCCTACGAGCGGCTCGTCACCGGCATCCACAACGAGGACACGATCGAGCAGTACCGCGACCACGGCCGACGCCTCGGACGCCTGCTCTACCAGGGCCGCTGGTTCGATCCGCAGGCGATCATGCTGCGCGAGACCGCGCAGCGCTGGGTCGCGCGTGCGGTCACCGGCGAAGTCGCGATCGAGCTCAGGCGCGGCAACGACTACACGATCCTGAACACCGAGTCGCCCAACCTCACCTACCAGCCCGAACGGCTGACGATGGAAAAGGGCGCGTCGATGTTCTCGCCGCAAGACCGCATCGGCCAGCTGACGATGCGCAACCTCGACATCGCCGACACGCGCGACAAGCTGACGACCTACACCAAGGTCGGCCTGCTGTCGACCGGCGCCGGCACCGCGATGCCGCGCCTGCAAGGCGACGCGGACGCATCCGAGCCCTGACGCACGCCCGACACGGGATCGCCGTAGACTCGCTCCCCGTGCGCATCTCGCCCCGCCGTTCGTCACGCCGCCTGCTCGGCGGGCTGGTGCTGGCGTTGCTGTTCGTGCTGGTGCAGCAACATGCGACCCTGCACTGGCTGTCGCATGCGATCGATGCGGTGCACCAGAAGGGCGCGCCGGCCGGCGACGCCTGCGATGAATGCGCGAGCCTGTCGGCCTTCGCCGCGGCGGCGCCCAGCAGCGTGCCGGTACTGCCGCTGGTCGCGGCGCACGAGGACCTGCCGCCCGCGGAGGCGCTGGCGTCGATCGCCGCGTCGTTGCGGCTGGCATTCCGCTCGCGCGCCCCGCCTGCATTCCTGTCCTGACCCGAGACGCCGGACCTGACCGCCGCACGCGGCGCGCCGGTCCGTTTCGATCACGCGCGGCCGCCCCCGGCGGCCGCCAGACAGGAATGCCATGTCGTTCAAGACCATGCCCTTGGCGTGCGCGCTCGCGCTCGCCGCCTGGAACGCGCGCGCCGCTGACGCCGCATCCTCATCCGCACCCGCGGCCTCCGCCGCCGGCACCACCCAGCAACTCGAAGCCGTGCAGATCAGCGGCAAGCGCGAGAAGCTCGATGCCGCACGCAACTCGCTGTCGCCCGAGACCGGCAGCTCGATCTACCGCTTCGACAGCAGCGACCTGCAGAAGCTGCCGCTCGGCGACGCGACGCCGCTGAACCAGGTGCTGCTGCGCGCGCCCGGCGTCGTACAGGACTCGTTCGCCGCCGGCCAGCTCCATGTGCGCGGCGACCATGCGAACCTGCAGTACCGCATCAACGGCATCGTGATCCCCGAGTCGGTGAGCGGCTTCTCGGGCGCGCTCGACACCCAGTTCGCGAACCAGATCTCGCTGCTCACCGGCGCGCTGCCGGCGCAGTACGGCTACCGCACCGCCGGCGTCGTCGACATCCACACCAAGGGCGCCGACTCCGGCAGCCACGGCAGCCTCGACGTCACCGCCGGCAGCAACGGCCATGCCGAGACCAGCCTCGACGTCGGCGGCAGCGCCGGCGACTTCTCGTACTTCGTCACCGGTTCGTTCCTGCGCAGCGACCTCGGCATCGAGAACCCGACGCCGGCGCGCGACGCGATCCACGACGACACGCGCCAGACCAAGGGCTTCGCCTACCTGTCGTACCTGCTCGGCAATTCGAGCCGCGTCAGCCTGATGCTGGGCTCTTCGGACAACCACTTCCAGATCCCCGATGTTCCAGGCGAAAGTCCGGCCTACGCGATCGCCGACACGACGATCCCGCCGTCGTCGGCACTCGACGCCGACCAGTACGAGCGCAGCAACTTCCAGGTGCTGAGCTTCGAGTCCAGCCTCTCGGACAAGGTCGACTACCAGATCGCCGCGTTCCGCCGCTACAGCGACGTGCACTACGAGCCGGATCCGGTGGGCGACCTCGCCTACACCGGCGTCGCATCGAACACCGTGCGGCGCAACGAGGCCTACGGCCTGCAGGCCGACCTCAGCGCGCGCATCGATGCGCGGCACACGGTGCGCGCCGGCCTCTACCTGCAGCGCGAGCGCGGCGCGGCCGACAACACGTCGGCGGTCTTCCCGGCCGATGCGGACGGCAACCAGACGAGCACGGTGCCGCTGTCGATCACCGACAACGCGCGCCTCGGCGGCCATCTCTACGGCGTCTACGTGCAGGACGAATGGCAGCCGACCAAGGCGCTGACGGTCGACTACGGACTGCGCTACGACCAGGTGTCGACCGTGGTGCACGAGTCGCAATGGAGCCCGCGCCTCGGCCTCGTCTACCAGGTCGGCGAGACGACGCGCCTGCATGCCGGCTATGCACGTTACTTCACGCCGCCGCCGACCGAGAAGATCGACACGACGTCGGTCGCCGCGTTCGCCGGCACCACCAACGCGCTGCCTTCGGATGCGAACACGTCGGTGCGCTCGGAGCGGTCGAACTACTACGACGCCGGCATCTCGCAGGAACTGGGCAAGCACGTCACGCTCGGCGCAGACGCCTACTACCGCGAGGTGCGCCACCTGCAGGACGAAGGCCAGTTCGGCAGCGCCTTTATCTACTCGGCGTTCAACTACGAGCGCGGCAAGATCTACGGCCTCGAGCTGTCCGCAAGCTACAAGGACGAGCGGCTGAGCGGCTATGCGAACGCGGCGTTCTCGTCGGCGCGTGCCCAGGGCATCGAAAGCGGCCAGTTCAACTTCGACCCGACCGAGCTCGCCTACATCGCGAGCAACTGGGTCCACGTCGATCACGACGAGACGGTGTCGGCATCCGCGGGCGCATCGTATCGGCTCGCCGACGGGACCACCGTGAGCGGCGATGCGCTCTACGGCAGCGGCCTGCGCAACGGCTTTGCCAACACCGACCACCTGCCGGCGCACGTCACGCTCAACGCCAGCGCATCGCACGGCTTCGACTTCGCGGGCTTCGGCCACATCGACGTGCGGCTGTCGGTCATCAACCTGCTCGACCGTGTCTACGAGCTGCGCGACGGCAGCGGCATCGGCGTCGGCGCACCGCAGTTCGGGCAGCGGCGCGCCTTCTACGTATCGGTCAGCAAGCCGTTCGGGCAGTGAGGGCCGCCGCGCGGTAGCGACGGGCTCGCCCCGGTGGGACAATCATGGGCCATGAACCCATGCATCTGGAACCGCCGGCGCGTGCTGCAAGCGGGGCTCGGCCTGGCCGGAGCGGTCGGCATCGGACGCGCACTTGCCGCGCCGACCATCCCGGCGCCGACCGGCCACGTCGTGCTGACCTTGTCGGGCCACGTCGGCGGCTACAACACGACCGACGGCATCGCCTTCGACATGGAGCAGCTCGAGGCGCTGCCCGCGCACAGCTATGACACCCACACGCCGTGGTATCCGAAGCCGCGCAAGTTCACCGGCGTGCTGCTGCGCGATCTGTTCACCGCCGTCGGCGCGGCGCGCACGTCGGCGCAGGCGGTGGCGCTGAACGACTACCGCGCGACCATCCCCGCCGACGACATCTTCGACCACGACGTGATGGTCGCCTACCGGCTCGACGACCAGCCGATGACGGTGCGCGAGAAGGGGCCGCTCGTCATCATCTACCCGTTCGACGAGAAGCCGGACCTGCGCGACGCGGTCTACTACAGCCGAGCGGTATGGCAGCTCAGGCGACTGGAGCTGCAGTGACCGACCGCAACGGAGTCGCGCAAGACCTTGGCCAGTGACATGAGCCTCGCATCCGGCAAGCCGGCGCGGCGACCGCGCCGGTTCTGGCTCGCGATGGTCGGCGCCGCGCTCGTCGCGGTGCTGCTCGGCGTGGCGTACGTGCAGTGGCGCGAGGCCGAGCTGCTCGAAGTCAGCTCGAACCTGCAGAACGATGCGCTCGGCTGGAGCTTCTCGCAGCTCGAGACCGAGCATCTGCGCTTGCGCAACCAGATGCAGCTCGCGCTGGCCGACGGCGAGCCGATCGACGCCGAGGCGATCCAGCTGCGCTACGACATCTTCGTCAGCCGGCTCGGCCTCGTCGACCACGAGCGCGCCGCGCACATCATGGAAGGCCGCGCCAACTATGCGGAGGCGATCGCGCAGGTACGCGCCTTCGTCGCGCAGGCCGATCGCTACCTCGGCGCCGGCAACCGCGAGCCGCTGACCCTGGACGCGGTGCGCCGCTTGCTGCCGGCGCTCGACCAGCTGACGGTGCCGCTGCACGACCTCTCGCTCGGCGCCTCGCACCTGCTCTACGAGCGCGTCTCCCAGCGCAACAGCGCGATCCGCGAGCAGAGCCGCCTCGGTGTCGCGCTGACCTTGTCGCTGTGCGTGCTGATGCTGGCGCTGGCCGCGATCGTGCTGCGCCAGTTCCGTGCGCTCGACGAGCGCGGGCGCAGCCTGGAGGAGCTGGCCGAGAACCTGTCGCGCGCGCGCCAGGAAGCCGAGGCCGCGAGCCGCGCGAAGAGCGTCTTCCTGGCCAACATGAGCCACGAGATCCGCACGCCGTTCCACGGCCTGCTCGGCATGATGTCGCTGCTGAAGGACACCCAGCTCACGGCGCAGCAGAAGGGCTACCTCAACACCGCGCGCGACTCGGCGCATCACCTGCTCGAGATCCTCAACGACATCCTCGACATCTCCAAGCTCGAGTCCGGCAAGCTGCAGGTCGCGCCCGAGGCGGTGGACCTGATGCAGCTGCTGTCGCAGGTCGAGGCGCTGATGCGCGTGCAGGCGCAGGCCAAGGGCCTGGCGCTGCAGATGCTGGTCGCGCCGGACGTGCCGCGCTGGGTGCGCGCCGACCCGACGCGCGTCAAGCAGATCCTCTTCAACCTGCTGAGCAATGCGGTCAAGTTCTCGAGCCACGGCGCGGTGCGCCTCGCGGTGAGCGGCGGCGGGCACGAGCTGCGCTTCGCGGTGGCCGACACCGGCAGCGGCATGGACGAGGAGACCAAGGGACGCCTCTTCCAGCGCTTCGTCCAGGGCGACGAGACCACCTCGCGCCGGCACGGCGGCACCGGACTCGGCCTCGAGATCTCGCGCAACCTGGCGCGGTTGATGGGCGGCGACATCACGGTCGAAAGCAGCCCCGGCCGGGGCAGCACCTTCACCGCGACGCTGTCGCTGCCGCCGGCGACGCCGCCGGCCGAACCGCCCGCCGTCGCGTTGCCGGCGGACGGCGAGCCGGCCCGGCGGCTGCGCGTGCTCGTCGCCGAGGACCATCCGGTCAACCGCGCCTACATGGAGGCGGTGCTCGACAAGCTCGGCCACGACGCCGTGTTCAGCGAGGACGGCGCCGGCGCGGTCGAGGCGGCGAGCCGGCAGGACTTCGACATCGTGCTGATGGACCTGCACATGCCGGTGATGGACGGCTTCACCGCGGCACGCGCGATCCGCGCGCTGCCGCCGCCGCACGGCAAGGTGCCGATCATCGCGTTGACCGCCGATGCATTCCAGGAGTCGCGCGACCTGGCGCGCGAGGTCGGCATGGACGGCTTCCTGACCAAGCCGGCGCATCTGCCGCAGCTCCACGCCGCGCTGCAGCGCCATGCCGGACAGGCGCCGCTGTCCGCGCCGGCCGCGCCCGCGCCGGACGGCGACGCCGAACTCGACCGCGCGACGATGGACGACGTGCGGCGACTGCTCACGCCGGCGCGCTATGCGGCGCTGCTCGACGACTTCTTCGCCGGACCGACCCTGGACGCGCTGCGCGCCGCGATCCAGCGCGGCGACGTGGCGGCCATGCGCGACCAGGCGCACGCGCTGCGCGGCGCCGCGCTCAGCCTCGGCCTGCGCAAGGTGGCCGAAGCCGCCGATGCGCTGCGCCATGGCGACGCCGCACCGACCGAGACGCTCGCGGCGGGGTTCGCCGAGCTCGAGCGCCACCTTCAGATCACGCGCGACCTCTGCATCAGCCTGGGACTGCTGCGCAGCGATGCCGCATCCGCTTGAGCGAAAGAATCAGACCACCACCGGCTCCGGCTCCAGCCGGATCCCGAAGCGCCCGTACACGCTCTCCTGGATCGCGCGCGCCAGCGTCATCACCTCGGCGCCGATCGCTGCGCCGCGGTTCACCAGCACCAGCGCCTGGCGCTCGTAGACGCCGGCCTGGCCGACCGACTTGCCCTTCCAGCCGCAGGCATCGATCATCCAGCCGGCCGCCAGCTTGATGCTGCCGTCGGGCAGGTTGTAGTGCACGATCTCCGGGTCGCGGCCGATGATGTCGCGGCATTGCTCGGGCGTGACCACCGGATTCTTGAAGAAGCTGCCCGCATTGCCGATCGTCGCCGGGTCCGGCAGCTTGGCGCGGCGGATCGCGCAGATCCAGTCGAATACCTGCTGCGGCGTCGGATGCGTGTTGCCGGTCTCGTGCATGCGGCGCTCGAGGTCGAGGTAGCCGAGCACCGGCTGCCATGGCCGCGGCAGGCGCAGCCGCACGCGCGTGATGACGCTGCGGCTCGCCAGCGAGTGCTTGAATTCGCTGTCGCGGTAGCCGAAGGCGCAGATGCCGGCACGCAACGTGACGCTGCGGCCGGTGACGAGATCGACCGCATCGAGCGACTCGAACCGGTCCTTCAGCTCGACGCCGTAGGCACCGATGTTCTGCACCGGCGCGGCGCCCACCGTACCGGGGATCAGCGCCAGGTTCTCGAGCCCCGGCCAGCCCTGCGCGATCGTCCAGGCGACGACGTCGTGCCAGCTCTCGCCGGCGCCGGCCTCGACGATCCAGGCGTCCGGCCGCTCCTCGACGAGGCGCATGCCGGGCACCTCGATCTTCAGCACGACCTGGCGGATGTCGTGCGTCAGCACCACGTTGCTGCCGCCGCCGAGGATGAACTTCGGCGCGCGCCCGTATTGCGGATGATCGACGACGCGGCGCACGTCGGCGTCGCTTGCGATGCGCACCAGCGTCTCGGCCGCCGCAGGCAGGCCGAAGGTGTTGTAGGGTTTCAGGCTGACGTTCGATTCGACGCGCAACGCGCGCACGCCGGCAGCCGTCCCGTCGGCGGGACGCGGCGCAGCGGCGGCGGATTGGTCGTTCATGCCTACAATTTTGGCCGATTCAGCCGAGACACTGTCATGCCCAGCTTCGATGCCGTACTCGAGCCCAACCTCGTCGAGATCCGAAACGCCGTCGACCAGACCGCCAAGGAGATCGGCACGCGCTTCGACTTCAAGGGAACCTCGGCGAAAGTCGAGCTGAAGGAGAAGGAGATCACCGTCTACGGCGACAGCGATTTCCAGATCGGCCAGGTCCAGGACATCCTCGTCGCCAAGCTCACCAAGCGCGGCGTCGACCTGCGCTTCATGGACCGCAGCGCGAAGATCGAGAAGATCGGCGGCGACAAGGTGAAGCAGCTCCTGGTCGTGAAGAACGGCGTCGACAGCGACACCGCGAAGAAGATCCAGACCCTCGTCAAGCAGAGCAAGCTCAAGGTCCAGGCCGCGATCCAGGGCGACACGGTGCGTGTGACCGGCGCCAAGCGCGACGACCTGCAGGCGGCGATCGCCATGCTCCGCAAGGACGTGCCGGATGCGCCGCTCAGCTTCACGAACTTCCGCGATTGAGACCGCGATGAACCTGCGCGTCTGCGTCGGCCTGGTGCTGGCCGCCTGCTTCGGCATGGCAGCAGCACAGACCGTGTCGATGAGCGGCCGGCTCGGCGACAAGGCCTTGCTGATCATCGACGGCGCACCGCGTACCGTCGCCGCGGGCGCGACCGTGCAGGGCGTGCACCTCGTCAGCGTGACGAGCGACGCGGCGGTGGTCGAGGTCGGCGGGCGGCGCGTGACCTTGGCGCTCGGCGGCGCGCAGGTCGACCTCGGCGGCGCGGCGAGCGCCGGCGGCGGCACGCAGATCGTGCTGTCCGAGGGCACCGGCGGCCACTACTGGACGAGCGGCTCGATCAACGGCAAGTCGGTCTCGTTCGTCGTCGACACCGGTGCGACCAATGTGTCGCTGAGCCTGGCCGAGGCCGAACGCCTGGGCCTCGACCTGAAGCAGGCGCAACGCGGCATCGCCAACACCGCCAACGGCCAGGTCACCGCCTACCGCGTGATGCTCGACGTCGTGCGGGTCGGCGACGTGCAGGTCTACAACGTCGCGGCCACCGTCGTGCCGACGCCGATGCCGCAGGTGCTGCTCGGCAACAGCTTCCTGTCGCACTTCCAGATGAAGCGCGACAGCGACACGATGGTGCTGACGAAGCGCTATTGATCGTCAGCGCCGCGCCGCCGGCGGACGCCCGGCGAGCGCATAGGCCAGCACCGCCAGTGCGCCGATGCCGGCCAATGCCAGCAACATGGCCCGATAGCTGCCGTCGAAGGCGACCAGCAGGGTCGCCGCCGCCAGCGGCGCGCCGGCGCGCGCGAACAGCGCGATGCCGGTCATCGCACCGCTGATGCGACCGAGATGAGCGCGACCGAAGTAGTCGGGCAAGAGGCCGCCGCGCACGATCGCGACGAGGCCGTTCGCGAGGCCGAACAGCACGGCGAATGCGAGCAGCACCGCCGTCTCGCGGCCGACCGCGAAGATCGCGAGCGACAGCGGCAGGCAGCCGAGCACCGCCATCGCGAGCGCGCGCGGCGCGAGCCAGCGCCCGCCGGCCAGATAGGCGAGCCGCCCGGCAACCTGCGCCGGCCCGAACCAGACCGCGATCGCGAGCGATTCGGTGCGTCCCAGCCCCTTGGCGGCGAGGGCCGACATCACGTGCGCCCACAACGCCGACGCGGCGAAGGCGTTGAACGCGAAGGCCAGCGCGAGCAGCCAGAAGGCCGGCCCGCGCACGGCGCGGTGCAGCGTGGGCGCGTCGTCGTCGCTTGGTAACGCCGCATGCGGCGAACGTTCCGCCACGGCCATCGGCCCGCGCAACGCCCACGCATGCAGCGGCGCGATCGCGATCAGCGCGACGCCGATGACGCGCAGCGCGTCGCGCCAGCCGATGCTCGCGATCAGCCACGCCGAGGCCGAGAAGGACAGCGTGCTGGCGAAGCCGCCGGACAGCGTCAAGGTCGTGATCGCGCGGCGGAAGCGCTCGGGATAGCGCTTCGTCAGCACCATGAACGCCGGCTCGTAGAGCAGCATCGCCATCGCGATGCCGAGCAGGCTCCAGGCACCGTAGAGCATCGCCAGGCCGTCGGCCGCCGACCAGAGCCAGAGGCCCAGCCCGCCGATGACCGGACCGGCCGACAGCACGAGGCGGCCGCGCCCGCGGTCGATCGCCGCGCCGACCGCGTAGGCGCTCGCGCCATAGATGGCGAGGCCGAGCGTGAACGCGCTCATCGCCTGCGGCTCGCTCCAGCCGAACTCGCTGCGCATCGGCAGCGCGAACGACGAGAACGTGTAGAACAGCGCCGCCCATGCGACGAGCTGCCCGAGCGAGAGTGCCGCGATCGTCGCGCCGTATCCGGGTGCGGTGTCGGAGGAGTCGGTAGGCGTCTTCGTCATGAAGGTTGCCGTCGATCCTAGCCCCGCCTGTCGCCGCAGGGACAAGGCAAAATGGCACGATCGTGCTAAAACGCGCCGGCGACCGGCCTTGCCGCCCGTGCCTGCCCCTTTCGGAGACTCCCCGATGGACCTGAACTTCACCCCCGAAGAGCTCGCCTTCCGCGCGCAGATCCGCGCCTGGGTGGCCGAGAACCTGCCGAAGGACATCAGCCACAAGGTCCACAACGCGCTGCGCCTGTCGAAGGACGATATGCAGCGCTGGGCCAAGGTCCTCGGCAAGAAGGGCTGGCTGGGCTGGGGCTGGCCCCAGCAGTTCGGCGGCCCGGGCTGGAACGCGGTGCAGCGCCACCTGTTCGAGGAAGAGTGCGCGCTCGCCGGCGCGCCGCGCGTCGTGCCGTTCGGCCCGGTGATGGTGGCGCCGGTGATCATGGCGTTCGGCTCGCCCGAGCAGCAGCAGCGCTTCCTGCCCGGCATCATGAGCGGCGAGGTGTGGTGGAGCCAGGGCTACAGCGAGCCCGGCTCGGGCTCCGACCTCGCGTCGCTGAAGACGCGCGCCGAGCGCCGCGGCGACTACTACCTCGTCAACGGCCAGAAGACCTGGACCACGCTCGGCCAGTACGGCGACTGGATCTTCTGCCTGGTGCGCACCAGCAACGACGGCAAGCCGCAGACCGGCATCTCGTTCCTGCTGATCGACATGAAGAGCCCCGGCATCACGGTGCGGCCGATCATCACGATGGACGGCGAGCACGAGGTCAACGAGGTGTTCTTCGACAACGTCGAAGTGCCGGCCGATCAGCTCATCGGCGAGGAGAACAAGGGCTGGACCTACGCCAAGCACCTGCTCGCCCACGAGCGCACCAACATCGCCGACGTGAACCGCGCCAAGCGCGAGCTCGAGCGGCTGAAGCGCATCGCGAAGGCCGAAGGCGTCTACGACGACATGCGCTTCCGCGACGAGATCGCGAAGCTCGAGGTCGACGTCGTCGCCCTCGAGATGATGGTGCTGCGCGTGCTGTCCGCAGAGAGGTCCACCAGCAAAGAGGGCGGCAAGCAGTCGCTCGACGTCGCAGGCCTGCTCAAGATCCGCGGCAGCGAGATCCAGCAGCGCTACACCGAGCTGATGATGCTGGCTGCCGGGCCCGCTGCCGTGCCGTTCATCCACGAGGCGATGGAGGCCGGCTGGCAGGGCGACCTGGCGGGCGGCGCGCTCGCCGCGCCGCTGGCCACGACCTACTTCAACATGCGCAAGACGACGATCTACGGCGGATCCAACGAGGTCCAGCGCAACATCGTCGGCCAGACCGTGCTCGGGAGCTGAACACCATGGACTTCGACTTCACCGACGATCAAGAAATGCTGCGCGACTCGGTGCGCAAGTGGGTCGACAAGGCCTACGGCTTCGAGCAGCGCCGCGCCATCGTGAAGGCCGGCGGCTACTCGCGCGATGCATGGCAGGAGCTCGCGGGCCTCGGCCTGATGGGCCTGCAGGTACCTGAAGCGCAAGGCGGACTGGGCTTCGGCGCGATCGATGCGATGGTCGTGATGGAAGAGCTCGGCCGCGGCATCGTGCTCGAGCCGTATGCGGCCGTCGCGCTGGTCGCCACCAGCGTGCTGAAGGCGAGCAAGGCGCCGCAGGCAGCCGAGGCGCTGCAGGCCATCGCGGGCGGCGAACGAGTCGTCGTGCTCGCGCATCAGGAACGCGCGGCGCGCTATCGCCTTGCGCACGTCGAGACGAAGGCAACGAAGCGCGGCGACGGCTGGACGCTGTCGGGCCGCAAGATCGCGGTGCCCGCCGGCACGCAGGCCGATGCCTGGATCGTGCCGGCGCGCGCGAGCGGCGGCACGGACGATGCGGCCGGCATCGGCCTCTACCTCGTCGCCAAGGGCGCGGCCGGCGCCACCGTGAAGGGCTATCCGACGCAGGACGGTGCCGCCGCGGCCGACCTCGTGCTGGCCGATGCGCCCGCGATCGAGCTGATCGCGCCGGGCGCGGCCTTCGATGCGCTCGAAGCGGCGATCGACATCGGCATCGCCGCGGTCTGCGCCGAAGCGGTCGGCGCGATGGACAAGCTCGTCGCCGCGACCGTCGAGTACATGAACACGCGCAAGCAGTTCGGCGTGCCGATCTCGAGCTTCCAGGCGCTGCGCCATCGCATCGCCGACGTGAAGATGCAGCTCGAGCTGGGGCGCTCGATGAGCTACTTCGCGAGCCTGAAGCTCGGCGAGCCGGCGGCCGCACGCAAGCGCGCGCTGGCGCAGGCGAAGATGCAGCTCGGCCAGTCGATGCGCTTCGTCGGCCAGCAGTGCATCCAGCTGCACGGCGGCATCGGCGTGACCGACGAGTACATCGCCGGCCACTACTTCAAGCGCTTGACGGTGATCGAGATGAGCTACGGCGACACGCTGCATCAGCTCGGCGTGGTCTCGGCCGGCATGCAGGACACCGCCGGCGTGTTTGCCTGAGTCCCGTGGCGAAGTCGCCCATGAAACTGCGCAGCGCAGGCGACCGGGCTCAGGGGCTTTCCAGCCTGACCGCGAAGCGAGTCGCGGCGCGTATCATGATTCGCATCGTCGAGGATTGCAGGAGCCTCACAACATGGTGAATCGTGAAGCCGCCAACGCCGCCACATCGGCCGCCGTGGCACTGTTTGCATTTGCCGGCGGCGTGCTGGCGTTCATTCCGCCATGGGTCGACGACACGACGGCATCCCCGCTGCGTGCGATCTTCTTCGGCCTCGTGATCGCGGTCAGTTTCGTGCTGCACTTCGTCTACCTCGCCATCGCGGCACGCAAGCTCGGGCGGCGCGCGGTCGGCTGGGTGATCCTCGCGCTGCTGACCTTCCCGATCGCGTCGATCGTCGGGCTGATCCTGTTCGGCGCGGGCCAGAGCGAGCGCTCGCAGGCGCGCGCCGGCTGACGTCCTGACGTCTGCTTCTTCATGACGGCCGGACTGACCGCAGTGTCCGGCCTCCTGGTAGGCCATTACACCGACCCGCGGCGGCCCACCGGCTGCACCGTCGTGCTCGCACCGGACGGTGCGGTTGGCGGGGTCGACGTGCGCGGTGCCGCCCCCGGCACGCGCGAGACCGATCTGCTGTCGCCGCTGAACAGCGTCGAGAAAGTCCATGCCGTGCTGCTGTCGGGCGGCAGCGCGTTCGGGCTCGATGCGGCCGGCGGGGTGATGCGCTGGCTCGACGAGCGCGGCATCGGCGTACAGGTCGGACCGGCCCGCGTGCCCATCGTGCCGGCGGCCATCCTGTTCGACCTCTGGGTCGGCGATCCGCGCATCCGGCCGGATGCCGACGCCGGCTATGCCGCCTGCGTCGCGGCAGGCCAAGGTCCCGTCGCCGAAGGCAATGTCGGTGCCGGCGCGGGTGCCAGCGTCGGCAAGCTCCATGGCATCGGGCGCGCGATGCGTGGCGGCATCGGCCACGCAGCGTTGCAGGTCGGCGGCGTCACGGTCGCGGCGATGGCGGCCGTCAACGCGATGGGCGACATCGTCGATCCCGCGACCGGCCGGCTCGTCGCCGGCGCCCGCAACGCCGACGGCACGGGCCTCGCCGACACGATGGAGCGGCTGCGCCGCGGCGAATTGCCCGGTCCGCCCGCGGCCGGCGGCGCGACGACGCTCGGCGTGGTCGCGACGGACGCGCTGCTGACCAAGGCCGAGGCGAACAAGTTCGCGCAGATGGCCCACGACGGCTTGGCCCGTGCGATCCGGCCGGTGCACACGCCGGGCGACGGCGACACGGTCTTCGGCCTCGCGACCGGCGCGGCCGGCCGGCACGTGCCGCTCGCATGGCTGGGCGCGCTCGGTGCGGACCTGATGGCCGAGGCCATCGTGCGCGCGGTGCGCGCCGCCACCGGCCTGCACCGGCCGGGCTTGCCCGACCTGCCGGCCGCGCGCGACCTGACCGATCCGCTCTTGCAGGAGTCCTCGCGATGAATGCCATGCTGGCTTCGACTCGCCGCCTCTGGCTGGCGCTCGCCGCGTCGATCGCGGCCGCTCTGGCAGGTTGTGCCGGCATGCCGTCCGCCGACGACCATCCTGCCATCGTCTTCATGCACGGCAACGGCGACACCGCCGCGCTGTGGACCACGACGATATGGCGCTTCGAATCGAACGGTTGGCCTCGCGATCGGCTGTTCGCGGTCGATGCGCCCTACCCGCTCGCGCGCGACGACGACGCCGTGCCGCAAGCCGGCCGCAGTTCGTCGGCCGAGAACGCGCAGGCGCTCGCGGCGGTGGTCGATCGCGCGCTGGCCGCGACCGGCACGCGCCGCGTCGTGCTGATCGCGAACTCGCGCGGCGGCAACGCGGTGCGCGACTACATCGCGCACGGCGGCGGTGCTGCCAAGGTATCGCGGGCCATCCTCTGCGGCACGCCCAACCACGGCGTATGGGCCGACCCGGGTCGCGCCCCCGGCAACGAGTTCAACGGCGCCGGGGCGTTCCTGACGGCCTTGAACATGCCCCAGGATGCCGCCGGCAACGAGGTCACGCCCGGCGTGCAGTGGATGACGATACGTTCCGACGGCTACGACAAATACGCGCAGCCCGACGGCGTCTGGATAGGCGCCAAGGGCACGCCGACCCACGTCACCGCGGAGGGCCCGGCGCTGCGGGGCGCGGAGAACATCGTCATTCCCGGCATCGATCATCGCGAGACCGCGTTCAGCCCGCAGGCCTTTGCCGCGAGCTACCGCTTCATCACGGGGCATGCGCCGTCGACGACCGGCGTCACGCCCGAGGCGCACGTGGTGCTGAACGGCAAGGTGTCCGGCTACGGTGTCGACAACCGCGACGGCGCAGCGCCGAGCAACCTGCCGCTGCAAGGCGCCCACTTCGCGCTCTATGCCGTCGACCCTGCCAGCGGCGCGCGGCGCGGGCCGGCACTGCTCGACAAGACGATAGGCGCCGACGGCCTGTGGGGGCCGTTCGACGCCGACCCGAACGCGACCTACGAATTCGTGATCGCCGCACCGGGCTATGCGACCACCCACTTCTACCGGTCGGCCTTCCCCCGGTCGTCGAACGTCGTCCACCTGCGCGCCGAACGGTTCGCCACGACCGACCGCGAGCCCCAGGCCGTCGTCGTGCTGTCCAGGCCACGCGGCTACTTCGGCGTGCCGCGCGATCGCATCAAGCTGGCCGATCAGAGTCCGCCGCCCGGCATTCCAACCGGCGTGCCGGGCGTCTCGACCGCGAAGCTGCGGCTCGATGCCGTCGACCGCCCGGTCGTGGCCGAATTCAACGGCGAACGCATCGTCGCGCGCACCTGGCCGGCGGCCCACGACGAGTTGACGCTGATCGAGCTGACGTATTGAACGAGGCACACGGAGACCACCGGCGATGTACCGACTGCATGGCTTCTGCCAGTCCGGCAACACCTACAAGGTCGCGCTGACCTTGCGCCTGCTCGAGCAGCCGTTCGAGACCGTGTTCGTCGACTACATGAGCGGCGCGACCCGCGCGGCCGGCTGGCGCGAGCAGACCAACGAGATGGGCGAGGCGCCGGTGCTCGACGACGGCGAACGGCGCCTCACGCAATCGGGCGTGATCCTGACCTACCTGGCTGAGAAGCACGGCCGGTTCGGCGGCGCCGACGCCGATGCGCGCCGCGAGGTGCTGCGCTGGCTGTTCTTCGACAACCACAAGTTCACGAGCTTCTTCGCGACCTATCGCTTCATGAAGGCGTTCGGCCCGACCGCGCCCGATCCGGCCGTGATGGCCTTCCTGCGCGGCCGCATCGACGGCGCGTTCGCGATCGTCGACAAGCACCTCGCCGGCCGCCGCTACATGGTCGGCGACGCACCGACCGTCGCCGACTTCTCGCTCTGCGGCTATCTCTACTTTCCGCTCGACGAGAGCGGCTACGAGATCGCCGGGCGCTATCCGAACATCGACGCCTGGCGCGGACGGATCCGTGCGATGGAGGGCTGGGTGGATCCGTACGACGTGTTGCCAGGGAACCGGATCGCGCCGAAATGGTGAACTTGCCGGCGCCCGTGCCGGCGCGTCGCCCCGCCATGCGTAGGCGACGCGCGCGCGGCTGTCAAGGGGTCAGCCCGAACACCGTGACGGTCTTATACGTTCCCACGTAGACCCGACCATTGGCTTCCATCGCCGTCAGATAGGCGTTGTTCCGCGTGCTCGACCAGGAACCCGCAATTGCCTGGTACAGCGGCGCACCCAGATTGCTCGCGTCATAGGCTTCGATTTGCGGGCTCTGCATGCGCTTGACCAACCACACGATACCGGTCCCCGGGGTAGACGCATTCGAGGATACGATCGGCATCGACCCGCCCCATCCGCCGACGCTCGTACCGGAGGCAGCCAGCGCGAGAGTGGGATTCGCCGTGGCCGACAGCGCGAACGACTGCAGCACTGCGTTGGTCGTCTGAACGTAGACCAGCGGCCCGGTAGGCGAACCGTAATAGGCCGGACCGCCCCATACACCCTTGCCGCCAGGGGCCAACCGCAACGCCTGCAACGCGCCGCTGTCGTTCAGGCTGTACCCACCAAGACTTTTCTGATTGAGGAGATAGAGGACGGCGTCCTTACCGATCGCAACGGCCAGCGGCGGGGCGCTGCCGAGCGTCGGTAACAGCATGACTCCGCCCGAGCCGAAATCGCTGTCCTCGCTGTTCAAGGCCCCATACGCTCCTGGGGTGAAGCTGGTCGTCACGCGTGCCAAGCCGGGCGCCAGGGCCAGTACGCTTTGCCCATAGTTTCGACCACCCTGGTCGCCATCGAAGTCACCGTTGCCGGTCACGGTATAGACGCGCCCGCTGGAATCCAGCGCTGGGCCAAAGCCCGAACCCCACACGCTCGCGAGCTTGTAGGCAGCCTGATCATCGATCGTGTTGAAGGCGGCAGCCTGTTGCAGCGCCGGGGTGTAGCGCAGCACCCAGCCGCTGATATTCCCTGCGTTGTTGTCGCAGTGCGAGGTGATCGTCACGTAAACCGACTTGGTGCCCCAGGCCAGCGCTGCCCGGCTCCATTGATTTTTCGCGTCGAAGCTGATGGTCGTGCCGTCCGTCAACGTGGCTTGCGGATTGATGTCGACCGGTGTCACGACATCGCTGCCGTCGGCCAAGCTCAATCGATGCAGCGTAGTGTGGAAATCGTTCTTCGTCGGCTCGGTCTCAGCGACCAGATAGATCGAAGCATGCGCGGTGGACTCGCGCACGATAACGGGCGTGCTCGTGATGCCGTATTCGGGCACGACGTCGCTGCATCCGACATCGCTCGGCGACTGGGAAGGTCCGAGGTTGCGCTGCCATAGCAGCGCATAGTTCTGCGCATCGAACGCATAGACCGTGTTGTGGCCCGTCGCGATCACCAGCACGTCGTGTAGCGTAGCGGCCTCATCGGCGACACCGTTGCCGATCGGAAAGCGAGACACGAGCAGCGGTTGCGCGTAGACATTCCCGTCGACGTTCAGCGTCGTCAGGAGACCGAACTTTCCGGAGCCAACATTCGCGACGTTGAGCACCTTCTCGTTCGGATTCCATCCCGTACGGAGCGCGTCGTAGTGAAAGCCCGTCACGTCGATCCGCGCGGCGGCATAGGGCATCGCCAGACCCGCGGCCGCATTCGGATGCACCGACGTTGGGCCGAGCGCACCAGGGGGATCTGGGCGCACGGCCGTATGGGCATCGACGGGATGGCCATCCGGGCCGATCACCGACGCCGCATCCGCCGCCCGGGTCGGCATGGCTATCACCAGACAAGCCGACAACAACGCTGCCGGAACCAAAGCCGTCGTATCGAAGAGAAGTCGTCTCATTGTTGGAACTCCTGTGCGAGGGCAAGGAACCCCTGGGCACGCCAAGGGCGGAACGCACCGCTCAGCCTTCGCAATACAAGAGTTTGGCAACGTCGCGCGTGTCCGCCGCGGATCGGCGCCAGCTCCCCTCGAATCGCAAGCACCGGCGCACCTATTCTGGCCGTCCGGGGAGGACGTTGGCAACGCGCGAATCGGGGCGCGTCGAAACAGGATGCGTCAGCCGTCGTCTCGACCGGCCCGTTTCGCGGTCGAAACCCTGGTGCGAACTTCCACCGGCCAAGCCCGCATCGCCGACGCCGCCGTCGCCATCAGGCTGTCGTAAGTCGCGCCGTCCTTGGCCTGCATCGACATGCCCTGGTAGACCGTGGCATAGAAGTTCGCGAGCGCCGAAGCATCGGCGCCGGGGGGCAACTCGCCGTCATCGACGCCGCGCCGGATGCGCGATTCGATGCTCGCGATGCCGAGCGCGCGACGCTTCGCAAGCGCGGTCTGGACGTGCTCGGCGGCCACCGAGCAATTGGTCGCGGCCATCACCATCATGCAGCCGAGCGGATGGCAGGCGCGGGTCAGTTCGGCGGCGGCATCCTCGAGCAGGCGCTGGATGGCGCCGCGCGCCGTCGGCTCCTCGGTGAGCGCGCGCTGGCCGAAGCCGCCCGGACCCTGGTTGTAGCGCTCGATCGCCTCGAGGAACAACCGCTCCTTGTCGCCGAAGGCGCTGTACAGGCTCGGCGGCGAGATGCCCATCGCCGACGTCAGGTCGCTGATCGATGCAGCTTCGTAGCCGTGCTCCCAGAACACGTGCATTGCGCGCTCGAGCGCCGCATCGCGGTCGAACGACAGCGGTCGCCCACGCGGCTTGGGCGGGGCAGTTGCGGGCGTCTCGGCCGGCTCGGCAGCCACCGACCGTGTCTCGGCGGTCTTTTTCATAGCGATCGATATTAAATGTCTTGACGGCCCTGCGCAAGGCGGCTAGAGTAGCCACACTTCCATAGTGATCGCTATGGATAAACAGATCACGAACACCCGGCCAGGAGGAACACGATGAACAACGCTCAGGCCGTTCGCACGGATCGCCGCTTGCGCCGTGTCGCCGCTCGGCGCGACACGCCGGCGCAAATTGTCTGTCATCCCGGATGACCTTGCCGCAGCGGCGCTGATCGGCGCCCGCACCGGTCGGCAGCCGGCGCACCAGTCCACACCGACTCGTCCTCCTTGCCATGCAGGTCATGGCAGGGCGGAGCCTTTTTGCCATTGCAGTCTTCAGGAGCAGTACCCATGAACTCGAACCACACCATCCTGCGCCGGCGCCTCTGGCTCGCCGGCTTCGCGGCCACCGCGGTCGCCGCGGTCGCCACCGCGGTATTCAGCGTCGAATCGTCGAGCGCCGGCACGCCGCCGGCCGCACCGCCGGCGCTGCCGGTCTCGGTCGCCACCGTCACGCAGAGCGAAGTCGCGCCATGGGACGAGTTCTCCGGCCGCCTCGAAGCCGTCGAGCGCGTCGACATCCGCTCGCGCGTCGCCGGCACCGTGCAGGCGGTGCACTTCCGTGAAGGCGCGCTCGTGAAGTCCGGCGACCTGCTGCTGACGATCGATCCCGCACCCTATGCGGCCGAGGCCGACCGCGCGCAGGCCCAGCTGCTTGCCGCGCAGGCGCGCGCCGCCTACGCGAAGAGCGAGCTCGACCGCGCGCGCCGCCTGCTCGACGACCATGCGATCGCCCAGCGCGAGTTCGACGAGCGCGCCAACGCGCAACTCGAGTCCGACGCCAACCTGCGCGCCGCACAGGCGGCCCTGCAGAGCGCGCGCCTGAACCTCGGCTACACGCAGGTGCGCGCACCGGTCGCGGGCCGCGTCGGCAAGCTCGAGATCACGGTCGGCAACCTCGTCGCCGCCGGGCCGGGCGCGCCGGTGCTGACGACGTTGGTGTCGGTGAGCCCGATCTATGCGAGCTTCGACGCGGACGAACAGGTCGTCGCCCGTGCGCTGCGCGAGACCGCGGGCGACGGCGGCAGCCGCAGCCAGCTCGATCGCATACCGGTGCGCATGGGCACGTCGGCCAGCACCGACCTGCCGTATGCCGGCCACCTGCAACTCGTCGACAACCAGGTCGACGCGAAGAGCGGCACGGTGCGCGTGCGGGCGGTGTTCGACAACGCCGACGGCAGCCTGATCCCCGGCCAGTTCGCGCGGCTGCAGATGGGTCAGGTGAAGGCCGCGCCGGCGTTGCTCGTCAACGAGCGCGCCGTGGGCACCGACCAGAACAAGAAGTTCGTGATGGTCGTGGCGGCCGACAACACGGTGGCGTATCGCGAAGTCACGCTCGGCGCCAACGTCAACGGTCTGCGCATCGTCACGGCGGGCCTGAAGCCCAACGAGCGCATCGTCGTGAACGGGCTGCAGCGCGTGCGGCCCGGCGCCGTCGTTGCACCGCAGGCGGTCGCGATGGATGCGAAGGCGGACACGCCGACGCATCCGGCCACCGGCGGCCAATCCTGACCTGACGACCATACCTCTCGATCCACGTCGGCCGATGAGGCCGGCGTCCGGCGGAGCCATGCCATGAATCTCTCGAAATTCTTCATCGACCGGCCGATCTTCGCGGGCGTGCTGTCGCTGCTCGTGTTCCTCGGCGGGCTGATCGCGGTGCGCACCTTGCCGATCTCCGAGTACCCCGAGGTCGTGCCGCCGTCGATCGTCGTGCGCGCCAACTATCCCGGCGCGAATCCGAAGGTGATCGCCGAGACGGTGGCGACGCCGATCGAGGAGCAGATCAACGGCGTCGAGGGCATGCTCTACATGAGCAGCCAGGCGACGACCGACGGCCTGATGACCCTGACCGTCACCTTCAAGCTCGGCACCGACCCCGACAAGGCGCAACAGCTGGTGCAGAACCGCGTCGCGCAGGCCGAGCCGCGGCTGCCCGAAGAAGTGCGCTCGCTCGGCATCACGACGGTGAAGAGCTCGGTCGACCTGACGATGGTCGTGCACCTCTTGTCGCCGAACGGCCGCTACGACATGACGTACCTCCGCAACTACGCGGTGCTCAACGTCAAGGACCGGCTGGCGCGCGTGCAGGGCGTGGGCGACGTGCAGCTCTTCGGCTCGGGCGACTATTCGATGCGCATCTGGCTCGATCCGGGCAAGGTCGCGAACCGCGGCTTGTCGGCCAGCGACGTCGTCAAGGCGATCCGCGAGCAGAACGTGCAGGCCGCGGCCGGCATCGTCGGCGCGTCGCCCGGCCTCTCGGGCATCGACGTGCAGCTGTCGGTCAACGCGCAGGGCCGGCTGCAGACCGAGGAAGAGTTCGCCGACATCATCGTGAAGACCGGCGCCGACGGCGCGGTGACCAGGCTGCGCGACGTCGCGCGCATCGAGCTCGGCGCGGCCGACTACTCGCTGCGCTCGCTGCTCGACAACAAGGATGCGGTCGCGGTACCGATCTTCGCGGCGCCGGGCTCGAACGCGATCGCGATCAGCAACGGCGTGCGCGCCGAGATGGAAGACATCAAGAAGGCCATGCCCGAAGGCGTGACCTACGAGATCGTCTACGACCCGACGCAGTTCGTGCGCGCATCGATCGAGTCGGTGGTGCACACCCTGCTCGAGGCGATCGCGCTCGTCGTGCTGGTCGTGATCCTGTTCCTGCAGACCTGGCGTGCGTCGATCATTCCGCTGCTCGCCGTGCCGGTCGCGGTGGTCGGCACGTTCGGCGTGATGAAGCTGTTCGGCTTCTCGATCAATGCGCTCAGCCTGTTCGGCCTCGTGCTCGCGATCGGCATCGTCGTCGACGACGCGATCGTCGTGGTCGAGAACGTCGAACGCAACATCGAGGCCGGCCTCACGCCGCGCGAGGCGACCTACCGCGCGATGCGCGAGGTGTCCGGGCCGATCATCGCGATCGCGCTGGTGCTGGTCGCGGTGTTCGGGCCGCTCGCGTTCATCAGCGGGCTGACCGGGCAGTTCTATCGCCAGTTCGCGCTGACGATCGCGTTCTCGACGGTGATCTCGGCGGTCAATTCGCTGACCTTGTCGCCCGCCCTCGCGGCGTTGCTGCTGAAGGGCCACGGCGCGTCCAGGGACGTGCTGACGCGCGGCATGGACTACGCGTTCGGCCGCTTCTTCGCCGGCTTCAACCGTGTCTTCAAGCGCGGCGCCGACGCCTACAGCGGCGGCGTCAAGCGCGCGATCTCGCGCAAGACGCTGATGCTCGGCGTCTACGTCGCGCTGGCTGCGCTGACCGCCGGTCTGTTCCAGGTCGTGCCGCACGGCTTCGTGCCGGCGCAGGACAAGCAGTACCTGATCGGCTTCGCGCAACTGCCCGACGGCGCAACGCTGGACCGCACCGAAGACGTGATGCGGCGCATGGACGACATCGTGATGAAGCAGCCGGGGGTCGAGCATGCGGTGACGTTCCCGGGCCTGTCGATCAACGGCTTCACGAACAGCTCGAACTCCGGCATCGTGTTCGCCGCGCTGAAGGACTTCGACCAGCGCAAGGGCGCGGCACTCTCGGCCGGCGCGATCGCGCAATCGCTCAACCAGCAGTTCGGGCAGATCCAGGACGCCTTCATCGTGATCTTCCCGCCGCCGCCGGTGCAGGGCCTGGGCACGACCGGCGGGTTCAAGCTGCAGCTCGAGGACAAGGCGTCGCTCGGCTACGGCGCGCTCGACGACGCGCTGAAGGCCTTCATGGCCAAGGCCTACCAGGCGCCGGAGCTGACCGGCCTGTTCTCGAGCTATCAGGTCAACGTGCCGCAGCTCTACGCCGACATCGACCGCACCAAGGCGCGCCAGCTCGGCGTCGCGGTGACCGACGTGTTCGACACGATGCAGATCTACCTCGGCAGCCTGTATGCGAACGACTTCAACCGCTTCGGCCGCACCTACTCGGTCCGCGTGCAGGCCGACGCGGCCTACCGCGCGCGCGCCGAGGACATAGTCGCGCTGAAGGTGCGGTCGGCGTCGGGCGAGATGGTGCCGCTGTCGGCGCTGATGAAGGTCACGCCGACCTTCGGTCCGGAGCGCGCGATGCGCTACAACGGCTTCCTCTCCGCCGACATCAACGGTGGGCCGGCGCCGGGCTATTCATCCGGTCAGGCGCAGGACGCGATCAAGCGCATCGCCGCCGAGACCTTGCCGCCCGGCATCGGCTACGAGTGGACCGACCTGACCTACCAGGAGATCCTGGCGGGCAATTCGGCGGTCGTGATCTTCCCGATCGCGATCCTGCTGGTGTTCCTCGTGCTGGCCGCACAGTACGAGAGCCTGACGTTGCCGCTCGCGATCCTCTTGATCGTGCCGATGGGCCTGTTCGCGGCGATGACCGGCGTCTGGCTCGGCCATGGCGACAACAACGTGTTCACGCAGATCGGATTGATGGTACTGGTCGGCCTGTCGGCGAAGAACGCGATCCTGATCGTCGAGTTCGCGCGCGAACTGGAGTTCGCCGGCCGCACGCCGCTGCAGGCGGCGATCGAGGCAGCGCGCCTTCGGCTCCGGCCGATCCTGATGACGTCGATGGCGTTCATCATGGGCGTGCTGCCGCTCGTGCTCGCGACCGGCGCCGGCTCGGAGATGCGGCGCGCGATGGGCGTCGCGGTGTTCGCCGGGATGATCGGCGTGACGGCTTTCGGCCTGTTCCTGACGCCGGTGTTCTACGTGCTGCTGCGCAGCCTGACGGGCAACCGCGCACTCAAGCTGCACGGCGACGTGCCGCATGCCGAAGCCTTTGCCGGCAGCACGCCGCCGCAGACCTCGGGCGGCGCGACCCAGGGCGGCTTGCCGCAACCGGCCGCGCCGATCCTGCGCTACTACGAATGAATCGAACGAACTTGCGACGCGCGTGCCCGGCGATGCCGGGCCGCGTCGAGGAGATGATGCGATGAAGACCGAGACTCTCGTACTCCGCCTGGCGCCGATTGCCTTGGCGCTCGTGCTCGCCGGCTGCGCGACGCCGCTGCCGCTGCCGCCGGACACGCCGCCGGCCGCACCGGCCGCTTTCAAGGAAGTCGAAGGCACGCGCTTCGCCGCGCTGCCGCCGGCCGAAGCCCAGCCGCGCGGCGACTGGTGGAAGGCCTTTGCCGATCCGGTGCTCGACGACCTGATCGCACGCGCCGACCGCAGCAACACCAGCATCGCGACCGCCGCCGCGCATCTGGAGCAGGCACGCGCGCTGATGCGCGCGGCCGCCGCCGACCGGCTGCCGCAGATCGGCGCGAGCGCCGGCGCGAACCGCGCGACCTTGACCCCCGGCACCGGCGCGCCGCCCGGTACGAAGGACACGGTGCTGAGCGCCGGCCTCGACGCGTCGTACGACGCCGACCTGTTCGGCCGCCTGCGCAAGGCGAGCACCGCGGCATCGCTGGACGCCGATGCGAGCGCGGCGCTGCTGCAGAGCGCGCGGCTGCTCGTGCGGGCCGGCGTCGCGCAGACCTACTTCCGGCTGCGCGCGCTCGATGCCGAGCGGACCATCGTGCGCCAGACCGTCGCCGCCTACGACGACACCCTGCGCCTGACCGAGCGCCGCATGCAGGCCGGCGACCTCGCCGAGCTCGACTTCGTGCGCGTGCGCGCCGAGGTCGCGGCGACGCAATCGCAGGCGTTGGCGCTCGACCGCGAGCGCGCGCAGGTCGAGCACGCGCTCGCGGTGCTGCTCGGCGAGCTGCCGTCGAACTACACGCTCGCCGAGGTCGAATGGAGCGGCACGCCGCCGCACATCCCGGCCGGCCTGCCGAGCGCGCTGCTGACGCGGCGTCCCGACGTGTCGGCGGCGCAGCGCTCGATGCTCGCGGCGCAGGCGCGCGTCGGCGTCGCGCAGGCCGCGTGGTTCCCCGATCTGTCGCTGACGGCATCGGGCGGCTACGCGTCGACCGACCTCGGCGACCTGTTCAAGTGGTCGGCGCGCGCCTGGGGCATCGGCGCCCTCTTCTCGCTGCCGATCTTCGACGGCGGCCGGCGCGATGCCGGGATCGACAAGGCCAAGGCCGAGCTCGACGCCGCGGCCGCCGGCTACCGCGAGCAGGTGCTCGCGGCGTTCCGCGATGTCGAGGACGCGCTGTCGTCGCTGCGCCTGTTGTCCGAGCAGGCCGACGCGCAGGCGCAGGCCGTGGCCTCCGCGAGCCGCGCGACGGTGCTGTCCGATGCGCGCTATCGGAACGGCTACGTCAGCCAGCTCGACCTGCTCGATGCGCGCCGCAGCGAGCTGGCGAACCGTCGCGAAGCCTTGCAGGTGCGCGCGGCGCAGTACCAGGCGACGGTCGGGCTGATCGAGGCGCTCGGCGGCGGCTGGGATGCGACGCCGGTCGCAGGGGCAGCATCCACGCCGCAGACGGTCGCGAGCAACGACACGGCTGCCCGATCGCGCTGAGCTTACGTTTGCAGCGCGGCGTTGCGGGTTGCAACGGCATGCGCCACCGGCCGCCGCCAGAATGCCGGCGACATGGCAAGCGCCGCACCGGACATCCCGGCCCGCCTCGACCGGCTGCCGTGGTCCGGCTGGCACAACCGCATCGTCGTCGCGCTCGGCGCCGCCTGGGTGCTCGACGGGCTTGAGGTCACGCTGGTCGGCTCGCTCGGCGCGGTGCTCGAACGGCATGACACGCTCGGGCTCGATGCGACGCAGGTCGGCGCGGCCGGCTCGATGTATCTCGGCGGCGCGGTTCTCGGCGCGTTGCTGTTCGGGCGCCTGGCCGACCGGCTCGGCCGCAAGCGCCTGTTCCTCGCGACGCTCGCGGTCTATACGCTCGCGACCCTGGCCACCGCGTTCGCGACCGGCTACGTCTCGTTCGCGCTCTGTCGCATCGCGACCGGCCTCGGCATCGGCGGCGAATACGCGGCGATCAACTCGGCGATCGACGAGCTGATCCCGGCGCGCGTGCGCGGCCGCGTCAACCTCGGCATCAACGGCAGCTTCTGGATCGGTGCGGCACTCGGCGCGGCGGCCAGCCTCGTGCTGCTGGCGTGGCTCGGGCCGGCCCGGGGCTGGCGGGCAGGCTTCGGGCTGGGCGCGCTGCTCGCGGTCGCGATCATCGTCGTGCGGCGCCACGTGCCGGAGAGTCCGCGCTGGCTGGTGGTGCATGGCCGCGGCGCCGAGGCGGAAGCCGTGCTGGCGGCGATCGAGCACGAGGCCGGCGTCGTGCCGTCACCGGCGCTGCCGACGGCGCCCGCGGCCCGCCGCACGACGCCGTCGATCGCCCGCGTCGTGCAGGTGCTGCTCGTGACCTATCGGCGCCGCAGCATCGTCGGGCTGGCGCTGATGATCTCGCAGGCGTTCTTCTACAACGCGATCTTCTTCACGCATGCGTTGGTGTTGACGCGCTTCTACGGCGTGCCGGCCGAACGCGTCGCGTACTACATCTTTCCGTTCGCGCTCGGCAACGTGCTGGGCCCGCTGGTGCTCGGACCGCTGTTCGACGGCCTCGGCCGGCGCCGCATGATCGTCGCGACCTACGGCGTGTCGGGCCTCGGCCTCGCGCTGATCGGACTCGCGTTCCATGCCGACGCATTCAGTGCGGCGACGCAGGCGCTCGCCTGGTCGGCAGTGTTCTTCGTCGCGTCCGCGGCGGCGAGCTCGGCCTATCTCACGGTCAGCGAAACCTTCCCGCTCGAGATGCGCTCGCTCGCGATCGCGGTGTTCTATGCGATCGGCACCGGCGCCGGCGGCTTCGCGGCGCCATGGCTGTTCGGCTGGCTGGTCGAGAGCGGCCGCCGCGATGCGGTGGCGGCGGGCTATGCGCTCGGTGCCCTGCTGGTGCTGGTGGCCGCGGCGCTCGCGTGGCGCCATGCCGTCGATGCCGAGCGCCGGCCGCTCGAGGAGATCGCCGGTCCGATCGAATAGCTCATGCCGGCGCACGCGCCCATGCCCTGGACATGTCGATCGCGAACGAGCCGAACCACATCACGCGCTTCCGCGCCGCACGATCTCGAACCCCACGTCGATGCGGAACGGCGGCGCGTTCGGATCGTCGATGCGCTTCAGCAGCCCTTCGGCGCTCCGGCGGCCCATTTCGGCGCGCGGGATGCGGACCGTCGTCAACCCGGGCGGCAGCTTCTCCGACAGGTCGTTGTCGTCGAGGCCGGCCAGCGCGATGCGGCCCGGCACGTCGATGCCGCGCCGGTAGCACTCGATGAGCGCCTCGACCGCGATCCAGTGGCCGCCGAAGAAGATCGCGTCGATGTCGGGTTGCGCTTGGAGCAGTTCGACGAGGATGCGGTCGCCGACCTGGCGCCGCACCGGCACGTCGACCATGCAGGCCGGATCGACCGTGCGCCCGGCCGCGCGCAGCGCCGCCGCATAGCCGCGCCGGCGGTCGCGCGTGCGATCGTTCTCGGCCACCGCGAAGCCGACGTAAGCCACCTTGCGGTAGCGCCGGATCAGGTACTCCGTCATCGCCTTCGCGGCCGCGTAGTTCGAGAAGCTGACGTTGGAGTCGAGCGGCGCCTTGATCAGGTTGCCGGTCTCGACGACCGGTATGCCCGCACGCCGCACGACCTCGGCCGCGGCAGGCGTGTGCACCGTGCTCTGCAGGATCAGCCCCGACGGCCGGTAGGCGAGGAACGCATGGATCAGCTCCTCTTCCTTCGCCAGCGACGTGCCGTACTCGCCGATCATCAGATGGATGCCGCGTGCGTCCAGCACCGCGTTGATGCCCTGGATGGTCTCGGTCGCGATCAGGTTCTGCAGGGTCGGGATCACGAGCCCGACGACGTGCGTCCGATGGCGCGACAGTGCGCCCGCGAGCCGGTTCGGCACGTAGCCGACCGCCTTGGCAGCCTCCTGGACCTTGCGGCGGGTATCGGCGGCGACGAGTTCGGGCCGGCTGAGCGCCCGCGATGCCGTCATCGGCGACACGCCGGCGACTTCGGCCACGCCGCGGATGCCGATCAAGCCGCTCGCGCGGGACCGCTTGTGGTTCATGGGAGACGCGGCGTGCCGCGCAGTTGCCGGACCGCGATTATCGCGACCCGGAACGGTCTCCCGGCATCCAGCGGTCGCGGCGCCTCCCCCGCCGCGACCGCCAGGTGTTCCGCTGACGATCAGTGGTTGCGCACGCGGCAGGCCACCGTGTCGGCGATCACCGTGTTGCCGTTCGCATCGACGATCTTGCCGGTGACCGAACCGCCGGTGATGAAGGTCGACGGGATCGGCGTGGCACCTTGGCGGATGTCGCCCGGATCGCTGTCGTAGTCGGTCTCGATCTCGCCGCGGACCGCCGCCGTCGGACGCGACGTGGCCATGTTCGAGCCCGATACCGCGACCGTCGTGTAGCGGCCTCCCGGCACGTTCTTGCCGTCGACCGAGATCTTCGAGCGGTCGGGGCGCACTTCGCAGGTCACGCGGATCGTGACTGCGCTGGCATCGAAGCCCATCAGCGCGAGCGTGGCGAAGGTGCCGGCGGCCAGGGCGTACTTGCGGATAGACAGCGTCATGGGAATACCTCCTCGTGGGTTGTGGGTGCAGGGTGCATGCACCGGAGCCGCGCCGATCGCGACGATCGTCATGGCCCTGGGCACGGCCCACAGAGGAGGTTCGGCCGACGCTGATACGTCGGCATGCGGCGATCGGCATCGAAATGTTTCGAGCCCTGGGACTGCGCCGGCCGGACGCGCAGTCTTCGGGCGAACACCGGTTGACAAGCCGGCCCCGCCGCATTTCAATGATACCGGTATCAGATCACGAGTCATCCGACCAGCGCATCGCCATGCCGCACCGCCGATTGCTGCTCCGCCTGGGCCTTGCCGCCTCGGGCGCGGTGCTCGCGCCGCGGATCGTGCGCGCCGACGGCTATCCGAGCCGGCCGGTGCGCATCGTCGTGCCTTGGCCGGCCGGGCACACGGCCGATCTCGTCGCGCGGCTGCTCGCGCCGCGCCTGCAGGCCGCGCTCGGGCAGAGCTTCTACGTCGACAACGTCGGGGGCGCGGCAGGCGCGATCGGGCTGACGCAGATGAAGAACGCGCCGGCCGACGGCACGCAGATCCTGCTCACGAGCGGCGGGCCGGTCGTGCTGGCACCGCTCTTCACCAAGGACATCGCCTACGATCCGGTGAAGGACTATGCGCCGGTCGCACCGATCGGCTGGTTCGGCTCGATCCTCGTGACGCGGCCCGACTTTCCGGCGAACAGCGTGCCGGAGCTCGTCGCCTACCTGCGTGCGCATCCCGGCAAGGTGAGCTTCAGCTCGACCGGCGTGACGTCGTTCAACCGCCTGCTGATGGAGATGCTGATGCACCTCACCGGCACGCGGATGACGCACGTGCCCTACCGCGGCGAAGCCGATCAGCTGGGCGCGCTGATGGCCGGCACGGTCGACATCGCGTTCTCCGGCATGGGCGCATCGACGCCGGTCGTGCAGGCGAAGAAGCTCAAGGGCCTCGCGGTCGCGCTGCCGGCGCGCAGCCCGCTGGTGCCGGCCCTGCCGACGTTCAAGGAAGCCGGCACGCCGGAACTCGAGCACTTCGTCGACCTCGGCACGCTCACCTGGATCGGCGTGCTCGTGCCGGCGAAGACGCCGGCGCCGGTCGTCGCGACCTTGAACCGCGCCGTCACGCAGATCATCAAGACCCCCGGGTTCCGCGCCGAACTGACCCGCCAGGGCGTCGATCCGTCGCAGCCCTATGCCCCCGCCGAATTCGGCAAGGCCATCGTCGACAACATCGCGTTGTGGAAGAAGGTCATTGCCGATGCGCACGTCACGGCCGAATAGAGCTCCGTACGCAATCCCACACCAAGACCAGCATGCAAGGCCGTACCCGATCGATCGGTCACATCGCGATCCCCGTCTGGAGCATCGACGACACGCGCCGCTTCTACGGCGACGTGCTCGGCTGCCCGCACGGCCGACTCAGCGAGACGATGATCGATTTCAACTTCTTCGGCCAGCACCTGGTCTGCCACCTGGCGTCCGAGCGGTTGCGCGGCGAGGCGGCGATCGACGCGACCTACAACGAGCGGCTGTCGCGCCACTTCGGCGTGATCGTCGAGATGGCCGAATGGAAGCGCATCGCCGGACGGCTCGAAGGACGCGACGTCGAGTACGTGAACCATCCGCCGAAGATCCTGCACGAAGGCACCGAGCAGGAGGAAGGGCTGATCTTCATGCTCGATCCGGCGCGCAATGCCGTGGAGTTCAAAGGCTTCGACGTCCCGGGCAGGTTGTCGAAGGCGCTCGGCGAGATCGAGATCCGCGCGACCTGACGGCGCGTAGCGTCAGTCCGCCTCGGCGAGTGCTGCGCGCAAGGGATCGAGATGGCGGCTGTAGTGCCGCCATCGCCCCGAGGAGCGCGTGTAGATCGGCTGGCGAACCTGCCAGACGCTCGCCGTCCTCACGACGCCGTCGGTCCGATAGGGCGTCAGGCAGGCGTCGTCCCAGGCGAGTCCGCAATGGTCGAGCAGCCGCCGCGCCACCGGCGCCGGATCGGCGACCAGCGGGTCGTAGTCGACGTCGTGGATCTGCTCGCCGTAGATCGCCTTCCAGTGCGCCATCAAGCGCCGGTATTGCCGATACCAGTGCCCGATGTCGCGCAGGTCGAGCGCATAGGGCATGGCGTGCGACAGGTGCAGGAAGTACAGCGACAGGCCGTTGTCGAGCGGATCGCGCCGGGTGTGGACGATCTTCGCATCGGGGAACATCGCCTTGATCAGGCCGATGCACAGGAAGTTGTCGGGGCGCTTGTCGGTCAGCACGTCCGCCCCGGGAAACAGCGCCGCCGCGCCGTCCTGATAGAGCGTGCGCAGTCGCTGCAGCATTCGAGCGTCGATCGGCGGCGCCGACCCGTCGAACGCGCGCAGTTGCTCGTGCACCAGCCTCGGCAGCAGCGGGAGCTCTCCCCCGCTGGTCACGCGCGGGTGGCGGGCCAGCATCTGCTCGACCAGCGTGGAACCGGATCGGAACATGCCGCAGACGAAGATGCGCTGCGACGCGCCGGACGACGCTGCGGGCGCGTCGGACGACGGGCCCGGAAAAGTCCGGATGATGCGATCGATGAACTGCTCGTACGCGAGGGGGTCGTAGCGGACGCCGTTCGGCCCGGCGCTGAGGCGGCTGTCCCGGTTGGCCGCGCCGTAGGCCGCGAATGCCTCGTCGTACGCACCCGCATCGTCCAGCGCCTTGCCCAGGGCGAACCCGAGATCGGCGCGTTCGGCCGGCGTCGCGCCGGGCCGGCCGATGGTCGATCGCAAGCGGGCGATCAGCGGATCGTCGGCATCGCGCACCGTCTTCACCATCGACAGGCGCGCCAGCGCGAGCGCACTGGCCGGATCGACGGCCAACGCCTTCTCGTACGCTTCGACGGCCTGCTCGCGCTGCCCGCGTTGCTCGTGGATGTTGCCCAAGTTGAGCAGCGCCGGGAAATAGCCGGGATTCAGGCGCAGCGCGATGTTCAGTTCCGTCTCGGCGTCGTCGGTGCGAGCGAGCTGGTCGGCGTAGATCAGCGCACGGGCGAGATGCGCTTCCTCCGGCTGCTGCACCCTGCGGTCCAAGGCTTCCCGGTACGCGTTCAACGCGGCCTCGGAGCGGCGCAGATGCTGCAGCACGTAGCCGAGGTTGTACCAACTGTCCGGCAGATCGGGCTTCAGCTGCAGCAGGCGCACATAGACGTCCGCCGCTTCCCCGAAGCGACCGGCGCGCTGCAGTTGGCTCGCCAGGTCCAGCAGTCGATCCGGATTTTGTGATGTCGCCACGATCCCTCGCTGCGGCTCGACCGGAACAGCCGGTCGATGTCTGCCGGGATTCTGCTGCAATGCCGAAGTGTGAACAGGCCCTAGCATGCGCGCTGCCATGTTCGCCACGCCCACGCTCCTCACCAAGCGCCTCCGCTTGCGCTCCTTCCGCCAGTCCGATCTCGATGCCTATGCCGCGATGTGCGCCGACGCCGAGGTCATGCGCCACATCGGCAGCGGCGGGCCGGTCGAGCGCGACATGGCCTGGCGGCAGCTGGCGCTGTTCGCCGGCGCCTGGGCACTGCAGGGCTACGGCACCTGGGCGATCGAGGAGCGCGCGAGCGGCACCCTGGTCGGCCGCACCGGCTTCATCCATCCGGAAGGCTGGCCGGGGTGCGAGGTCGGCTGGCTTTTGGCGCGTGCGCATTGGGGCAAGGGCTATGCGTTCGAGGCGACCGCGGCGGCGATCGGCCACGGACGCGTCGCGCTCGGCATCGGCTCGTCGATCAGCCTGATCCGTCCCGGCAACGACCGGTCGGTCGCGCTGGCCGAGCGGCTCGGCGCGCGCTCCGCCGGCGAGCTCGACTTCCTCGGCGGTCCGACCTTGCTTTATCGCCATCCCGACGCCGCATGAGGCTGGCGCAGGTCCTGTACTCGCAAGGCTTCGGTACCCGGCGCGAGTGCGACGCGCTGATCGGGGCCGGGCTGGTGCGCGTCGGCGGCGCGGTCTGCGACGCCCCGGACGCCGAGGTCTCGACCGACGGCCTGGTGTTCGAGGTGCGCGGCGAGACGTGGCCCTACCATGCCAAGGCGCTGATCGTGCTCCACAAGCCGGCCGGCTACGAGTGCTCGCAGCGGCCGCGCGACCACCCGAGCGTGCTCACGCTGCTGCCCGCACCGCTGCGCCGGCGCGACGTGCAGCCGGTCGGCCGGCTCGATGCCGACACCACCGGCCTCCTGCTGCTGACCGACGACGGCGCGCTGATCCACCGGCTGACGTCGCCGAAGCGCCATGTCGCGAAGGTCTACGAAGTGCAATGCAAGCATCCGGTCGACGTGCCGCAGGTCGAGCGGCTGCTGGCCGGCGTCGTGCTGCACGACGACGCCGCGACCGTGCGCGCCGCCGCCTGCGAGGCCACCGGCACCTGCACGTTGCGGCTCACCCTCACGGAGGGCAAGTACCACCAGGTCAAGCGCATGGTCGCGGCCGTCGGCAACCGTGTCGAAGGGCTGCACCGGAGCACGTTCGGCGCGCTCGCCTTGCCCTTCGACCTGCCGTCCGGCGGCTGGCGCTGGCTCGACGGGCCGGAGGTGCTCGGCGCCTGAAGCCGCCGTCGCGGCGCGGCGACTGTTCCGTGATGGCACACCCGCCGTGGCGCCGCCGGCCACCGTGCCGGCGCGCCTCGCACGACGTAGCAACGCATCGCATGGCGCGGGCCGACACGCCTTGAAGCGCACTCAGGGATGCTCCTAGGTATCTGATGCCGCACCGGCCGTCTTACCGTGCCGTCCGGCGGTCGCAACCCGGCAGGCGTATCGGGCGAGCGCGGACCGCGGCAACCCGAAGGAGACAGTCATGAAGGCCATCCGCTCGTGCGGCATCGTCCTCTCGTCCGCCCTCGCGCTCTGCGCCGGCGCCCATGCGCAATCGCTCGCCGACCTGCGCAACGACCCGGCCGCCACCGACAAGGTGCTGACCTACGGCATGGGCTATGCGAACCAGCGCTACAGCACCTTGAAACGGATCGACAAGGGCAACGTCGCCAGGCTCGTGCCGGTCTGGAACTACAGCCTCAACAACTCGCAGGCGCAGGAGTCGCAGCCCATCGTCTACGACGGCGTGATGTACGTGACGACCCACACGTCCACCGTCGCGCTGAACGCCGTCACCGGCCGGCAGGTCTGGAAGCAGGAGCTCGAATTCCCGTCCGACGTCTTCAAGATGGCCTGCTGCGGCCTGCTGAACCGCGGCGTCGCGATCTACGAAGGCAAGGTGTTCCGCGCGACGCTGGACGACAACGTGATCGCCTATGACGCGAAGACCGGCAAGCAGCTCTGGAAGGTCAACGTCTTCGACTACAAGCAGGGCCGCGCGATGACCGGCGCGCCGCTGGTCGCGGGTGGCGTGCTGATGACCGGCATCGCCGGCGGCGAGTACGGCACGCGCGGCTTCATCGACGGCTGGGATCCGGCCGACGGCAAGCACCTGTGGCGCCTCTACACGACCGCCGTGCAAGGCGAGAAGGGCGGCGACACCTGGCCCGGCGACACCGCGATGAAAGGCGGCGCGCCGACCTGGCTGACCGGCGCCTACGACCCCGACCTCGACCTCGTCTACTGGGGCACCGGCAACGGCGGCCCGTGGAACGCCGAGGCGCGCAAGGGCGACAACCTCTACATCTGCTCGGTGCTCGCGTTCCGTCCGAAGACCGGCGAGATGGTGTGGCACTACCAGTTCTCGCCGAACGACCCGTTCGACTACGACGCCACCGAGGTCGGCATGCTGGTCGACCTGAAGGTGAACGGCGAGAACAGGAAGGTATTGGCGCAAGCCAACCGCAACGGCTTCTTCTACGTGCTCGACCGCGCCAACGGCAAGCTGCTCGCGGCCAATCCGTACGTCAAGGTCAACTGGGCCGACCGCATCGACATGACGACGGGCCGGCCGGTCGAATCGGAAGTCTTCAAGCGCGTGCGCGCCGGCAAGGACGAGGAGATCTTCCCGTCGGTGCTCGGCGGCAAGAACTGGGAGCCGATGTCGTGGAACCCGTCGACCGGCCTCGCCTACGCCAACACGCTGAACATCAGCTGGCCGTTCGTGCTGACCAAGCCCGAGTACAAGCAGGGCGAGTGGTACCTCGGCGTCAACTTCCGCGGCGTCAACATGCCGAAGAACGAGCCGCACGGCTACCTGTCGGCGATCGATCCGATGACCGGCAAGAGCAAGTGGCAGATGGCGTGGCCCGGCCTGCCGAGCATGGCCGGCACCTTGTCGACCGCGGGCGGCCTGGTGTTCACCGGTGCCGCGACCGGCGAGGTGATCGCGGTCGATGCCGAGAACGGCAAGAAGCTCTGGCAGTTCCAGACCGGCTCCGGGATCATCGGCCTGCCGGTGACCTGGGAGAAGGACGGCACGCAGTACGTGTCCATCGTGTCGGGCGGCGGCGGCGTCTGGGCGCTGATGGGCGACGAGCGCATGGCGCAGATTCCGGCCGGCGGCTCGGTGTGGACCTTCGCGTTGATGAAATGACGCGACTCGTCTGCCTCGTCGCAGCAGCGCTCGCCACGAGCGCTGCCGCGGCCGATCCGCGCTTCAGCGCCGACGACATCGAGAAGGGCCATGCGCAGTTCGACCGGACCTGCGCGCAGTGCCACGGCCGCAACATGGTGAATCCCGGCACGGCGTCGTACGACCTCAGGCGCTTCCCGGTCGACGACCCGGACCGCTTCTTCAACTCGGTGACCAACGGCAAGGGCAACATGCCGTCGTTCAAGGACGCGCTGACCCCCGACCAGATGAAGCTCTTGTGGGCCTACATCGGCAGCCGGGGCGGCAAGGAGCCCTGAGTGCACCGCGCACTGGTCGCCGCGCTGGTCGCCGGACTGCTGTGGGCCGCCGTGACGGCCCAGGCCGCCGATCCGCTGCGCGTCTGCATGGCCGGCAACAACCCGCCGCTGTCGTACGACGATCACGGCGCGATGCGCGGCCTCGACGTGCGCGTCGCGCAGGCGATCGCCGACGAGCTCCAGCGGCCGCTCGCGGTCGTGCCGTTCGAATCGAAGTACGAAGGCGACAGCACGCTGTCGTCCGAGGTCGATGCACTGCTGTCGTCCGGCGTCTGCGAGCTCGCGACCGGCTACGCGATGATGACGACGGAGCTCGGCGCGCCGACCCGACCGACCGCACGCGTGCCGGACCATCCCGGCGCCCCGCCGCCGCCGAAGCGGCCGTGGATCACGCTCGGTACGCTGGCGCCGGCCGGCGTGTACCACACGATGGCGATGGCGCTCGTGGTGCGCGACCCGGCCCGCACCGGCACGACGCTGGCCGACATCGCGCGCGACGCGCGCATCGGCGCGGTCGGCGGCACGATGTCGGGCACCGCGGTGGCGCTGTACCGCGGCGGCAAGCTCCGGCCGCAGATCGTCAGCCTGCGCCAGGACCAGGACGGCCTTGCCGAGCTCGAGGCCGGCCGCATCGACGCGACCTTGACGCCGCTCGACCGCTACGACGCCTGGCGCCTCACGCATCCGTCGACGCCGCTGAAGCACGGCGACTACCTGCATCCGCTGCGCATCAACATCGGCCTGGTCGCGCGCGTCGAGAGCGACGCGTTGATCGCGGCGGCGCGACGCGTGACCGAGCGCGCCCGCGCGAGCGGCGACTTGGCGCGATGGACCACGGAGGCCGGCGCCACCTGGGTCGCGCCGGCCGAACCCGAAGTCTCCGGGCCGGTCGGGCTGCCGGACCTCTTGCGCGAATAGCGGGAGGCTTGACCCCGCACGCCGGCAGCAGTGCAATCAAGCGGGCTTCCGACATCGAGAAACGGCCCGGCCCGGGCCACCACGAGAGGAGTAACCGATGACGACATTGCAGATCAACGGCAAGGGCGTGACGGTCACCGCGCCCGACGACATGCCGTTGCTGTGGGTGCTGCGCGACCACCTCGGCATGACCGGCACCAAGTTCGGCTGCGGCATGGCGCTGTGCGGCGCCTGCACGGTGCACGTGAACGGCTCGGCCGTGCGCTCGTGCCAGACGCCGATCTCGGCCGCCGTGGGCAAGAAGATCACGACCATCGAAGGCGTGGGCGCCAGCAAGACCGGCAAGGCAGTGCAGGCGGCCTGGATGCAGATCGGCGTACCGCAGTGCGGCTACTGTCAGGCCGGCCAGATCATGAGCGCGACCGCGCTGCTCGAAGCCAATCCGCACCCGAGCGACGCCGCCATCGACGACGCGATGAGCGGCAACATCTGCCGCTGCGGCACCTACACGCGCATCCGCAGCGCGATCAAGACCGCCGCGGGCATGAAGGGAGAAACGGCATGAGCGTCCCCTTCTCCACCCTGCTCGCGTCGAACGCGCAGCCCTCCGCGCGCGCCAGCCGGCGCGCCTTCCTGAAGACCGTGCCGGCTTACTCCGGCCTCGTGCTCGCCGTCGGCCTGCCCGGCAGCGCCTTCGGCGCCGACGAGCCGGTGAAGTACGGCGGCGACGGCATGCCGCACGGCATCCAGGACAGCCCGAAGACCTTCGTCTCGATCGCGCCCGACGGCACCGTGTCCATCATCGTGCACCGCTCCGAGATGGGCCAGGGCGTGCGCACCAGCATGCCGCGCATCGTCGCCGACGAGCTCGAATGCGACATGAGGCGCGTCAAGGTCGTGCAGGCGATCGGCAACGAGGAGAAGTACGGCAACCAGGACACCGACGGGTCGCGCAGCACGCGCCACTGGTTCGATCCGATGCGCCGCTGCGGCGCGGCCGCCCGCATGATGCTCGAGCAGGCCGCCGCCAACCAGTGGAACGTGCCGGTCGATCAGGTCGAGGCGAAGAACCACAAGGTCACGCACAAGAAGAGCGGCAAGTCGCTCGGCTATGGCGCGCTCGCGCTCGCCGCGGCCAAGCTCGACGTGCCGCCGCGCGATACGCTGAAGTTCAAGGATCCGGCGCAGTACCGCTACATCGGCAAGCTCGATTCGACCATCGTCGACGGCGAGGTCATCGCCACCGGCAAGAGCCGCTACGGCATCGACACGCGGCTGCCCGGCCAGCTCTATGCGGTGATCGCGCGGCCGCCGGTGCTCGGCGGCAAGGTGAAGAGGGTGGACAGCGCCGCGGCGATGCAGGTGCCGGGCGTCGTCAAGATCGTGCAGCTCGACGGCACGCCGCCGCCTTCGGAGTTCCAGCCGATCGGCGGCGTCGCGGTGATCGCGAAGGACACCTGGGCCGCGATCAAGGGCCGCGGCGCGCTGAAGATCGAGTGGGACGACGGCGCGCATGGCAGCTACGACTCGGTGGCGTTCCGCAGCGAGCTCGAGGCCGCGGTGCTGAAGACCGGCGGCAAGGAAGTGCGCAATCAGGGCGACACCTATGCCGCGCTGTCGAAGGCCGCCAAGCGGCTGGAGGCCAACTACTACGTGCCGCACTTCGCGCACGCGACGATGGAGCCGCCGGCCTCCACCGCGCGCATCGCGGGCGGCAAGTGCGAGGTCTGGACCTGCACGCAGTCGCCGCAGGCGGCGCGCGACCATGTCGCCAAGCGCCTGAACCTGCCGCCCGAGAACGTCACCATCAACGTCACCTTGCTCGGCGGCGGCTTCGGCCGCAAGTCGAAGTGCGACTACGTCGTCGAGTCGGCGCTGTTGTCGCAGGCGATGGATGGCCAGCCGGTGAAGGTGACGTGGACGCGCGAGGACGACCTGCACCACGACTACTTCCACACCGTCTGCGCGCAGCACCTCGAGGCCGGGTTCGACGCCAACGGCAAGGTCGACGCCTGGCTGCACCGCACGGCGGAGCCGACCATCGTGTCGATCTTCGCGCCCGATCCGAAGACGCTCGCGCCGTTCGAGTTGGGCCTCGGCCTGACCGGCCTGCCGTACGCGATACCGAACGTGCGGATCGAGAACCCGGAGGCGACCGCGCATGCGCGCATCGGCTGGCTGCGTTCGGTGAACAACATCCAGCATGCGTTCGCGTCGCAGTCGTTCATCGCCGAACTGGCGCAGGCGCAGGGCAAGGACCATCGCGACTTCCTGCTCGAGCTGCTCGGGCCCGACCGGCTGATCGACCCGACGAAGATCGGCGAGCCGTGGAACCACGGCGAATCGCCCGAGCGCTACCCGATCAACACCGGGCGGCTGCGCAAGGTCGTCGAGCGCGTGACGGCCGAGGCCGGCTGGGGCAAGAAGATGCCGAAGGGCCAGGGCATCGGCCTGGCGGCGCACTACAGCTTCGTGACCTACATGGCCGCGGTGATCGAGGTGGTGGTGACGAACGACGGCGGCATCGTCGTGCCGCGCATCGACGTCGCGGTCGACTGCGGGCCGATGGTCAACCCGGACCGCGTGCGCTCGCAGATCGAGGGCGCCTGCGTGATGGGGCTGAGCCAGGCGGTGGTCAGCGAAATCACGTTCAAGAACGGCCGCGCGCAGCAGGACAACTTCCACCAGTTCCAGGTCGCGCGGATGAACATGGCGCCGAAGGAGATCCACGTGCACTTCGTGCCGTCGGCCTCGTACGACATGCCGCTCGGCGGCGTCGGCGAGCCGGGCGTGCCGGTGGTGGCGCCGGCGCTCTACAACGCGATCAACGCGGCGACCGGCAAGCGCATCCGCGAGCTGCCGCTGCGCGATCGGCTTCAATCGCCGGCGTGAGTCGCTGGTGCAGCGTTCGACACTGTGCGGCACATCAAACCGCGTCTTTGCCGCCGTGGCGTCGTTGCATATCCTCGCGATACCTTCGGGTATCGCTGCGGTTTGCGCCTAGCCACGACGACAAATCCATCGGTTTTATTCAGTGCCGCACAGGGTCGAACGCTGCACTAGACTGCGGTCTACCAGCCCCGGGGGCTAGTCCGGCCCCCGGGGCTGGTTTGCATTCGACGAGGAGACGACGAGATGCCGCGTGGCCCGATCGCTGTTGCACCTGCCGCCTTTCGTCGTACGTTACCGCTGGCGCTGCTGTGTGCCGGCGGCGCCTGGGCGCAGAGCAGCGACAACGCGACCGCGACCCTGCAGCCCGTCGTCGTGACGGCCACGCGCACCGAGGCCGCGCCGTTCGACGTGCCGGCGTCGATCGATGCGGTCGGCAGCGACACGATCCGCGACGGCAAGCTGCAGGTCAACATCTCCGAAAGCCTGGGCAGCGTTCCCGGCCTCGCCGCACGCGACCGGCAGAACTATGCGCAGGACGTGCAGATCTCGGTGCGCGGCTTCGGCGCGCGCTCGACCTTCGGCATCCGAGGCGTGCGGCTCTACGTCGATGGCATCCCCGCGACCCTGCCCGACGGCCAGGGCCAGATCTCGAACGTCGACCTGTCGTCGACCGATCGCATCGAGGTGCTGCGCGGCCCGTTCTCGGCGCTCTACGGCAATTCGTCGGGCGGCGTGATCCAGGTCTTCACCGAAGAAGGCAGCGGCCCGCCGACCGTCGGCTTCGGCGCGGCCGGCGGCAGCAACGGCACGTGGCGCACGAACGTCCGCTTCGGCGGCAGCGCAGGGGCGTTCAGCTACCTCGGCAGCGCGAGCCATTTCTACACCGACGGCTACCGCGACCACAGCGCCGCCGAGCGCAACATCGGCAATGCCAAGTTCACCTGGCGGCCCGACGATGCGAGCAAGCTGACGCTGGTCGTCAACAGCGTCGCGCTGCCCGAAGCGCAGGATCCGCTCGGCCTGTCGCGTGCCCAGTACGACACGAACCCGCGCGGCGTCGACCCGTCGGCGACCAACTTCAACACCCGCAAGACCGTCGACCAGACGCAGGCCGGGCTGATCTACGAGCGGCGCTTCGACGCCGTCAACTCGATCCGCGCGATGGTCTACGACGGCCACCGCAACACCCAGCAGTTCCAGTCGATTCCGGTCGCGACGCAGGGCAACCCGCTGAACCCCGGCGGCGTGATCGCGCTGGGCCGCGACTACCAGGGCACCGACCTGCGCTGGACCGCGAAGACCACGCTCGCCGGCGGCCCCTTCACCTTCATCGCCGGCCTCGCCTACGACAACCTCGACGAGCACCGCCACGGCTACCAGAACTTCATCGACGACACGCTCGGCGTCCAAGGTGCGCTGCGGCGCGACGAGACCAACAAGGTCTACGACTTCGACCAGTACGCCCAGGCGTCCTGGCAGCCGGCGCCGGCCTGGACCATCGACGCCGGCGTGCGCCACAGCAAGGTGAGCTTCACGTCGACCGACCACTACATCGTCGGCAAGAACGGCGACGACAGCGGCGCGGCCGACTACGGCGCGACCCTGCCGGTGGCCGGCATCCTGTTCGCGGCCAGCCCCGACGTGCACCTGTACGCCACGGCCGGCAAGGGCTTCGAGACGCCGACCTTGAACGAACTCGCCTACCGGCCGAACGGCCAGACCGGCCTCAACTTCGGCCTGCAGCCGGCCCGCAGCAACAGCGTCGAGGCCGGCATCAAGACGCGCTATGAAGCGATCGGCCAGTTGAACCTCGCGCTGTTCGAGACACGCACCAGCAACGAGATCGTCACGCTGACCAACTCCGGCGGCCGCTCGACCTACCAGAACGCCGGCTCGACGCGGCGCACCGGCATCGAGCTGTCGTGGTCGCGCCAGTGGTTCGAGAACCTGCATGCGCAGGCCGCCTACACCTGGCTAGCCGCGATCTACCGCGACGGCTTCCTGACCTGCACCGCGACGCCCTGCACGACGCCGACCGTCGCGATCGCGTCGGGCAACCGCATACCGGGCCTGGCGCGCAACGCCTTCTATGCGTCGCTCGGATGGGCGCCGCCGCAGGGCTGGCGCGGCGGCATGGAGGCACGCAGCGTGAGCCGCGTCTACGTCAACGACCTGAACAGCGACGCCGCGCCGGGCTATGCGATCGCAAGCCTGAACGGCGGCTACGTGGCGAAGATCGCCCATTGGGACCTGAGCGGCTTTGCGCGCATCGACAACCTGTTCGACCGCAAGTACGCCGGCTCGGTGATCGTCAACGAAGGCAACGGCCGCTACTTCGAGCCGGCGCCGGGCCGCACCTGGCTGGTGGGACTGTCGGGCAGCGTCAGCTTCTGATCGCGGCCCCGTTCGAGAGGACAAAAGGAGAGCGACGCATGCATCCGTCCCGTTCGACGCCGCCGCTGCCGCCGCAGCTGTTCTTCTCGACCCCGGAGCAGCGCCTCGCGCTGGCGCGCGAGCGCTTCTTCGAGGAAGGCGTGCGGCCGTCCGGCCTGGTCGGCGAGAGCGTGATCCAGTCGTGGTCGCGCTGCATGCAGGCGCATCGCGCACCGGGCGAAGCGGTGAGCTTCGATCCCGTCACGCCGAGCCGCGTGCATTCGGCGCTCGCCAGGAGCCGGCTGCTGATCGAAAGCGCGGCCAGCGAACTGAGCCAGCTCGAATCGACGCTGGCCGGCACGTCGTGCACCGTGATCCTCACCGACCCGGACGGGGTCGTCGTGCATGTCGCGCAGCCGAGCAGCCGCAGCGACGAGGTCCTGCTGCCGCTCGCCGGGCGGGTCGGCGTGAACCTGTCCGAAGAGCAGATCGGCACCAACGCGCCGGGCGTCTCGGCGCGCACCGGCGAGGCGAGCGTCGTGCTCGGCGGCGAGCACTACTTCGGCTGCATGCGCGTCGTGCACTGCGCGGCCGCGCCGATCCGCGACGTGCACGGGCACGTCGCCGGCGTGCTCGACGTATCGGTCGAATCGCGACCGTTCGGCTTCGATGCGGCGGCGGTCGTCGGCATGCATGCGACCGCGATCGAGAACCGGCTGCTGCGCGCCCAGTCGGCCGAGCACATCGTCGTGCACCTGCAGACCGCGCCGGGCCTGCTCGGCACGCCGATGGAAGGGCTGGTCGGCATCGCGCCGGACGGCCGCGCGGCGTGGATCAACGGCGCGGCGGCGCGGCTGCTGGGCATCGCCGGTCCGGACGCCGTGCGGCAGGCGGCCGATCTGCTGGGGCTGGACATGCGGGCGCTGGCCGCGCTCACACGACGTCCGGAGCCCAGCCTGCAGCGTCTGCCCAGCGGACTCAACGTCTGGCTGATCGCCCGCATGCAGGCACGCGACGGCGCCGCCCATGTCTATCGGCTGGGCACGGCGGCATCCGGCGCGTCGCGCGCGACGTCGTCCGCCGACGCGGTGACGCTGCGCGACTCCGACCGTCACCTGATCGAGCGGACCGTGGCGGCCTGCAACGGCAACGTCGCACGCGCGGCCCGCACGCTGGGTGTCTCGCGCGGCCTGGTCTACCGTCGGCTGCGTCAGGCGCGCGCCGAAGCAGCCGACTGACGGCGCCGTCCGCTCCGGCACCCCACGCCTCGCGACGATCGGCCTCGCGATAATCGGCCGCATGCAGGTCTTCCGCGGCTTCCATCATCCAGGCATCGCGCGGGCGTGCGCGCTGACCATCGGCAACTTCGACGGCGTGCATCGCGGCCATCAGGCCATGCTGGCGCTGCTGCGCTCGGAGGCGCGGCATCGCCGGCTTCCTTCGTGCGTCGTCACGTTCGAACCGCATCCGCGCGACTACTTCGCGGCCCTCGCCTGCAAGCCCGAGCTCGCGCCGGCGCGCGTCGCAACCTTGCGCGACAAGCTGAGCGAGCTGGCCGCCTGCGGCATCGACCAGACCGTGGTGCTGCGCTTCGATGCGCGCTTCGCGGCGCAGACGCCGCAGGCCTTCATCGACGACGCGCTGGCGTGCGGCCTGGGCGCACGCTACGTGCTGGTCGGCGACGACTTCCGCTTCGGCGCCAAGCGCGCCGGCGACTACGCGATGCTCGATGCGGCCGGGCCGGCGGCCGGCTTCGACGTCGCGCGCATGAACAGCTACGAAGTGCGCGGGCTGCGCGTCTCGAGCTCGGCCGTGCGCGATGCGCTGGCGCGCGGCGACATGGCGGGCGTCGCGACCCTGCTCGGCCGGCCGTATGCGATCAGCGGCCATGTGGTGCACGGCCGTCATCTGGGGCGCGAGCTCGGCGCGTCGGCGCCCGGGCGCGGCGACGGCTTCCGCACGTTGAACCTGCGCTTCAAGCACTGGAAGCCGGCGGCCAGCGGCATCTTCGTCGTGCAGGTGCATGGTCTCGCGGATGCGCCGCTGCCTGGCGTCGCGAATCTGGGCGTGCGGCCGTCGCTGAACCCGAACGACGTCAACGCCGGCCGCGTGCTGCTCGAGACGCATTGCCTCGAATGGCCCGCGGCGCTCGGCCCGGAAGGCGCCTATGGCCGGGTCGTGCGCGTCGAGCTGCTCGAGAAGCTGCACGACGAGTTGCGCTATCCGAGCCTGGAGGCGTTGCAGGCGGGGATTGCGGCGGATACGGCGCGGGCGCGGGCCTGGTGGAGCGAGCGGCGGGGCGGCAAGTCCGTCGAGACGGCAGCGCGCGACGAGGAGCATTGAGTCGCGAGGACGCACATGCTGCACCACGTCGAGCTCTACGTCTCCGACCTCGCGCGTTCGCTCGCCTTCTGGACGCCGCTGCTGCAGCGCCTGGGCTACCACGAATCGCAGCGCTGGTCCGAAGGCGTGTCGTACTTGCACGGCGACGCCTACCTCTGCTTCGTGCAGGCGCCGGCCGAACATCTCGCTGCGGGCTACCACCGCCGTCGCATCGGGTTGAACCATCTCGCCTTTCACGCGGCATCGCGCGCCCAGGTCGACGAGCTGGCGCAATGGGTTGCGGGCGCCGGTTACACGACGCTGTACGCCGACCGCTATCCGTATGCAGGCGGGCCGGGCTACTACGCGCTCTTTTGCGAAGACCCGGACCGGCTGAAGGTCGAGGTCGTCGCGCCGCCTGAAGAAGAAGACTGACGACACAGGCAGGCCTTGCCGCTGCGTGCGTCGCTGGCGACGTATGCTGCGCCGCCATGGACCTGCCCACGATCCTCCGCATCCAGGCACGCGCCAACCGCCTGGCGAACCATCGGCTGCACACCGCGATGGCGGACCTGACGCGCGATGCATCCATGCGCCGCGCACGAGTTTCTTCCCGAGCCTCGCCGCAACCCTGAACCACCTGCTGGCGGTCGACGAGTACTACATCGGCTCGCTGCATGCCGACCCCGCCCTGCCGGCCGAGTACGGCCGCTTCGAGCCGGCCGACGACGTCGCCACGCTGGCGGCGCGCCAGCGGACCAGCGACGAGCGCCTGATCGCCTGGTGCGATCGCCTCGACGCCGCCGGCTGTGCCGCCGAGATCGCGATGGACCGCGGCAACGGCAAGGTGCAGCACGATCTCGCCGCGCACGTGCTGTCGCACCTGTTCATGCACCAGATCCACCATCGCGGCCAGGCCCATGCGATGCTGTCGTCGACCGCGGTCGAGCCGCCGCAGCTCGACGAGTTCCTGATGCCGAGCGACGCGCCCTACCGGGTCGCGGACATGGCCGCACTCGGCTGGACCGAAGCGGCGACCTACGGCGCGCCGCCTGGCGCCTGACGGTTGCGGCCCTGCGAGGCGCGTGCCGCCGCGCCCGGCATAAAATCACGCCGGTGAAGACCTCGCACCCCTTCCTGCGCGACCCGGCATCGCTGCACCACCGCACGCGTCGGCAGACGACGCGCGATCGAATTTAGCGCTGCCCGCGCAGCGCCCGCCCTATCCCAGCGCACGCTCCGCCGCCGGCGGAGACCCGGCCTGACCCGCGGACCGACCCGCGCCGCAGGCACGACGTGCACGTTTCGATCCGACCTCGTCCGCACCGATCACCATGGCCTCGACGACCACTCCCACCCCCGCGTCCAGCGACGCCGCCGACTACCGCGCGACGCTGAACCTGCCCGACACGCCGTTCCCGATGCGCGGCGACCTGCCCAAGCGCGAGCCGGGCTGGGTCCAGCAATGGAGCGACGAAGGCGTCTACAAGCAGCTGCGCGACGCGCGCCACGGCCGTCCGCTCTTCGTGCTGCACGACGGCCCGCCGTACGCCAACGGCCAGCTCCACGTCGGCCACGGCGCCAACAAGATCCTGAAGGACATGATCGTCAAGGCGCGCCAGCTCGCCGGCTTCGACGCGCGCTACACGCCGGGCTGGGACTGCCACGGCCTGCCGATCGAGAACCAGGTCGAGAAGACCTACGGCCGCAACCTCAGCCGCGCCGACATGCAGGCCAAGAGCCGCGCCTACGCGACCGAGCAGATCGCGCAGCAGATGGCGGACTTCAAGCGGCTCGGCGTGCTCGGCGACTGGGACCATCCGTACCTGACGATGGACTACGGCAACGAGGCCGGCGAGATCCGCGTCCTCAAGCGCGTCATCGAGCGCGGCTTCGTCTACCGCGGCCTGAAGCCGGTGTACTGGTGCTTCGACTGCCGGTCGTCGCTCGCCGAGCTCGAGATCGAATACGCCGACCGGCAGTCGCAGACGGTCGACGTCGCGTTCCCGGCTGCCGAGCCCGCCCAACTCGCGCAGGCGTTCGGCCTGCCGTCGCTCGCGAAGGAAGCCTTCATCGTCATCTGGACGACGACCGCGTGGACGATCCCGGCGAACCAGGCGCTCAACGTCAACCCCGACCTCGAATACGCGCTGGTCGACACCGAACGCGGCCTGCTGATCCTCGCCGGCGCGCTGGTCGAGGCCTGCCTGCAGCGCTACGGCCTCGAAGGCACGGTGATCGCGACGACGCAGGGCAAGGCGCTCGGCGGGCTGCAGTTCCGCCATCCGCTCGCCGCGCTCGATCCGGGCTACGACCGGCTGTCGCCGGTCTACCTGGCCGACTACGCGACCGCGACCGACGGCACCGGCATCGTCCACTCGGCACCGGCCTACGGCATCGAGGACTACAACTCCTGCCGCGAGCACGGCCTGGCGGTCGACGACATCCTGAACCCGGTGCAGGGCAACGGCCACTACGAGGACCGGTTGCCGCTGTTCGGCGGCATGAACATCTGGAAGGCGAATGCCGCGGTGGCCGACCGTCTGCGCCAGGCCGACCGGCTGCTCGCGAGCGGCAAGCTCACGCACAGCTATCCGCACTGCTGGCGCCACAAGTCGCCGGTGATCTACCGCGCCGCCGCGCAATGGTTCATCCGCATGGACCAAGGCACCGGCGTGTTCGCGACCGACCCGGCGTCGCGGACCCTGCGCGAGACCGCGCTCGACGCGATCGGCCGGACGAGCTTCTATCCGGAGAACGGCCGCGCGCGGCTGCACGACATGATCGCGCACCGGCCCGACTGGTGCATCAGCCGGCAACGGAGCTGGGGCGTGCCGCTGCCGTTCTTCCTGCACAAGGTGACCGGCGAGCTGCATCCCGACACGCTCGCGCTGATCGACCGCGCCGCCGCCATCATCGAGGAAGGCGGCGTCGAAGCGTGGTCGCGCCTGACGGCCGAGGACGTGCTCGGCGCCGAGGACGGGCGCGACTACGCGAAGAGCAACGACATCCTCGATGTCTGGTTCGACTCGGGCTCGACCTTCGCGCACGTGCTGCGCGGCTCGCATCCCGCCGTCACCACCGAGAACGGCCCGGAGGCCGATCTCTACCTCGAAGGCCACGACCAGCACCGCGGCTGGTTCCACTCGTCGCTGCTGATCGCCTGCGCGGTCGAAGGCCATGCGCCGTACCGCGGCCTCCTGACGCACGGCTTCACGGTCGACGGCTCGGGGCGCAAGATGAGCAAGAGCCTCGGCAACTACATGACGCTGAAGGACTCGGCGCAGAAGTACGGCGGCGAGATCCTGCGGCTGTGGTGCGCCGCGACCGACTATTCGAGCGACCTCGCGATCGACGACAAGATCCTCGCTCGCGTCGTCGACTCGTATCGGCGCATCCGCAACACGTTGCGCTTCCTGCTCGCCAACACCAGCGACTTCGATCACGCGGCCGATGCGGTGCCGCATGCCGGCATGCTGGAGATCGACCGCTGGATGCTGGCGCGCGCCGCGGCGTTCCAGCGCGAGGTGCTGGCGCACTACGAGCGCTACGAGTTCCATCCGGTGGTCGCCAAGCTGCAGGTGTTCTGCTCGGAAGACCTCGGTGCGTTCTACCTCGACGTGCTGAAGGACCGGCTCTACACGACCGCACCGAAGTCGCTCGCGCGGCGCAGCGCACAGACCGCGCTGTGGCAGCTCGCCCATGCGATGCTGCGCTGGATGGCGCCGTTCCTGAGCTTCACCGCCGAGGAAGCATGGAAGGTGCTGGCTCCGGAGAAGCAGACCTCGATCTTCATCGAGACCTACGCCGACGTCGGCACCTGGACCGACGATGCGCTGCTCGCCAAGTGGCAGCGCATCCGCGAGGTGCGCAGCGTCGTCAACCGCTTCGTTGAAGACCTGCGCGCCGAGGGCAAGGTCGGCTCGTCGCTGCAGGCCAACGTCGAGCTCGCGCTGCCCGAAGCGGACCACGCGCTGCTCGCGACCCTGGGCGAGGAGCTGAAGTACGTGCTGATCGTGTCGGCCGCGCGCCTGCTCGAGCCGTTGCCCGATCCGAGCGCCGAGAGCGTGACGGTGGCGGCGAGCAGCGCGACCAAGTGCGAGCGCTGCTGGCACTACCGCACCGACCTCGGCGTCGATGCGGCGCATCCGACCATCTGCGGCCGCTGCACCAGCAACCTCTACGGCAGCGGCGAAGTCCGCACCGTGGCCTGAGTCGCCGGAGCGAGGCGCCTATGAAATTGCGCAGCGCAGGCGAGTCGCTCAGAACCTGCTGAGCGTTCCGAGTCGTGTATTTAGTTCACAGGTTCTGAACCCGCACTGCCTCATCTCATGGCCACCAAGAAGACCGGCAGCGGTTCGCTGCTGCCCTGGCTGGGCGTCGCGCTGATCGTGATCCTGCTCGACCAGCTCACGAAGACCCTGATCCTCGGCCTGTTCGAGCCGAACGGCATCCATACGGTGACGGCGTTCTTCGACATCGTGCGCGCCCACAACCGCGGCGCCGCGTTCTCGTTCCTCGCCGGCGCGACCGGCTGGCAGCGCTGGTTCTTCGTCGGCCTCGGCGGTGCCGCGGCGATCTTCATCGTCTGGATGCTGCGCCGTCACAGCGGACAGAAGCTGTTCTGCCTGGCGCTCTCGTTCATCCTCGGCGGCGCGCTCGGCAACGTGATCGACCGGCTGATCCACGGCTACGTGGTCGACTTCCTCCAGGTGCACTGGGGCAGTTCGTACTTCCCGGCGTTCAACGCCGCCGACAGCGCGATCACGGTCGGCGCGGTGCTGCTGATCCTCGACGAGCTGCGGCGGGTGCGGCGCGGTTAGCCTCGCGGCGGCCAGTGCCGGTCGAACACGGCCGCCACCGAAGGCGCGTGATCGATCCGCTGCAGCAGCGCGTGGAAGTCGGGCCGAGCCGCGGCAAGATGCGGCCGCGTGCCGCTCCAGCGCGACACCACCGACGCCAGCAGATCGAGCGCACCGAGCCGCTCGCCGCCGAGCCACGGCGCGGCGGGAAACTGGTCGGCAAAGCGCTCCCACAGCTCGTGCAAGCGCTGCCGCGTCCCCTTGCGCACCATGTCCAGCACGGCCTTGTCATCGCTCGTGCACCACCGTTCCGGATAGTCGATCACGCCGATCGCCGCATAGCAGTTGGCGGCGATGTAGACCAGACCGCGGACCGAGCGGTCGCGCGCGGCAGCATCGGTTGACAGCAGGCCCGACTCGGGATGCGCGAGGCCGAGCGCGATCAGGATCGCGGCGCTCTCGGTCAGCACGTCGCCGCCGGGGGATACCAAGGTCGGGATCTGCGCCAGCGGGTTGATGCGCTTCAGCGCCTCCAGCCCTTCCGACGCCTCCCATGATGCGGCCTCGACGCCCTGCCAAGGCACGCCGGCGACGACCAGCGCCGCCTCGACCGCGGCCGAGCCCGAACCGCGGCTGCCGTAGAGCGTGTACATCACGGGACCAGGATCGTGCAGCCGGTCGTCTTGCGCGCCTCGAGGTCACGGTGCGCCTGCGCCGCTTCGGCGAGCGGATAGCGCTGGTCGATGCGGATCCTGACCTTGCCCGAGCCGACGACGTCGAACAGGTCCGCGGCCATCGCATCGGTCGCTTCCTGCGAAGACAAGTGCGAGAACAAGGTCGCGCGCGTGAGGTAGAGCGAGCCCTTGGCCGCGAGCGTCCCCACGTTGAACGGCGGCACCGGCCCCGACGAGCTGCCGAAGCACGCCATCAGGCCGAACGGCTTCAGGCAATCGAGCGAGCGCTCGAAGGTGTCCTTGCCGACGGAGTCGTAGACCACCTTCACGCCCTGCCCGCCGGTGATCTCCTTGACGCGCGCGACGAAGTCTTCGGTGCGGTAGTTGATCGTGTGCGCCGCGCCATGCTCGCGCGCCAGCGCACACTTCTCGTCCGAGCCGGCCGTGCCGATGAGCCGGTAGCCGAGCGCCCTGGCCCACTGGCAGGCGATCAGCCCGACACCGCCGGCAGCGGCGTGAAAGACGACGAAGTCGCCGGCCTGCAGGCCGCCCTGCGGCAAGGTCTTCTTCAGCAGGTATTGCGCGGTCAGGCCCTTCAGCATCATCGCCGCGGCGGTGTCGTAGGCGATCGAATCGGGCAGCTTCACGACGTTCTTCGCCGGCATCACGCGCGCCAGCGCATACGAGCCCGGCGGCCCGCTGCAATAGGCCGCGCGGTCGCCCGCTTTCAGGTGCGTGACGCCGGCGCCGACCGCCTCGATCTCGCCGGCGGCTTCCATGCCCAGCGTCAACGGCATCGGAAACGGATAGAGGCCGGTACGCTGATAGACATCGATGAAGTTGAGACCGCAGGCATGGTGGCGGATGCGGATCTCGCCCGGGCCGGGTTCGCCTATCGGCAGGTCGACGAGCTTCATCTCCTCGGCGCCGCCCGGCTTGTCGATGCGTATCGTCGGGCTGCTGGTGGTTGCGGTCATCGTGGCGTCTCCGTGGTGCGGGTGTCGGATGTGGCGCGTCGCGCCCGGGGCCGCTATCGTGCCAGCATCGATGCGCGGCTGCACGCCGCCCCCTGTCGTCATGAAGCGCCTCACCACTGCCCCCAACCTCGCCCTCGCCACGCTCTGGGCCGATCTGCTCAACCAGGCCGGCGTGCCGACGACCGTGCAGCGCCAATACGCCAGCAGCATCGCCGGCGAAGTGCCGGTCGACCAGACCCTGCCCGAGCTGTGGGTGCAGGATGCCGACCAGCTCGAGCACGCGCGCACCCTGCTGCAGGAGCTGCGCCATCCATTGCACAGACGTTGGCGCTGCCCGCATTGCCACGAGCTGATCGACGGGCCGTTCGAGCAGTGCTGGAACTGCGGCACGACGATGCCGACGCCGGGGTGAGCCCGCCGCGTCGCCGGTAACAAGGGTAAGCCGCTGCAGCCGGCCACGGTGGTGCAGCGCCGCCTCTCCGGGCACGGCAAGCCGGCCTGCGGTGCGCGGCGGCCCTTCAGCGAGCCGGTCGGCGCGGACTTCGATCACGTCGCGCAGGGCTTGTCCGCTTGCGATGTCGGCCGATTCGTGGCCGCTGCAGCGCCACCGGCAAGCCGATACGTAACGGTCGACCGTCATGGGCGGCGGCCTTCGGGAACTTTCGTATCGCGATGCGCGGAGGCGCGACCACAATCGCCCTCGCACCGAGAAGCATGCCCATCGAGGCAGCCGAGCGAGAGCCGGTGCACAGCCCTCGATGGCCGCGTTCGACACGATCGACGCTTGCCTTGCGACGGCTGTCGAGCTGGCCGCCCGCTACCGCGAGCGAGCCGAAACCAACCCAATGGAGTCCCCCTTCCGTGAGATCAACCGCAAAGCATCAAGCCTTGAGGCTCGCCTGCGCGGCGGCGCTGTGCATGGCGGCCTTCGGGTCCGTCGCCCAAGGTCCGGCCCAGGACAAGCCCGCCACCGCCGCCGCCCCCGCCCCGGTGCGCTCCTGGGTCGCCACGCAGACCCGGGCCCACACGCTGGCCTACGCCATCGCCAGCGACCGCGGCGCCTTGGCCGAGACCGAGCGCATCCACATCGCCGTGGCGCTGAAGCTGCGCAACAAGGACGCGTTGGACGCGCTCACCGCAGCCCTCATGTCCGGCCGCACCAGCAGCCACCTCAGCTCCCAGCAGTTCCTCGACCGCCACGCCCCGACCCGCGAGCAGGCCGTGCGCGTCGTC